>JBEKFY010000015.1:0-84531 GCA_050013095.1 Anaerolineales bacterium | reverse complement strand
ATTCGGGCAAAATATCTCTCGTGGGTTCATTGGTGGCTCTCATGGATGTCGAAGTCCTTTGAGTTTGCCAGTGAACCCTGTTTTTTGCAAGTTTTTCCTCTACCCCACCACGGTTAAGTGGGGTGACACCCCTGCCCAACCATCAGTATCAATTCTTATGTTAATCCTTAGCACGTGATGCATCAAAGCCAAATGTTGTTACTTTCGGAGCAGGTCTTCTGAATAGAGACCGTGATATAACGCAGCCGTCTTTCAGCCGCCTAATACTGCGCGGGCTTTTCCCTCGGTTGCCAGTGTGGCCAGATATATTTCAATGGCTTTTTCCAGGGACATCCTCATGAACTCCGAACTTCTTTTTACAGTCATCTTACGCCTCCTCTATTCCTTTTTGGTTGACTGGTGTTGACTCGTGTTGACTAACGTGTTGACTATTTTTGACTGGCGTTGACAGCCTCAACAAAATAATCGAACGAGTCCATTGGAATACTCATATTCACCAAAACTCATTAACTGCCAGAATGGGGCCATTAAACAAAAAACCCGCCTTCTGGCAGGTCTGGGTGGGATAAAATTCTGTATTAAGGGGCAGGTTGCAACTTTGTGAGCGCGGAGAGGCTCGAACTCTCAACCAATGGCTTAAAAGAACAAATCCGCGTTACTGCTTCTCCCAACCAATGTCCTGCCATTTTCGCCGAATCCATTGGTCGAGTATATACACAAGTACATTGGAATTCTTAAACAGGGTCGAGTCAACAGTTTGGGTGAGACCTGTCAACACCTATCAAAGATAGTATATCAGAATTTCATCTGGAGGAACCTCGGAGTGACCCGGGGGTTCGGTGAATACACTCTACCAAGATTCAATGTTTCCGGAGAACGAACTGGTGACGGATTGACTCGAAGGTAACTTTTCGGCAGGCGCGGCACATTTATAGGGGAATTTTCATCGAAGTAGAAAACGGGGGTGCACCCGGGCCGGCCGTTCCTGAGCTCCTTCTCGACCCGGGTGATCAGGGCACGCAGATCACGCACTTCATGCGGCGGAATCCACACTCCCGTGAGCATCCCGGACGCATGCAGCTGGGCTAATGCCAAGGCTGCCTTCTTATCGGTCTGCATTCGCATATTCGTTACCAGCGCTACGTTCGGGGATGGACAGCGATGACCGAGTGCACATGCGGCAGCAGAGTATCATAGAACAGATATGTATTGGTGGTCATTTCCAAGACTACCGCCTTTGATCTTCCTAGTCGTCGGCATTCTCGCCTTTCTGATTTATCCGGTCTTTTTCGATTGGTCGATCCGTAGAAAAGTATCTGCAGCTTACCGGGACGAGAACAAACGCGCAACCCTATCCACCAGGGCTCTTCGTATTATAGATGGAGGCTTACAGGAAATTTCCGGCCTCGGCGAAACCAAGATCAAGTGGGATGTAATCAGCAGCATAACTGAGGCACCCACCTACGCTATCATTTCGACCCAGTCAGCCCCCTCAATGATCATTCCTGAAAACCGTGTCAGCAGAGATGATTACAAAACCTTTGTCATGGAGTGCCCTCAGCATTGTAGAGAAAACGCCGCCTAACGCGGTCTCCATGTGAGCGCCATTGGCGAGATCTGCTTGGGCAATGTGCCAACTTTCGTGCCACCATGAGTGCTGGGGCGCGGAAAATGCCTGAAAACGGCGCAGAATCCCAGCGTCAGGTGTACGCTTTGTTGGGCGGGTAAATGTTTCTGGCAAATTACTTGCGCGACCGCACAGTGCGCACGAGCGAAATGTAGATTTGTCGGTGGCGTGCTCACGACTACTGAATAGGCCCGATGATGGTACCGTTGGGGTCCCTTACACTTGCAATCAGTCTTCAGCTCACCGCTTTCTTCACGAGCGCGCTGATCCTTGCCTCTTCGGTGACAGTTAACTCCTTCAGCGCGAAGGTGACCGGCCACAGGTCGCCTTCGTCGAGGTTCGCCGCGTCGCTGAAGCCGAGCGTCGCATACCTTGTGTTGAACTTCTGCGCGCTTTGGAAGAAGCAGACGACCTTGCCGTCCTTGGCGTACGCGGGCATCCCGTACCAGGTTTTCGGCGAGAGGGCTGGCGCGCTGGCTTTGATGATCTCATGGAGCCGCTTGGCCATGGCGCGATCCGGTTCTTTCATCGCGGCGATCGCCGCAAGCACGGCGCTTTCCCCATCCACCTTCTCCTTGTTCGCGCGCGCTTCCGCCTTCAGCTCTTGTGCGCGAGCCTTCATCGCGGCTCGTTCCTCGTCCGTGAATCCCTTGGATTTCTCCTTGATCGCGGTGGTGCTCTTGGCGGACTTTTGTGTGTCCTTCTCTAGGCTCATATCTTCTCACCTCTAAAATTGGTGTCAAGGGCAACATTTCTTCACCCTTGCATTACCTTGATTAATACTTTATAATCAAGATACTTGAATTCTAAGTTACTACGACGAAAATGTCAAGAGGAAAAAATATGTCTACAGTTAGTAAGAAAGAACTAGTAAGACAAGCCATCGGATCAGTCAGAGAATACAACTTTAGCAACGTATTGTTTCGAAACGCCGTTGTCGAAAAGCTGGGAGTAAATATCACTGACTGGGAATGTCTCGGGCTACTCCTTCAGAAAGGAGTATCGACTCCTACTGAGCTTTCTAAACATACCGGACTTACATCCGGAGCAACAACGGCGATGCTTGATCGACTTGAAAGGAGTGGTATTATCGAGCGCCGTCGCAATCCCGAGGATCGACGCGGCACATTGATCGTTATTGACAAGGAAAAAGCAGCCAATCTCGCTGCCCTATTTGCATCGGCAAGAAGAGCACAAGATCAGCTTCTTTCAAGTTACACAGAGAAAGAATTAGAATTTCTATCAGACTTCATCAGTAAATTGGCTAAGGTGTTAGATCAAGAACGTCGAAAGTTGGAAAAAACCATCCAGAAAGACTAGCCTGTAAATTGATGCTTTTTGCAAAAGACTGTCCTATTATCTTTCTCTTGTAACCATCAGGGCTATATCAATGCCGGCGGGGAATACGCTCGGGGATTCTCTCGTCACCTAACTTGTGACAAATCTTTTCTAATCAGAGGCTTTTAGCTTCTACTTCATTGACTCGGCCGGCTCGTAGCTCGCGACCACCACCCCTTTGGGCGTCTGGTTAACGCTGATGAGCTGGAGCTTGGCAAATGCACCGCCGTCAGTGAACAGCCGGCGACCCGATCCTAGAACAACTGGGTGGATCAAAAGCACGTACCGGTCAACGAGATTGTGCTGCATAAGTGTCTGGATGAGCTCGCCGCTGCCCATGATCACGATGTCGACGTCTTTGCCCAGCTTCGCCTTGAGACCGGCCACCGCCTCCGCGACGTCACCTTTGAGAAGGGTCGAGTTGATCCACGCCAGCGGTTCTTTGAGCGTCGTGGAGGCAACATACTTTTGCATGCTATCGAGCCGCGCGGTGAAAGGGTTGTCGTCGGTTCTGCCGTGCCAGGCCGCGAAGAGATCTTCGTAGGTCCAGCGCCCAAGCAGCAGGGCACCGAAGTTGGGTGTACTCGCTCCCGCGGATGTCATTCCGTCGTAGGGCGCAGCCCAGCCCCCGTACTTGAAGCCTGCACGGCGGTCCTCGTCGGGTTTCGCCGGTGACTGCATGACCCCGTCGAGGGTCAGATTCATGAAGACAACGACTTTGCTCATAATTACTCCTGTCTTTTATGGACAATCACATCGGACCACACAGTGCTCTCGATTATCGTCCCCCGGCACCGCAGATCAGGTTACTACCTGCACAGCCGGTCAGCCCACCAGGTCTATCATAACCACGATAGAATGTTGAGCTGGTTCGCCGATGTTCTCTATTTCTTCTTGCCAGCTGCCTTGGTCCTTTCCAAATTTTCCTTTACCCTCAACTCCACGATCTGGCGGATCAGGTCGAAAGGAATCGGTTTGTCGAATGGAAATATGAGTGAGCGTTTTGGTCCTTCATAAGCAGCCAGCTCCTTCCTGAATATCGCACTTCCGCTCGAGATCGGAGGATAGAAGCCGATATGCTTTTTGAACGCACCAAAATAAACCAGATTACCATTCAGAGTGAAGGTCGGCATTTTATATTTGATGGTTTCCGTGGCGTCTGGCGCCGCCTTCCTAATCGTTCGTCTGATCTTTTCCAGAACCTGTTGCACATCCTGTGGAAAGCCGGCGATATATTGATCGATGGTTTTAGGTACATTTTGTTTGGTACTCATATGGTTCTCCTTTGAGTGTAATCATCGATTATTGCCTACGAAGATTTTTGAGTTCGCAACTTGATCGCTTGCCAGGCAGCCAGCACTGCCCACAAGCAATTGGAGAGGACAAACAGTCAGTCCGCCCAGCCATCTAATCCAATAACTCCGGGTGGTAAGGCTGTCTGTGGGTGAGAAGGCAGCTGGCCGCCATTGACATGCAGGAATTGAACCGTCATCAGAACCAGTGTTGCCATCAACAGGACAATGCTGATCCAATTCAGGCTGGCAATCCAAAGTAGAGGCTTCTTAGCACCCCGCCACACTTCGATACGGCCGAGGCTTACCCTCAACAACAGCGCCGCAATCGGCCATCGTGCTGTTCATGCAACAAGTAAGCGTTTTTGACGTATTGGCTGCTTGCTATACCCGTGGCACGTTATCGTAAGCCTGTTCCAGCCAGCCGAGCACTTCGGCGTCGACCTGCTTCGGGTCGGTGATGCGCACCCGGTGAGTGACCATGGCGTTCCACGCGCCGGCTTCTTCGAAGCGGCCGGTCGTTTTGGCTCCTTTGAGCTTGATGCCGATGTCCATGCGCTCACCGGTGACCTGGACGATCGCAAACTTCTTGCCTTTACGCACCAGGCTGATATAAGTGTCAGTGGGGGCTTCGGAAACGTCTGGTCCCAATCCCCTGACCCTGGCCAGCAGCTCGTCGTAAGGGCCGCGCCAGCGCGCCTTGCTCCCGCTGAAATGCTTTGCAATGCTTTCGTCTTTGGTTTTCTTGGGCTGAGTGGCATTTTGCAGGGTCAGCACGATCGCCATGGCATGCCCGTGCCCAAGGCCGAAATCCTGCTTCAACCAAGCGACGATCTGCCCGGTCTTGACGCCTGGCTCAAGCAGACCTTTCTTTTCAGCCAGGACTTTAAAGTCCGCGGGGGTCTTCCCCGTCTGGGCTTTGATGTTATCGAGATAGGCTTTCAGTGTCACTTTTACCTCCGGAACAATCCAGTGGGTTACCGATAAAGTTTATTGGTTAAAGAACTTCACCAGCTCTGGAGCTAAAACTTTCAGGTCGACGTCGTGGCTCTGGCCCTCCAGGGTTCTGTGCTGCGCATGGGGGATGGCCTTTGCCAGGGCCTGCGCTGCAGGGAGCATGAACGGGATGACTGTGCCGTTCATGACCAGCGCCGGTGAAATGACCTTGGCCGCCCGCTTGACGGGTGCCGAGCGGTCGTTGCCGATCTCAGCGGCGTCGTAGGCCAGGGTCGGCGCCACGGCTTCGAACATCGGCCAGGCAGGAGACTGGCGCATGCCTTCGACCTGCTCGGCGGGTGTGCCAACGAACTGCATGAACAACACCACGGCATCCCCTCGGCGGCCTGAAGCCAGGAATCCCTCAAGCTTTTTCCGGTATTCTTTCCATTGTTCCTGGGCGCCGTCCTCAGAACTGTACGGCGGCTCATACATCGCCAACTTCCTGATTTTTTTGCCGAGCTGGATTGCCGCTTCGAGCGCCAGGCAGGCGCCCGAGGACGTCCCGAAGACGAAGGCCGACCCGCCGGCCGCCTCGATGAGGGCGTCGATGTCTTCCACTTCGCGCTCGACCGTGAAAGGCCGGGAATTGCTGCTCTCGCCGCGCCCGCGCCGGTCGTAAATGTAGACTGTGAAGCTCGGCGCGAGCAGCTTGGCCAGCTCGCCCATGGGTCCGAACGAGCGGTAGCATAGCGCGCCGTCCACCAGGATTAGCGCAGGTCCCGAGCCGCTCTTTTCATACGCAATTTCCGTGCCATCCTTCGAAGTTACCTTGTTCATGATTTACCTCATTTCTAAAGCGTGAAATTCCCTTTCTACCGATTAGGGCGTCGGAGCGGTCCCGTCTCATCTAGGGCTTCCGCTCCGGATGATAGACGAGCGTGATGACGCCTGCCGTGCCGACCGGCCGGGCTTCTATTAACTTCAGGGAGCGCTGACCGTTCTCATCTTCGAACAGGCGCTTCCCCTTGCCCAGGATGACCGGGAAGACCATCAGCCGGAGCTCGTCCACCAGGTTGTGCTCGATCAATGTGCGCACGAGCCGCCCACTGCCGGCGACCAGGATGTCCTTCCCCGGCATCGCTTTCAGTTTGGATACTTCCTTGACAAGGTCTCTTTTGATCAGCTTCGAGTTGTTCCACTCTGCCTTTTTCAGGGTCGTCGAGACGACATATTTGGGCGTGCCGTTCATCCGGTCGGCGAAATCCCCCGTCCTGGACGGCCAGGCGGCGGCAAATGCCTGGTAGGTCAGGCGTCCGAGCAGGAATGCATCGCTGGCAGCCAGCTCATCGACCTTGAATTTGTCCCCCTCGGGTCCGCGCTCGAATTTTTCTGCCCCACCGGGGTCCTCCATGACGCCGTCGAGTGTTAGGAATTCAGAAACGACCAATTTTCTCGTACCCATAAGTCATCGATCCTCTTTACCAATAAAGGTTGGCGCCGGTCCCTTCCACCCTGATTGTGGAAGAGGAGCCTTTCCGGCTTCCCGGACTCCAAGGAAAATGATCTTCCTCTTCGTCCGCTGATGATGTCATTGTAGCCTGGGAGAAAAGTCCTGTCTTGTACAAAAACGACAGCTGCTCGCTTTCCCGCATGATCTGAGCCGGTGTCTGCCCAGTGAAACGCCTGAGCGAGCGGGTCAGGTGCGCCTGGTCGAAGTAGCCCGCAGCGTGGACTACCTCCAGGATCGGGACGTCCTCCCTCAGGAGATTCGTGGCGTAACGAGCGCGCTCGATCTGGCGAATCGCGGCGTGGCTCAGGCCGGTCGTTCTCACGAAATGCCGCTGGGTGGAGCGCAGCGTCGTTCTGTCCAAATGGCCGCGCAATCCCGACGCCACGACGGGGTCCTGCACGACCAGCTCATTGTGCACAAGGCGGTCCACGAACGTCTCGGCATTCTCGAAGCCGGGATACTCCCAGGTGGAGCTGTCCAGCCAGAAGGAGCGTCCCGCCGCACCAGGCAGGGTCACGTCCTTCCGGTCGATGAGCATATTTGCCGGAAACCTCGGCATGAAGGTGCCCGTCTTGAACAGGATTCCGAACCACTCGCCTCCGGCGGGACACTCCGCGATCGTGGCCCTGGTTTCGGGGCCGCGCACGGTGAGGGTCGTCTCGCCATTGACCTGCGTCACGACCATCATCCATTGGCTCGTAGCCATCGAGAGGAATTTGCCGGCCCGCTCGCTGTAGCAGCCGAAAACTCGTTCGACAAATGGCGAGTCGGAAGACCGATCGTCGAAGAAGATGAACATGGTTGGGTGACCTACGAAAGGATAAACCCCCGCGCAGCCCGGATGAGCTCCTTCACGGCAGGTTCGTCGATCCCATCGTTGGCATGGAAATCGATGGAACGGGTTTCCTTGGCTTCCAGGCCGTTGTTGAAAAGGCCTTTCGGATCCTTCAAGGAAGCTCCTTTAAAGAAATTGAGTTTCACATGATCCTTCATAGCGGCGACGCTGCAAACCAGGCCGTTTTGCGTCCAAACAGCAGTGCCCCATTTCCATTCCTCGGTGATATCCGGTGCGGCCTCCATTATCAGCTTGCGCAGCCGGGCAAACACCTCGCCGCGCCAGTCCGTCAGTTCCGCGATCCGGTTGGTGATGAGTTGGGAGGGGGTTAGGCCCTCTTTCACCGATGTCCTTTGCATATCAAGCCTCCTTTTCCCCGCGAACGACAGTTCTCTGGCCTCGAGGGTGCTCCGGAGTTGTCCGTGAGCGCGGGGTCCAATGCCGTGCAGCTGAGCAACCTTGGCCTCGTTGAACCCGGTCGGCTGGTCGAGCCACCGGATGCCAGTCGATCTCGCCTTTCGGTCCTTCAAAGAAAACGTCGATGGTTACTATATAAAATACGATAATTCTCTTATGTAATTCTCTAATAATTACCAATTTTGTCATAATATACCACTAAAGTTTTCATCTGTGAACGGAAAACGATCTTAAAGGTATATGTGAAGAAATTAAGGGTCAGGGCGAGGTTAAGGGGTACGCAAGGGGAAGAATGAGCTGATTTTTCCTAATCTGGCATCCAACTAAAAAATCCCCTTGAGGGGATTTTCGTCCAAGATGGGCCTGGCCTTTCTCGACCGTCAGATCCTAAAGCCAGAAATCCTTGCCCCGCGTTTTGTGAATAGTAACCGTGAAATAGCGTAGCCGGTCTTTCAGCCATCCAATGTAGCCGAGCTTTTTCCTTCGGTGGCCAGATATAATTCAATGGCTTATTCAATAGACATCCTCTTGAACTCCGATCTTCTCTTTGCAGTCATCTTATACATCCTCCATTCCTTTTTGATTGACTCGTGTTGACAAACGTGTTGACTATTTTTGACTGCTGTTGACAACCTTAACCAATTAATTGAACGAATACATTGGAATTCTTGTATTTGACTCAAACTCAAAAACAACCGAAGTGAGACCTTTAAACAAAAAACCTGCCTTCTGGCAGGTCGGGGTGAGACAATATTCAACTCTAAAGGAGATGCTTTGATTGTGTGAGCGCGGAGAGGCTCGAACTCTCAACCAATGGCTTAACAGAACAAATCTGCGCTTACGCTTCTCCCAACCAATGTCCTGCCATTTTTGCCGAATCCATTGGTTGAGTATATATACAAGTACATTGGAATTCTTAAACACGGTCGAGTCAACAGTTTGGGGAAAGCCTGTCAACACCAACCAAAGGAAGTATACCAGTAAATTGCATCAATTTTAGAGATGACCGTGAGAGCCAATAAAACCCACGTGGGGAATGTCATCCTTGTGTGCGGTTTATATATATTATTTTGATTAATCCCACAAAGGTTCAGCTGCCTGCGATTGGATTAGGGCCTGCATCTGTGTGGTCGTAGGCACCTGATCAAAATAACTGGCAGCCTCTAACACCTTGGGCAAAACGTGGATATCCCCGGCCGTATTGATAAAGGCGCCTGAACGGCCCATAGCCCAATGGATGGCTAAATCAATGGATGCCTGGTCGTTGAAGGGTTCGTACCAGGTCGCTGCAAAATGAGGTTGATCATTCCAGGGCCTCCGCTGCGCAGTCTTGATTAACTGTACCGCTACGTTTTTAGCCTGGGCCAGGGCAAACAAGGCTTCAAAATCGGCGGCATAAGTTGGATTCTGCATCAACATAAAGTTGTAAGGCAGAAGGACCGAATCAAAATCAAACTTTTCCAGGCTGCGCTGGTGAATCAGCGGCGCATGCAGGGTATGGCTGGTGATACCGATGAAGCGCACCAACCCTTGCTGCCTGGCCTCCACAGCGGCTTCCAGCGCACCCCCAGGCCCCAAAGCCAAATTCCATTCATCATCTTCTATCACCGCATGCAGCTGGATCAAATCCAGATGATCGGTCTGCAGGCGTTCGAGCGACCGGTGGATTGATTCTTTGGCTTCTTTATAGGTGCGGTCACCAGTTTTAGAGGCGAGGAAAAAATCGTTGCGATGGTGAGCGATCCAGGGCCCCAGGCGCAGTTCGGCATCTCCATAAGATGCGGCCGTATCAATATGGTTGACCCCATATTTATATAGCACCTCCATCGTCCGGTCAGCCTCAACCTGGCTCACTTCCGAAAAAGCTGCTGCGCCAAATAAAGTCCTGGTGCTCAAATGGCCTGTGCGTCCAAAGGTCAATTTGGGTATCATCATTTTCTCTCCAGTTCGATTCCTTTAATATAGATAATTTATGCAAGCCTTGCCACTTGTTGCGGGCGATGGCCTCCAGTACCAAGCAGGGGGCGGATGTTACCTGTCACCCTTCCAATGGTTTCTGGATCGCATCGAAAACTTCATCGGCGCGGAACAACCGATTACGCCTCCGCCCAGTCATTTCGCGCAGGATGCCGACCTGTTCGAGAATATCCACATAACGCTGGACGGTCTTGAAATCAGTCAGGTTCAACCCTGCCTGCAGCTGACGCACAGTAATGATGGGATTGCCGATCAAGAAATCAACGACCTCCCCCAAGCGCACTGCCGACCTTCGGACGGCCAGCAGCCTGCGGTAACGCTCGCGCAGTTGCTGCAGGTTCTGAACGCGGACGGCGGCCTCGCGGGATTGATCGCGCACTCCGGTCAGGAAGAACCGCAGCCAGCCTTCCCAGTCTGCGCGCTGGCTGACGGCCAGCAACCGCTCGTAATACTCGCTGCGGTTCCGTTCAAAGTAGGCGCTCAGGTAGAGCAGCGGACGAGGCAGCAGCCTCCACTGACAGAGCAGCAGGGAAATCAGAAGCCGTCCCACCCGTCCGTTCCCGTCCAGGAAGGGATGGATGGCTTCGAATTGATAATGGATCAGCCCGATGCGGGTCAAGGGCGGCAGGTCGGAAGGAGCGTGGATGAATTTTTCCAATGCAGAGAGCGCCGTGTGCATCTCCTCCACCGGCGGCGGAACGTAAGGAGCCGTTTCCAGCGTGCTGCCGACCGGGCCAATCCAATTCTGGCTACGGCGGAACTCGCCGGGCGTCATGATCTCCCCGCGTACACCCTCCATCAGACGTGCGTGTACTTCCCGGATCAGGCGCAGACTGATGGGAAGAGTGTTCGTCCGCTCCAGCCCGTAATCCAGGGCGCGCACGTAGTTGTACACTTCGCGAGCGTCCGAAACGGGTTCCAGGAACGACATCTGCGCGGCTTCATAAGCATACAGGTCTTCCAATGTGGCCCGCGTCCCTTCGATGCGGGAGGAAACCACCGCCTCGTTACGGACGAATGAACGAGCTAGGATATGAGGATGTGGAAAATCCCCTCCCGCCAGGGCCAAACGGGCCAACTCCCGCTCGGCTTCGGAGTGAAGCGTTACCAGCGCCCCCGACCAGGTCAGTTCCGGTGGCAAAGGTTTGACAAGGAACGCCCAGTACCCGCGAGCTGTCTTGATAGGCCGGCCTGGCGCAGATTCGAGAAAGTCTTTCGGATTCATAAATCAACCACCAATAACAAATTTCCTTATTGGCATTATAACTCATAAGTGTCAATATGGGTCACTATTATTGGCACTTTATTCCATACATCGTACGGTATATCATTCAGCTTTTCCCTTGTGTTTTTTATTGACTATATTTGACTGGCGTTGACAATCTTAATAAAAAAAAATTAAACGAGTACATTGGAATTCTCGTAAATTGGCCAAAAGCCCAAAAACAGGCAAAATGGGACGTTTAAACAAAAACCTGCCTTCTGGCAGAGGTCTGGGTAGGAGAAAATTCAGCTTTAGGGGGCAGGTTGCGATTGTGTGAGCGCGGAGAGGCTCGAACTCTCAACCAATGGCTTAAAAGGCCACTGCTCTACCATTGAGCTACGCGCCCATAGCGGACTGCATTCTAACACGCCCCCCATTACCCGTCAATTCGAACGCAGCACATGGTCCAATTCTTCGAAATCCACCCGTGAGGTAAAATCCAAGCTGAGCGGGGTCACCGAGACATGCCGCTTCGAATGCACGACATAGACATCGCTGTCTTCCGGTTCCCCTTCCAGGATGGGCGCCACGTGGTAATCCAGCTTCGATGGTTCCTCCCAGGACTTGCGCGCGACGGCGCGCGGGACAAAATAGAGCTGGCGCGAGAGCCGTGTGATCTGCCAAGGAGTCTCGGGGGTTGCATCGCAAGGGACATCGACCTTGAGCAGATCAACATCAACCGGACATTTCTTCTCCAGAAGCTGGCGGGCAAAGTAAGCTGTAAAGGAGGCTGCCGTGGAAAAATCGACTTCCCTGGAGTAGGAAAGGAAATGTTCTTTAGAGGTCTCGAGCGACACCGCCAGAGACGGGATGCCGAGCGCCGCGCCCTCCATCGCCGCTCCGACCGTGCCGGAGATGGAGACCCCATCTGCCAGATTCTCGCCGTAGTTGATGCCCGAAACGACCAGGTCTGGCCGTGCAGGCATGATCTCCAGGACTCCGTGAAGGACGGCCTGGGCGGGAGTCCCGCCGACGGCATACACCGTCCATTCCTTGCCGCGCACCTGCAGGACCTCCGGCCGGATGATGCCATCCGAGTTGAACGGCATGCTACGCCCCACCCCGGAGGATTGTTCGCGCGGCGCAGCCACAGTGACAAAGCCTAGGTCAGAGAGGGCTTCCGCCGCGGCCCACAGGCCCGGGGATTGGATGCCGTCATCGTTGGTCAGGAGGATCTGACATTTCGCCATTTCTTCACCCTCTCTACATATAAAGAGAAAGAAGCGGGAATTGCCCGCTCCTGCTGGCGCCCCTTGCGCGATTCGAACGCGCGGCCTTTTGGTCCGCAACCAAACGCTCTAATCCGCTGAGCTAAAGGGGCATTTTGTCGTAAAGCTCGAGGATTCTAACCGAGATTTGAAGAGGGGTCAAGAGATGCAGAAGCCGGTGGTGAGGGTCCCCCCTGACACAACCGGCTTCTGCATTTACGTGGATTCCCTTTATCCACGTGCAAGATGTCTAGTCCATTTAGGATTTTACACCAGAATTGCTCTTCCGGCGAGGCAACTTCACTTCTTCTTCGATTTTAGCGTTTGGGCGTTTTGCAGGATGTCATGAGCCGAACGGAGCGTGCCCTCGGTCACCTCCCCCAGCATTTGGGCCAGTTCGAGCGTGCGCGGTTCCCCGCTCAGCTCGGCAACCCGGGTCAGCGTGCGACCTTTTTCGATCACCTTTTGCACCTGCCAGTGCTGATCGCCATAAGCTGCTAGCTGCGGCAGGTGGGTGATGACCATCACCTGGTGCTCACGCCCCAGACCCCACAGTTTCTCTCCGACCGTTCCACCGACGCGGCCGCCTATGCCCTGATCGATCTCATCAAAGATCAGCGTGGGCACCTGGTCGGCACGCGCCAGCACATTCTTTAATGCCAGCATCAGGCGGGAGGTCTCCCCTCCGGAGGCGGTCTTTGCCAGGGGCTTCAGGCCTTCGCCGGGGTTGGGAGCAACCAGGAACTCCACCTTGTCGAGACCGGTGCCATCAAAGGCCAGTCGTGAGCCGTCCGGCAGGGGAACACCCTGTGGATCGGATTTGGTCTGGAAGTCCACGGCAAAACGGGCAGATGCCATCCGCAGGTCATCCAGCTCGGCCTCCATGGCGGCGCTCATCCGCCCCGCCGCCTCTTTTCTTTTCTGCGAGAGGGCCAGGCCTTGTTCGGCGAGCTTTCCGAGTGCCTTCGACTCGTCCTGCTCCAGTTCGGCGATGCGCGCCGAGGCGGTCGTAATGGTCTCAAGTTCACGACGGGCATCGACTGCGAAAGCCAGGACGGCCTGCAGGCTGCCGCCGTATTTGCGGGTCAGACGGTGGATCAGGTCGAGGCGTTCTTCAACGTCTTCCAGCCGCTTGGGGTTGAACTCGATCGCCTCCAGGTAATTGCGCAGGGCGTGGGCCAGATCGGCCAGGTTGTCTTCCAGCGCGGCGGACTGCTCGGATAGCGAAGCCTGGGTGGCATCGATCTGGGCCAGTTTCGCCAGCGACCGGGAAGCCTGGCCGATCAGATCGGTGGCCGCGGAGGACTCGGAGGTGCCTTCGTCCAATACGCTCAAAGCCTCCTGGGCCAGGGTCGCCAGAGATTCAGCGTTGGCGAGGCGGTCGCGTTCCAGTTTCAGTTCCTCGTCCTCGCCGGGGCGCAGTTTGGCAGCCTCGATTTCCTCGGCCTGGAAAGTGAGCATTTCCGTCCGACGCTCGGCATTGCTCTGGGCTTCACGCAATTCGGCCAGCTCGCGGCGCACTCCGAGCAGGCTCTGGTAGGTCTTACGGTAGGAAGCCAGCTGGCTTTCCACATTGGCATACCGGTCCAGCAAGCCCAGGTGTGCACGGACATTGAGCAGGGAGAGGTGCTCGCCCTGGCCGTGAATATCCACCAGCACTTCGCCCAGCTCTTTCAGGATGGACAGGTTAACGGAGCGGCCGTTGATGCGGGCAGAGCTGCGCCCTTCCCGGCGGATCTCCCGGCCGAGGACAACGTAGCGCGGGTCATCCAGCAGGTCTTCGCGTTTCAGGATCTCTTGAGCGGCAGAACGTTCGGGACCTGCGAGCTTGAACGTGCCCTCCACCTGCGCCAGGTCCGCATCGCTACGGATGGCGGTGGCGTCAGCCCGCCCACCCAGGAGCAGTTCCACCGCATCCATGATGATGGACTTGCCCGCCCCGGTCTCGCCGGTGAAGACAGCCAGCCCCGGCCCGAATTCGAGGTCGAGCTGGTCGATGATGGCAAAATTCCGGATGTGCAGTTCGGTCAGCATGGCAGGGCCGGATCAGCGGAACAACTGAATCCCCGAAAGGCGGGTGTAGACGACCGGTGTGGCCAGGACCAGGTAAATGACCTGGAAGAGAATGCCAAAAAGGTTGAAAGATAACAGGTGAATCAAGATCGATGGCAGGGCGCCCAGGACCATGGCGACCGTCACGGTGATGAACAAACCCTGCGCCCGGCGTTTGCGCGTGACCAGGCGCACGCCTTCGGCGATAATCGCGCCCGCGCTGGGTGCCCCGATAATGACCAGGATCCAGCCGATTAAAGTGATCCCGCTGACCAGCCCGGCCAGCAGGCTGGCCAGGAACGAGAGGATGCCCGCGATAATGAAGCCCAGGACGTAGTCATACCATTTGGCGGTGATGAAGATCTTCTGCTGGCCGCGCACGCATTCCTTGCAGCGGTAGCCGGTCGGCGTGAGAACAGCGCACCTGGCGCAGATCGGTTTGCCGCATTTATTGCAGCGCAGGGTGGTCTGGACCCCGGGATGGTTGGCGCAGTACAGGGGGGTGGTTTCCGTCATGGCTACATGCCTATCGATGGATTCTGGTTCATGTGTGCGGTCAAGTTGCGGTAAAAGTAACCGGGATCACCGAAGCGCACGAACTTGGCGGCATACTCCCCGGCGCGGACATCCACCACGTCGTTTTCTGCCAGGCCGATCGGGATCTGCCCGTCAACGCTCAGGACGGCGTCGCCGCTGCGCAGCGTGATGCTGACCGAGGTCCCCTCCGAGAGCACAACGGCCCGGTCGACCGAGAGGTGCGGGGCGATCGGGACCAGGAGGATGTTGCGCAGCTCGGGCGGCAGGATCGGCCCCCCGGCTGCCAGGGCGTAAGCGGTCGAACCGGTCGGCGTGGCGGCGATCAGCCCATCGGCCACGTACGTGGTCAGCAGCCGCCCGTCCAGGCTGGCAGAAATCTGCACCGGGTGAACCGTCTGGCCACGGCAGACCGCAGCCTCGTTGAGCGCATGCCAGCTTCCCAAAGATTCACCCGCCCGGACGTGCTCGGCGCGGATCATCATGCGGTTCTCGATCCAGAACTCGCCCTTGAGCAGGGCCTCCAGCGCAGAGCGCCATTCCTCCCTTCTGACCTGGATGAGGAATCCAAGCCGCCCCAGGTTGACGCCCAGAATGGGCAGGTTGTAAGGGGCACACAGTCCCGCTGCGCGCAGCATGGTTCCATCCCCGCCGATCGCCAGCACCAGGTCGAACTCGCGGTTCTTAATGCGTTTCCGCAAAGCGGCATCCTCCAGCGTGCCCTGAACAGAAGTCAGCCCGCGTTCGGCGAAATACGCCGCGATCGCGGCAGCCTCGGCGACAGCCTCCGGCATTTGTGGGTGGGCAGCGATGGCAATGCGCTGGGGGGTGGAATGATTCTCGGGCATGGGGGTTATTATACCTTTGACTTCATCCTGATACTCTGGGCGTGCGGGACTCTCGTCCGGAATTTCCCGGTGTTGGGTTCACCCCAACTTCTGGTCGCAGGCGGCTCGAAAGCCACAACGGGCACAGCGGTGAGGATCCTCGTGAGATCTCCCCACGGTTTTCCGGCGTTCATCCCGGCGCATCTCAGCCAGGAGATCCAGAAGGGCGGTTTCCAGCTCGGAGGTATAGTCAACGGCAAAATCGCGGCCCGGGTAATGAATAATGCCATAAGGCGGGCGCTTGCCGTATGTCTTCTCGACCAGAAGGCAATAAGCCGCCACCTGAAAGATGTGGCCATCATACGGCGCCTCCGGGGTGCGGCCGGATTTGACCTCGACCGGGATGATCTGGCCATGCTCTTCAACCAGGTAATCCGGTTTGCCGGTCAAACACAGTTTGCCCTCGAAGAGCGGTTTCTCGACCGGCCCCCAGGCGCGTGTGTCGTTGTAGATGACCCGTCCGCCGGGTATGCCCGCCCGATGGCGCTGGCGCGCAGCGAGCCAGAAGAGCACCAGTGCAAAGAGGAAGAACGCCAGGGCAAGATAGAGCATGGGGTCCTGCCTAGCCTCCTCCGGTCCCCCGGATGGCCTTCATTAACCTGCCCACTTGGACCACGGGATCCTGGTTCCAATGATTAGAGGCGATCTCGCGGATGCCAGCCCAATCGTGCCGCGCGGCCAGGTCACGGGCCAGTTCCTGGTTAGAAACCGGACCCCGGTGGTCTCGAAGGCAGGCGATTCGATGGAGAACGGACATATCCCTTTCCCGACCGAATTCAAACAAATCTGGACGTGCAGTAGGCAGCCAGCAACATCAGCGCCGCCAGCAGGAGGACCAGGGCTAGAAGCCGCGTTAACCGGGCGGCCAGGACCTGGCGCCCGTGGGCATGGTGCAGTTCCGTCCCGCCGACCATTTCGGCCTGGTTGGCAGATTCAACACCTTGCAGTTGATACCACCAGGCACGCGCACAAAAGAGGTAGGAACCGATTTCAGAGGCTCGGATCGTACGCATAGCACAAGTATTCTAACATGTTCCGCCAACTTTTTCATCCTGTTTCCGTCTGGAACCCCCGTATTTTGACCCAAGGAGCAGTCAGTGTATAATCTTCTCAAAATGGAGGAATCATGTCTGACCTTCCAGAGATCGACGCCAGAGCGCTGCTCGAATTCCTGGCCAAATTGCTCAACACCCCCAGCCCCACCGGGCTGGCCGAACCGGCCGTGGCCCTCACCGAAGAGACCTTGAAAGTCATCCCGGGGCTCAAGCTCTCCCGCACTCGCAAAGGGGCTCTCGTGGCGATCTGGGGGGGCGAACGGGATCAGGGCGGGCGCGCCCTGACCGCCCATGTGGATACGCTCGGAGCGATGGTCAAGGAGATCAAACCCAATGGGCGTCTGAAATTGACCAAGATCGGCGGTTTTGCCTGGAACACCGTCGAGGGTGAGGGTCTGACCGTGCTCGCCTCCCACGGGCGGCCGGTGCGCGGCGCGCTGTTGCTGAACAAGGCCTCCGCCCACGTTCATGGGGAGCAGGTGAACGAAGTGAAGCGCGACGACGACACTCTGGAGGTCCGGCTGGATGAGCGCAGTTCATCGGAAAAGGAGACCCGCGCGCTTGGGATTGAGGTCGGTGATTTCGTCGCCTTCGACCCGCGAGTGGAGATGACCGGGGGCTTTGTCCGCTCCCGCCACCTGGATGACAAGGCCTGCGTTGCCTGCCTGGTTGCAGCGCTCCAATCCTTGAGCGCAGCCGGATTGAGGCCCGCCCGGCCGACGACCTTGCTGATCAGCAACTATGAGGAGGTCGGGCATGGCGCGGCCGCCGGCATCCCGCCAAGCGTCGAGGAGCTGCTGGTGGTCGACATGGCGGCCGTTGGAGAGGGCCAGGCCTCCGACGAGTTCCATGCCTCCCTGTGCGTCAAGGACAGCGGCGGTCCGTACCATCACGGACTGTCCACACGGCTGCGCAGCCTGGCAGAGGAGCACCACATACCGTACAAAGTGGATATCTACCCCCACTACGGTTCGGACGGGGAAGCTTTCTGGAGAGCCGGAGGGGATGTGGCCGTGGCCCTCATCGGCCCCGGCGTGGACGCCTCGCACAGCTACGAGCGCACCCACACCGAGGCGCTGCTCGCGACCACGCAGTGGGTGCTGGCATATCTCTTATCCGATTAGGGTATCCCATCCCGGATGGAGGGCGCATTCGATCATGGACTTCGACCAGTATCAAACCCAATCCCGTCGTACAGCAAAATATCCGCCGATCGGACATGGCGTCATTTACCCCACCCTGGGCCTGACCAATGAGGCTGGAGAAGTGGCGGGCAAGGTCAAGAAGATCTTCCGCGACAAGGCCGGCGTCATCGGCGAGACGGAACGCGAGGCTCTCAAGGGGGAGCTGGGAGACGTACTGTGGTATCTAGCCCAGGTCTGTACAGAATTAAACCTGTCGCTCGATGAGGTGGCCGAGCACAACTTAAAAAAGCTGTTCGATCGGATGGAGCGCGGCAAAATCGGCGGCGACGGGGACAACCGCTAAGAACGCAAACCATGGTGATCTTTAATTGGCTTGCTGCACTGATCGTCATCCTCAGCCTGGTTTATGTCAGTTTTGTCCTGACCCTGGCGGAGTGGCTGGCCGCCCTGCGAGCCGGCCAGGCGGTTTCGCTGCTGCCCGAGAGCAGGGGGCGCGCCTGGCCGATGTGGACACAGGTCGGTCTGGTTCTGGTGGGATTGGCGCTTTTCGCCGGGATGGCCGCTCTGCTGTGGATTCCGCTCTTCACCATCCCGGTTGTGGCGAGCTTCGATTTAAAGGTGATCGGATTGATCCTTTACCTGGCCGGCTGCGTCTTCGTACTGTGGGCGCGCCGCACGCTGGGTAAAATGTGGGGCCTGAGCACCAGCCAGAATGTGCGACTGCTCGATGACCACCGGCTGATTCAAAGCGGGCCATATGCCTGTGTGCGCCATCCGATGTATTTTGGCTGGTGGGTGGCTATGCTCGGCCTGCTCTTGCTCTACCCGGTGTGGCTGGTGCTGGTGATGCTCGTTTTTTCGGTCGTGGCATTTATCGGGCGGGCCCGACGAGAGGAATCCGCGCTGGCGGAGCGGTTTGGTGATACCTGGGCCGCCTACAAGCGACGCACCCGCTTCCTGATTCCCTATCTGTTTTAATCCTCAAACTCTAATCTTTTTCATATATTTGCAGGCTCGCTTTTTGGTAGAATCAATCCAGACAGTTCTTGTCTGATTGAGTGAGGAGAAGACTATGGCAAGCATGGAAAAGTTCACGCAGCGGGCACGACGGGTGCTCAGCCTGGCTCACCAGGAAGCCGAGCGGGCCCATAAGGGTATGATCGGTACAGAACATCTGCTGCTCGGTTTGCTGGAAGAGGACGGTGGGGTTGCAGGGCGAGTCCTGCGCGAACTCGGGCTGGAATCCGGACGGGTGCGCGAGATGGTCCAGCGCATCATCGGCGAGGGGCAATATGAAGGCGGCAAGATCGAACTCGCCCCGGATACCCAGGAAGTCCTGGAATTTGCCATCGAAGAGGCCCGCAAGATGGGTCACCATTACATCGGCACCGAACACCTCCTGCTCGGTTTGGTCCGCTCGGAAGGCACGGCCATGGAAGTGCTGAAGAAACTCGGCGTGACTGCCGAACAGGTCCGCCGGCAGACCCGCCGCGTGCTCCAGGAAAGCACCGGCTCTCAGCCTTCGCCCGTCCCGGAGGCCGCCAAACTGGGGGCCAAACAGGAACCCAAGACGCCGCTGGTGGACCAGCTCGCCACCGACCTGACCGCTCTGGCCGAAGAAGGCAAACTGGACCCGGTGATCGGACGCCAGATGGAGATCGAACGCGTGATCCAGATCCTGGCCCGCAGGACGAAAAACAACCCGGCCCTGATCGGTGAACCGGGGGTCGGCAAGACCGCCATCGTCGAGGGACTGGCCCAGCGGATCATCGAGGGGGATGTGCCGGCTCCGCTCTTGAACAAGCGCGTGATGAAGCTGGATGTTGGTTCGCTCGTGGCCGGGACCATGTACCGCGGCCAGTTCGAGGAACGGCTGAAGCGGGTGATCGACGAGCTGAAATCCACGGGAGCCATCCTGTTCATCGATGAGTTTCACATGCTGGTCGGGGCCGGTGCGGCCGGTTCGGCGGTGGACGCCGCCAATATCCTGAAACCGGCGCTCTCGCGCGGCGAGCTCCAGTGTATCGGCGCCACCACACTGGACGAGTATCGCAAGCACATCGAATCCGACGCGGCCCTGGAACGGCGTTTCCAGCCGATCGTCGTGGACGAACCGACCGTGGATGAAACCATCGATATCCTGAAGGGCGTGCGCAAGATGTACGAGGAGCACCACCACCTGGTCATCTCGGACGAGGCGCTCGGGGCGGCCGCCCGGCTTTCCGCCCGGTATGTATCCGACCGCTTCCTGCCCGATAAGGCCATAGACCTGATTGACGAATCCGCCTCGCGCGTGCGCATGTACAAGTCCGACGCGGCGCGATCCGCCAAAGGCCTATACAGCCAGTTGAAGCTGGCCCAGCAAAACCGGGCGCTCGCTCAGGAGGAGGGCAAGGCGGAAGACGTGCGCACCTGGGAGGCGCAGGAGGCCGATCTCAACGAGCAGCTCAGGCGCCTGAAGACCGGCTGGGACCGGGCCAACAGCCCGGTCGTCACCGCCGATGACATTGCCGAGGTGGTCGCCATGTGGACCGGTGTCCCGGTCATGCAGATCGCCCAGGAAGAGTCGCAGCGCCTGCTCAAAATGGAAGAGGAACTGCACAAAGCGATCATCGGCCAGGACGAGGCGATCAAGGCGATCGCCAAGGCCGTGCGCAGAGCGCGCGCCGGTCTTAAGGACCCGCGCCGCCCCATCGGCTCCTTCATCTTCCTTGGCCCGACCGGCGTCGGCAAGACCGAACTGACCAAGGCCCTGGCCAAGTTCATGTTCGGCAGCGAAGAGGCCCTGATCCAGCTCGATATGTCCGAGTTCATGGAACGGCACACTGCCTCCCGGCTCGTCGGCGCCCCGCCTGGCTATATCGGTTACGAGGACGCAGGCCAGCTGACCGAGGCACTGCGGCGCCGCCCCTATTCCATTGTCGTCTTCGATGAAGTCGAGAAGGCGCATCCGGAAGTTCACAACATGCTGCTGCAGATCATGGAAGAAGGCCATCTCTCCGACGCCCGCGGCCACACGGTGGACTTTCGCAATGCCATCATCGTGATGACCTCCAACATTGGTGCGGACGAGATCAAACGCCAGACTGCCCTCGGCTTCCAGCTGAAGCGCGAGGAAAAGAACGAGGAACGCAATTCCTATGAAGAGATGCGCAAAAAATTGACCGAATCCCTGAAGAAGATCTTCCGTCCGGAGTTCATCAACCGGGTGGACAGCGTTATCGTGTTCCGCGCCTTGAATAAGAGCGACATCCGCGAGATCGTCAGCCTGGAGCTGCACAAGGTGACCGAGCGTCTGGCCGAGCACGCCGTGACGCTGACCGCCAGTGACGCTGCCCTGGATCTCCTGGCCGAGCAGGGCTACGACCCCGAGATGGGCGCCCGCCCGCTGCGGCGCGTGATCCAGCAGAAAGTGGAGGATCCACTCTCGGACGGCCTGCTGTCAGGTGATTTCAATGAGGGAGATACCATCCTGGTCGAAGTGGCCGACGGCGAGCCGACCCTGCGCAGACAGATTCTCAAGACGGAAGCGGACCCGCTCGCCGAGCCAAGCGCATGAGCTTCTATTCGGGGCGGCCCATGGGCCGCCCCGATCCTGAATTGAAAGGGTGTATTTATGGGTAAAGTATTCCAAGTGGCAACACTCGCCGGTGGTTGTTTCTGGTGCCTGGAAGCGGTGTACGATGAATTGAAAGGAGTCGTGTCGGTCGAATCCGGCTACTGCGGCGGAAAGACCCCTCACCCCAGTTATGAACAGGTCTGTACGGGCCTGACCGGACACGCCGAGTCGGTCCGGATCAGCTTTGATCCCCAGGCGATCTCCTATCAGGATCTCCTGAAGGTGTTCTTCGCCATCCACGACCCGACCACCAAGGACCGACAGGGCGCGGATGTCGGCCCGCAGTACCGTTCGGCCATCTTCTACCATACGCCCGAACAAAAGGCAGCTGCTGAACAGGTCATCGCGGAATTAAGCAGCCAACATCTCTGGAGCGATCCGATTGTGACCGAGGTCACCCCGTTCGAGCAGTTCTACGTGGCCGAGGACTATCACCAGGAATATTTCAAGAAAAACCCCTATCAGGGTTATTGCCGGGCGGTCGTTGCGCCGAAGGTTGCCAAGTTCCGCCAGCATTTCCTCGAGATGCTTAAAAAAGAACAACCGGCTTAGATTGCGGGGAAAAGCCTGCCGCCGCACCCTCATCCTCTGCGAACCTTGTGATGGTCGCGCGGTGCTCCCGGTAGTGCCCGTAGGTGTTGCCGGTGATCCAGTTCAGGAGAGGGCGCCGCAGCGGATCACCCGCAGCCAGCAGCTCCAACATTTCCCCAAAGGACCGCCCGGGCCAATCGGCCGGGAATCCTAGAGACTGCAATACAGATTCTGTTTCTGCACAAGGGTCGTCGGCGAACAGGAGCCGCACCTGCAAAAAAAGCGCAGAGATACACTCTGCGCTTCGCAATTTCTGTGGCGGTTCGGTTACACCGCAGGATCAACCCTCGTAGATCGTATAACTGACCCCGTTCTTGCCGCCCATCTTGACCGGCAGCATCACATCATCGGCCATCTTGACCATGTCATCGACCGCCTTGGGGATCTTGACGAACGTCACCACGCCGATGCTGAACGTCACCGGCCAGCCGCCATTCTGCATTTCAGTCAGCAACCGTTGACGGATCCGGGAGATGACCGCCTGCGCCTCCACTTCCCCGGTTTCCGGCATCAGCAGGACAAATTCATCTCCGCCCAGGCGCGCAAAGATATCCACATTCCGGATCTGGCGCCGGACGCTCGTGCCCACGGTGCGGAGCACCTCATCGCCGGTACTGTGGCCAAAACGGTCATTAATCGCCTGGAAATCATCCAGATCAAAATAGGCCATTGTCAGAGGACGTTTATAACG
Organism: Anaerolineales bacterium; assembly: GCA_050013095.1. GTDB lineage: Bacteria > Chloroflexota > Anaerolineae > Anaerolineales > Villigracilaceae > UBA877. Next base: position 61,550 of record JBEKFY010000015.1, on the reverse strand, counting down.
GTTGGAACGGCTGAGCTCTATTTTCGCCAACTCGTAAAAATAACGAACACTGATCGCACCGGTGATGGGATCAGCGCGGCTCAACTCCTGGTTGGCCAGATAAGTCTTCCTCCACTCGTTGACCAGCCCCACGACAATGACGAAGAACCCCAGGACGATCAGGGTATTCCACAGGTAGATCCAGGTCTGGGGATAGGAGGCGCCGCTGAAAACATCAGCCAGGAACCAGGTGACCGCGGCGATCCCGGAGACCACCAAGCCAAGCCTCCGGCTGGCATACCAGGTGACCAGACAAATGGGGGCCAGGTAGAAAAGGGAAAAACCAATTTCGTGGCCGACAAGATAATTGAGAAGGCCCAAAACCAGCACGAGTAGGACGCTGACGACCCCCAAAAACCACTTTTCCTGCTTTTCAAAGAAATAGCCCACACCCATGGTTCATAGTATAGCATAAAGGAAAGCCAGACAGCCAAAGGTATAATACGGGTATGGCTAAAACCTACACCCGCTATGTCTGCCAGCAGTGCGGACGCGTCTCGGCCGCCTATATGGGACGCTGCCCGCAGTGCGGCGAATTCAACAGCATGGTCGAGGAGATCGTCAGCGAAGAGGCTGCCGGGGCGAGGAGCCTGGGGCGCGGCTTATCCGGACGGTCCACGCCGCACCGGCTGAACGAGGTCAGCAGTGAGGTCGAGGACCGGATTCCCGTCCCGATCGGGGAATTCGCCCGGGTCCTGGGCGGCGGCCTGGTCCCGGGCTCGATCGTGCTGGTCGGCGGTGATCCGGGCATCGGGAAATCGACCTTGATGCTGCAGATGGCCTTGCAGATGGCCAGACAGCTGCGGGTGCTGTATGTGTCTGGAGAAGAGTCCGAGCGCCAGATCAGGATGCGGGCGGCGCGGCTCGTGGCCGGAGGCGAGAAAAAGTCCGCCTTCCCCGAGGATTTGTACCTGGTGACCGAGACCAACCTGGACACCATCTTCGAACATGTCAGCGCGGTCAAGCCGCAACTGTTGATCGTCGATTCCATCCAGACCGTTTACCTGCCAGAGCTGGAATCCGCCGCCGGGTCCGTCTCCCAGGTGCGCGAGAGCTCCTCCCGGCTGCGGGAGCTGGCCAAATCCTCCGGTGTGGCCGTCTTTGTCATCGGACATGTGACCAAGGAAGGCGTCATTGCCGGGCCAAGGGTGCTCGAGCACATTGTGGACACGGTGTTGTACCTGGAGGGCGACCGCTTCCAGGCCTACCGCCTGCTGCGCTCGGTCAAGAATCGCTTCGGCGCGACCGCCGAGGTGGGGGTGTTCGAGATGGTCGAGCGCGGACTGGTCGAGGTCGCCAATCCCTCGGAGGCCTTCCTGGCCGAACGCCTGGTCAACGCAGCGGGGTCAGCGATCGCGGTGACGATGGAAGGCACGCGCCCGCTGCTGGTGGAAATCCAGGGCCTGACCAGTCCAACCCAGTTCGGCAATGCCCGCCGTACCCCGAACGGGGTGGACCTTAACCGCCTGTTGATGATCGCGGCGGTGCTGACCCGCCGCCTGAACCTGCATCTGGCCGAGCAGGATGTGTTCGTCAACGTGGTGGGCGGGATCAAGATCGACGAGCCGGCCGCCGACCTGGCGATTGCCGCGGCAGTAGCCTCCTCGATGCGCGACATCCCCATCCTGGCCGATACCGTATTGATCGGCGAGATCGGCCTGGCTGGAGAACTGCGCCTGCCCGGGCAGATGCCCATGCGTTTAAAAGAGGCGGCCAAGCTCGGCTTTAAAACCGCCATCGTGCCGAAGCGGGTGCGCAAAGGCGAAGACTGGTCTGAAGGCATCGAAATCGTCGAAGTGCGCTCGGCTTACCAGGCGCTGGAAGCGGCATTCGGGATCGAGAAGAAGCCGCCGCAAGGGAAAAAATTAGCCTGAAAGGAACCAATCATGACCTTCCTGGATGTACCCATACTTTCCCGTCTCCGCCGCAATCACGGCTTGGAGCATGCCACCCTCAACCTCCTTTCCCCGCTCTTCCCCTACCGGCGTCTGGCAGGAATCTCTACCCCGGGCGGTTTCTTCATCTTCGGCGAGGTGCCGACCGACAACTTGCGTGAAGCCGTCATCCAGGCGCTCGAGCGCATGAACAACGGCGAACATCATCTGGCCATCCACGATCACTGCGGGACGAATCTGGTCGCCTCCGGCGTGGTGGCCGGATTCCTGGCCTGGCTGGGCACGCTGGGCGCCCGGGGCAGGCGGGGGAAGGTTGAACGCCTGCCTCTCGTGATCGGGCTGGCCACCCTGGGGCTCTTCGTCAGCCAACCGCTCGGCCCCCTGCTCCAGGAACGCCTCACCACCAGTGGCGATCCCGAGGGGATGTCGATCGTGGACATCTTCCCGGTCCAATTCGGACGCCTGGTCCTCCACCGGGTGATCACACAGGGCTAGCATGACAGACCTTCCGGCAGTCCTGCTCCTGCACGGTACGGACGAATTGGCTATCGCAGAAGTGATCGAAAAACTGGCCAGGGCCTTGGGCGATCCATCCAGCGTCGCGATGAACCTGACCCGTTTCGACGGTCGCGCCGGCCTGGACTTTGAGGCCTTGAATAATGCCGTCAACGCACTCCCCTTTCTATCGGCACGACGTTTGGTGGTGCTCGTGCATCCCTCGGCGGCTTTCCCTACTTCCGTTGGGCGCAGGAAATTCATCGGGCTGCTCGACCAGGTCCCGCAGACAACCAGCCTGGCCCTCGTGGAATACGAGGTGCTCAAGCAGGACCACTGGCTGGTCAAATGGGCCCAGCACGCCAGAGGCCTGGCGAAGGTGCAATTACACGCCATGCCCAAACGCGGCGACATGCCGCGCTGGATCCTCGAGGAAACGAAGAAGCAGGGCGGTCAGATCGAGAGGCCGGCTGCGGCGCGTTTGGCCGAGATGATCGGCGAGGACACGCGTTTGGCCGCTCAAGAAATCACCAAAATCCTGACCTACGTCAACTACGAACGACCTGTCACGGAGATGGATGTAGAGCGCGTCGGCATCGCCAGCGCCCAGAGCAGTGTTTTCGACCTAGTGGATGCGCTTGGTATGGGCGACGGTCATACCGCTCAAAAAGTGCTCCATCGCCTGTTCGAGAACGAAGACCCGCTCGAGTTCTGGGGGATGGTGATCCGGCAGTTCCGCCTGTTGATCCTGGCCCGGGAGATCAGTGAGTCAGGCGGGCGGGAGCGCGAGGTCCAGGAATCGCTGGGCCTGCGCGACTTCGTCGCCAAAAAGGTCTACCGCCAGGCGCAGCGCTTCTCCCTAACCGCCCTGGAAGCCATTTACCACAGGCTCTTGGATATCGATCTGGGGGCAAAGACAAGCCAGGTCCCCCTGGACCTGGCTCTGGACACCTTTGTAGCCGAGTTGGCACAAAAAAACTAGACGTGGCCATATCCGGCCCTGCGGATTGACGATCGCCTCTGGAGTGCCTTGCGGCAATCGACTTCGCGATCCAACGTTCATTGAAAATATCCTAGGGGTGGATCGACCACCAGATCTTTTCCAGGCCGGCGAGACAGGCGTATTGGTAGACCAGGTTCTGACTTTCGGCCTTTCCGCCCATGCTCAGACTGCCGACGGTATTCACGATCTCAGTGCTGGTGGCAATTCTCGGTCCGGGGTTGCCCTGCGAATCCCCGCTGTGGATCATCAGGTCATAGGTCATCCCATTTGAATTCCAGAGCGGGGAAAAGCTTAAGCTAACCCAACCTCCCTGTGGCAGATCCCGGTCGAGGATGGATGCTTTTACGAGGGTGAGTGCATGATTCGGATCCCAAAAGATGAAATCCGTCGTTGCATTGCTCGACGCCCCCTGAGCGTCGACCCAAACCCGGATTTGTGTTATCCCATCGCATTCCGCAATGAAGCTCTGAGAAAGGGGGGTTTCGCTCGAGAGGGGTGGTGAGTAAGAAGCATTCGGCTGCCATTTTTTATAGATCGGCTCATAACACAGACCCCATTGATAGAATTGGGTGCCGCAGGTGATATGGTATGAAAGCAGTAACCCCATCCCAAAGCAGGTTAATCCGAATGCCGCACTTCCAGCAGTCAGCCATCGAAGCAGTCGCTGATTCCTGATCCCAGGCAGCCCGCTAAGGGCTAGAAAAAGCAAAGGCATGACAGGGATCAGGTATCGGCCTTGAACTCCCAGAATGCTCGCACTGCCAACAGGCGTGTAGGTGAGGTAAAGGATCCCAACGGTTGTCAGGTACCCTAAGAGAAAGACAAGTCCCAGATACAGGCGCAATTTCTTGGAAAAAGTTTCACCGCTTGGTTTAATAAACAGCATTGAGACCAGGCACAGCGCGTAGAATATATACGTGATAAATGGAACGGACCAGTAGCCATACCCATATACGCCAAACCACTGCCGGGTATAGGGCTGCTTATTGGACCAGAGGTCCTGCAGGACGGTATTGAGAAACTGCCAGGGATGGCTGGCGATAAATTTAATTTGACCGATCGGATCCGCCCCCGGGAAAACACTCTTGGCATGCGAGAAGGCAAGCACATTCCATCCACCGACTTCAACCAAGACGAGGATTAATGACGCGATGACCAGGAATGCATACCCGCCTTTCATTTTAAATCGGGCGGGTGAAAGGATAAGAAAAGGCAAAACGAGTAGAAAAATGAGGTTGACTTTAGCAAGCAACAACAGGGTGATGAGGCAGGTCAAAATTCCCCATTCTCGCCACCGGATCTGCTGGCGGAGATTAAGGCTGAGGCAGCCGCTGATGAAAAGCAACCCGATCCCATTCGAAATCGTGTCAGCGTTAATCGTTGCAGCCTGGAATACAGCCATCGGGGCAACGGCCAGGATCGCCAGGGTCCATTTCCCTACCGGCATCAGGCGAACCGCCAGCCATGCCAGGAGGATATAAATGAGCAGCCCAACCAGCCGGGAGGCATAGAAGACGGGCAGGGCTGGAAGATTGGCCCGCCGGCCAAGATAACGCATGACCAGTGCTTGAGGAAGAAATAGGGCGGGGGAATAGGTCGATGTGGTGTAAAGGGCTCCATGAACGTGATCGAAAGCGTCGAAATGGAGTTGGGAGTATTCCGACCAGAAGTCCGGTTCGATGACACGTCCATAGATGCGATGGCGGATGGACATCTCATTGAAGATCGATGGGTAGTGGGATTGGCCCGTACTCAGCCATTCATTCGGGATGAAATGAAAAGCGGATATCTCCCAGACCCGCAACAGATGCTGATCTTCGTCGAAGCCGGCCCCGACGGGAATCCAAAAACATGCCACGGTGCCAGCCACAAGCAGCACGATGATCGTGAAAAGCTCAGCTCCCGCGATCCGACGCAGGAAGGAATTCCTTCTATTTGAGATCGTCATTTCCTCATTGATATTTGTTCATGCTGGCTTGTTTCTTCCTGTTTCGGCAAAGCCAGAGGATCGTCTGGCGGTACTTCCTCACTTTTTATTATATCGAAAATCTCCTTCCATCCATGTCAATTCAACCTTCGGGTTGAGCCCGCAGGCTGCCGAATCAAGGCAAAGGCCGCAAGGTCAATCTTGAGATTAAAAACCCAAATCCTCACCTGCGTGAATCGCCAGTCCGATCTGCTCCGAACCTCCCAGACGACCGTTGTACCAGAGATACCAATGGTCCTTATCGAAAATAGCAAAAGGTTTGTACACCGAGTCCCCATCCCACTTTCCGACATCCGGCCGGATAATCGGATTAGCCGGGTGACGTTCCCAGTCGGAGATGCCGTCTTTCGAGCGCGCCAGACCAATCTGGGCGTGGTTTGCATCACTGAAGCCAATGTAGAACATGAGATGCCATTTCCCATGCTGGAGGACCTGGCAGGCCGTCACACGGTCCTGTTCCCAAAAGTGCCCCGGGAAGGGCGAAAATATCGGATTGGAGGAAAGTTTATCCCAATGGATCCCATCCTTGCTGGTCGCGTATCCGATCGCGATCGGCTCTCCGAAATTCCCCCCCGAGTACCACATTCTGAAAGTCGCTTGAGAAGGGTCATAAATTACGTCGGGGCACATGACCCCATTGCCCTCCCAGGCCACATCCGGACTCAATACGGGATCCTTGCTGACGCGGGTCCATTTCCTGCCATCCGGACTGGTCGCATACCCGATCCGGGAATAGGTTTTGCTTTGGGCGGAATACCACATGGCATACCCGTCTGCCAGCTTGAGCACAATCGGACGATCGATTTCATCCTCCCAACCGGTTGAGGCATCCGGCGCCAGGCTGATCTCCGGACTGCTCCAATGGATACCGTCCCCGCTCTCAACCAGGGCGATGCTTTTCTGCGGACGCCAGGAAAACCACATGCGGTATTGGTTGCCTTCTTGCAGCACGCAAACATCGTAACATGTCCCCAGGCTTCCCCCAAGGACCGGATTGAACTTGGACTTGACCCATCCAGAAACCGCCAGTTGCGTCGCCTCGGGAGTCGACGCAGGGGTCGTACCCCTGATCGCCTGGCTCAGAGAGCACAAGCTGGGCGCAAGCGTCAGGGCGGCCCCGGCCGAACAAAGCTCCAAAAATTTCCGCCGGCTGATCAAAGAATGCTGTTCATTCGTTTCACGCATGGCGTTCTCTCGACTGATCAAGGGGCTGCACAACCGGGGGGCAAAACAAGCCAGGTTCCCATGGGCCTGCTGGTGGATTGAGCAGCCCAAAAGCAGGCTGCTGCTACCCTGCAGCCTCGCCGCCGGATCCCGGGCCTTTTCTCAATGAACACGCTGATAGACGATCGTAGTATGGTCGTTATATATTACCGCGTAATGTTCTGTGACCAAGGATTTAAACCGCCTCATCCCCTCCAGTGCCTCAGGAATGCAATTCGGACAGAGCTGGTCGTCCGGCGAGGTGACGAAGGGCGCATCGGAAGCTGCCTGGGTTGGTCCGATGATCAGGGCCGGGGGATTTTGTTGAAGGTCCTGAAGGAACTGGTCAAACCGGCTGGGCCCCCCGCTCGTGGGAAAAAACAAAGGTTGTGGGTAGAGATAGCGGGATGAGTTCCGGCGACCGGTCTGCAGGTATAAGTTTATATCATTTTTCCAGATCAATATCGACTCGTCCGGTCGGGAATGAGCCAGGATAAACTCGCCCAACCCTGATTGGGGAAGATCGCCGTACAGCGGTTTTGAAAGGCTGGTACGCAGACCAATTGGAGGTTTCTCACTAGAGTATGCCACTGAAAACCAGACCAAACTGAGCAGGGCCAGGAGGAGGAAAGCGATCCGCTTCAAGCCCCAGCGGTTGAAATACGGTATGGAGATCAACTGCCCATAAAGGTAGGCGGTCGCGGCTGCAAATACCGGCAGGAGGGTAACGTAATAATGCGGGTAATTCCGACCGCCCATGGCAACGAATGCAACTTCAATCGGCAAGGCCAGGAACACTACCAGAAATACCCATGGCTTTCCCTGGGAGTCAGCGCCGCTTTGGATGGCCGCCTCCTCCTGGATTACCCTCCCCTTTCCACGTGAGAACAACCAGGTTCTATTGGCGAGCAGATAGGCGATCAAACCGCCCATGGCCGTGATCGTCAGTGGCATCAGCGGAAATTCGGTCAGCAATATTTGGAACATGGCCACAAAAGTGGTGTTGGAAATGCTGCTACCCACATAGAATAGATTAAACACAATGACCGCGTCCCAAAGCTCACTGAATCCACCAGCCTGGAACCAAACGAGGGCGATCAACCCAAGCGGCAGGATGACCCCCAGCGTAAACAGTCCGAGGTGAATTAAGCCTCTGCGGGTTTGACCCGATCGCACGGCCAGGTACAGGATCGTGGCTGCCGCACTGATCCCCAAGGCGATGCAGGTCTGCTTGAAGAGAAAGGCAATTGCAGTTAAGAGTCCCAATACAAATGCCCACCACTTCCGCTGTGTTTTAAAGTATAAGAAGGATGCTCCGATAATCAATACTTGAGGCAGGAGACCATAGATTTCCGTTAAATCGCCACCTCCATAAATCGGAGGATACATGAGGGTGAAGAGGAATGCACCGGACGCAAGAATAGCAGGGAATGGATCGGTCAGCTTGCGAAGGATCATAAAAAAGAGACTGATGGTGAGCGTCACCCAGGCGATGTCCGACCACCAGGTGGCCCAGGGCGTGACCCCCATCAAGAGGAATTCAAAAGCATCGACATAATATATCGCCGGGGGTTTGTGGTCCCAAAAATCACGATAGGGGAGTTTCCCCTGTGTGATCAGTTTTCCCGCGTATTGAAAGACGGAAATGTCAGCTCGGAAGGCGCCAAGATTGAATCGAGGGTTCCAGTAAAGATTCAATACGAACGTCAGAAACCCAATGGCCAAAATCGGCAGGATGGAAAAAACAATTTCCTTCCCGGCCTTGTTTTTAACGATGCTCATGGTATGAAGGAGAGTTTCCTCAAACGGTCTGCCGAATGCGACTGCGTAGCCGAATTGGGTTCGCGACAGCCTCCATCGGCAGGAGAGGGTCCTGGACGAATATTCTAACACCCTTTAAATAACGATGATAACCCTCATCTCCCAGTGGCTCACTAAGCGACTCCGCGAGACATCTCAGGTCGAATCCTTCCAGGGGATTCCCCCGGTTCCCTGCATGCGATCCAGGGAAATCCTTCGTCTGCCCTCCGCTCCGCCATGCGAAGGGCATCAGCCGCACCGCGCCGTAGGATCGGACCCTGTCCTCGAAACCTCCACCGCTATACGCTGGAGGTGCTTCCCTATACAGGCTGGCTGACTCGGAACTCCTAGGTCCCCTAATCCGGGCCGCTCCACCCATAGCGGTGTAAATCCACCCGTCCGCGGTCATCAAATTGAATGCCCTCGGACTCGAGCAGCTGGCGCTGCCGCTCCGCGCCGGCTCGCAGGCTGATCTTACCCTGGGCGTTGATCACCCTCTGCCAGGGCACGCCTTCCGGGCAAGCCGCCATCGCGCCACCGACCCAGCGCGGTGAGAACGCCAAATAACTCTTGGCGTCCATGTCGGGTGGCGGCGCGATCAGCGCCGCGATCTGTCCGTAGGTCGCGACCTTGCCGGGCGGCACCTGCCGGACAATTTCCCACACCCGGGCCTGAAAGGCGTGCACATCGGGGGGAGAAGTAAATGCTGGAGCCATGTTTCACTCCCTGAGGATCTTCTCGATCGCTTCCAGTTCTTCTGAAGAAAACGCAAGGTTGTTCAAGGCGGCCAGGTTGTCTTCCAGCTGCCGGACGCTGCTAGATCCGATCAGTGCCGAGGTGATCTGCGGCTTGCGCAGCACCCAAGCCAGCGCCATCTGCGCCAAGCTCTGCCCCCGGCGTCTGGCGACCTCGTTCAAGGGGCGTACTTTCCCCAAGTTTGCCTCGACATCCTTGGGCGTCAGCCAGACCCGTTCGGTTTTGGTGGCGCGCGCCCCCACCGGGACGCCGTTGAGATAGCGATCGGTCAACTGCCCCTCGGCCAGGGGTGAAAAGACGATGCAGCCAATGCCTTCCTCAGCCAGCACGTCCAGAAGGCCGTCCTCGACCCAACGCTCGAGCAGGCTGTATTTGGGCTGATGGATCAGGCAGGGCGTACCCAACGCTCGCAGGATGCTGGCCGCGGCGTGCGTTTGCTCGGGGGAGTAGTTCGAGATGCCGACGTAAAGCGCCTTTCCCTGGCGGACGGCGGTGTCGAGAGCCCCCATGGTTTCATCAAGAGGCGTTTCCGGGTCGGGGCGGTGGCTGTAGAAGATATCCACATACTCCAGCCCCATGCGGCGTAGTGACTGGTCCAGGCTGGCAAGCATATGCTTGCGCGAACCCCACTCGCCATAAGGACCGGACCACATGTCGTAGCCGGCCTTGGTCGAAACGACGAGCTCGTCCCTGTAGGGGGCGAAGTCCTTTTTGAGCAACAAGCCGAAGGTCTCTTCAGCGGAACCGGGCGGAGGACCGTAGTTGTTGGCCAGGTCGAAGTGTGTCACCCCCAGGTCGAAGGCGCGCCGGGCCATGGCACGGCCGTTCTCAAAGCTATCCAGCCCGCCAAAGTTGTACCACCAGCCCAGTGAAATCGCCGGCAGCTTCAGGCCGCTGCGCCCGACGCGGTGGTAAACCATGGTGTCATAACGTTTAGGATCAGCAGCATACATAATCTTTCCTAGGCCGAACCAGATGGGTATAGAAACGAACTCCAACCATCAACAGAGGGATGAATACAGGAATCGTTCTCGGGTAAAACTTCAGGATTGAAACCGGAGGCGCAATTCATTTGCCCAGATCATAGAGCACATAGCCTGCATCGGGGAAAGAAATCCTCTCAAGCGAAAGCCTCCCGCTGGAGATCATTCCGTCAAAAATGCGTGCATCCGGACCATTTTCGGTGACAAGCAGAAAAGGGCGGACGCCGGCCGAGAGCAGCCTCTTGATTTTTTGGGGATCCTTGACCACATTACTATCCCACAGGATTCCCTGGGGCTTACCAGAGAAGATTTGGTGTATATAACCACCAGCCGCATAGCCCTCATCGGAGTAAAAGAAGGAGGCGGAGTGGGTCCAATTAATTTTGTCTAGCGCACTCCAGAGTCGCCTTTCTTGCGGATAATTGATCTTGCCCACAGATCGGAAAAAACTCGTCGGGGAAAACCCGTTGGTGAACACGAGGAAAACCAACGGCACCACCAAGAGCACCTGTCTCCATAATCGAGGGCGCACGAATTCGCTGATTTGTTGGAGGCCATTCAATACTCCCAGCAAAAGAAAAGCGAGGATGGGCGAAAAATACCGGGCTCCGATAGGTTGGCTTGTTGTTATAAATGATAATAACCATATCAGCGCAAAATGAGCACTGGCCACCCACAGGATAACAGTGTGGGCAACCTTGCGAGAACCTGCCATCCCCAAAACCGGTAAGCGAAATAAGGGAAGAACGAGCAAGCCTATAACAAGAATCATCACAAGGGGGCGCGGAATAATATGGAAGTCCAGCAACTCGTTCCAAATGTATTGGAATGGTACTGTAAATTTGTTGAATTGGATTGCTGGGAATAATCCGTTCGCTTGATTGAACCAATTGGAGACGACATTATAGGATAATTTGTTACGGACAAGCCAAGCCAATATCGGAGCAATCGAGGCAAACAGTGAAATTAAAACCCAGGTAGAGGTGTCAATTTTATTGGAATGCGCCTTAAGCGACCAACCTTCAGGATAGTTCTTGCTAAACCTATATCGCCACAACAACAAACCTACCAAACCGATTATCAAAGCCACTACGCCGAGTATTATTCCGCGCCACTGCATAGGACCGATCCCAGGTTTTGCATTGGGCAGGAGGTCTGCGAGCAGGGAAAGGGTAATCAACAGTCCTCCCCCGACGGAAATGCAAATAAAAAAGTACTTATGAGTGAAAAAGCGCCATGCTGTCCGGAGTACATCCCTTTTTAGCAAAAGCGGTGCAATCCAAGCGAGGTTGGCCACTCCTGTGTATCTGACCATGGTAGAAACAGCAAGGACAAGGAGAAATAAAATCCAGTTTCTTTTTCGGTCGGTTTCAGTAAGGATGCCGATGGCTAAAAAACCTGCTGCGATTGAGAGAGCGATGAACAAGGTTTCAGTCCAGTAATAATCATGAATCAGTATGAAGGGCGCTAAGCAGGTGAAGAGGATCAATGCGACGATTCTTAGGAGCGGAGAGAACTTAAGCCTAATGGTCAGCAAGTAGATGACGATATAAAAGAACACAAGGTAGGCGCTCTGGGCAATAATAGCTGAAACCATTGGATCGCGAAAAACCGCTATAAAAGGGACCAGAAGAAGCGGAAATCCCGGAGGTTGATCCACATATGGGATCAAGGCCGGATCGTTTACGAAATTGGTGGCGCTAACAAAGAAAAATAAATGACCTGATTTAAGAAAATTATCCGCTACAGTGATATAGGTGGTGGAGTCTTGGGATAGGTCCACATGCGCGAGCCAGTTAAGAACAGCCACCGTACAAATCACACATATCACGACGACTTCAAGTATCGACGTGATTTTGAGTTTATTCGGGGTACGAAGTGATTTTTCGTTTGCCATGATAAAAACCTGTCCAAATTAGACCATGAGGGGTCAGCTCAATCCCATGAGTACCATTCCGGTGGCTCTATTCCCGGCTGCTATTTTGGCTAAGGGTCGTGCCGGTAGATCAACCATCCATCCATTTGTTTGTCCAAAGAGTAATGTGCGAGAAAATAATCCCGAAGCTTTTGCAGTTCGATCGCAGTATTGGGAAGTTTCAGCGCCGCGGCCATTTCCGGTATGCAGGCACCCTTGGGGCACATATGATCGATGGGAACATTCACAAATGGAAGCCCGATGGAAGAGGACTGTTGCACAATAATGAGCTCGGGAGGGTTTGCATCCATCTCGTCCAGAAATTCGGCCAATCGGCTTTCGGGTCCTCCCGTAGGAATGAATAACTGTGCCGGGAATAATATTCTTTGAGGAGGGCGTCTATCCGTGATGAAGTTTATTTCCAGGTGGATATGCCACACGAGCACCCGATCATCGGGCCCCGTCGTTGTCAGAATGTAATTTAGCAGGTCACCCATCTCGAAGCGACGGCTAAAAATATCCGGGAAACTCGTCAATTGTGCCCTCGTCGGAACTTCTCCTGTCAAGGCGCTGATCATCCACACCAGGGATGCAAGGCCGAGCAGGATCCCAATGAGTCCTGGCAGGGCATGGAAAATTATCGGACGAAATTGTGCATGGCGGAGGAATAGAATCGCTTTCCAAAAGATGTAGCCGATTCCGGTTGTCACGGCAGGTATCAGCGTGAGAAAATAATGACCAAAGTTCCTTCCGCCCAAAGAGGCAAACACGATCTCAATGGGCAGTGCAATAAAAACTGCCAGCATGGTCCACTCAACTGGCGAACCGAAGTCGCCGGAACGGGTATTTTTTAGCCGAAGGGAAGATACTTGTTCCAAGAAGCATTTGTAATTATCAATCAGGTACACGAGGAAAGCGATGGCGGAAACATAATACAGCTTGCTGATAAACATCCCTGGAAACACACTCAGGAAGGTATGTTTGATCGACCACAGGAAGGGTGCTCCTTCTCCAACGTAAGTAATCCCATTTGAAAATACAGCTTCAAAAAAGGGGCTAAATGCACCGGCTGCCAGCCAGTAAACGACAGCAATTCCAACAGGAATGACAAAACCAGCGGTGAAGGTTACTACCCTTACCCAGAGGGCCTTCCACTCACGCCCGAGAAAAGTGACCACCAGGATCGTAAGTAGCGAGGCTGCCCCCAAGGCAATGGTGGTCTGCTTGGTCATAAATGCGAGGCCGGTCAGTAGACCGGCAAAGAAGATCCAACGGTCGCGCCGGGTGAGGAAGAAAGCGTAGGCCGCTCCGATAATGATCACCTGTGGAAGCAGCCCGTAAATTTCCATCAGATTCCCCCCCTGGAAAATCTCGGGGTTCATCACCGCCAGGACGAAAACCAGGCTTGCAATCATACCGGCGGGTAATCCAAACATCTTCTTAAGGATCAAGAAACAGGCGATTGCCGATAATACTATCCAGATCAGGTTCAACCACCAGATCGCCCAAGGGTTCTGACCCAAGAGCAAAACTGCCAGGGCATCTAAATAGAAGCCAATGGGTGGTTTTTGTTCCCAGGCGTCGCGGTAAGGCAACTGTCCATGGGTTATGGCACTCCCCACATAGGCATATACTCCACTGTCGTTCACAAGCGGCCGATAATCCGGACTCCAGGGCAGGTTGAGCAGGAGTGTAATCACCCCCAGCAAAAACATCCATGCGATCGTCAGGATGACGGCGCGGCGGGTGGAGGACCTTAATTTCCTATCTTCTGCCATTTCCAGTTTTTCATCCTTGCTATGACAGAATATGCGGTTAAGTCCAATTGCAGCGGGGTTATGGAAACATAGCCTGCTTTAAGCGCTCCAAAGTCCGACCCTTCTTCCGGGACACCGGTGGGTGCCTCGCCACCAATCCAGTAGTACGGCCGCCCGCGCGGGTCAATGCGGCGGTCCAGCTTGTCCCGGTAGATGCGCAGCCCCTGGCGGGTCACCATCAGACCTTTGAGCTGCTCCTCCAGCAGGTACGGCACGTTCACGTTCAGGAAGACCCCCTCCGGGAGACTTTTTGCCATCACCTTCTCGGCAATCCGCCGGGCGAGGCGAGCCGAGGCGGCGTAATCGATCGGCGCGCCATGCGCTTCCCCCCCATCAACCGAAACCGCGATACCCGGTACGCCACCGCTGATGAGGGCTTCCATGGCCGCGGTCACCGTTCCGGAGTAGGTTACGTCGTGTCCGATATTCGCATTGGGGTTGATCCCCGAAACAACCAGGTCGATTTTCTCGGTCACAAAACCCAGGATGGCCACCGCCACACAATCGGACGGCGCACCGTCCGAAGCAAAGGCCGAGGTCCCATCGGCCAACTTCACCTCGCGCACGCGCAGGGGTCGATCCATGGTTTTAACATGTCCGGAGGCTGACCAGTTACGTTCCGGGGCCAGGACCGTGACCTTGCCGAGCTGCCGCATCTCCTGGGCAAGGGCAAGCAGCCCGGGCGCCTGCACCCCATCATCGTTGGTGACCAAAATATGCATATCCATTCCCTCAAAAAGAGTATTTTCCTTTGCCGGGCTTCATGAGGCATGCACGCGGCCATCTCTTGAGCGAAGCGAGATCGGAAGGGGAAGCTTCTTGAATTCTACCGCGATATCGTCGCCCCCCGGCTGCTGCGAGGGCGCGACGCCAGCCGCAGCGCAATACGGCCGGAATGTGTCAGGGGGGTGCCCACCGAAAGGATGGACAATCGCTGCCCTGCATCCTGTGGACAAAGATAGACCCCCTTCCCAAAAGCCGGGAAGGGGGTCCGGTAAGCTGAAAACTATTTTTGCCACACCCGGGCTTCGTGCGGCGCCCCGGGAAGGCGATCCGTGAATTTCGAGGTCTTATTGCTTCATTCCGTCGGGGGTGATCACATACCAGACGCTGCCCTTGCCCTCGCCATTGGTGTCACCTGCCGCGCTGTCTCCAGCAAAGTAGTAAAGCGGCCAACTGTTGTAGGTCACCTGGGTCGTGCCGTCGGCGCGCTGGGTGGTGCCCAGCATGGCTGCGTCGACCCCCTGGCCGGCAACCGGAGCACCGTTGGTCAGAAGCGGCGGCCAGTTAGAGGCACAGCTACCGGTGCAGGTGCTTGTGCCGGGGGTGTCGTTGGTATACAGATAAAGGGTCATGCCGTTGGAATCAACCAGGAAGGAACCGAGCGTTGCATTTTGGCTGACCATGACCGAGGCTGCGGAAGAGGGCGTGGACGCCGGTGTATCCGAGGCGACAGGCATGGCGGAGGCTGTGGCGACGGGCATGGCGGAGGCTGTAGCGACGGGCATGGCGGTCGCGGTGGGGACAGGCGCAGCGGTCGGAGCTGGGGTAGCTGCACCACAGGCAGAGATCAGCAAGGCCAGACCGAGCAGGGTGGAGAACAGGATTTTATTTCTCATAACGACCTCCTTTAAGGTGGATGGGGACTGATTTCTAAAACAGATTCAGGTATACACGACGAAGATAATAATTTGATTAAAATGGTTGCTATAGTCATATTAGTGTTTGCTTAGAATATCCCCCCACGGCTGCCCCAGGAAACCGAGGCCTGCTTGCAATTACATTTAAGTAATATTGTGTTTCAAGTCGGAAAAAGTGGCGCCGGATCAAACCCTAAAAATCAACGAGCAACAGGTCAGGGCGCCTTCGGCTTTGCCCAGCTCGGATTCATCCACGAGCCGCGACCGGATCCCGGCCTGCTCCAGAAGGCGCCGGGTCTTGGGGAAAGCAGGCTGGTAAAGCACCGTCGCGCCGATCCTCAGTGCATTGGCCGCATACGGCTCTGACGGGTCAACGGCAATGAACTTCAAGCCGGGGAAGTCAGCGGCATCCACCCAGGCTGGGTTGAGCAGGAGGGTGTCGTCAGCCACCTGTGTCACCGCGGATTTAAGGTGCAGGCACCCTCGGATGGGGATACCCCGGATGGAGTACCCATACGGGGCAAGCAGGTTCTGCACCTGCTCCAGGGCGTGCGGATTGGAACGTGTCGAACGGCCGATATAGATGTCCTTTCCGATGGCGAGCACGTCTCCCCCATCCAGCGTGGCAGGCGCCTGGACATGGATCAGCTTCCGGTAGGGTGCCAGCGCCCTGGCGATCGACTCGCCCTCGGGCCTGCGGGAGGAGGCTCCGGGTCGGGTCATGACCGCACACTCGTCGAAGACGATTGCGAGGTCCTCGACGAAGACCGAATCCGGCAGATCCGCTTCAGGGGGCAGCGGGTGGACCTGCACCCCGATCGACCGGAGGGCCGCCTCATACTGGCGATGCTGGCGGCGGGCGGTCAGCAGGTCGATTGGCACGCGTTCCATATAGGTCAGTTCACAGCGGGTAATCGCCGGGCTAACCGCGCGGGTGATCGCAACCAGCATGCCACTTCCTTTTCTCAATGCGTCTCAGGCTCCCGGCTCCGGGGGGAAAGGCCGCGAGGCTAAAATTTCAGGTGCTTGACGGTCATGCCGTCATTGATGATTTCCTTGAGCGAGTCGATGCCGATCCGCAGGTGCAGCCCCGAATAGTCCTGGGTCACCTTCGCATCCGATTCGGCGGTCTTGATGCCCTCCGGCGTCATCGGCTGGTCGGAAACCAGGAGCAGCGCGCCCGAGGGGATGTGGTTAAAAAAGCCGGTGGTGAAGATGGTGGCTGTTTCCATGTCGATGGCCAGAGCGCGGATGCGCCGCAGGTATTCTTTGAAAGCTTCGTCGTGCTCCCAGATGCGCCGGTTGGTCGAGTACACCGTACCGGTCCAATAATCCTGTCCATAGTTGCGGATGGTGGTGGAGACGGCTTTCTGCAGGTTGAAGGCGGGGAGCGCCGGGACCTCGGGTGGGAAGTAGTCGTTCGAGGCCCCTTCGCCGCGGATTGCAGCGATCGGGAGGATCAGCTCACCGATGCTGGGCTTGTCCTTCAGGCCTCCGCATTTTCCTAGGAACAAACAGGCCTTGGGTTGGATGGCAGACAGCAGGTCCATGACAGTGGCAGCGTTGGCCGACCCCATCCCGAAGTTAATGATGGTGATGCCGTCGGCGGTCGCATTCGGCATCGGTTTGTCCTCGCAGCAGACAGGTACTCCGTGCATTTCAGCGAACATGTGGACATAATTGCTGAAGTTGACAAGCAGGATGCATTTGCCAAAATCCTCCAACGCGGTGCCGGTGTAGCGCGGCAGCCAGTTGGTGACGATCTGCTCCTTCGTCTTCATGGGCCCTCCCTCCATTCGACCAGACTATCCCAGGAACTTGCAAACCACCATGGTTACATCATCCGCCAGCGCCGCGCCCGCAATGAAATCATTCAGCCCTGTGCGCAGCGCCGAGACCACATCCCTGGACGAGCGGTCCGCGTTCCGGGTCAAGAGCTCCGCCAGTCGTTCCCGGCCAAACTCCTCCCCGAGGGGATTGGTGGCTTCGGTCATGCCGTCGGTATAGAGCAGGACGATATCGCCAGAGCGCAGGGTGACTTCCTCCAGGCGAAGCTTGTATTCCTCCACCAGTCCGATTGCCGCGCCGGTGGGCATGAGCCAGGAGGTCTCGCCTTTCCCGTCCGGTTGCGCTTGATAGAACAACGGTGGGTTGTGACCGGCATTACAGTAGGCCAGCACGCCCCGGCCCGGATCGAACTGACCCAGGAAAGCGGTAACGAAGGTCGTCAGGTTGACGTTGTGCAGGTAGTAGCGGTTGACGCGCTGAATAACCTCCGAGGCCGAGTCGTTGTCCGGGATCAGGGTGTGCAATGCGGTCTGCAGGCTGGACATCAGCAGGCTGGCCGAGACGCCGTGGCCCATCACATCGGCGATCACCAGCCCGTAGCTGCTGTCGCGAAATTGGAAGAAGTCGAAATAATCCCCGCCCACGATCTGAGCCGGCCGGCTGAAGGCCGCGATATCCAGGCCCGGGATGGAGGGCACCTGCTGCGGAAGCAGCGCCCGCTGGACCTCGCTCGAAAATTCGAGTTCGGTTTCCAGGTTCCGCCGCTCCGTCTCTGAAAGACAGTCCAGGCAGACGGAGGCCGTGTAATCGATCTCCAGGACGCTCTCCTCTACGTGGCCGTGACAGAGCTCGCAGATGCCCAGGGTCTGGGCATCGGCCTTTTCCAGAACTTCCTCCAACACCTGCAGGTGCTCCTGGACCGGCTGCGCATCCTCACTCGCCAGGCAGCAGTCCAACTCGGGTTCCGGCGCATTCTCCAGCCAGTCTTCGACATGGCGATGCTTTTCCTGCACACTGCGTTGAATCCTCTGAAAGATATTCTCTGACATAGGCTCCTTGATCCTCTGGCCAGACTAGAACATATGTTTTGCGGATTCTAGCAGAGTTAAAGGAAATCTGCAAGCCAAAAACTACCCTCCGGCGGCATCCGGCAGCTTGTTCCAGATCTGATAGAGGCCCAGATTGCCACCTTCCCCGTCGGAGCGGAATGTCTCTTGCACACCGAACCGGCTCGCGGCAGCCAGCGCAGCGAGCTCGGCTTCGTCGAAGGCGTGCACATAGCGCAGAGCGCGCCCGCCCTGCCGCCAGTCGAGCAAAGCATCGCCCGGATCCACCTGCGCGGATAAAATACCCACCTGCTCCCAGGGTTGAATCCGCCTCTTCAGGTTTACACTGTTCAGAAACTGCCATTCGGAGTGGACGAACCTGCCTGGCAGGCGCAGCAGGGCCTGGATTTTGCGCAGGATGCCAAGCCGCAGATCCATCCCGGGGACATGGTGCAGGACGGCGAAGGCAAAAACGAGGTCGAAGGAAGCCGGCTGGAGGGACGCATCCCAATCGAGGGAGGTCAGATCGGCCAGCTGGAATGAAAGGGCTGCGCCCTTCGATGCGCGCCGGGCTTCTTGAAGCAGTGCTGGGCTGAAATCCAGCCCCAGATACACACCCCGGTGGTCTCGTTTCACCAGCTCATGCCCCAGGCCGCCACTGCCACAGCCCAGGTCAAGGATGGCTTCCTCCCCTGTCAGAGTGCCCAGCAGGCGCTGCACCCCGGGCTGGAGGCGGCGTCGCGTGGAGGCGAACTGCGGCCCAAAGGTCTGGTAGAATTGTTTATTCAGCTCGATCAGCCGGAAGGCCGTGGCCGAGTTCATGGACCGATTATACTGCGCCCCGCGGCGCGCTCGCCCAGGCCGGGCTCTGGCGCATAAGCCTTATGGTCAAGAAGAACACTTTCCTGCAACTCAACACCCTGACCAGTGAAAAACTGGATCTGGCACGCCGCGTCCTGGAGGAGGTGCGCGCCGGCACCGAGGTGATGGAGGCGGTGCACCAGCATCCGTTGGGGCAGGGGCATCTGAGCAAGTCGGCCCTGGTGGCGGCCTACTACCAACTGGTAGAAAGCGAGGAATGGCAGGCAGACCCCGCCCTGCTCGCCTCGATCCGCTTGAAACCCGTGCGGACGCTTTCCGGCGTGACCACGGTCACCGTCCTGACCAAGCCCTACTCCTGTCCCGGCAAGTGCATCTTCTGTCCAGAGGAAGCACGCATGCCCAAGAGCTACCTCTCCGATGAGCCGGGGGCGATGCGCGCCGTCCAGCACGATTTTGATCCGCATGCCCAGGTGCGCTCGCGGCTGGAGGCGCTCTCTTCGGTCGGCCACCCGACCGACAAGGTCGAGCTGCTCGTTCTGGGAGGAACCTTCTCCTCCTACCGGCGCGATTACCAGGAATGGTTCATCCACCGCTGTTTCGATGCCTTAAATGCAATCGATACCCCGACGCTGGACGCAGCCCACACCTACAACGAGACCGGCCCACACCGAAATGTCGGCCTGGTGGTCGAGACACGACCCGATGAAATCACCCCGGACGAGCTGGCCTGGCTGCGCCATCTCGGCGTGACCAAGGTCCAGATGGGAGCCCAGAGCCTGGATGACCGCATCCTCGAGCTTAATCAGCGCGGCCACACCCTGGCCGAGACGCACCGGGCTGTGGCGCTGGTCCGGGCCGCCGGGTTCAAGATCGTGCTGCACTGGATGCCGAACCTGTTGGGCGCGACGCCCGTCTCCGATCGGGCGGACTTCGCCCGTCTTTGGGAGGGACTCTGCCCTGACGAGATCAAGATCTACCCCTGCCAGTTGCTCGAGAATGCCCCCCTGTACTCCTACTGGCAGCGCGGCGAGTACCAGCCGTACATCACCCAGGAACTCATCGACCTGATCGCCGATGTCAAGCCGACCATCCCGCGCTACTGCCGTGTCAACCGGGTTATCCGCGATATCCCCTCCACCCACGTGGTGGCAGGCAATAAGCGCACCAGCCTGCGGCAGGATGTGCACGCTGAAATGGCCCGGCGCGGGACGCGCTGCAGCTGCATCCGCTGCCGCGAAGTTGGCGACCAGAAGGTGGACGCCCGCCAGCTTAAAATGGATGACCTGATCTATTCCACCGAGGGGGCCGAGGAGCACTTCCTCTCTTTCATCACCCCGGACGACCACATTGCGGGGTTCCTGCGCCTCTCCCTGCCACGCCAGGATTCTCCTGTCACCGCCCTGGCGGACCTGCAGGGCGCGGCCCTGATCCGTGAGGTGCATGTCTACGGGCAATCCCTGCCTCTGGGCGCGGAGCAAGTGGGGGCCGCACAGCATGCCGGCCTCGGCAGCCGCCTGATCCTCGAAGCGGAGCGTACTGCCCGGAAGCACGGCTACGGCCGGCTGGCGGTCATCGCCGCGGTGGGAACGCGCCTCTATTATTTGGAACGGGGATATGAACGCGGAGAGCTGTATCTGGTGAAAAAGCTATAAGGGCAGGCTCGAAGCCTGCCCTTATCTTCAACGCGTACCTTTTTCCCAGTCGCCAACCGCCTGCCGGATCAGCGCCTGTATCTCCGGCTCCGGCACGGCCTCGATGCCATCATATTTATTCAGGCCAACTTTAACGATCACTGCGCCCTCCGGCCCTTCCGTGAGATGGATCTCGCGTTTTTCGAGGGCTGAACCGGCCAATTTGGCCTGCAGGACGTCCTCGATCTGCTCGATGATGCTCTTGATGACCGGGGGCGCGACTTTCTCCTTGGCTGGCCGGGAGGGTGCTGGAGCCGTCTGCAGCGCGGCCGCTGGAGCTGCTGAGACCGCTGGGACCACAGGGGCCGCCGCAACCGCTGGGGCCGCTGGAGCCGTCTGGGCCTCCGAGGGCGCCTCCAGCCATGGACGCAGGTCGATCACCAACTTGATCAGCCGCCGGCGTTGTTCGGGCTGGAGAGCATTCGGTCCGGGCAACTGCTGACCGTCCATCCCCAGCCGCAACTGGCCGTCCGTGCTGCGCCAGAGGCGCAGGACCTCGATGGACCCTTCCGGGGCAGGCGGCTGGTCGCCCGTCAGCGGAGGCTGCGTCCGCTGGCGCGCCCCCGTGACGATCGCACCCGCTGCAAAACCAAGACAGGCGAAAACAAAGAAAAGGAAAAAAGTGGTTGTGTTCATTGCTACCATTTTACCGAATTTCGGCAGGTAAAAGCAACTGGCAATTTGGGCAATAATGGGTCCCGCGCTGGCCGACCACCAGGCGCTCGATCCGCGTCCCGCACACCGGACAGGGCTCCCCCGTCCGCTGGTAGACCCGGAAGTGGTTCTGGAAATCGCCACCCCGGAAGACCCAGTCAATGCTCGCCCCATTGCGCCGGATGCCCTCCCCCAGCACCTCCCGGATCGCCAGCCAGAGGCTCCCGGCCTGATCCGGCGTGACCGAATCGGAGAGCAGGCGCGGATGGAGCTTCGCCATATGGAGGGCCTCATCGGTATAGATGTTGCCCAGCCCGGCCAGGAAGGTCTGGTCGAGCAGGAGCGGTTTCAGCTGGCGATGGCGCTGGTGCAAGCGGGTGTACAGACCCTGGGGGGTGAAATCGTCCGAAAGAGGCTCCGGTCCCAGATCGGCCAGGACGGCAGAGGGATCGGCCGTCAGCCAGACCCGTCCGAACTTGCGCGCGTCCGTGAAAACCAGGCGCGTGTCCTCCGTTAGTTCAAGGATGAGGCGGTCATGCCTGGCAGGCTGGTAGCTCCCCACGACCGCGGCCAGACCTCCGCTCATGCGGAGATGGATCAACAGCGTATCCCGCGAGAGCTGCAGACACAGGAACTTGGCGCGACGCCCGATCTCCTCGATGCGCTGGCCGACCAGGCGCTTTTTGAATGCAGCCGAAGAGGGCTGGACCAGGGTGCGCTTCCAGCGCAGGGATGCCGACAGGATGCGTTTGCCGACCAGAACCGGACGCAGGTTGCGGGCGATCGTCTCAACTTCTGGCAGTTCAGGCATAACCAGCCGTCCGAAGGGCCTCCGGCCCCGCACCCCGCTCATCACGACCCGCCATCAGAGGCCTCCGCAAGATCCTTTACTCGTTGAACATTTCCCCGACGCTGCGCCCTTCATGGGCGCGGCGGATCACCTCGCCCAGGAGCGGCGCGACGGAGAGCACGGTCAGCCGACCGCCGAGCAGGCGGCGCTTTTCCGGTGGGATGGGGATGCTGTCCGTGGTGATGAACTCGGTGACCGGCAGGGCCCCCAAATTTTTAGCTGCGTTCGCCGAAAAGATCGCATGGACGAACGAGATATACACCCGCTGCGCTCCGGATTCCTTGACCAGGTTGACCGCCTGGACGATCGAACCGCCGGTGTCAATTTCATCATCCACCAGGATGACATCGCGGTCCTTCACGTCACCGATGACGGTCAGGGCCTGCGCCTTGGCGTCATTGGAGGACCGGCGTTTCTCGATAAAGGCGATCGGAGCATCGATGCTGGCGGCGAAATCGCGCCCTTTCTTGGCATACCCCAGGTCGACGGTCACGACCACCGGATCCTTGAGAGTAGGGCGCAGGTTCTGCTTGACATAATTGTTCAAAATGAGCGAGGAATTCAGCAGGTCCCCGGGGATCGAGAAAAAACCCTGGATTTGATAGGCATGCGGGTCCAGGGTCACGTAGCGGTCCGCCCCGGCGACCTGGATCATGTCCGCCACCAGACGCGAGCTGATGGGGACGCGCGGCTGGTCTTTTTTGTCCGAGCGCCCGTAGCACAGATAGGGAATGACTGCCGTGATGCGGGCCGCCGAGTCCAGCCGCAGGGTTTGAAGAAGGATCAACAGCTCCATCAAATTGCGATGGACCGGTGCAGCCGTATGCTGGATGACATACACATCCTGGCCGCGCACGCTGGTATGCAGTTTGACAAACAGGTTTTCGTTGGGGAATTCGACGATATCCCTTCCGCACAGCTTCTCACCCAGATAATCAGCAACCTTCTGAGCCAGTTCGGGGGAGGCTGTCCCGGAATAAAGCTTGATGCCTCCGTACACTTTCATTTCATTGGCTGGCATGCCGCACCTACCTGTTATTCATTCTTGCCCATTCCGGACGCAGGACGCTCATGATCAGTACATCCTGGTAACTGCCGTGGAGGTAAGCTGCCTGCCGTAGGCGGCCCTCGTGGATAAAACCGGCCTTCTCGTAAGCCCGGATGCCCCCCTTATTTTCCTCGTCCACACGCAGGAAAACGCGGTTCAGATTCAGGGTCTCGAAACCCACCCGCAACAACAAACCCATGACCTCGGTGCCGTACCCCTTGTTCCAGCAAGACTTATCCCCGATAAAAATGCCCACCTCCGCACTGTGGACGGCGCGGTTGAAGTCCCTGAAACCACAGTTGCCAATCAGTTTCCAGTCATCCCGGTTCTCAGAGGGGAGAACCCCAGCAGCCGGGACGGCATTCCGCACCTCGATCGCAAAGGGCTGCTCGTCCAGGGGCAGTCTCAGCATGTTTTCGAACCATCCCTCTTCATTCGCCGTGGAGATCGGCAGGTTGAACGCGCCGAGATAACGGGTCACCTCCGGATCGTTCAGCCATTCGACGAACCTCGGGACGTCAGCACGCTCATCACGGCGTAAACGGATACGCTCTCCGTAGATCATCAGGCCTTCCCCTCAGGTAGACCGGCCCCGGACATGGCATCCGCGGCGGGATTCTTGATTCGATTATACTATCCTTGACCTGCGGTGCGTGAGGACTCACGGTCTGCCAGGTGCAATGGCGACTTAACAATCTTGAAATATTAAGTCCCCTCCGCCCAGACTCGATTACAATTTCTGGCAAAAGCAGGCAAGGCATTCCGTGCTCATCTGTTCTACTGATTCACAAGTTGTGCTATACTGATAGCGTATAGGCGTATATGCAGACCGATCCTGTTTCAAAGACGCGTGCCTCCTGGCCCCAGTGGGCCGATTTTCTCCGCCAGCACGGGTTGGAGGACCTGGCTGCCTGGGCACTCGAGGCAGTTGGACCTCTGGCCATCCTGGGTGCTCAGGCGCTTTATCTCGGGGAGCCGCTCCTGCGACCCGCCCTGTCCGACACCCAGCTGGCTGCCCTGGCTGGTTTGCTGGAGGACAGGGATGAGTTACAAGACTTCACCGCTTTCCTGCGAGAGAAAGGGCCTCCGTGATGTTGTGGCTTGGTTTAGCTGGCTTCGGAGTGGTGTTCCTCAGCGCGGCCCTGATGCTGGGACTGACTTTTCTGCGGCGCAAATCCCCTCCCACCTTCCGGGATATCCCTGCGTTCACCCACCTGAAACAGGCGATCGGCCGGGTCGTTGAAGACGGCAGCCGCCTGCACGTCTCCCTGGGTCGCGCAGCACTGACCACCCCCCAGAGCGCATCCGCCCTGGCGGGCCTGGCCCTGCTCAACCGGCTGGCTGACCTGACCTCGGCCAGCGATAAACCCCCCGTGGTCACCTCCGGGGATGCGGCCCTGTCATTGCTCTCCCAGGATACGCTTCTATCCGCCTCGCATGCCAGCGGCCAGGGTGTCTATGACCCGACCGCAGCCCGCCTGACCGGCCTGACGCCGTTCTCCTACGCGGCGGGGGCGATGCCGGTCATCCATGACGAAAACGTTTCAACCAACGTTCTGATAGGCAACTTCGGCGCGGAAGTCGGCCTGCTGACGGAGGCCTCCGAGCGCACCAATGCCTTCAGCCTGGCGGCCAGCGACAACCTGCCGGCCCAGGCCATCCAATATGCCAGCGGCCAGGAACCTTTGATTGGCGAAGAACTGTTCGCGGCGGGTGCCTATGTCGAGGCCGGACCCATGCACGCCGCCAGCCTGATCGTCCAGGATATCCTGCGCTGGACGATCGTGATTGCGATCCTGGGCGGCATACTTCTGAAACTATTGGGTGTATTTTGAAACTGCGCGGCATCCTGCCCACCGCCCTTGCGATCGCCAGCGGCATCCTGGTGCTGGCCGGCTACTTCTTTGCAATCGATGTCCTGGGAGAGATCCGCCTGACGCTGATCGGCTGGGCAGTCATCCTGGCTGCCTTTGCAGTTCTTGCAGGCATCGTCAACCTGTTCGTGGTTCACATCAACAAGATCCGGCAGAGAGAAAAGGGGATGGCCTACAGCCTGATCCTGGTCGTGGCGCTGGTTCTGACCTTCCTGCTTGGTCTGGTGCTCGGCCCGGAGGACCCCAGGGTCTCATCCATCTTCACCACATTCCAATTGCCGGTCGAAACCAGTTTGATGGCTCTGCTGGCTGTTACCCTGGCGGTTGCCAGCATCCGCTTGCTAAGGCGGCGTCTGAACCTGCTCTCCATTGTCTTCCTGGCTACCAGCCTAGTGGTCCTGCTCGGCACGGCTCCGCTGCCCTTTCTGGGCGTGATTCCGTACAGCGATTGGTTGCGCAGCCAGATCGCCCAGGTGTTTGCCGCCGGAGGAGCCCGGGGGATCCTGCTCGGGGTTGCACTCGGCACACTGACCACCGGCCTGCGCATCCTGTTCGGCGCGGACCGTCCCTACGGGGGCGACCATGGCTGAGGTGCGCTGCCCGGTCTGTAACCAACCCAACCCGGAAGGATCGGAAAACTGCCAGTACTGCGGGTCTCGCCTCAGACCTCCGACCCCCGCCTCGGCCGTCATCCGGCCCGGAGAGGAGCCGGTTAAGAAAAACACCGCCGAATTCGAGAAGGTGAGTCTGTCCCCCAGCGAGAAGCAGCCCATCCATCCTGGAGAGGAGCCGACCAAGAAGAACACCGCCGAACTGGAGCGGGCTCTGCCCACCTGGCTGAGGGAACTGCGCGCCAAGTCGGACACCCCCCCGGCTGTGCCTGCCACCCCGGCCCCCGCGGAGGGCCTTGAGCCGAGCACACCTGAAAAGAGCCCCGCTCCGCCTCCAGCTCCCCTCGACTCGGTTCCCGAGTGGCTTTCCGGCCTTGGATCGGCTGCCGCCGAAGAGCAGGAAATTCCGGACTGGCTGGCCAGTCTGCGAAGCAGGAGCGGGACAGAAGCCGACGAGCCTCAGGGGTCGATGGCCTCTCCACCAGAGGCAGGACGAGGTCAAGAGCCGACGCCCGGGGGCGGATCGCAGCCTCCCTCAGAACAACCCCCGCTCGCCTCGCAGCCTTCTCCCGCGGCGGGAGAAGGTCTGCCGGATTGGTTACGGAGCCTTCAAAGCGAAAGCCCGGAACCCGCGCAGGAAAAACCTGCGCCAAAGCCAGAGAACCAGGATGGGTCTGCCTGGCTCTCCAATCTGCCCCCCACCCCTCCTGTCGCGGCGCAGGCGACCCCCTCCGAAGAATTGCCGGACTGGCTGAAAGAACTCAAAGAACAAGCCGCTGAAACCGAAGCCTCCCAACCGCCTGCACCGGCCGCGGAGCTGACCCCCGAATGGCTGACCCGGATCCAGGCGGAAGCCGAAATCCAGGAAGAGGCCGCCCGGTCGGCCGCCGCAAAGCATGAGGATATTCCGGATTGGTTGTCCAAACTGGAAACGAAGGCCGGGACCGGAGCCACCGCCCCAGCCTCACCAGCGTTCAGCGGGGAACCACCCGTCACCCCGACTGAATTGAACGGACCGCCGCCGGACTGGCTGTCGAGATTACAGGCTGATGTTGCGGCCGCTTCGGACGCACAGGAGAAGAAGGAAGAATTCGAGCCTGCCCCCGAGCCGCCCCCGGAGAGCCTCCCCGCCGCCCCCCTCCCGGACTGGCTGTCCGGCATTCAGCCGACCGTTCCGCCTGCCGGGGGGACGCCCGCCCTGATCATTGGCCAAGAAGGCAAGGTGCCCCCCTCCGCAGGGGAAGCCGCCTTTTCCATGGAGACACCTGACTGGTTGTCCAAGTTGAAACCAGAGCAGGGTCGCCAGGAATCTCCCCAACCCATCCCAAGCGCCCAAGAGGAGCAACCCTCCGAATCGCTCGAACCCGGGGACCTACCTTCCTGGGTGCAGGCCATGCGCCCTGTGGAGGCGGTGGTCTCCGAGGCAAAGGCAGTTTCCCCAACTGAAGGCCAGGTGACTGAGCAGCACGGCCCCCTGGCGGGTCTGCGCGGGGTCCTGCCGGCCGTTCCTGGCCTGGGCCCGCTGCGCAAGCCGCCGGCTTATACGACCAAACTGCAGGCAAGCGAAACCCAGCAGCGTTATGCCGACTCCCTGGAAAAATTAGTCTATGCCGAAAACACTCCCCGGGCGGTCCGATCGACCCTGCGGATCTCCAGCCATCTTTTGCGCTGGATCATTGTGGTGCTCTTGTTCCTGGCCGTCGGCCTGCCGATCGTCACCGGTGCCCAGTTTGTCCCGACCACGACCCTGCCTCCGCCGGAGGAAGTGCAAGCGACCTATACCCTGATCGGCCAACTGGCCCCCGATTCGCCGGTGCTGGTCGCCTTCGACTACGAACCAGGCCTTTCCGGGGAACTGGAAGCGGCCACGGAGAACGTGGTGGGTCAGCTGATCTCCGCCAAGGCCCTGCTGACCTTTATCTCCACCTCTCCGACCGGGCCGGCCCTGGCCGAGCATTTCCTGCAAACCACCCAGCCCGCGGGCAGGCTTCAAAGCGGCCAGACCTACGTCAACCTGGGCTACCTGGCAGGAGGTCCGACCGGCATCCTCAACTTTGCAAGCTGGCCAGCGAAGGCTGCACCGTTCGCCTGGTCCACGGACCCGAGCGTGGACGGCTACAATGCCTGGGTGATGCCCCCCCTGCAGGGTGTCGTCAATTTAAGCGATTTCAAGGCGATCTTTGTGCTGACCGACAGCGCGGATACCGGCCGCAACTGGATCGAACAGGCTGGCCCGTCTCTCGGCAGCACGCCGATGCTGATGGTGATCTCCGCCCAGGCAGAACCGATGATGCGCCCGTACTACGATTCGGGCCAGCTCAAAGGACTCGTCACCGGCCTGGCGGGCGGGAAGGCTTATGAACAGGCTCTCCAGCATTCTGGCCTGGGACAGGCATACTGGAATTCTTTCAGCACGGGCCTGCTGATGGCAGAAATCCTCATCCTGGTGGGCGGGGCCTGGAGCGCTTTTCTCGCCTGGCGCGAGCACAAGCGCAAGGAAGAAGAGGCCTAGCCATGCAGATTCCCAGCAGCGAACTGGTGAGCGGCGGTGTGAGCTTCCTGCTCACCCTGATGATCCTGAGCTATTTGATCGGAGACAATCCGCTCTTCCGGGTGGCGGTTTATATATTTGTCGGCGCTTCTGCGGGGTACGCCGGAGCGGTCGCCTGGCACCAGGTGCTCTGGCCGCAGCTCTTCATGCCGCTGTTCTATGGGAGCCTGTGGGAGCGCGTGCTGGCCCTGGTTGCGTTGGTGCTCGGTGTCCTGCTGCTCCTGAAACTCTTCCCGCGTATGGCCCACCTGGGAAGTGCATCCATGGCCTTCCTGGTGGGGGTCGGCGCGGCGGTGGCCGTCGGCGGGGCAGTCATGGGGACGCTCTTTCCGCAGACCCTGGCCTCGATCAATATGTTCGGCCTGCTGGGCGGGAGCGGGAACCTGCTCAACCAGTTGTTCAAAAGCAGCATCATCCTGGTCGGCACCCTGACCAGCTTGATCTATTTCCAGTTCGGGGCCAAAGCCAGCCCGAATGGACCCCAGCGCAGCAAATGGGTGGGCGTGCTGGGTTGGATCGGACAGGTTTTCATCGCCATCACTTTGGGCGTTCTCTTCGCCGGAGTGTACACGGCTGCCATCACCGCACTCATCGAACGGCTGAACTTCTTATGGACCTTTGTGACTTCCCTTTAAAACCGTATGCCTGCCTCCCTGATTGACGCCGATTCCCTGCTGGCCGTTGATGTGGGCAGCATGACGACGCACGCCACCCTGTTTGATGTGGTGGAGGGGCATTATCGCTTCATTGCCGCCGGCCAGGCCGCCTCGACGGCCGCTGCCCCGTTCAAGGATATCAGCGAGGGTGTGCACCAGGCCATTGAGAATCTTCAAACCATCACCGGGCGTAAATTGATCGGAGACGACCACCGCCTCATCATGCCGGTCGAGGAGGGCAACGGCGTGGACAGCTTCACAGCCACCCTCTCTGCCGGACCCGCCATCAAAACCGCCGTCGTCGGCTTATTGAACGATGTTTCGGTCGAGAGTGCCCAGCGTCTGGCACGCACCTGCTATGCCCGCGTGGTGGATACCCTCAGCCTGAATGATCAGCGAAAGGCAGACGAGCAGATCGACAGCCTGCTGCGCCAGCGGCCGGAGCTGATCGTGATCGCGGGTGGCACCGACCAAGGGGCTTCCCGCTCCGTGGAACGCTTGCTGGAGACGGTTGGCCTGGCCTGCTATCTGATGCCCGCCGACAAGCATCCGGCCGTGCTGTTTGCCGGCAACAAGAGCATGGTGGAGAAGGTCAAGTCCAACCTCCAGAATCTGACCTCCTACCTCAGCATCAGCCCCAATCTGCGCCCGACGCTGGAGGTCGAGGACCTCCAGCCTGCCCAGCGCGCCATGGCAGAGACTTACACCC
The DNA here is from genome assembly GCA_050013095.1 of Anaerolineales bacterium. GTDB lineage: Bacteria > Chloroflexota > Anaerolineae > Anaerolineales > Villigracilaceae > UBA877. The sequence goes on along the minus strand of JBEKFY010000015.1, from coordinate 31,717 downwards.
AGCTGCGCCGCACACAGATGGGCGGAGTGGACGAACTGAGCAGCTGGGCCGGGGGTACCTTGATCCCCACCGCTTACGCCGAGGGGCGCATCATCCGCTTCCTGAGCCAGGTCTATGACCCGAGCAAGGGGATTCTGGGCGTCGACATGGGCGTCTCGGCCGCCACGGTGGCGGCCGCCTTCGGGGGCGAATTGACCCTGGGAGTCTACCCACAGCTCGGCTTAGGCGAGGGGCTCGCCAACCTGCTGCGCTACACCTCCCTAGATGACATCCTGAAATGGATTCCCCTCGACCTCCCGGCCGAGAGGCTGCGCGAATACATGTACCAGAAGTCCCTCTATCCGACCACGCTTCCGGCCTCGGTGGAAGATCTGGCCATGGAGCAGGCCCTGGCGCGCCAGAACCTGCACGTGGCCCTCAATTCGCTCGCCAAGGATTTCCCCCGCCGGGTCGGGCGGCCTGCAGCCGGACTGATGCCTTATTTCGAACCGATCATGGCCGGCGGGAGCGTCATCACGCACGCTCCCTCGCTGGGACAGAGCCTGCTCATCCTGCTGGATGCCATCCAGCCGATCGGCATTACCACTCTGATCCTCGATCAAAACAACCTGATGCCAGCCCTGGGGGCAGCAGCCCAGCGCAACTCCATCCTGCCCATCCAGGTGCTGGAATCCGGGGCATTCCTCGGGCTGGCCACGGTGGTCGGACCGATTGCCAACACCCGGCCTGGAACCCCGATCCTGCAGGTCCGCTTGGTCCACCAGAACGGCAATGAGACCCGCGTGGAGGTCAAACAAGGGGCCCTGGAGCTGCTGCCGCTGCCGGTGGGGGAAGCCGGCCGCCTGTACCTTCAGCCGCTCCGCCATGCCGACCTGGGTTTCGGCCCAGGCCATACCCGGCCAGAAGGCATCCCCGTCACCGGGACAGTCCTGGGTGTCGTCATCGACGCCCGCGGCCGCCCCATCCGCCTCCCGGCGGATCCCGCCCGGTGCCGCGAATTCATCAAGAAATGGCTGTGGACCGTCGGAGGCTGATCTACGATGCTCGCACCGGTTACCCATCTCCTGCCCCTGACCACCGTCCAACGCGAACGGCTGCTGCCGGTACCCGGGCAGGTGTTCGCCCACCTCGACCAAAAAATCTCGCCTCTGGACGTGGTGGGGGAGGCGCACCTGGGAGGGCAGCATCTTCTATTGGATGTCGCCCGGCAGCTGCGGGTTCCTCCTGAAAAAGCGGACAAGCTGATCAAATGCCGGGCCGGCGATCAGGTGGTGAAGAACCAGGCCATCGCCCAAAGCCGGGACCTGATCCCGCAAACGATACGCGCCGGCCAGGATGGAAAGGTCCTGCTGGTCGGCGGTGGGAAAGTCCTCCTGGAGGTGGGCGAGACAGCCATCGAGCTGATCGCCAGGGTGCCCGGAACGGTCACGCGGGTGGTGCAGGACCGCGGTATTGAGATCACCTTTAGCGGCGCCCTGGTGCAGGGCGTGTGGGGTAACGGCCAGGTGGACAGCGGCATGATCCTGCCTCTGCTGAATTCGCCCGAGGATGTTCTGACCGCCAAACAGCTGGATGTGAGTCAGCGCGGGGCGGTGATCCTGGCCGGTCAGTGCAGCGACCCGGCCGCCCTGGAGACTGCGGGCGAACTACCGGTGCGCGGCTTGATCCTGGGCAGCCTGTCCCCCACCCTGCTGGGCCAGGCGGCTCAGATGCACTTCCCGATCATCGTCGTGGACGGCTTCGACGGACGACCGCTGAACACGGCGGCGTTCAAACTCCTGACCAGCAATGCCAAGCGCGAGGTGACGGTCAACGCCGAAATAGCCGACCGCTACAACGGTGCCCGGCCGGAAATCTACATCCCTCTGCCGGTGACGGAAGAACCCCCCCGGCCGCGTGAGGTGGAAACCTTTGCACCGGATCAACCGGTTCGTCTGCTCCGCACCCCGCACGCCGGGGCGATCGGGATCCTGATCAACCTGAAGCCCGGGTTAGCGACCATGCCGAGTGGTCTGCGCCTCCAGGCCGCCGAAGTAAAATTGGAGACTGGCGAGCAGGTTGTTGTTCCGCTTGCCAACTTGGAAGTCCTGGGGTAATATCATTTTAATCAATCAAGGAGGAAGCGATGTTGGATGAAGGCAATAATTTCAACCTGGAAAACCCATCTCCCCTGCCACCTGAGGAGGGGAACAACCGCACCTTCCTGATCGTGGCCGGCGCCCTGGGGGCCCTGGTTCTGCTGACCCTGGTGTGCATCGCAGGGTATGTCTTCTTGCTCAGCCCCCGCCTGTCTGCCGAACGCTCCGCCACCCAGACCGGCGTCAGCGCCCAGAACGCCAGGGTCTCCAGCCAGATGACAGCCACCGCTCTGGCCGGGCAGTGGACCTCGACCCCCCTGCCCCTGCCGAGTCCCCTGCCAACGGATACTGCCACGCTCGTTCCGCCCACGCTGACCAACAGCCCCACCCCGGTGGTCGCCCAGCCGTCCGATACGCCGATCTCCACCACCGATCCGCTGACCGCCACCTACTCCGCCCTGGAAACCCAGGTGGCCGCCAACCAGTTGACGCTCACGGCCCAGCCCACCGGGATGCCGACGACGGGGTTCGCCGACCAGGTCGGACTGCCGGGGCTATTCCTCCTAGCACTGGTCTTCGTAGCGGCGATCCTCGTGGCCCGTCGGTTGCGCAAAGCACCGGTCAAATAAGAATCAAATCCTGGAGTTTGGCTCGCTGAGACCTCCCTCCAGGATTCGTGGGTGAGACTTTGTATCCAGGATGCAGAGAACAGACTCTCTGCATCCTGGGCGTTCTGATCGGGGGATTTCAAGTAACGCGCGTGGCAACTTTCTCGCCGTACTCCAGCAGGGCTTTCACCATGTCCAGGCTGCGCCCTTCGGCATAGACGCGCAGGACCGGCTCCGTCCCGGAGGGGCGGATCAGCAGCCAGGAGTCGTCGGAGAGAATGTATTTAACACCGTCCAGGTTGCTGACCTCGGCCACCTTTTGGCCGCCCAGCGTGGCGGGGGCCTGTTTGGTCAGGAACTCGGTCATCTCGGATTTGGCGACCGGCCGGTTCAACCGCAGGTCGGTGCGTTCATAGAAGACCGGGCCGACATCTGCCAGAAGCCCTTCGACCAGGCCGGAAAGCGTGGACCGCATGACCGCGACGATCTCGACCAGCAGCAGCCCCATGACCGGGCCGTCGCCCTCCGGGATGTGGCCTTTGAAGGAGATGCCGCCGGATTCCTCGCCACCAATCAGGACATCCTCGCTCATCATAAGGTCCGCGATGTGGTTGAAACCGACCGGCGTCTCGTAGAGCTTCAACCCGTAGCGCTTGCACAGACGGTCGATCATGCGGGTGGTCGAGACCGTGCGCACCACGGCCCCGCTCCAGCCGCGCTTCTCCACCAGATAGCGCAGGGCCAGCGCCATGATCTTGTGCGGGTCGACGAAGACACTGCGCTCATCCATGGCGCCGATGCGATCCGCATCGCCGTCCGTCGTCAGACCGAAGTTGCCCATGCCGGCCCCGATCGCGCCGGCCAGGGCCCCCAGGTTCTTGGCAATCGGTTCAGGATGCACGCCGCCGAAACCGGGGTTCATCTCGCCGCGGATCTCAGCAATCTCGCAGCCCGTCCCCTGCAGGAAGGATTTGATCACCCCGCGTCCGGAGCCGTACATCGGGTCCACCACGAACCGTTGGGGGTTCTCGGCGATGAGATCGGTGTTGATCAGCGTGCGCAGGTGCTCGAAGTAGGCCGGCAGGGGATTGAAACGCTGGATCAGACCCTGGGCGCGGGCCGTCTCAAAATCCATCAGGTTCGGGCCGCGGGCCCGCTCCTCGTTGACATTCAGATAGACCTCCACCCGATGGCACTGCTCGGGGAGGGCGGACCCGCCGTATGCGGCCTTCAGCTTGACACCGTTATAGCGCGGGGCGTTGTGGGAGGCCGTGATCATCAACCCGGCAATGGCGTTCAGGTTTTTCACGGCGTACGAAATGGCCGGCGTCGGGGCGTCCGACTGGGCCAGGTAGACCGTGAACCCGTTGGCGGCCAGGACGCGGGCCGCATCTCCGGCATAGCGGTCCGAGAGGAAACGGGTGTCATAGCCGACCACCATCTTGTGCACGTCGGCGTGGCTCTTAGGACCGGCCTGCCCCTCCCAGTGCTCGGAGGCCACCGCATCCGCAATCGCCTGGGTCAGCATGCGCAGGTTGTTGAACGTGAAGGTGTCCGAGATGACGGCTCGCCAGCCGTCCGTGCCGAAATGAATGGTCATTCAGGAACTCCACAGGAAAGGATTGACAAAGCTTTGATCCGGCCGCGTGAAACCCGGCCGCCTCGCATGGCTTGCGCTGCGTTGCGATCAGCGAGTCGGTGTGAAGGAAGGCGTCGGGGTGGTGGCGGTCAGGACGGTTTGCAGGACCCAGCCTTCAACGCCCTGGGCGGTCCGGATGTGCACCCAAGGGTTGCCGCCGACGTTCTGGATATCGGGCAGCACCTGGACCATGGCACCGTTCAAGAGGGTCGCCAGGATGGTCACCCCAGCTGGATCGGACCGCACAACGGCCCCACCGCCCGACGATGCGGTGATGAGCGCGTAGGCCGCGGTCGCCTGGGGTGAAGGGGTCAGGGTCAAAGTGGGAGAGTAAAGCAGGAAGGGCGTCTGGGTCGGCCCGGCGGGAGTTGCACTCGGCAACGGGCTGGGGGTGAGGGTGGGCAGGAAGAGGACCGCAGCCGTCGGCGTCGGCTTCCGAACAGCCGGAGCGCCTCCGATCCCCTGGATCAGGTCTCCCAACCCGGTCAAGGTGACCAGGGCCGCCAGGCAGAGCAGACCGACCAGCACGGTAAGAACGGTCCCAAAGAAGCCGGAGGGCTTGAAGCGCAAGAGGGCCAGGACCAGCCCGCCCAGCAGGGTGATCAGCGCCAGGTGGACGAGGCAGACCAGGGCGCCGTTCGGCCAGAGGTGGGACGCACCGCTGCCCAAACCGAAGCCCGCTGCGCTGAGCGGCAGGAGCAGCCCGTACGAGAGCATGACACTGGGCAGGATCGGTTTGTCCTCCGAGCGAACGAATGAATAAACCATCAGCAGGGCGCCCAGCGCCAAAACGACCAGGTTTGGCCACCATAGGTGAGCAGCGATGTTCGCCTGGAACAGCGGCAGCGGCAGCCAGATGCGTGCTGCCAGGCCCGCCAGCCCGCCGGTCAGGAAGATGAGCACTCCTGCAGCCAGGAGGGCGATCAAGGTCTGGAAGAAGAAGCGCCACGAGCCGGTCGTCGCCCCCAGCACCACACCCACCCAGGGCGTCATCAGGGGAGCGAGCAGGATGCCCAGCAGGAGCACCGCCTGCGAATCGAGGATGAAGCCAGCCCCCAAAATAGCCCCGCTGAGCAGGGCAAAGAGGAAGAATTCAAAGGACGGAAAGGCCCGCCGGGCCAGGTTCTCCACCAGGGCGGAACGCTCGTCCTCGTTGGGGGTGACGAAATAACGCCGCACCCGGCGCCGATGGCGCGTCGGGGTCGGACCGAAAGAATCTCCCAGGGGCGTGAACCCGTCCGGGAGCACAACAGGCTCATCTGGTGTTGGGGGTGGTTCAGGTACAGTCATTTTCTCAAGCTCGCGACGATCCGTAGAGGTTTATCGATCAGGTCCAAAGCGGTGAAGATATCGACCACGACCAGATCGGCCTCGTTCAGGGTTCTAACCGCCGTACCTTCCGGCGAGAGCACACAGATCCCCAAAGCAGCCTCTGCCAGCATTCCGGCATCATTGGCTCCCTGGCCCACCGCCACCACCGATTCCACACCCAGGCGGCGGACGTATTCCGCCTTCTGGGCCGCCTCATCCCCGGGGGCGATCCGGACCGCATGCAGGTTGAGCTGGCGGTCGATCTCGGCCTGTCGTCCATGCGTGTCGGCGGTCAGGAGGTGGATCTCAAGCCGGTCGCGCAGGGCCTCCAGGCGCCTGACCAGTCCATCTTGCAGCCGGCCGTCGACTGCCAGGGTGCCATTCACATCCAGCACCAGGTGTCGAAGCTGGAGGTCCCCCCCTCCGGGGATGTCGATTTCAATCATCCAAACTTATTATAATGGTTACCCAGTTAATAGACAACCATCCCATGGCGGGTTACCGGCTTGATGGACTGCCGGCGGCGATCGGCTTGAAAACCGTAAGGAATTCTTAATCCCCCGCGGACAATTCGATCGGGAAGATGGAGTATGATAGGCGAAAGTTCGAAAGGGCATTCAATGAGTCTGAAAACCATCCTGGTCGTGGAGGATGAGCCCAGCATCGCCGAGGTGGTCCGCTTATACCTCGAGCGCGCCGGCTACCGGGTCCTCTCTTCTGCCGACGGGGCCTCCGCCCTGGCGCTCCTGGAGCAGGGCTTTCCAGACCTGATCGTGCTCGACCTGATGCTGCCTGAGATGGATGGCCTGGCCGTGGCGCGCTGGGTCCGGGAGCGCAACGACGTACCCATCATCATGCTGACCGCCCGCCGGGATGAGGCCGACCGCATCCGAGGCCTCGAGATGGGGGCGGACGATTACGTGGTCAAACCGTTCAGCCCGCAGGAACTGGTCAGCCGGGTGCGGGCCGTGCTGCGCCGCGCCGGCCGCGAGCCGGACCAGGCTGTGGGGGAACGCCTGCTGACCTTCGGCGACCTGATGATCGACTCGACCGCCCGCACCGTCACCGCCACCGGCAAAGAGGTGGGACTGACCCTCAAAGAGTTCGACCTGCTGTACTGGCTCGCCCGCCACCCGCGCCAGGTTTTCACACGCGATCAACTGCTGGAGCGCATCTGGGGCGGCCGGGAGTATATCGACCCCGGGACCGTGACCGTCCATGTCCGCCGCCTGCGGGAAAAGATCGAGCCGGACCCGTCCCACCCTTGCCACCTCCAGACGGTCTGGGGGCTGGGGTATAAATTCGAACCCTGAAATGATGAAACCACCTCTTTCCCGATCGACCATTCTGGCGCGCTACCTGCTGGGTGTGCTGCTCATCCTGGCCGTGTCCCTGGTGATCTTCACCCTGGTGATGAAGCCGCCGATGGCCGAGATCCGGCTGATGGCCGTTTTCCTCCTGATCACGGCGATCATCTCCAGCCTGGCGGGCTACGGGGCTTACCGCCTGGGATGGATCAGCTACTCGCCCGCACTGCGCTGGACGCTGCTCGCCGGCTATGCCCTCTCGAGCGTGCTGACCTTCTTTAATGTCTGGCTGACGGCGCGCCTGATGTTCGCCAGCCAGCACGACCTGCTGCTAGCAATCGTGCTGCTGGTCTTCGCCGGGGGGATGGCCATGGCGCTGGGCTATTTCCTCTCCAGCGCCCTGACCGACCGGATCTACCTGCTCCAGCAGGGAGCGGAAAGGCTGGCGCGCGGGGAGCTGGCGGCGCGCGTCCCGGTCAGCGGCCGGGACGAGGTCGCAGCCCTGGCAGCGGCCTTCAACCAGATGGCCAGCCGGCTTCAGGCCGCGGCAGAGAAACAGCATGAAGTCGAACAGCTGCGCACCGACCTGATCGCCTGGGTCGGGCATGACCTGCAGACCCCCCTCGCCTCCATCCGCGCCATCCTGGAAGCCCTGGCGGACGGCGTGGTCACCGATCCCCAGGCCGTGCAGCGCTATCTCGCCACCGCCCAGCGTGCCGTGCGTTCGCTCTCGGAATTGATCGATGATCTTTTCCAAATGGCGCAGCTGGATGCCGGCGGGTTGACCCTTGACCGCAGCGACAATTCGCTGAGCGATCTGATCTCCGATACCCTGGAAAGCTTCTCGGCCCTGGCCGCCGGCCAGGGCATCGCACTGGCGGGGAGTGTGGCGGCGGATGTCGATCCGGTTTTCATGGACGCGGCGCGCATCGGACGGGTGCTCAGTAATCTGGTCGGCAATGCCCTGCGCTATACGCCGAAGGGAGGCCGGGTCGAGGTGCACGCATCCCGGAAGGGGCAGAAAGTGGAGGTGACGGTCAGCGATACGGGCGAGGGCATCCGGGAGGAAGACCTGCCCTACATCTTCGACCGCTTCTACCGCGGCGAGAAGTCCCGCAACCGGGCCCTGGGCGGCGCCGGTTTGGGCCTGGCGATCGCCCGCGGCATCCTCCAGGCCCACGGCGGTGAGATCCGCGCCGAGAGCTTGCCAGGGCAGGGCACCCGCTTCATCTTCCAACTTTAATCTTTCTCTCAGCATGCCGTAAGCCTTTTGTAATAGACATTCGTTACAATGGGCCTATTCAGGCGGTCCTTGATGAAAGGATTCTGGATGCTCAGCTTGCTCACGATCGGATTGGTTGGATGCGGCAGCCCGGCCCTCGTACCGAATGTCTCGGCCGCAGGGCCGGTCAAACCCACGCCCGCTGCCCGGCTCCCGGATATGGGGCCTGCTCCAGAACTGACCAACACGGTCTGGCTTAATACCGACCACCCCCTGCGGCTGGCGGATCTGCGTGGCAAGGTGGTCCTGCTCGACATGTGGACCTTCGACTGCATCGACTGCCAGCATGTCATCCCGTCCCTGCGGGACTGGTACACCAAGTACAAGGACCAGGGACTGGTGATCATCGGCAACCATTTCCCGGAGTTCCCTGACGAACGCTACCTGCCCAACCTGGAGAAAGCGGTGGCGTACTGGAACATATCCTATCCGGTCGCACAGGACAATGACGGTGCAACCTGGAACGCCTACCACACCCAGTACTGGCCGACCATCTACCTGATCGACAAGCGCGGCCATCTGCGCTACACCCGCATCGGAGAAGGCGGATACACGACGACCGAATCCGCCATCCGCAGTCTGCTAGCCGAATCTTATCCGTAGATCCACAGGAGGTTCACATGGACGACCCATACAAGTCGGTACCAATACGCTCTTCCGAGATCACACCCAAATCGCTCTACCTCTCCCGCCGCGATTTCATGAAAACTGCGGGGGCGGTCGCAGCCACCACGCTCCTGGCTGCCTGCGCACCCGGTCTGGCCACGGGCAACCTGCCGACGCCGACCGGGCTGTCGGTCAGCCAGAAGACGGATGAGCTGGGCGATCCGCTTAACTCCTACCAGGACATCACCAACTACAACAACTATTACGAGTTCACCACGGACAAGCAGGGGGTCGCACCCCTCAGCGCGAACTTCAAGACCGAGCCCTGGTCTGTGCAGGTCTACGGACTGGTGGCGAATCCCAAGACCTACGCGGTCGAGGACCTGATCCAAAAGTTCCCCCCGCAGGAACGCATCTACCGCCTGCGCTGCGTGGAGGCCTGGTCGCTGGTCGTCCCCTGGGATGGCTTCCCGCTATCCAACATACTCAAGGAAGTGCAACCCACCTCCGCGGCGAAATTTGTACGGTTCGAGGCCATCCTCGACCCGAAGGACATGCCCGGCCAGAACGATCCCACCTACCCCTGGCCCTATCAGGAGGGCCTGCGCCTGGACGAGGCCATGAACGATCTGACCATCCTGGCAACCGGCCTGTACGGAGAACCGCTTCCGCCCCAGGACGGCGCCCCCATCCGGCTGGTCGTGCCGTGGAAGTACGGCTTCAAATCGATCAAGGCCATCGTCAAGATCGAGCTGGTCGCCACGCAGCCGGCCACCCTGTGGGATACCATCGCCCCGGATGAGTACGGCTTCTATTCCAATGTCAACCCGAACCGGCCTCACCCGCGCTGGTCACAGGCCACCGAGCTGCGCCTGGGCGAGAACAAACGCATCCCAACCCTGTTGTTCAACGGGTACGGTTCCGAGGTGGCATCCATGTACACAGGCATGGACTTGATCGCAAATTATTAAATTCAAAGCTGTTCCAAATGTTAAAGAAAAAATCCCAGATCACCCCCCTTCAGATCCTCGTCCACGTCGGCGCCTGGTACCCGCTGCTTCACCTGGGCTTCGATTACCTCACCGGCCGGATGAGCATCAACCCCATCCAGGAGATCGAACAGCACACCGGCCTGGCCGCGGTCTTCCTGCTGGTGCTATCCCTGGCCTGCACCCCGCTCTCGACCGTCCTGGGCTGGCGCGAGGCCATCAAGCGGCGCAAAGCCCTTGGATTGTACGGTTTCGCGTATACGGTCCTGCACATGGGGGTCTACGTCGCCCTCGACTTTAGTTTTCTCTGGAGCCAAATCTGGTTCAATATCGTGAACGAGCGCTATCTGCTGGTCGGGACCCTGGCCGTGGTGCTGCTCATCCCCCTGGCGGTGACCTCTTTCCAGTACTTCCAAAAAAGCATGGGCAAGAACTGGAAACGCCTGCACAACCTGGTGTATCTGATCGTGCCGATGGCGGTCCTGCATTACGCCTGGTCGAAAAAAGGCGACCTGTTCCACCTGAGAGGCGACATCCTCTACCCGCTGATCTACGCCCTGGTCGTCATCCTCCTGCTCGCCCTACGCCTGCCGTTCATGCGCAGACTCACCAGCTCGTGGCGCAGGCAGCTCACAACCAAACTTCAAAAAATCCTGGCCCGGGTGCATCAACCACCCAAGGCAAAACCCTCTTTCGTGAATGATCCAAGCACACCGCCACAGGAGGGCGAAACGACGGGCGGATGAGCAGCACGGCCCAACCCGCCCGGATTTCAGACAAAAAGTGGAAACGTTCCAGCGTGAATCAGGCTGACGACCCACTCCAAGGCAGGGATCCCGAACGGGTTTTCAGAACCCCCTATTGACAAATTGCTCGATTGGCATATAATCACGCCCAATATACCAAAAACGTCGAAGAGGACGAGTACGCCTCGGACAGCGGATCAGAGAGCAGGCGGCAGTCGGTGAAAGTCCTGCCCGCACGAAGAAGCCGAATGGACCTCAGAGTTGCAGGGTGAAAGCTCAGCGAGTAGCCCGGGCCGGGAACTCCCGTTATAGAGCGAGGATATCGGTCGCAAGACCCGTATCGGATTGAGTGAGGCTGGCGTTCATCCCTGTGCATCACGACAGGGATGTTTTCTACCTCGGCCTAATTCGGGTGGCACCACGGACTGCGCGTTCGTCCCGTTCTACGGGCGGACGCGCTTTTAATTTCACAAACCGCGCGCCGAGGAGATAGCCATCGCTACAAGGAGAAATAATTATGGTCCTGTGCCCACCCATTGATCCATGAAGAGGAAAATCCAACCCGGAAGGGTCCCCGCCTTATGTCTGCGATTCCCTGATCCCTCCCTACCCATATCTGAAAGGAGCTTTCCATGTCTGAGCAAACCCGTTTTATTCTGAACGAATCCGATCTGCCGAAAGCCTGGTACAACATCCAGGCGGACAGCCCTGTCCCCCCCACCCCCGTGCTGCACCCGGGCACCAAAGAGCCGGTCACGCCTGACTTCCTGGGAGTGCTCTTCCCGATGGACCTGATCCTGCAGGAGGTTTCCACGGAACGCTATATCCAGATCCCCGAAGAGGTGCGTGAGATTTACAAACTGTACCGGCCGACGCCGCTCGCCAGGGCCCGTCGCCTGGAGAAGGCGCTGGGAACACCCGCGCATATCTACTTCAAGAACGAAACCGTTTCCCCGGTCGGCAGTCACAAACCCAACACCGCCATCCCGCAGGCTTTCTACAACAAGGTCGCGGGGACGAAGGCCATGACCACGGAGACCGGTGCCGGGCAGTGGGGCGCCGCGCTGGCGATGGCCTGCAACATGTTTGGCATCGACCTGGAAGTCTACATGGTCAAGATCTCATACAACCAGAAGCCCTACCGCCGCATCTTCATGCAGACCTACGGGGCCCAGGTTTTCGCCAGCCCGACCGACCGCACCGACTACGGCCGCGCTCTGCTCGCCAAGGACCCGGAGAACAACGGCTCGCTGGGGATTGCCATTTCGGAGGCCGTGGAAATGGCAGTCAAGTCCGGCGGGAAGAAGAAGTACAGCCTGGGTTCCGTGCTGAACCATGTCCTGATGCACCAGACGGTCATCGGCGAGGAAGCCCTCAAGCAAATGGACATGGCTGGCGAGTATCCGGACGTGGTCATCGGCTGCGTGGGCGGCGGTTCCAACTTCGGCGGGCTGGCCTTCCCCTTCCTGCGCCAGAACCTGAAGGAAGGGCAGCGCACGCGCCTGGTGGCCGTCGAACCCACCGCGACGCCTTCCCTGACCAAGGGCGAATACGCCTTTGATTACGGGGACACCGCCCAGATGGCCCCGATCGTCAAGATGTACACCCTGGGGCACACCTTCATGCCGGCCGGGATCCATGCCGGCGGGCTGCGCTATCACGGCATGGCTCCGAGCATTTCGGCCCTCTACAACGCGGGTTACATCCAGGCCGTGGCCGTACCGCAGGTCAGCACGTTCGATGCGGCCGTGCAGTTCACCCGGGCCGAAGGCATCCTCCCGGCCCCCGAGTCAGCCCACGCCATCCGGGTGGCGATCGACGAGGCGCTGGATGCCAAGCAGAAAGGCGAAAAGCGCGTCATCCTGTTCAACCTGTCCGGACACGGGCATTTCGACATGACCGCCTACGAGGCTTACCTGAACGGGAAGCTGGTGGATTACGAGTACCCCGCCAAGGCGGTCAAGGAGGCCATGAAGGACTTGCCCAAGGTTGCGGTCACCGCCTGAAATTGGACCCCATTTAAGAGCAACCCGCCTTCGAGGCAAAATCTCGAAGGCGGAATTTTTAGGAAAGGCTGAAGCAGGAAGGAAAAATCCTTTAAGGGAGCCGCTACTTCTCTCCCCCCTCCCCGAACAGGACCACGAGCATGTGCTGGTTGAGGAACTGAGGCTGGCCCTCGCCTCCGGGCACAACCTGTCCCAGGGTGTAGCCTCCCGCAATGGGCACGCGCGGACCCAGCGCCTCCTGGACCGCCTGGATGTCGCCGCCCGGTTCAGCCTCGAAGAGCATCTGCCAGGCCAGGTCGGAAAGCACCAGCGCCAGTCTGGGCCGTGACCGGCCCAACCCGTCCAGGGCCTGCCGGACGGCCTGCTTGGCCGCCGCCCGGCAAGCGGAGAGGCTGCCGGCCAGCAGGTAGGCGTCCGACCCGTCCGAGACGGGTGCATTCATGCGGAACGAGCCGTCCGCTTCGATGCGCAGCGGCGAACGGACCAGCAGGCTCTTATCGAACTGCTCGATCCCCAGAGGATAGATCCGGGTAAGCAGGTTGAGCGGGGGGAAAGCCCACTCGCGCGGCGGGTAGCCGAACAGGTGGGCATAGACTTCGGAGGCGGGGCGCCCGTCCAGGGTGCGGACCCAGAAACCGCGTGAACGCGTCACGCGAAAATGTGAACCGACGGGCAGCCAGCCGTGCCCATATCCTATCCCGACCTTTATCGCACCCTCCAGGCGGGCCAGGGCCAGTCCACCCGCCCCGGACTGGGCCCCTCCGATCTGGTAGGCGTTCCCGGTATGCAGGTCACCGCTGGAGAGCGCCCCGATCAGATTGGTCCTGGGAGGCAGGCTGGCACACAACTGTTCGGCATCGGCGTTGAACCCGTCCGCGAAGAACAGGCAAGGCAGCTGGGGTTTGCGCTTGAGCAGATCCGCCAGGTGTCCGGCGACTTCGCGGCTACCCTGGGTATAGCCGGGCAGCCACTGGACATCGACCTTGACATCGGAGGCGGCCAACAGGGCGACCACCACCGAGTGAGGGTGCAAGCCGGCCGAGCTCATGCCCGCCGGCGTGCTGAAACCGATCAAGGGCATGTCGCCGGTCAGGCTGGAGATGCCGTTGACGACCTGCTGGGCCTCGTACTGGTAGGAACTGATGACCAGACCAAGGATGGGGGCGGTACTGCCCAGGGAGTTAAGCGCCTGATGGGCCGCCTGCAAACCGGCTTCACGGCCATCGAGGGCCCGCGCCTGTCCTACCACGGCGAGCAGTGTCATAATCCCATCCTTAGCCCTGAGCCACTGGGACGGTGAAGTGGAAGGCCGTCCCCAGGCGGAATTCGCTTTCGAACCAGACCCGTCCGCCCATCATTTCGATCAGGCTCTTCGTGATGTTCAGCCCCAGGCCGGTGCCGGGAGCCTCGCGTGCCTTCTGGTCCTCGGAGCGGAAGAACTTTTCGAATATCTTCTTCTGGTCTTCCAGGCTGATGCCGATGCCGTTATCCCGCACCCAGATATGCACCACTTCGGCTGCACCCCCCGGATCCCACTGGTTGCTGGACCTTTCAGCCCCGATCGTGATGCGGCCCTTTTCCGGTGTGTACTTGTTGGCGTTGCTGATAAAGTTGGTCAGGATCTGTCCCAGGCGGGTGGGGTCGGCCCAGACCTTGGGCAACTGCTCAGGGATTTCCACCAGGGCCGTCTGCTTCTTCTCTTCAATCTGGCGCTTGCTGGAACGGAGCACGTCGTCCACGATTTCGGCGACGGACACGCTCTTGAAGTCCAGCCGCAACCGGCCCGCCTCGATCTTGGAGTTGTCGTTCAGGTCGGAGACCAGGGTGGACATGCGCTCGACGTTGGAGCGGATAGTGTTCAAGAAATTGGACTGCATATCCGTGATCGGTCCGACCGCCCCGGCTCCCAAAAGTTCGCTGTAACCCTTAATCGAGGTCATCGGGTTCTTGAGTTCGTGGGCAACGAAGGAGACAAACTCGCTCTTGGCATTATTCGCTTCCTGAACGGCACTGTACAGCTGGGCGTTGGCGATGGCGATGGCGGCATGGTCGCTCAGGCGGGTCAGGAAGGGCAGCACCGCCTCCGGTTGGGAATCGAGGGCGCGGCTCTCCATGACGACCAGCCCGATCACGTTCGCCTCCCGGCGGATGGGAACCACGGTCTGGGTCAAGGCCTCCGGCATCAGGCCGGGATGATCCGCTTCCAGCGCCACCCGCTGCGGCTGGCCGGTCTCGATCGCCACGTGCATGGCGGGCTGCTCCAGCGGCATCGGCAGATCCTTGTAGGTCTCCCAAAGGGCTTCAAAGCCTTGTTGGTGCATCAAGCGCATGCCGCGCTCCTCCAGGATGCCGATCAGCCCTGCCTCAGATCTGGACTGGCGCATGGCCCAGTCCAGGGTCAGGTGCAAGGCCCGCGTGATGTCCAGGCTGGCGTTGAGTTCCCGGTCGATGCGCTGCATGACCGAGAGTTCTTCGACGCGGGCATTCAGTTGCTGGTCAGTCAGGGTATACAACCGGGCGTTCTCGATCGCGACCGCAGCCTGGCCGGCAAAGGCCGACAACAGGTTTTGATCATCCTCGACAAAGGGCAGGCCATCCTTGCGGTTGATGACCTCCAGCACGCCGATGACGCGCTCCTTGATCTGCAGTGGGACGGCCAGAATGGCCCGGGTGCTAAAACCGGTCCTCTGGTCGGTATAAGCGAACCAGGAGGCGGCTTCCTGGACGTTATTGCTGATGATGGCCTTACGTCCCTGTACGGCCTGCCCGACGATCCCGGTTCCGGGAGCCAGCCTCTGCCCTGCAAGATTGGAGGCGACCGGTCCGGCAGTCGCCTTGAAGACCAGTTCGTCGGTCTGCTCGTCCACCAGGAAAAGGCTGCCGGCCTCACAATTTAAGATCGTCACGGCGCTGTCCAGGATGTTCTGCAGCAGCGGTTCAGTCTCCAGGGTTCCGGTCAGCTGGCGGGTGATCTCATTCAGGGTGGTGAGCTGGCGGGCGCGCCGTTCGGTCTCCTGCAGCAGACGAGCCTTGACGATGGCTCCGGCCGCCTGGTCCGCGATGGATTGAAGCAGGTCCCGCTGGCCGGGAGTGTACAGAACGGCCGGATCGCGGCTCCCGATGCTCAAGGCGCCGATCGTCTCCGCCCCGGCATTGAGCGGAACACCCATCCAGGCCGTGACCTCGGTTGAGGCCGGTGTGACCGAGCGTACCTGGCATTCCCGGACATAATCGTTGGTCAGAATGGGGCGGCGGGAGTGGATGATGTCCGCGCTGAGGTCCGTACCCGGCGGCAGGGGGAGATTCTCCCGCTCGGTCAGGCGTTCGTCCTTCTCCAGGCAGAAGGCCAGGTAGGAATAATCGCTCTCTTTGTTGTACAGGGTGATGTGGAAGTCATCGACCGGGAGGATCTGGTCGGTCTGTGCATAGATGAGCTCCAGGATGTCGTCGTAGGCCAGGGTGACGTTGACCCCCTGGGCCACACGGGCCAAGATGTTCATCTCGCGGACGCGGCGCTCCAGGTTGAAAACGACCTGGGCACGCTCGATGGCCACCGCCGCCTGGGAGCTGATCAAATCAAGGAATCCCAGGTCCTGGCCGGTATAGGTCTCGCCCGAACGGCGCGCCCCGAGCGCCAGCCAGCCGGTGAGTCGCTCGCCACCCGGCAGGGGTACAAACAGGATGGCGCCCAGGAGCGCCAGGCGCGCCTGTTCAGGCTGCAATTCCGGCGGGAGATTGGATTCATCGAAAAAGACGGGCAGGCGGGCTTTGGAAAGCGTCTGAACCAGGGGGCTGGCCGCATTGAAGCGCAGATCGCTGGTCGGCCGACCGTCCTCGCCTGCCGCAGCCGCGTAGTTGTCGTTCAACGGGTCGAAGACGTAAATATGAAGCCGGTCCGGCAGCAGGCTGGTCGTGACGTGCCGGTGCAGCGTGCGGATGATGGTCCCCAGATCGACGGTGTTGGTCAGCTCATGGGTGAAGTCCTCGACGCGCTGCTGGTAGGCCTGCTCCCCGCGGAAAAAGGCGGCATCGATCAGGCGCTGCAAGCGGGTGCGCACGGGATTAAAGGCCAGGGCGAAGAGAAAGATCACAATCCCGATCAGCAGCGGGTTGGTCGCATTGAAGGTCTGGCCGAAGACCAGGGTCAGCCCGCTGACCAGCAAGGCGTAACTAAAAATCGCCAGCACCGAAAGCAGGGCATACAGGACCCCCTGCCGCAGCATGAAGTCGGTCCGCACGAGGCGGTAACGCAGAATGGTATAGCCGGTCACACCCGGGAAGACGACGGTGGTCGCCAGTAGCGGGGTCGGGAAACTCGACGGGTGCAGCGCGGTCAAAAGGAACCAGACAGCCAGCGGGACGAACGCTATGCTCACCCCCCACAGGATGGCGTTCGCCTGCTGCCGGACGATGGGCGAGCGGGCCGCGATTCGCCACAAGATGGCGATACCAATGAAGAAGAGAATGGAGAAACCGGCCAGGATGTAAATCGTCTGCCAGTTGTAGATATAGGCCCCGGGGCGGTCAAAATTATACAGGTTCAATTCCGCCAGAAGCGCCAGCACGACCGCCACCAGATAGCCAATCCAACGAAGATAAGGCCGTCTGGCCGTAAAGCGGATGGGTTGAGGAAAGACCATGGCCAGGTCGATCAGTGCGCCCCCCGCCATGGCGAACGCGAAGGTCCACAGCCAGCTGAGAGCATGCGTGGTGTAGAGGTCAAACACGGCCGCACAGGCGATGGCGACCGAGGTGGAAAACAGGGCAAAGGCCCGGCCCGCGGATTCCGAGCGGCGCAGGGAGAAGATCCACAGGCTCATCCCCAGAAAAATCAGGCCGACGATGTAGGGGATATAGAGATAGGTGAGCCGGTCAAGGACCGGGAAGGCGTGCAGGGTATCGGTGAGGGTATCGGTGAGGGTCTTGGACAAGCCTCCTGGTGCCCGCACCGCGAGAACAACCGTGTCGCCAGCGAGGTGGCCCTGCAGGGCTGAGCGCAAATCGGAGGTGCTGCGGATGTCCTTTCCGTCCACCTGCAGCAGCTGGGTGCCCGACGTCACCCCGCCATGGAACAGCTGCCAGGCCTCGTCCGCTCGGGCGGGCCCGACCCCGTTGAACACCAGGGTCTGGTCGACAAAAGCACCCAGGAAGGGCGTCCTCAGCCAGTTAGCAGCCAGAAAGGGGATCCCCAGGAAGGCGACCAGCGCCACGACCTGATAAACGAGCACCAGGATCTGCAGGACTCGGTTGAGGCTTTGGGTAAGTCGTTCGGATTTAAACATGGCTGTTGGACGGTCAATTCCGAGAAAACACGGACAAAAAACCCACCGACCGGTGCTCACGCGCCGGCGAGGCAGCCCAAATGATTTACAAACATTTTACACTACATTTATCCGGGGAAAACAATTTTTTCATATCATTTCCGTTAAGAAAGGAAGGATAGAAATCCTTCCAGGAGGCCCTGATGATGACGCCCCTTCACCCCGAATCACCCTACCCTATCCCCCCTCGGGATGTCCCCCTCCCCCGCACCCCGGCGATCCAACCGGCTCAAAAGTCGGGTCGAGCCATTGCATTCGATGGGAGGGCAGGGGCCCGGCGCCTGCCGGATTTTTCCATCTTCATCCCGCGCGAGCCGTTGGCCGCCCTACCGGGCGGGGTCCCGGCCTCGACCCTGAGACGCTCAGGTTTCGTCCTTTGAAGCACAATCCGGGTCAATCCTCCCGTTAGATCATCGCAATGTAATTGCCTGAAAACCGAGGCGCGGCAGGCATCCGATCCTCCTTCGGAGACCGCAATTCCTTCTCGCTCTGCTGAACTTTGGGTTAAAGGCGATCCGAGCGGGTGGCCTCAACCTGCCGACCTGCCCGAAGCGGCCCTGCGGCAGGCAAAAGGCTCCTGACGAAAGACCGCAGGTTGACCTTGGCAATGTCGAAGGCCCCGCGGGGCCGCCAGGGCGGGGGATCACCGATCGGGCGAATTAAGGGGGATAATTGAATACTTCCTGCCTTTGATCTGGCTGAGCGCCGGATCCCGGGAACCAATTCGTGGCCAATTTCGTCTTGGGTTCAACAACCCGTCGTATCTATCAGGAGGATCGAGATGTCCAAGAAGCTTACCCTGGGAGCAATCCAGCTGTGCGTCCTTTCACTGGCCCTGGCCCTGTTCGTGAGCAGCTGTGCGCCGCAGCCCACGCCGATTCCACCGATCAACGGACCGCAGCCCACGCCCTCCTCCCCGCCGATCATCCTGCCGACCCCGCTGCCGCCCGTAAGCGGAGAACAGGTCGTGCAGTCAAAACTGGTCCGCATTGCGGCCCCGAGCGTCCCGCAGGGCGACCTGGCCCAGCTGGTGCAGGGGAACAGCGATTTTGCCATGGCCCTTTATCAGCAGCTGCGCAGCGGTAAAGGGAACCTGTTCTTTTCACCGTACAGCATCTCTCTCGCCCTGGCGATGACCTATGCGGGAGCCCGGAGTGATACCGAATCACAGATGGCACAGGCACTGCATTTCACCCTGCCCCAGGAGCGCCTGCATCCAGCCCTGAACTCCCTGGATCAAACAATCGTTTCCTATGCCCAGAAAGGTGCCAATCAGGGTCAGGGCTTTCAATTGAATATCGCCAACTCCATCTGGGGCCAACAGGACTTCACCTTCCTACCCGCCTATCTCGATCTGCTGGCCCAGAATTATGGGGCCGGAATGCACCTATTGGACTTTGTGCACGCGGCGGAGCCCTCCCGCACTGTGATCAACAACTGGGTCGAGCAGCAGACCCAGGGCAAAATCACAGACCTGTTTCCGCAGGGGTCAATCGACGATACGACCCGCTTAGTCCTGGCGAACGCCATTTATTTCAAAGCCGCCTGGGAGAATGCCTTCGATCCAGCCGGCACGCAAAATGGGCCCTTCTACCTGCCGGACGGCAGTTCCACCAGCGTCGCGATGATGAGCTCAGGCCACGAGGCCAGCTACCTGTACGCCCAGGGTGACAACTACCAAGCCATCGGCTTGCCCTATCAGGGCGGCCAGGTGATGATGCTGGTCGTGATGCCGTCCGCGGGGCAGTTCTCCGATTTTGAGAGCGGGCTGAGCGAGGCACAGCTGGAAGCGATCCTGGGCGGGATGAACAGCCAGATGATCGATCTGAAGATGCCCAAATTCAAGGTCGAGTCCGAGATCGACCTGAAAAGCGTCCTGGCCTCTCTGGGCATGACGGATGCCTTTGACCAGAATGCGGATTTCTCCGGGATGGACGAGAAGAAGGACCTGTACATTTCGGATGTGCTGCACAAAGCCTATGTGAATGTCGACGAACACGGCACGGAAGCCGCCGCAGCGACCGGGATCGTCGTAGGGATGATGGCCGTCCCGGCCCAGGTCCTGAACGTGACCATCGACCATCCGTTCCTGTTCTTCATCGTCGATCCACAGACCAAAACGATTCTCTTTATGGGCAGGGTGATGAACCCCAGCCAGTGATCCAAAGCGCGATCAGGAATCCGAAAAAGGAAGCTGCGGAGGCGATCTGCCCGGGAAAGAAGAAGCCGGGCAGGTCGCCGCGCGAGTGAAGGGGGACCCGGACTCATTCAAGAAACCGACAACCCGTATCCTGATCGCCCGGAACGCCATGTCGGATCAATGGACTTGATCGCCGAACGGCAGCACGGCCTCTTTTCAAAACCGACCAAACCATCTATACTGCATTTTTCACGGAACCCGATCAGGGCAAATCGTACCGAACGGATGCAGGGACTCGTAATCTCTGCATCCAAAACCAGAGAGGAAGGTTCCGGATCCGTTTGCGGATCCATTCTTCCGGGGTAAGCCTCCCGGAGGAAAAGGAGCAGAGAATGGCGCGACCGACGAACCAGATCGATATCTACGTGGAAACAGGCAGCAAAAAGACGTTCGCGGCTGCGATCGACTGGCCGGGCTGGGCGCGGAGCGGGCCGGATGAGCCAGCCGCGATCCATTCGCTTTTCGAGTATGCGCAGCGTTATCAGCGGGCGGTGGGTGACATTCGGCCCGGGTTCCGGGTCCCGAGAGATCTGTCTGAGTTGTGGATTGTCGAACGCCTGGAGGGCAATGGTACGACCGATTTCGGAGCGCCGGACGTCTCACCTTCCCAGGACGCAGCTCCCGTTGATCCGGCTGGGCTTCTGCGCTTTGAGAATCTGTTAAAAGCCAGCTGGGCGGCGTTCGACCGGGCGGTCGCAGCCGCCGGGAGCACAGAGCTGAGCAAAGGACCCCGGGGCGGCGGACGGAACCTCGAAAAAATCATCCGGCATGTACTCGGCGCGGAGGCGGCCTACCTGAGCCGGCTCGGATGGAAATTCAAAGAGGCTGAAACCGGGGGCCTGGATCAGGAACTTGTCCGGACCCGGGAAGCGGTCCTGATGGCGCTGGCCGCGTCGGCGCGCGGCGAACTGCCTGCGCAGGGACCGCGCGGGGGACCCCACTGGACGGCGCGCTACTTTGTCCGACGGGTCGCCTGGCACGTGCTCGATCATGCCTGGGAGATCGAGGATCGGTCATCCTGATCCAGGCGCAGACGAGAACTGCGCCTCTCCAGCGACCCCGTGCTTTTAGACCGCCACCTACGAGCCGGACGTTTGCGCTTCAAGCGGGGATCAGGTCACAGTAGCAAAAACGGTTTTCCCGTAAAACGATCTCCCCCAGGGTGAAAGAAATCCTCTCCTTGAAATTCGGCCCCTCGTACACGAACGAGTGATATTCACCGTTCTCGCCGCACGCATCCACCGCTTGAGGCAGCTCGGACAGGAATTGCGCATCGATCACCCTGCCGACAAATTGCGCGCCGAGCAGGGTGGTATCCACGCAAGTCGTGATCGCTTTGAAACCCAATAACGGGAGCGATCGAGCCAGTTCCCGGGTGTCCCTTTTCCAGATGGGAAAAATGCCCCGCAGTTCCAGCGCGGCCAGTTTGTCTTCCCGATACTTCCTCAGTTCTTCCAGAAAGATGTCTCCGAACACCACGGAGGTGGTGCCTGCAGCCTTATATTTTGCAAGAACCCGTCCCATATTGGCTTCATACTCCTCATTGGACGCATTCTTCGAAATGAGCACGGTCTCGAGAGGAAAGCCCAGTGCGGCAACCTGCCGCTCAAGCAGAATCCGCCGGACGCCGTGCATGCTGATGCGGTCGTAGTCTTCGGTCACCGTGGTGAGCAAAGCGGATATATGGTAGTTCGGATTTTTCAGGATCTCATACAGGGCGATGGCACTATCTTTTCCGCCGCTCCACGAAACGAGAACGTTTTCCATAAGGCTCAACCTTTCCTGGCTGAAGTTGTTCGGTCCCGGGATGAAAAGCAGATTGACCTTAAGAACCCGGCAGGTGGGTGCCGCTCTTTATGGCCTGGCCGTGACCATTTTTGAATATTCGAAGATATTCCTGAGGTTCGGCCTGCTCCATACCCGAGGAGCAGGGAACAGCTACCTCTCAACGAGGGGACCCGTTACGGGGATTGGATCCATTTTCGGCGGTTGAATTCCCGCACCCCAATAAGGCCCATACGCCGTTAGAAGCAAGGTCTGATGAGCAAACTCTTCAGGCGGGATGGGCATGTCATTTTCCAACCACCAGGTGATCAGTCCGATGAGGGCACCGGCCGCGTATTGGGCCACAATCTCCAATGGGATTCGTCCCCGGCCCTCCTCCGGGATCACTAGCTGGAAACGTTGAATGGCAACCTCGGTCAAGTATTTTCGGAATCGATCGACCAGAAAAGGGATCCCATTTTCACCCAGAATGATCCGATAAAACTTGGCATTATCAGCGATATAGCGATACACCAGGGCCATGCCCTCTGGAGGGACATCCAGGCGGAAGTTCTCCCCGGTGAGGGGTGTGATCTTCGAGGTCAGGTCATTGAAAATCACTTCCACACTGCTTACCAGCAGGTCTTTTTTATCCCGGTAGTGCAAATAAAAGGTCACCCGGTTTACATTCGCCCGGTCGGCAATATCCTGGATGGTGATCTCGGAATACTCTTTTTCCTGGATGAGGGCGATCAGCGCTTCCCAGAGCATCTTCCGGGTCCGTAAGCTTCGGCGATCCGTTTTAGGAAGGGTTACAGTCATTATTTACACCCGTTGCATATGCAACTCTTTCAAGGATTTCAGGATTGAATTATACTACATTAAGTGTTATAAACTACAAGATGTAAAATATTATTGCGTGAGGGGTTGAATGGTCATTTCCTTTCCGGTTGAACCCCTGGACAACCCTTTGGAAAATGCGCACCGGTCACAGCTTTGGTGAAAGCTGGCCCTCCATCACTTCGGGCTTGAGATCATCAGGCTTACCCAACAAGATCAGGAGGATCGGCATGAAACTCGATTTCAGCAAAATGAACATTGGAACCTTTCAATTCAATTTCGCCAGAACCCTCATGGTCGCAGCGACCGGAGGCGCTGAAGTGAGCGAATGCCTGAAGGCTGCCGCCAGGATCAAGGACCATGACGAAGAAGGCTGGGTGCAGGAATGGACGAGCATTGGCGAAAAAGCCGCCCAGGCAGCCGGGCAGGCGATGGGATCGGGGCAGGCGATCACGGCCCGTCAAGCTTATCTGCGCGCCAGTAATTATTACCGGGCAGCCATGTTCTCCTTGCCCCCCACCGACGTGCGTCTCGATCCGTACCTCAAGTTAAGTCGCGAGACCTTTCATCAGGCAGCCAAATTATTTTCTCCGCAAATCGAAGTGGTCGATATTCCATTTGAGCAGGCGCATTTGCCGGGATATTTCTTATCCGCCGGTGACTCTCGCCTTCCCACTTTGATCGTCATCAACGGCGGGGACAGCACCAATGAAGAGATGGTTCATTGGTTTGGATTTGCCGCACAATCCAGGGGTTGGAATTGCCTGGTGTTCGAAGGCCCGGGACAATGGAGCGCCCTCCAGTTGAATCCCGGCTTGCATTTACGGCCCGATTATGAAGCGCCCGTGAAGGCGGTCGTGGATTATCTCATCCAGCGAAAGGACGTGGATCCCGGCAGGCTCGCATTGATCGGCCTTTCCTTGTCATCCCAACTGGCAGCCCGTGTGGCCGCATTTGAGCCGCGCATCCGCGCCTGCATCTGCGTCGGCGGTATCGTGGTGGACGTGAACGAAGCCTGGGAGGCGGTCATGCCGGCCGTCCTTCGCCATGCCATGCCCGGTTTTTTCGACACCGTGTTTACCCTGCTGGAAAAAGTTAGCCCGCAACTGCATGGCTTTGCCAATCACTTCCGGTGGTCGTTCGGCGTTTCCAGGCCGCATGAACTTGTTGAAGCCTGGCAGCCCTTTAACATCACAGGACTTGCTTCCAGGATCCAATGCCCGTTATTGGTTTTAATCGGGGAGGGGGAATACGAACAAACCGATACAAAAACAGTACTGACGATCTTGCGCTTTTTTCGCGAACTAACCTGTCCCGTCGCAATTCACGAGTTTGAATATCAAGACGGCTGGGCAGCCAGTCATTGCTCAGTTGGAGATGCAGGCCCGGCACAGGCGGTCATCTTCGATTGGCTTGACCGGACTGTAATTAGAAAAGATCAATCATTAAAAATGGATTCGAGGCGTGACTGGAATTTACTGACAAAATATCACCATAATCGCGAAATAGACGAATTGTTACCGAGAATTCACGTTTATGATGCCTGGGCTTGAAGGATCACCAGAATGAAAAATGTCCTATCAATTGAATTCGGTAGGACATTGGCTAACTTTACGAAATCCGCTAAATTCGATTAAATATCCAGGTTCCTCACGCTGCGGGCATGGGTCTGGATGAACCGCCTGCGGGGGTCCACCGCGTCGCCCATGAGCATGTCGAACGTCCGGTCCGCTTCGGCGGCGTCATCCACGGTAACCTGGAGTAGGACGCGGTTGGACGGGTTCATCGTGGTCTCCCACAACTGCTGTGGATTCATCTCGCCGAGGCCTTTATAACGCTGCAGGGTGACCTTGTCGGCACTGACGCCCAGTGATTTGAGCAGTTTGTCCTTTTGCGCATCGTCGTAGGCGTAATGGACCTGGGACTTATAGGCGATCCGGTACAAAGGAGGCTGGGCGATGTACAGATGACCGTCCTCTATCAAGGTGGGCATGTAGCGGAAGAAGAAAGTTAAAAGCAGGGTACGGATATGGCTACCGTCTACGTCCGCATCCGACATGATCAAGATCCGACCGTAGCGGAGGTTGGAGAGATCGAAATTGTCTCCGATGCCAGTGCCCAACGCCGAGATGAGCGCTCTGATCTCGTTGCTGGAGAGGATCTTATCGAGCCGTGCCCGCTCGGTATTCATGATCTTGCCTCGCAAGGGCAGGATGGCCTGGAAGTGCCGGTCGCGGCCCTGTTTGGCGCTATTGTGGACGAAAACGCCGCTCGCGAGTGCAAAATTGTGGCTGTTAGGCACTTCGATGTCGTAGACATCCGCGCGTTCTGGCAGCCATTCCACAGAAATCACCTTATGGTTGTAGTGGGCAATCGCATCACAGGCGCGAGCAGAATCGCCGGCGAAGTAGCGCTGGCAGAAAGTCTCGAAGCGAAGCAGAGATTTATCTCGGGTGGTCAGGCGATGCTGGCGATATGCTGCGAGATCAATGATTCCAGATTCGGCTTCACATTTTTTGAGGGCTGCAATGGTCTTGCGATAATAAGTTTGCCGGAGGGCTTCCAGTCGTTTGGCACGAAATGCCGGTGTCCATTGCTCGTGAGTCTTTTGCCTGCGCCATTCCAACAAATTTTCATCCTGCCATTGCTGACAGGATACCTGCGAATATTCGGCGCGTAACTCAGGATGGGCCGCAAAATAACTACGCGTGCGTTCTGCCTGGTCTCGGCGATTTGCCTCACTGCTCCAATATAACCTCTGTGCCTGGTCCAGTTGTTCAGCATTCTGGCGGCGATAGTCTTCGTTACTCTCGTAGAACTCCTGCCATTTCTTGACCATGTAATACTTATAGTTCTTATCCTGCCATTGTGCTTTGGCACGCATGGAGAGCATAGCTTTCATCACCGGCTCGGACATGCGAGCGCTCATCATGGCGCGGAATACTTTCGTCTGGCGAACAGCGCGGCTCTTTGCAACCACATCAGGGCGATGGAGAGTGCGATTGACCTGGCGACGATGAATCTCCAGGTGCTCCTCCTTAGATACGCGGCGGATATTGGTGGGATTGTTATTCCGTTTATTGAAATCAACATGATGACAGTGTTCGCCGGCGTCGGCTGCATAAACGCCCATCCAGCGGTTATACCAGTCGGCAAGGAGATGCGTGAACAGCCACGCCTCCGAACGCGGATCCCAAGTCATTTCATAGCCATTGATGGTGATCCCTAGCTCATTCATGTCCGAAAGTTTTCGGTAGAGCGGCATAAGCGAATCGCCGGCGAGCAGCGAACCGGCCGATTTGTAATTGCCGTCCCGCAGCATGAACGGATGGTCGGGCGTGCAGTCGAGATATTCCCCATTGTCCAACCGGACCCGCACAACCTCCGCACTGGCACGGGTCATGCGCGGATTGACGATCCGCTCCAGCCCGATCTTACCATCCTCTCGAATGGTGTAGCAAAAGTGCTCTTTCCCCTGCGCCTGCTCGGCGATGATCTCTTTGAAGCTCAAGGCGCGGCCATCGGCCAAAGCCACCTGCGTATCGCCGGCAAAACACCCTCCCGCGCTATCGCCCTCCACGATGTACAGTTCGGTCTTCTCCGAATCACGCTCGGAGCAATCCGCCAGCTTGCCGGGCAGGGTCAGGCTCTCCAGCGCCGATTTGCGGATGACCAGGTCGCGCGCCTTGCGGGCAGCGTCCCGGGCCCGGGCGGAGGTGAGGCATTTCTGCACGATAGCCTTGGCCGCCTGGGGATTCTCCTCCAGGAAGGTCCCGAAGGCATCCCCGACCACCTGCTGGACATAGGTCTGCACCTCGGGGTTCATCAGCTTGACCTTGGTCTGGGACTCAAACTGCGGGTCGGGGTGTTTGATGCTGATGATGGCGGTCAGGCCCTCACGGGTATCGTCGCCGGAGAAATTGGGGTCGGCTTCCTTGAGCAGGCCACTCTTGCGGGCGTAGTCGTTGATCACCCGGGTCAGGGCGGTGCGCATGCCGGTCAGATGGGTGCCACCGTCGATGGTGTTGATGGTATTCGCAAAGGCATAAACAGACTCGGTGTAAGCGTCGGTGTACTGGACAGCCATCTCGATCCCGATGCCCTCGATTTGTTTCTCCACGAAAACCACCGGGTGCAGGGTCTCCCGGTTGCGGTTCAGGTAGCGGACGAAGGAAGTGATCCCGCCTTCAAAATAGAAGGTCAACTCGCGGTTGCTGCGCTCATCCAGGAAATAGATGGTGGTGCCGCGTGTCACGAAGGCCATCTCGCGGAAGCGCTGGGCAAGGGTATCGAAGCGGTAATCCTGGACATCCTTAAAAATCTGCGGGTCAAACTTGAAGGTGGTCTTGGTGCCGGTGTCATCTTCCTTCTTCACCTTGCCGATGACTTTGACCGGTTCCTTGGGATGGCCGCGCTCGTAGCGCTGGAAGTGAATTTGGCGGTTGCGTTTCACCTCAACTTCGCACCATTCCGAAAGTGCGTTCACCGCTGATACGCCCACGCCGTGCAGCCCCCCCGAGACCTTGTACCCGCCACCGCCAAATTTACCCCCGGCGTGCAGCTTGGTCATGACCACTTCCAGGGCCGATCGTTTTTCCGTTGGATGCATATCGACCGGGATGCCGCGCCCGTTGTCGATGACGGTTACGCTCGAATCCGGATGGATAATGATCTCGATCCGGCTGCAGGCCCCGGCCAGGGCCTCGTCGATCGAGTTGTCCACCACTTCAAAGACCAGATGGTGTAGGGCCTTGGTGTCCGTCCCACCCACATACATGCCGGGGCGGCGGCGTACGGCTTCCAGTCCTTCCAGGACTTGGATATCTTTTGCATCGTAACTTCCGTTGACTGCCACAAAAACCTCCGAAAATTTCTTTAACCCCTCGCCATGCGCCTTCGCGGCCTGCATCTGCCAGGAGAGGCGTACCCCTTACAACCGGGCTGAGGTCGCCTGGGCCTTGAGCCGTTCGAAGACCAATTTCAACCAGGCGTTCATGTCCCTGTAGTAAATGAAACTGGCGGCAAGCAGCGCCGTTGATATGAAGGCATGCCCCGCGATCCCGACCAGGGTCAGCCACGAATTATCCGCCGGGGTGCGCCACAGAAAATCAAATCCCTGCCCGATGAGCAGAAACGCGAGCAGGAACAGCCCCGTATTGGGGAGCGTAAAGCGCACCATGCGCAGGCTGTTCAGAATGGCGTGAAAAGCATTTTGCTGATACGTGAAAATGCCGTGCGGCGAGAAGAAGATCGGCATGACCAACCAGAGAGCCAGCACGGCAAAAATAAACAGGGCCACCTCAGCCACAATCGGACTGATGACAGCCATGATCGAGAACAATACGAATGCAGGCAGACCGAAAATAAACAGAAGGGCCGTCCAGATAACAGAGAGCAGGAAGGTCTGCCCCAGGGATTGCCAAAGCGAACGCGCGTCCAAATTCAGCGTCACTGTAGATACCCATAGATAATAAAGCCCCCCCACCAGCCAGCCGAGGATGATCAGCGACAACCCGGTCGCCACTAAACTGAAAATCGATCCGACCTCCAGGTCCGGGGGAGTCCCCAGAGGGGTCTGGATAGGCATCTGCAGGCTCATCAGTGTAGATACCCCGATCGGGAATGTATGCAAAATACCGAACAGGTTGAAGCGGCTGATGAAATCCGTCCAAGCCTGCACGACCGTCTGTGGGTCCGGCATGTTTGCCACAAGGGGAGAAGCGAGCAGGTCAGGCAGGCGGTCCACGAACGGCTGGAGTAACTGCTTGAGGCGCAGATGCGGCCCCAGCCAGAGGAACAGGTCGAGCAGCACCGGCAAAGCAATGACCAGGATATGCGTTGCAACCGCGTTAAAACCGGAAGCGAGCGAGTGGATCAGGCCCGGTGGAGGGGGAATTTTATTGGGTTCGGTTTCCACGGAGACAATTCTACCACACGCTCAATAATCGTACATCTGTTCTAGAAATCGCCTGCCAGGCTGATCCTACTCTCTTGGCAGGGGTGGCCTGGACAGGTACAATGCACCTATGCAGTCCCATCGCTATCTGCCGGAAGCCAGCCGCATCAGCGTACTCATGGCAGCAGTCCTCCTAGCGTTTGCTCTGACGCGGGTAATCAGCACACCCAATCTGGATCTGTCACTCCCGCTGCCTGGGATCGTGCTGGCCTTTTCGGTCAACCTGAACACGGCCATCGTGATTCTCGCTGCAGGGCTGACAGCCACGGGTGTCGATTGGCTGCTACGCTCGCATCCTTCCCTGCAACACGGCGGAACGCAGGAGCACTGGCTGCTTCCCACCTTGACCGTGCTGGTAATCGGCGTTGCACTTTATACCCTGCCGGCCGGAGGAATCTGGTGGCTGGGATTTGGACTGGGCGGCAGCCTGCTCCTGGTAGTGTTCCTGGCCGAATACGTCGCGGTGGATCCCACCGATACACGCTACCCGGTGGCCAGCGCCACGCTCACCGCGATCTCCTTCACGATCTTCCTGATCCTGTCCGTGGCATTGCGGGCTGCGAATTCGAGGCTTTTCCTTGTACTGCCGGCGCTTTTCCTGACCGGCGGCCTGACCGCTCTGCGCACCCTGCACCTGCGTCTGAGTGAACGCTGGGAAGCAGCCTGGGCAGTCGGGATCGCGGTGGTTACGATGCAGCTGGGTGCGGCATTGCACTACTGGCCCCTGTCCCCCATCCGCTACGGCCTGGCGCTGGTCGGTCCGATTTATGCCTTGACGATCCTGGCCGTCAGCCTGGCAGAGGGCCATCCCTTCCGCCGGTCAGTCACGGAACCGGCGGTCATGCTGGTCTTATTCTGGGGGCTGGCGATCTGGTTTCGTTGATGATGGACCATTTATCCCTCAGTCGGAATGCCTGGCAGGCAATGCGCCGGCATGTCGCCCGGCGTGCTCCCCTGGAGGCCTGTGGGCTGCTGGCCGGGAGAGGCACACGCGTGGAGCTGGTGCTCGGGGTTCCCAATTCTTTGCACAGCCCAGTCCGTTTCCGCATGGAGCCGCGCGCCCAATGGCGGGCCTTCCAGCGCATCGAGGCCGCCGGTCTGGACCTGATCGGCATCTATCATTCTCATCCGAAAGGGCCGGATCACCCCTCACCTACGGATATCGCCGAGAGCCTGTATCCAGTGGTGAATATCATCTGGTACCCCCTGGCGGGTAAGTGGAACGCACGCGGGTTTTGGATCGAGTCTGGAAATCCGAACGAGATCGCGTTAAAGGTAGTTCATTCAGGCTGATGCTTTCCCGGTCACCTCATAAAAGGTAGCCCGGGCTTCCATGCGGAAGATGAAACCGCCGCACCCTTTGAGTGCGGCGGAATTTTATTTTCCTTTCCCGGATTTGCTGGCAGCACGTTCTTCTACAGCCTGGTTATACAGGGAACGCAGATTACGGCGGTGGAGCTCCTCGGCCAACCCGCCGAGGTGCACCCTGCTTTTCCCGCAGGACTCGATGTGCATCTCATCCATATACTCCTGAGGGGCACGGCGGCGGACCGCGGCCTTAGCCACCTTGCGAACGTTGGTCAGGTAATTCAAATTCTCTTTCACCGCTGCATCGATTTCCCCACGCAGGATGATGTCGCCGTGGCCCTGGATGATGTTCTCCAGCCCCATGCGCCCGATCTTCTTGATGGAGGCCGTGATTTCATCCGCATCACCGTCCACGAGGTAGGGGAGCGGCATGAAAGCGTCCCCGGCGAAGAGAACGCGATCCTCGTCCACCAGCACGGCGATCCCATCCGGGCTGTGGCCGGGGGCAAGCAGCATGGTCAGGTTCTTCTTGCCAACGCGCAGGGTCAGGGTGCCCTGGGAAAAAGTCAGGTGGGGCAGGACGATCTTGACCTGTCGGAAGGCGGGATTCTGCTTTCGGGCATTTTCCAAGGAAGGCAAGCCGCGCTCAGCCAGCAATTGCCGGCAGAGGGAATGGGCGATGATCGTGGCCCCCGGAAAGAAACAGTTGCCCCAGGTGTGATCGGCGTGGTAATGGGTGTTGACGACATAGCGTACCTGGACGCCGATCTCATGTTCAACGAAATCACGGATACCCAGCGTTTCTTCAGGGAGGGCGAGGGTATCGATGACGATGGCCCACTGAGGGCCGGTCACGACACCTGCGGTGACCTGTGCGTACACTTCACTTTGGAACCAGTAGACGTTCTCGGAGACGCGTTCGCGATGCATACAGATCCTTGTCGAGCAAAGTTACCTAAATCTAGCACAGATGACCGGAGAAAGTCAAGGAAAAGCGTCATTTATACACAAACCGTGAGAATGAGCCGTTCATCTTTTAATAATAATGAGGGCGGATTGTCAGAATCTTTGATTGCGGCTATAATACCGCCTTGCCTGACGGGGCGTGGCGCAGTCCGGCTAGCGCGCTTGCATGGGGTGCAAGAGGTCCCGGGTTCAATTCCCGGCGCCCCGACTGGGAACCGCTTACATACCTTTTTTGAGGATGTAAGCGGTTTGTGATTCCTAAGTAGAAGATTATTTTTACTACCGCGGATGTGTAACATCGTTGCCCTTTCCATAATGCCTCCTTAGAATCAAAAACTGTTACTGTATCGAATTTCCATAGAACAGGGAAAGAGAGAGGTCAGCGGCCATAGATCAGCCGGTGAAGGGAGCGGACCCAGGGTCGATCCTGGTGCGGTCCCTGAAAGGCAGGCACAGAAGCCTGAGCGGCCTGTGAATATTCTACCTCCAGAAACTGTATGGTTTGATGCGTTCTGGGAGGAGTTTGGAGGGGGAGATACCGATAGGCATGGGAGCGCAGCTGGTCGGCATGGCGGCAGAGGGCCAGCATGGCGCGCACGCCGGGCAAGCGCCAGGAACAGCCGCGACCTTTCATGCGGTGGACCACGAGCTTGTCGACATTGCCTTCGATGGCTCCCAGGGTGGCGGTGAAGGCGGGGGTGCGATATTCCAGGTCCAACAAACCGTCCTGGTTGTTGAACACGTATCGGTAGAACTCCAGGAGCAGTTCCCGTGGATTGCCTTCTGCCTG
>JBEKFY010000014.1:0-86811 GCA_050013095.1 Anaerolineales bacterium | reverse complement strand
TCTGATGATTGGCGCTTGGTCACTTTTTTCTTTGGATGGGTTTCACCAACCTGTTCTGGCCATGCGCCAATTTCCAGTTCTTCCTATTGACAAAACGTATCCGTATATAGTAGTGCCCCCAAGTGGATTCGAACCGCTGGAGACAATTACATCCATGCATTTCAATACCTGATAGAACGCTAATTTTATTTATCTTCGGCTTTTTGTGGGATAATCGCCTACATTCAAATACCTTTGTTGGGTTTATCCCGCCTGACGAGGCCAGTGGAGAGCCGATATAAGCCTCCTGATGATTCTCCTGCGACCGCTCTATTACCTGCTCTACCACCAGTTTGCCTGGACCTATGACTTTGTCGCGGCGATCGTGTCCCTAGGGCAATGGCAGGAATGGGAGCGCGCCAGCCTACCTTACGTGGAAGGTCCCTCCGTGTTGGAAATCGGCCATGGGCCCGGGCACTTGCTGGTGGCGTTGAGCGAAGAGGGATATCGCGTTTTTGGACTGGACGAAAGCCGGTTCATGAGTCATCAAGCAGGACAAAGGTTAAAAAGAGCCGGTATGCCAATCCGGCTGTCGCGTGGCTATGCGCAGCACCTCCCTTTTGCAGGGATGGCCGTCCAAAGCGTGGTCTCCACCTTCCCCTCCGAGTACATCTTTGATCCGGACACGCTGGAGGAGGTCAGCCGCGTGCTGAGCCCCGGAGGAAAGTTGATCCTGCTGCCATGGGCCTGGATCACAGGAGGCTCAGTTCCGGAACGGTTGGCAGCTGGGCTGGCCCGCGTTACCGGCGAGGCACCCGGCCCAGCCGGTTTCATCCCGACCGGGCTTAAGGAGCGGTTTCAAGAGGCCGGGTTCGAAGTAACCTGGGAATTCCTCCAGCTGCGATCAAGCGCGCTGCTCATCGTGATCGCTACGAAGACACCCCTCCGATTTGGGGTAAAATGAGGCCATGGAAATCCAGATCGCGGTTGCCAAGACCAACAAGTATGCTGTGTCAGAAAGCGGCGACACCCTGGAAGTGGTTGAACGTCCGAACGGCGGTCTTTCGGTGGTGCTGGCAGATGGCCAGACCTCCGGCCACGGCGCCAAGGCTGTTTCGATGCTCGTGGTACGTAAAGTCATAGCCCTGCTGGCTGAGGGGGTCAGGGACGGCGCCGCGGCACGGGCAGCTTCTGATTCCCTCTATACGGACAAGAAGGGGAAGGTCACCTCGACCCTGAACATCGTCTCGGTCGATCTGCAAACCGGGACGGTCGTTATTACACGCAACAACCCGGTGCCGTTCTACATTGTTCATAACGATAAGATCGACTGCATCAGTTCTGAATCGATCCCGATCGGCACCAACCGCAGTGTACGACCGGCAATCACGGAAATTCCGATCGAGGCGGGATTGTTGGTGGTGATCTTCACCGATGGCCTGGCGCATGCAGGCACGCGGGTCGGACGGCCCATGGAGGTCAGCACCGCGCTCGATTCGTTATTGGAGGATCAGGACCCTGCCCCACAATCGATCGCCGATACCCTGCTGGACGAAGCGGTCAACCTGGATGAGGGACGTCCGGTCGATGACATCAGCGTAGTTGTGTTCAAGGTAAGCGAGAAGCAAGGTGATAATGTGCGCCGGATGACCGTCCGGCTGCCGATATCGGTCGAATGAGAAACATAAGGCTGCTTCACCCAAATGCAGCCCCGACCGGTCCCTGGCTCTGACCGCTCCAGC
Source organism: Anaerolineales bacterium (assembly GCA_050013095.1). GTDB lineage: Bacteria > Chloroflexota > Anaerolineae > Anaerolineales > Villigracilaceae > UBA877. The sequence continues at coordinate 85,090 of JBEKFY010000014.1, read as the reverse complement.
TCCGAGACAGGATCATCCAGACCGAAGAGAACATGACCGTTGATCTTCAACCCAAAATGGAGCCGCCCGGTACGATCCACCCATTGATCGGGGTGGTCGGTCCATGCGCCTCGGGGAAAACGACCTTGATCACCGGGTTGAGCCGGCTGGGTTACCACACCCGCCATATCGCCCAAGAGCACTCCTACGTACAGGACATGTGGCAGCGCCTGACCAGGCCAGACCTGTTGATCTTTCTGGACGCCTCCTATCCGGTAACCTGCCACCGGCGCAAGTTGGACTGGACCGAGGCAGAATATGCCGAAGAACAGCGCCGCCTGATGCACGCCCGACAGCACGCCGATCTTTTTTTGAATACGGATGGACTTGCCATCGAGGCGGTCTTGATGCAGGTGGTGGTCTTTCTCAAAGAACGCCTGGGTTCCTAGACCTGCCCGGTACCTGGGGTGCCTGTGTCGCTATTCACTTTCTCTTTTAAAAGGGGTATAATCACCCTCGACGCCAGCCAAAGGCTGGCATTTTTGTGAACGGAGAATCGCTTTATGAGCCGTCGTCCTTACGTGACACTCGTCGTCATCATCATCTTGATCGTTCTGGCTGTGTGGGTTGATCTGAACAAAACGATCACAATCCTCAATCCCTTCAACCAGAGCACATTGTTCAGTCGGAATGTGGATATCCAGCTTGGGCTTGACCTGCGCGGCGGTCTCCAGACTCTTTTGGAAGCCGACCTTCCTGCGACCACCGCGGTCAGTGCGGATGATCTGAACGTTGCCCGCTCGATCCTTGAGAGCCGCGCCAACGCCCTAGGTGTCAGCGAGGTGATCATGCAGTCCGCCCCGCCGCGGCGCATCGTGGCCGAGTTCCCCGGTCTTCAGGATCCACAGCAGGTTGTGGCTGCCCTGCAGGAAACCGGCCTGCTCGAGTTTGTAGGCATGAACACTTCCAATTACCCCATTGTCAACGAGGGAACCGTCATTCAGACCGATTATGGGACGACCAGCTCCACCGCAACTCCCCAGGCCGGGACAACGCCGAGCGAGGTACCCTCGCCCAGCGAAACACCCACGGCAAGTCTGGCACCAACCAATACGGCCGCCACGACACAGACCTCCGCCACCCCCGTCCCCACAGCCTCTACTACCCAAGCACCCATCATTTACCATACCGTCATGACCGGGGCGGCCCTTAATTCGGTCAACGTGACGACCGACAGCCTGGGTGCCTACCAGATCGCCTTCACCCTGAAGTCGAATGCGACTACTCTCTTCTCGGATTACACCGGCGCGCACGTCAACGATTACCTGGCCATCGTCCTGGACAAGAAAGTGATCTCGGTCCCCAAGATCAACCAACAGATCTCCGGCGGCCAGGGCGTCATCCAGGGCAATTTCACAGCTGACACCGCCAACACCCTTGCCATCCAGCTCCGCTACGGTTCGCTCCCGATCCCGCTCAAGGTGGTCGAGAGCCAGCTGGTCGGCCCGACGCTGGGAGCAGAATCCGTTCGGCGGAGCCTGCTGGCCGGGATCATCGGGCTTTCTGCGGTCGTTCTGTTCATGGCCTTCTACTACCGCCTACCCGGTTTTTTGGCGGACATGGCACTGGTCGTCTATGCCCTGCTGAGCCTCATGATTTTCAAGCTCATCCCGGTTTTCCTGACCCTTTCCGGCGTCGCTGGTTTCATCCTCAGCATCGGGATGGCAGTGGATGCCAACATCCTTATCTTTGAACGGTTGAAGGAGGAGCTGCGCTCCGGCCGGAACCTCCGTCAGGCGATCGAGTTGGGCTGGGGGCGTGCCTGGCCGTCTATCCGGGACTCGAACTCGTCCACCTTGATCACCTGCGTCATCCTGTACTGGTTCGGGAGCACATTCGGTGCCAGCGTGGTCCAAGGTTTTGCCTTGACGCTGTTCCTGGGGGTGCTTGTCAGCCTTTTCACAGCAGTCATCGTCACCCGCACCTTCCTGCATGTGGTGCTGGATAACATCAAATTCGCCGAACACCCGCGCTGGTTCGGGATCTAGGAGAGCCTGCGATGAATCTCATCCGATATCGTTACCTCTACTTCGGCATCTCCTTGCTGGTCATCGTCCCCGGGATTATCGCCCTGCTGATCTGGGGGCTGCCGCTGGGGATTGACTTCACCGGGGGAAGCTTACTGGAGGTCAAGTTCGCATCCGGAAAGCCACCCACCATTGCGCAGGTAACCAGCATCTATGCAAATCTATCGAAACCGGGGAAGGACATTTCCAACCCACTCGTTCAGCCGCTGGGATCCGACTCACTCTCGATCCAATCCAAGGAAATGGATGATGCGACCAAGAACGTCGTGGTCGCAGCCCTGAAGGCCCAGTATGGTGGTGGCCAGGACGTGGCAGTGAATAACTTCAGCCAGGTCAGCGCAGCCATCGGCCAAGAGGTAGCCATCCGGGCGGCAGGCGCGGTCGCCCTTGCTGCGGTGTTCATCTTGATCTACATCACCATCGCCTTCCGCAAGGTCCAGAACGCCTTCCGCTATGGAACGGCCGCCATCATCGCCATGATCCACGACATCCTGGTGACGGTCGGGGCGGAAGCCCTAATCGGTCATTTCCTGGGCTGGCAGGCCGATTCTCTTTTCCTGACCGCGCTTTTGACGATTATCGGTTTCTCCGTGCACGACACCATCGTGGTCTTCGACCGTATCCGAGAGAATTCGAACATCTACCGCCGCGTGCCGTATGAAACGGTCGTCAACCACTCCATCATCCAGACCCTGGACCGGTCGATCAACACCCAGCTGACCGTCATGATCACGCTGTCGGCCCTGGCCCTCTTCGGCGGGGAAAGCATTCACCATTTCGTGGTCATCCTGCTGATCGGCGTTTTCAGCGGTACTTACTCCTCAATCTTCAATGCCTCCCCCATCCTGGTCGTCTGGGAGAACAAAGAGTGGCGTACCTGGTTCCGAGGCAAGCCGGAACAAGCGATCGCCTGATGATCCCATCCAAAGCATCCGAGGCAGAACCGCTCGGATGCTTTTTCTTTTACCAAAATCCCGCCCCAAGCAGCTATTTTCGAGATGCAGTCAAAATCGAGACAGGCTGTCTTTCGCCCAGTGGAGAAACTCGAAAACCACTGACCGGATGCTATGAAACCGACCTTCTGACCAGCCAGCAATCGCCTTCTATAAGGAGATCCTCATGAACTTCGATATGCCTCACCGCCGTTTCAATCCTCTCACCGGGGAATGGGTGCTGGTCTCTCCGCATCGGGCCAAGCGCCCCTGGTTGGGCCAGGTGGAGAAAGTCCCAGCAGAAAGCCTGCCCAGCTACGATCCGGACTGTTACCTTTGCCCGGGGAACAATCGCTCGGGCGGGTCGGTCAACCCGAAGTACACCAGCACTTTCATTTTTGACAATGACTTCCCGGCGCTGCTCCAGCCTGATGGGAATCAACCGCCCTCGGAGGTTTCCCCCCTCTTTAAGGCCGAATCCGAAGCCGGGATCTGCCGGGTGGTGTGTTTCTCCCCACGCCATGATCTGACCCTGCCTCTGCTGTCGCAGGCAGAAGTGGAGCGGGTTGTATCTGCATGGAAGGACCAGACCACGCAGCTGGGAGAGGTGAATTTCGTTCGGTACGTTCAGGTCTTTGAGAACAAGGGGGAAATGATGGGCTGCTCCAACCCTCATCCGCACAGCCAGATCTGGGCCTCCAGCTCCATACCCAACGAGCCAGCCAAAGAGCTCACCGCGCTGACAAACTACCGCCATGCACACGGTTCCTGTCTGCTTTGCGACTATCTGGCTACGGAACAGAAGAACGCCACTCGGGTGGTGTGCTCCAATGAGCATTTCAGCGCCCTAGTTCCCTTCTGGGCCGTGTGGCCATTCGAAATCCTGGTGATCGCTCACCGCCATACTGGGAGTCTGCCCGACCTTAACCCGCCCGAGGTCTCCGGGCTCGCCGACCTGTTGCGCCGTCTCACCGCCCGTTACGATAACCTGTTCGAAGCTTCTTTCCCCTATTCAATGGGCTTCCACCAGTCCCCCTTTCACAGCGGCTCGGACCAGGCATGTCACCTGCATGTCCATTTTTACCCCCCCCTGCTGCGCTCCGCAACCGTGCGCAAGTTCATGGTTGGATATGAAATGCTGGCCATGCCCCAACGCGATCTGGCCCCCGAAACGGCTGCCCAGCGCCTGCGTGGTATGACCGATATCCATTATCTTCAGCGCCAGTGATCCCGTAATTCACAGCCAAGGGCTTATCAGTCACTCGGCAACATTCCAAATCTGCAAGATGATTGGCCCTCTCTAACGAGGACCTGCCGGATGGACCGAAGGACATTTTCCCCCTGCCTGGGCGTGAAAGTCTCCAGAAAAAAAAGACCCTCAAGGGTTTGAGAGTCTCTCAGCTGGGGGCAGAGGATTCGAACCTCTATCGTCTGATCCAGAGTCAGATGTCCTGCCATTGGACGAGCCCCCAATTTCCAGCGGGCGGAATTCTACCATGCCGGTCGCCTCCCGTCCAGAGGAAGAGCGCTCGGATGAAAAATGCGGTTCCAAAACCTACATGGCGCCCGTGCTCCTGGGATTCCCGGCCCTGCTTCTGCTTCGATTTGTTATAATACCCTGTTTGAAGAGCTCATCAAGAGCCAGCCTCAACCAGAACACAGGATCCCGCTATGGATGCACCTGAAATCATCAAGTCCGCTGAATTTATCCGCCAGGCGGTCGCCGAAGACCTGCGCACCGGCCGCTTCACCTATGTACGCACTCGACTGCCCCCCGAACCGAACGGTTACCTGCATATCGGTCACGTCAAGGCATTCTCCATCGACTATTACATTGCCCAAGCGTTCGGGGGTGAATTGTACCTGCGCTTCGATGACACCAACCCGGCCAAAGAAGAGACCGAGTACGTCGAGGGCATGAAGGAAGACATTCATTGGCTGGGGATCGAATTTGTCAAAGAGACATATGCCTCCGACTACTTCGATAAGCTATATGAGTGGGCCGTGCTCCTGATCAAAAAGGGTCTGGCCTATGTGGACGATCAGTCCGCCGAACAGGTCAGTGCGACGCGCGGCACCCTGACTGAACCCGGCAAGGAATCCCCCTACCGCAGCCGGTCGGTCGAGGAGAACCTGGACCTTCTGGAACGGATGAAGAACGGAGAGTTCCCGGATGGCAGCCGTGTGCTGCGCGCCAAGATCGATATGGCCCATCCCAACATCGTCATGCGCGACCCGGTCATGTACCGGATCATCCATGAGCCGGCCCACCACCGCACCGGCCGGAAATGGTTTATCTACCCGATGTATGACTGGTCACACGGTCAGAACGATTCGATGGAAGGGGTCACGCACTCGCTCTGCTCCCAGGAATACATCATCCACCGTCCCCTATACGAGTGGTTCCTGGAGCAGCTGGGCGCGTTCCGCTCGCGTCAGATCGAGTTCTCCCGCTTGAATCTAACCTACACCATGATGAGCAAACGCAAGATGCGCCAGCTGGTGGAAATGGGCATCGTGCGCGGCTGGGACGACCCGCGCCTGACCACGCTGCGCGGCCTGCGCCGGCGCGGGGTCAGCCCCGAAGCGATCCACGATTTCATCGCCAACATCGGTGAGACCAAGAACGACAGCTGGGTCGACATGGCCCAACTGGATGCCTGCATACGCGACGACCTGAACAAGCGCTCCCTGCGGCGCATGGCCGTCCTACACCCGCTCAAGCTCGTCATCGATGACTATCCCGACGAGAAGATCGAATGGATGGAAGCTGTCAACAACCCCGAGGACGCCTCCGCCGGGACACGCAAGGTCCCGTTCTCGAAAGTGCTCTACGTCGAACAGGATGATTTCCGGGAAACGCCGCCGCCGAAATACTACCGCCTCTATCCCGGAAACGAGGTCCGGCTGCGCTATGCATACCTCGTCAAATGCACCCGTGTGGTCAAAGACCCGCAGACCGGTGCGATCACCGAATTACACTGCTCCCACGATGCGGCCTCGCGCGGCGGCGACGCACCCGACGGCCGCAAGGTCAAATCCACCATCCAATGGGTCTCTGCAGCCCACGCCCTTCCATCCGAGCTACGCCTCTACGACCAGCTCTTTACCAAGGAACACCCGGATGAGGTCGCTGAAGGAGAAGATTACTCGACCTACGTTAATCCGAACTCGCTCGAGATCCTGAAGAGCTGTATGATGGAACCGGCTCTGGCGGATGCCAAGGTGGGGGATAAATTCCAGTTCGAGCGCACCGGGTACTTCTGCATGGATCCAGATTCTGGACCCGGCAGCTTGGTCTTCAACCGCACGGTGACGCTCAGGGACACCTGGGCCAAGATCGAAAAGAAACGGGGTTAGGGTTGATGAAAGAGCTCGGAAGCGGTACCGCTTCCGAGCTCTTTCATCCCATCTTTTCCAGGATCGCGATCGCGCTCCGAATCCGTTCCACGACCTTCTTTTTTCCGATCACGGCCATGCTCTCGAAGAGCGGTGGACTGACCGTCTGGCCGGTGACCGCTGCACGCAAGATACCGAACACCTGACCGGCGGTCAAGCCCAGCTCCTTCACGAGGCTGCGCATGGGCGCCTCCGCGGTATCTGGAGTGATCACCGCCAGCGCCTCCAGGACCTGAAGGCAGTGTCGCAGGACCTCGGCCGATCCCTTGGCCGTCAAGTTCTTCCCGACCAGATCCCCGGGCTGCGGATCCACCTGCTCCCTGAAGAAGAAAGCCCCGAACGGGATGCAATCGTCCAGGGTGACCAGCCGCTCGCGTAGCAGCGGGATGATCTGCAGCAGACGCGCATCCTCCACCTGACAGCCGGCCTTCTGGAAGTACGGTTTGAGGCGGCTGGCCAGGTCCCCAGGCTGGAGAGCCCGGATATGGGTGGCGTTGAAATGGTCCAGCTTGGCGAAATCCACCGCGGCCGGGGCCGGGTTCAGGCCGGCGATATCGAAGCGCTGCACCATCTCATCCAGGGTCATAACATCGTTTTCGGCAACTCCCCAGCCCATCAAGACGATCCAGTTCAGCACCCCCTCCGGGATATAACCCAGGCTTTTGAGATCGCCGATAAATATGGAGTGGCCGTCCTGGATCGCCTGGGCCGCGTCCCGTTTGCTCATTTTGCCTTTTCCGGAAGGTTTTAAAAACACCGAGAGATGCACCCAAACCGGTTCTTCCCAGCCAAAGGCACGCAGCACCAGAGCATGCAGCGGCAAGGTCGACTGCCATTCCGAGCCGCGGATGACATGGGTGATCTCCATCAGGTGATCATCCACCATGGCCGCAAAATGGTAGGTCGGATAGCCGTCTGATTTAATGAGGATGGAGTCGTCGATCATCTTGTTTTCGACAGTGATCGAGCCGCGCAACAGATCGACGACCGTAGTGGCGCCTTCCTGAGGGGTCTTGAGACGGACCACATGGCGTTCTCCCGCCTGGATGCGGCGGGCGGCTTCTCCCGGGTCCAGCTGGCGGCAGGTGCCGTCATAATGGGGATTCTGTTTTTGCTTCAGCTGTTCCTGCCGGATCCGCTCCAGGCGGTCCGGCGTGCAGAAGCATGGAAAGGCTTTGCCCGCTTCGACCAGCCTCGCAGCATGCTGCCGGTAGATCTCCAGCCGTTCGGTTTGCCGATAAGGGCCGAAGGCCCCTCCCACCCCGGGACCTTCATCATAATGCAGTCCCAGCCAATCCAACCCATCGATCAATTCCTGTTCCGCCTGCGGGACAAAGCGCTTCCGGTCGGTGTCCTCGATACGCAGGACGAATTTACCCCCCTGGCGGCGTGCATAAAGATAGTCATATAACGCCGTGCGGGCACTGCCGAGGTGCATCCGCCCTGTGGGAGATGGAGCAAAACGAACCCGAACGTTCTGAAGCTCCAAGCTGATTCTCCTCGTCCTGCCCGAGGTTCTCCCTGAATGTTCCAGGGAGGGGCAGGAGATTAAAAGTCCAGGGGCTTATGGCGCAGGATTACGCTTTCCACCAGCCCGATCCCGATCATCAAGGACAGCAGCCCGCTTCCGCCGTAACTAATGAACGGGAGCGGGAGACCGGTGACCGGCAGAAGTTTCAACGTGACCGCGATGTTCACTGCACTCTGGAAGAAAATGAGGATCGCCACCCCGTACGCGATCAGAGAACCGAAGGGATCACCCGAGAGGCGCGCCGCCCGCAGACAGCGATAAATGATAAAGCCCAGCAGGAGCACGACCAGCAGGGCGCCGATGAAGCCGAATTCCTCTCCGACGACCGAAAAGATGAAATCCGTCTGACGTACCTTCATGAAGCACAACTGGGTCTGCGTCCCATGTCCGTAGCCTTCGCCTGCCAAGCCTCCTGCCCCCATTGCGATCAAGGCCTGAATGACATTATAGGTGGCCCCCTGGGAAGCGTTCGGAGGCGGGAAAAAGAAGGTAAGTACGCGCTGCTGCTGGTAGGAGGCGATGAACGGAAATGAAATGACCGCCACGGCGAGGGCTCCGAAGACCATGATGCCGAGCTGCTTCAGCTGCAGCCCGCTGATCCAGGCCATCGCGGCCCAGACAACCAGGACCACGATTACATTACTCAGGTTCGGCTGGATGAAGATCAAGCCGGCAATGCCGACCGCGATCAGCAGGCTCTTCACCATCCAGACCCAGCTGTGCTCGTCCTCGCTGGAACGGTAAAAATAATAAGCCAGAGTGAGGATGATGACGATCTTGGCGAGCTCTGTGGGCTGGATGGATACCAGACCCGTCTCGATCCAGCGCGTCGCCCCGAAGCGCTGACCGGCGGTCACGCGCAGGACGACCAGGAAGATCACGATGACAGCATACATCGGGCGGATCACTCCGCCCCAGAAACGGAAATCGATCGCAGCCACGATCACGATCACCGGGATTCCAAGACCGACGAAGATGACCTGACGTGTCACCAGATCCGCCAGGCTCTGGTTACAGCCGATGGCCGACCGGACCATGGCGACCCCGAAGACCATCGCCAAAACGACCGCCCCCAGCAGCCAGAAATCAAAATGTCTCCAAAAACCGCTACGTAACATTGGAAATAGGATCAGCCTCGCAGGAAAGCCAGGAGACACATCCGCAGGTAGCAGAGTCGAAAGCCGGGATCGGCAGGGAGATTAAAACCTGGCACGGCGGCGGGCGGTGCTTCGTAAAGGGATGTCCGCTACCAGGCGCTGCGAACGTCCATCGTGAGCCACATTGATGGTCACCGCGGCAGGGTCAATTTCGATATGCCGGGAGATGGTCGCAATCAAATCGTCCTTGAGGGCATCCAGCTCCGTGGGGCTCAGGTCGGTCCGGTCGTGGATCAGGACCAGTTGCAGGCGTTCCTTGGCGCTGCTGGCGCTCTTTTTACGTCCAAAGAAGAAATGCATATCACATCCTCCCCAAGAGACGCTGCAGCAGGCCCGGTGCCTCGAGGTCCAGGAACGGCACCTTCTCTCCCATCAGGCGCCGGGCGACATTCTGGAAAGCCTGACCCGCCTTGCTTTTCGAATCCATGGCGAGAGGTTGGCCCTTGTTCGAGGCCACAATCACATTTTCGTCCTCAGGCACGATGCCGATCAGGTCAATGGCCAGGAGATCCAGGACATCTTCGACGGATAGCATATCCCCCCGCCTGACCAGGATAGGATTGAGGCGGTTAATGACCAGAGCTGGGGAACCTTTCCCTTCCGCGTCCAGGATGCCAATGACCCGGTCCGCATCGCGCACGGCGGATACATCCGGATTGGTCAAGACCAGGACGCGGTCTGCCGCGGCGACGGCATTCTTAAAGCCGCGTTCGATCCCGGCCGGGGAATCGATCAGAATCCAGTCCACCTCCGGGCGGAGCTCATCGCACAGGCGTATCATGTCGCTCGGGGAGACGGCGGTCTTGTCACGCGTTTGCGCCGCCGGGATCAGATAGAGATCGGGCAAACGCTTGTCGCGGATCATCGCCTGGCGCAGCCGGCAGCGGCCTTCCACTACATCCACCAGGTCATAGACGATACGGTTCTCGAGCCCCATGACCACATCCAGATTGCGCAACCCGATGTCGCCGTCGACGCAGGCGACCTTTTGCCCTCGGCCAGCCAGCGCTACAGCGAGATTGGCGACTGCCGTGGTCTTGCCGACGCCGCCCTTGCCCGAAGTGATCGTTACAACTTTTCCTGTCATGTCACCGTCCCACGTGCTTAATTCGCCTGCCAAGGTTCAGCGACCAGCTGCCCGTCCTTCAGGCGGGCGACCTCCGGTCGATTTTTGTCTTCCTTTTTCGGGGAGACCGCGATCTCCCCTGCGATACGCAGCTGGGTGGGTGAGAGCTCAAGGGCGCAGACCAATGCCCCCTCATCCCCCTCTGCACCGGCATGAACCACACCCCGCAGCCGCCCCCAGACGATCACGCTTCCGCTGGCGATGATCTCCGCTCCAGGATTGACATCGCCCAGCACGACCACGTTGCCAGAATAGGCGATCCGCTGACCGGAGCGAACGGTCTGCCTGACCCACAGGGCGGCATTTTCCGGAGCGGCTTCCGGTACGCTCTGGAGTTCCGCCGGGCGCGGTTTTGCGATACGCGTTGCCAGACCGAGATTCTGGGCTGTCGTCTCGGTCACCGGCGATTCGCTCAAGACCGCCCAGAGGGAAATGCCGCGTTCCGAAAGTTTGTCACGCAACTCGGATAATACCGCTACACGCAAGTCGTGCAGGCCCACATCCAGAACCATCCGCGCCCCTTGAAAGAAGGCAGGCTGGTCATCGATGTTCTGGATCAAAGCTGCCTCCAGATCCTCCCAGCTCGCTTCACCCAGTGTGATCAACAGACCTTCACGAATTCCCTTGATCTGGAAGAGGGATGGCGGAGTCGCGTCCATGTTTCTCAAAATTATACTGCTTTTTGCCGCAATCCAATCTGACACTCTGGAGCACGGACCCCCTCTTTCCCAGAAGCTTCAAGAGAGTAGAGGATAGATTCCGGCCAAGGAGGGGTGCTGCTTGCTGGGTCCAAGAGTCGGGCCTACAACAGGCGGCTACCCTCCCAAGCAGCCGGTACCGCTGTGGATCCCTCTGCGCGCCCGATTCTCCCCTTCCTCGCGACCGAGGAGGCGGGAGGCCTCCATAAGATCTGGTGTGGGTCGTTGTCCTATGGACCGAATTTAAGCCCCGGGCCCTCGGAGTAGATGTCCTGACATATACCGGTGCTCGATGGACCGACTCCAACCCCGGAGTAGGTGTTGCAGCTGGGTCCCCCTGTGACCGGGCTGGAAGCGATCCCTTGAGCTGAATCAATTGCCTTGAGCTCAAAATAGGAGTCCATCACGGCTCTGACGATCGGGGCAGCCGTCCGCCCGCCTTCGATCCCATTGTACAGGAAAACCAGGATGGCGATCTCCGGGTTGTCGTAAGGCGCGTAAGCGACCGTCCAACCATGCGAAGGCCAGTTGCCGAAGGAACAAAGACCTTTAGCGTTAGCAACATCGTCGCAGTACTCCGCTGTACCGGTCTTGCCAGCGACCGCGATCGGGTAGTTCAGGAAAGAAAAATCGAAGTGCAGGGTGCCGCGCGGATCAGTGACCGCCATGCGGGTGCCGGCCCGGACATTTTGCACCGCCCAGGGTTGGACGGTTTTCAATACACCGGTGGACGTGCAGTCGCCGCCCGAACAGGTATAGTCCTGAATGATGGGGTCTTTCGTAATGTCCCAGCGTAGCCGGGGGGCGAAGGGCTGGATGACATTGCCATTGTTGTCGACGATCTCGTGGATAATCGTGGGCTGCATCAGCTTGCCATTATTGGCGATCGTTGCCGCCGACATGAGCACCTGGAGCGGGGTTGCCAGGTCGAACCCCTGCCCGATGGTGGCGAGATAGGTGTCACCGGTCGACCAGTTTTCGCCCTCATAGCGGCGTTTCCAGGTCGGGTCCGGAATCAAACCGGGCAGTTCTCCGGGCAGTTCGATGCCCGACGGCTGGTCATAGCCGAGGGCACGGGCATATTCCTTGATCCGCAGCATATCCAGCCCTTCGTTGACCTCCGGCGGATACCCGCCGCCGATTTTATAGAAACAGACATCGCTCGAGAGGGCTAGGCACTGTAATACGGTGAGCTTACCGAGCCCTCCCGGGTTGTACTGAAAATACCAGTCGCGGTAATCGTTAACCAGACCGGGGTCGGTCTGCGAATACTTGTTGACTAGGGTAATCTGACCGGGAGCATCGATGATCTCATCCGGCGTGACCACCCCTTCATTCAGGGCACCGGTCAATATGCCCAGTTTAAAAGTCGAGCCGGGCGGGAATTCTTCCGAAATGGCGTAATTCAGCAGGGGGTGGCGCGGGTCCTGAATCAGCTGCTGGTAGTAATAGGACGGGATGATGCGGGCCATGCGGTTATTTTCGTAGGTGGGATACTGGGCCATGGCCAGGATCTCACCGGTCTGCGGATTCATGGCGATCACTACCCCGCTTGTGATGCGGTCTTCATTGAAGTAGGCATTCCAGGAATTGATGTTCGTGACCAGGGCCGCCTCGGCGGCTTGCTGCAATCGGGTATCGATCGTCAGGATGATGTTCTTGCCCGGAATCGGATCTACCGGAGGCTCCAGGTTGGTCAGCGTCTGGCCCGCCACATCCACCTCTACCACTTTTTTGCCAGGCGTGCCAATCAGGGTGTCATCCATGGAGAGTTCCACACCCGCATAACCGACTTTGTCCCGCCCGGGCAGGAAGCCCAGCTGGAGGTACTGCTGTTCCAGCGCTGCAGGGATCGGTCCCAGGAATCCTATCAAATTGGCCGTCAGGGAACCGGTCGGGTAATCACGCACCGGCTGGGTCTCCACGGTGACCCCCGGCCAATCCACCTGGTGCTCGCGGACGGTCATCGCAACCTGTTCGCTGACGTTACACTGGATCTGGATCGGATCATATGGGGCGTTCGAAGTTTGCAGGTCGACCCATTGTTCGATTCCCGGACCGGGCGTACAAGGCTCAATATTTTTAGCATCTACCACGGTCCCCTGGTCGACCGGTACGCCGGTCAATGCAGACACAGCCCGGTAAATACGCTGGATATCGCCCTCGTCATCCGGCAGGTAGGCGGGGGTGATATCGATATTGTACGAAGCGATATTGCGCGCTAGAACGATGCCGTTGCGATCATAGATGATCCCCCGCGACGGAGGGACAGTGATCGTTTTGGTCCGATTGGACACCGCCTGAGCTACCCAAGTCGCACCCTGGAGAATCTGCAGGCTGAACAGCCGTCCGACAAACAGGAGCGCGACGAGCCCGAAGAGGGTGTAAACGACCAGGTAGCGCCAGGTCTGGAAATGTGCCGTACCTCGATGGGCGGTCACAGTTCCACCTCCCCCGGGTAGAGCCGGTACGCCAGATCGCGCACTAAGCCATATACCGGGATCGCCAGAAGCAGGTTGAGAAGGACACTCGGCAGGATGATCTTTCCAAACACATCGCTGAGGCCCAATGGAACTTGAAGAAACGTCAAGACAATAAATGTAGCCATTTGCAGCACCAGGGTACCTATGAGAGTGACGGAGAACATTGCCAGGAGCGGCGCTTGCCAGACCCGACGCGTCAGGAGACGCGCGAAGCCAACGACAGCCAGGTAACTGGCCAGATAGACGTACCACGGCACACCGGATACGAACCCTACCAAAAGGCCCGCCAGGACCGCCCAGATCCAGGCGTGGCGGACTCGCTCCTGCAGGCCCAGGGCGGCCAGGATCAGTAGGACCAGGTCCGCGCTGCCGTTAATCAGCATTATGCGACTGATGACCGCGGTTTGCAGAAGGAGGGCCAGTGCAAGGACCGGGATCGAGATGAGGATCGGCACCATGGTTATGGACTCGGGGTGGCGATCAGGGGAGTGATATCCACCGGGTTGAAATTGGTAATGACCAGGACGTACTGCAGCCGGTAGAAATCCACATTCGCCTGGATCGCCGCCTGTTGGAAGAGCTCGGTAGGCTGCTTGCGGACACTCACCACTTGGCCGACCAGCAGATTGGCTGGATATCCGCCGCCCAGGCCCGAGGTGAGGACGACATCCCCGACCTGGACGGTCGCGTCCTGGGAGATCATATCCAGGGAAAGGTCCCCGGTCACCGAGCCATCCAGCATCGCATCCGTATTGGAGGCCTGCAGGCGGACATTGACCGCCGAAGCGGGATCGGTGATCAGCTGGACGCGGGCCGCCTCGGCGATGACGGCATCCACCCTTCCCGCCAGTCCCTGGTCGGTCACCACCGGCATTCCTCTGAGGATGCCGTCGTTGGATCCGATGTTGATGATCACATAATGGCGGAAGGGACTCGGATCCGTTCCGATGACCGCCGCAGCCTTATAACTGTATTGCGGGTTGGCACGAGCGAAGTTCACCAAAGCGGAAAGGATGTTCGTTTCAGTCACTTGCTGCTGGAGGTCAATCACCTCGGTCTGCAGACGGGCTACTTCGGCCTGGAGGGCAGAGTTCTGTTCCTGCAAGGAGGCCAGGTCGCGAGGGATCGTCAGGTAATCCACCAGGGCCATATAGCTGGAGGACACCCACGTCTGGATTCCGATGGCGAATTGGCCGAGTCGGTACGTCAGCGGGTTGAAATAACCGCCCAGAGAAAGGGTCAAGAGACCGAGGGCCACCAGGATGATAATGGTCGTTTGCAGGGAACGGGGAAAACTCGATTTCATAAAGGATTGGCCAAACCGGCCCGGAACGCGCCGCGCTTACGAATGATGCGTGCTGCCGCGCTCCAGACCAACCAGGTACCGGTTCATACCAGTAAAATCGTCCAGGATCATCCCCGCCCCGCGCACCACGCAGGTCAGGGGGTCCTCGGCGACCCAGGCGCGCAGATTCAATTCATCTGAAAGGCGCTCCGCAAGCCCCTGCAGAAGCGCCCCGCCGCCTGAGAGGCAGATCCCGATATCCATCAGGTCAGGGATGACTTCCGGTGGCGCCTCATCCAGCGTGTCTTTGATCGTGGCGATGATGACCTGAACGGATTGGGAAAGTGCCTCCCGCACCTCGACCGAGGAGATTTCGATCGACTCGGGCAGGCCGGTCACCATATTACGGCCGCGTACCTCCATGGTCTTTTCGACCGGCAGAGGGAAGGCTGAACCGATATTCCATTTGACCTGCTCGGCCACGCGCTCGCCGATGAGCAAATTGTACTTATTGCGCAGGTACTGGACGATGTCCTGGTCCATTTCATCCCCCGCCACCCGCAGTGACCGGGAAACGACCACCCCGCCCAAGGAGAGAACTGCCACCTCGGTCGTACCCCCGCCGATATCCACGATCATGCTGCCGCGCGTCTCACCGACCGGCAGGCCCGCCCCGAGCGCAGCCGCGGTCGGCTCTTCAACCATATAGGTCTCGCGGGCTCCGGCCGACATGGCCGCGTCATAAACAGCCCGCTTTTCGACCTCCGTCACGCCGGAGGGGATGCCGATCACCACCCGCGGCCGGGGAAGCGGGACGACGCTTTGTTCATGGACCTTTCCAATGAAATATTCCAGCATGGCTTCGGTGATCTCAAATTCTGAGATCACCCCATCGCGCAACGGGCGCAGCACCGAGATATTTCCACTGGTCCTGCCGACCATCTCTTTAGCTTCCAAACCGATCGCCAACGGCTGATGGGTGCGTTTGTCCATTGCGACCCAGGACGGTTCATTGATGACGATTCCCTTCCCGCGAACATGGACCAATGTGTTGGCGGTGCCTAGGTCTATGCCGACATCCAGAGAAAAAAGACCCAGCAGCCAGTTGAGTGGGTTGAAAGCCAAAGACCATGCTCCTCGAGAAGATTCGGTGCGTGCGATATTATACCATGAGGCTTAAAACGAGCCTCCCAAGAATGCGCCGTTACACAGGGTTCGGAAATCAATTGGCAGGCTAGGCATTTTCAAGGCTAAATTCTTTCATTTAAATGTATAAATCTCATTTTTACTTTTCTTCTTCGCTCTCCTGGCAATCAGCCCGCTGCCTCACCGGCCTTGCGGGCTTCCGGCTGGCCTTCAGGAATTTCCACTCGCTTCACGGCCAGCATGGTCAGGTCATCTGTGGCAGGCAGGGGGCCTCGGAATTCGTTCACCGACTTCTCGACGGCCTCCAGCAGGCCGCGCACACCACGATCCCCAATCGACTGGAGCACCTCGCACAAGCGCGCCTCGCCGTAAATCTCATCCTCGGGCGAGAACGTTTCCGTCACCCCATCCGTGTACAGCAGCAAGAAGTCGCCCGGTGCGAGGGGGATGGTGTGTTCCCCGATCTCCGCCCCCGCAATCACCCCCAGGGCCGGTCCGGTGCGCGGTAGCGTTTCCAGGGAGCGGTCCCTGCTGTGTAGCCAGACAGGCGGGTTATGTCCACAGTTTGCATAGGTCAGCGAGCCCTCTTCGAGGGACAGCACGCCATACACGGCGGTGACGAACATTTCCTGCCGATTGTCAGGGATGATCAATTCATTGACCCGGTGCATCACCTCCGCCGGAGAGGCGGTGTCTTTGAGGACCGCCCGCACCAGCGTGCGAGTGAGCGCCATGAAGAGGGCTGCCGGGATGCCCTTATCCGACACATCAGCAATCAAGAGTCCCAGCCGACCGTCGGGCAGTTCGAAGACATCGTAAAAGTCGCCACCCACCTGCCGGGCAGTCCTCCAGGTGGCCGCCAGGTCCCAGTTCGGAAATTCGGGCAGGTGATCCGGCAGAAAAGTCATCTGGATCTGGCGGGCCAGTTCGACCTCGTGCTCCAAACGCTCGCGGGTCAGCATCTCTTGCTGGAGCTGCTCGTTCTGGATGCTCAAGGCAACCTGCTGGGCAATCCCTTGAATAATCTCGATCCGCTTCTGACGAAAACGGAGCACCTGGTCGGTCTCTTCCACCAGCAGAACACCGTAAAAGTCGTTCTTGATCATCAAAGGGAAACCGATGAGCAGGTGATCTCCGCCCTGTAACAGAGCGAGGGCCTCCTCGTCGGAGGTCGCCAGTACCGGATTCAGCCATTCTTCAGGGGTCGTGGAGGTCACGGAACCGACCACGATCTTGGCTCCCGCCCGGACTGCATCCAGAAGAATGAACTCCCCATCCGCCAGCTCCCGTCCGCCCAGCAGCTTCTCGACCGGAGCCGGGAAACCATACATTTGGGCGGCCTGGTACCTTTCGGCCCCCCGAAGGTAGATGGCACAGGCCTGCACGCCGACCAGCATCGGGGTGACGCGCACGACCGCTGCAAGGGTCTCTTTCAGGTTGTTGGAATTGGCCGCGGATTGAGCCACCTGCAACAAAGCTGCCGAGGCATAGGCCTGCTCCTGGGCCGCATCGTACAGGCGGGCGTTCTCAATGGCGACCGCGGCATAGCTGGCGAAGGTGGCGGTCATGGCCTGGGCTTCATGGCCATACCGGTTGGGCGCATGGTGGCTGAGGGTCAGCACACCGAGCTGCCTGTCCCCGGCGCTCAGGCTGGCTGCGATAGACGAGTAGTCGGCCGAAAAACCACTGGCCACTCCAGTAGGGCCGAGCGGATCGTCCGGTTTCCTGAGGACCGGCTCACTCGAGGCAAGGACCGAGCGCAGAAATTCATAAGACTCCGGCCAGCGCTGCGCTGCGCTCTGAATATCCTCCGTATTGGCGCCGTGGACGTGCGCCGGATAGAGATGTTCGCCCTCCAACAACCAGACCGTCGAGACATCACATGGCAGGTTGCGTTCCAGCTCGCGCAGGACTCGATCGAGGACCTCATCGACCCCATAGTCGGAGGAAAGCAACCCCGCCACCTCGCGCAGGCTGTCCGCAACCTGACGCCGCCAGCGTTCGGTGCGGTAGAGGTCGGCATTATGCATGGCTGTTGCCACATTGTCACCCAAGGCCTCGAGCAGGGAGCGGTCTTCCTGATCAAAAGCATTCAAGTGGTCGCTCTGCAGGTCGAGCACACCGACGACCCGGTTATCGTAGACCAACGGGATGGTCAGCTCCGCCCGTATATCATCCGGCGGGAAAGGAGATGGGCGGTAGCGCCGTTCAAGGCGTACATCGTTGGCGAGGATCGACTCCCCGTTGCGGGCCACCCAGGGGATCATCCCCTCGGCCCGGTCCAAGTCGAGTACATAACCCTTTAACCCAACTTTGCTCATGCTGCTGCCGGCTTCATAGATAATCTGGCGGCGGTTGGGATGCACACTGAACAGATGGATATAAGGGTATCTCAGGCGTTCCTGGATTAGGGCCGCTACTTTCCCGAGCAGTTCGTCCAGGTCCAGGATCGAGGTGATATCTTCGCTGACCTCGGTGACCATCGCCAGGTGCTCGGCGCGGGTCCTCAGGTCGCCGTATAGGCGCGCCCCGTTGATGGCAATGGCAATATTATCAGCCAGCACCCGCAGCACCAGCAGATCGTTCGGATGAAAGGCCTCCAGGCGTTCGCTCTGTATATCCAGCACACCCAGGATCCGGTCTTCGATCTTGAGCGGCAAGACAGCCTCGGAGTGCGTGTCCGGCAGCTCTTCGACATAACGATAGCGCGGCTCGCTGCGAACATCGTTGGTAGTCGCCTCTTCCCCGCTCTGGGCGACAGTGCCGACCAGACCCTGCCCGAGCTCAACCTGCAGCCTGGGCGAAGTCCGGCGTTTGCCGTCGCCTCTCATCGGGCCGGCACCCGCCCGAAAACGCAGGGCCTGGCGGCCCTTTTCCAGGGTAAAGATGGACACATAGTAGTAGTGAAAAGTGTCCAGAATGAGCCTGGCTATCTGGCGAGTCAGCTTGTCCAGGTCCAGCACGTTGGTGATCTGGGCGCTGACCCTGCGAACCAGCATCAACTGTTCCATACGCCACTGCTCAACGGCAAAGCGGTGCGAGGCGGTCAGCGCCAGGGCAACATGGCCGACCAGGCCTTCTAGCTGGAGCAGCTCGACCGATCGCAAACGACGCCCACCGTGGCGCGATACCTCCAGCACACCCAGGTTGATTTCCTGGTTTCTGATCTGACTGGCAGCCTCCAAACCCGAATCGCTCAACAACCAGGGCACGCCGGAGGTGGCATAGGTCCGGCGCATCAGTTCGGTCTCCGGCGCGGTGGGAAAGACCGGTGTCTCGTTCAGGCCGGGCAGGCGGAACAGGCGCTCATCCAACCAAAGGCTGGCGCGGGCGTCCAGCAGCTCAGAGGCCGTCTGAACGATCAGTTTCCGTTGAGCCGCCAGGTCGGCTGACTTGAGCAGCACATCACCGAGCCAGATGATCTTCCGCCAATTGGAAGGCGCGCCCTGAGGATCACGGCTCATTTCGGGTGCTTTCCGCGTATGGTCATGGTAAGCACGTTCCCGCTTTTTCCCAACGGTTCGAAGCGGACCTCATCCATCAGGGTGCGGATGAGGTAGACGCCAAGTCCCCCGAGCTTTCGATGGGCAAGGTTGGAAGTGACATCCGGGAAGGGAAGGGCCGAGGCGTCGAAAGGTACGCCGTGGTCGCGCAGCGCAATGGTCAGGGAATTCTGACCCAAGTCGCAGGTGCATTCGATGTCACCCCCGTGCATGCCCTGGTAGGCGTGCTCAATGATATTGCTGCAGGCTTCATCAACGGCTAGTTCAACCGCATCGATGTCGGAACCTTCCAGGCCGGCATCCCTGGCAGCTTGGCCTGCAAACAGCCGGATGGCATCCAGCTGGTCAAAGGCAGCTGGGAAGATTGCAGTACGCATCGGAAATGCCCGAGGCCGCCTCCAAGGGGAACAGGGAGAGGCGGCCTCGCAATAGGTCGGCACTCAGAGTGATCAAATGTTCCCTACCGCTAAAGTGACATCCGCAAAGATCTTAAATAACGTTGTGAAGCCGGTCAGATCCAGGGCCTCCATGATCCTCGTGGGAACCGCCGCCAGAACGACCTCCCCGCGGTTGTAGCGTTTGCATACCTTTTGGCCGACCAGCAGGGCGCGAAATCCCGCACTGGACATGTACTCAAGCTTGCTCACATCCAGGACGATCTTGTAGCGACCCTCTTTCGTCACCGCCTCGATCGCTTTGCTCAGGTCGGGAGCCGTGTAGCTGTCCACCTTGCCCATCACACTGAGCAGGTCACAATGTTTCAACCTCTGGGTTTTGATCTCCATTTATCCTCCAATCTTTGCAAACCGGTCAGAGAAATTATATCATGCAGGCCCAGCGCGTCTCACTGTCCTGCGCCAAAGAATTCGCCGCCCAGCTTGTACCCGGCCGCTTCCAGGCGCGGGCTGAAGAGTGGACGCATGCCGGTCGGCCGCAGCTGACCGACAATTCTCCCTTCACGGGTGACCCCGGTCTGTTCAAATTTAAAGATATCGGTCAGGGTCAGTACATCCCCTTCCATTCCGGACAGTTCAGTGATGTAGGTCATCTTCCGAGACCCGTCCGGCAGCCGCGCCAGGTGGACGATCAGATTGATCGCCGAGGCGATCTGCTTGCGGATGGCAACCAGGGGCATTTCCAGGCCGGCCATCATGGCCATTGTCTCCAGGCGGGAAGTGGCATCGCGCGGGGTGTTGGCGTGCAAAGTGGTCAGCGAGCCGGTATGCCCGGTGTTCATGGCCTGGAGCATGTCCATGGCCTCGCCGCCGCGCACCTCCCCGACCACGATCCGGTCTGGTCGCATGCGCAGAGCATTGCGCACCAGATCCCGTACAGTGGTCGACCCGGTGCCATCCACGCCGGGGAGTTTCGTCTCCAATCGGACGACGTGGCGCTGTTTGAGCTTCAGTTCGACCGCGTCTTCGATGGTGATGATGCGCTCCTGGTTGGGAATAAAACTAGACAGGACATTCAAGATGGTCGTCTTTCCTGAACTGGTGTTGCCGGTCACCAAGATGTTCAAGCGCGTCACCACGCAGGCTTCCAGGAACCTCGCCATGTAAGGGGTCAAAGCCCCCATATCGATCAGGTCCTTCATCGCCATCTTCGTTTGCAGGAACTTGCGAATGGTGATCACAGGACCATCCACAGCGACCGGAGGGAGAACGACATTCACCCGGGAACCATCCGGCAGGCGGGCGTCGGCAGTCGGATTGTCCGCATCCACATGGCGGCCGAGCGGATCGACGATGCGATGGATAATGCGCATCACGTGCGCATCGTCTTCAAACCTGGCATCGGTTTCGAGGAGTTCACCATTGCGCTCGACAAAGATCTGGCTGGCGCCGTTGACCATGATCTCATTGACCTCCGCATCGGCCAGGATCGCATCCAGAGGACCGTAGCCCACCAAGTCGGCCAGGGCTGCATCAACAACCTGGTCGCGCACCTCTCTCGATAGCTCCGCCCGCGACTGATTGAAGATCTCGAGCAGCAAAGGCCGCACGTCCTGCGGGTCTTTAGGGCGAGCGGCCGGGCCGGTTTGGATTTGCTGCGAGGCGGTCTCGATCAAATAGTTCTTGAGTTTGATAAGTCGTTGATCCCGCTTGGGGAATGCGGGTACATGGTAGATTTCAGACATAGTCCCTTCCTTATGTTTCCAGTATAGCACAGCGGGTGAGTGCGCCAGGGACATCCTCTAAGCAGTTGACAGCCTCCTCTACATCAGGTATCCTCGGCTCGTCCGGGTGGGTCCGGCGCGGCGGAACCCTGCGAATCCCGCCAGGGCCGAAAGGCAGCAACGGTAAGAAGGTGCTTCCGGGTGCCGCCGGGTTGCCTGCCCGGACATATGTTTGCGCGGGGTCCAGATCCTTGCATCCGCTGCCTATTGCGAATAAGATTAACCTATGTCGCGCTGGGTCAAATTCCTGATCGTGCTCGTGCTCGGGCTGGCGGCAGGGCTGTTGTATGGCTGGGTTATCAACCCGGTCCAATACACGGATATGTCCCCGGGCGCTCTTCGATCGGATTACCGCACCGACTATGTCCTGATGGTGGCCGAGGTGAATCACGCCAACCACAATCTGGACTTAGCCGCCCAGCAGCTGGCGATGCTGGGAAGCACTCCGCCGGCGCAGATCGCGGCACAGGCCCTGCAAAATGCCCAGCTGCTGGGCTATACGGAGAGCGATTTGCAGCTCTTAAGCGAATTATCGTCCTCCTTGCAATCCTGGCAGCCTGGAAGTGGAATTTCGCCATGACCGAAGGGCCGTCCTCTCCCCGCCGCGGGAACTGGTACCTGCTGACCGCAGCCCTGATCGGCCTGGGCCTCGGCCTGATCTATGCCTGGGTGCTCTCCCCGGTCAGATATGTCGATGCCACCCCCGCCTCGCTACGCGCCGACTTCAAGGACCAATATCGCCTGCTGATCGCTTCCAGCTACATCGCGACCGGAGACTTGGGCCGCGCCCAGGCACGGCTCGCCTTGCTGAAGGATGCAGACCCGGCCCAGGCGCTCAACGCTCAGGCCCAGCGCCTGCTGCTTGCCGGAGATCCGAACCATGCTTCTACGGTGCTGATCATGCTAGCCGAGGCGATCCAACCGGGGACGGTGAGCCCCACACCTGCATCATTCCCTCTTCCTGTCTCCACTGTCACCAGGCCCGCCGAAACCGCGACGGGCGCGACCCCCATTGCCATCTCCTCCCCCATCCTTCGCCCGAGCGTCACACCCATCGCCATCTCCTCCCCCATCCTCCGTCCGAGCGCCACACCCATCGCCGTCTCCTCCCCCATCCTCCACCAGAGCGCCACCCCAACCTCAACACCCGGAGAGCCGTTCGTGGTCACCAAGCAGGAAAAGGTCTGCGATCCAAGCCTGGCGAGCGGTCTGCTGCAGGTCGATGTGCGCGACGCCGCCGGACGGGGTGTTCCTGGGGTGGAAATCCTCATCACCTGGAACGGAGGCCAGCAGCAGTTCTTCACGGGATTTAAACCTCAACTTGGTGATGGCTATGCGGATTTTACAATGACCCCCGGGATCGTGTACAACCTACAGCTCGCCAAGAACAGCGCACAGGTTACCGGACTGAGCGCACCGACCTGCCCGGGTCAGGCTGGCACGACCTACATCGGAGGGCTTCACTTGGTCTTCGAGCAACCGTGAACCACCTCACCGCTCAAGGGAGGGCTTCCTGCTTCAAGGCAATTGGCCTTAAAACAGGTCGTAAACGCTCTCCATGGGCGTGTACGTTTGGATGGTTCTCCCCCTGAAGTCGGGGATTTACGGCGTAATCTTAATAAAAAAACGGCCCCGGGTGGGGCGTCGAGATTCACTATTTCGGCATCGGGTTACTGGACGCCCAATCATAACCGAGGCCTACCAGGATATCCTCCGGGGCGGCCGGGTTGAAATCCACGATCACCTGGCTGGCGGAATTGAATTTCATCAACCCGATCAAATACTGCGCGGCGTAGGGTTTCCCGGCATGCAGGATGAGGATGGTCCGGTTCGGGAAAGGGGTCAGGTACTTATCCGGGTAGTCGGTGGTATTCCCGGCTGCGATGACGTTCATCCCCTGCGAATTGAGATAGGATTGGGTCGCGGCAGCCAGGCCGGAGGTCCCGGTCCCATTGATCACCACCACGCGGGCTGCCTCGGCCTTCACCTTCGCCGTCAGGTCTCCAGTCGCAGCGGGGCTGAGCGCACCCCCTCCGAAAACCTCATCCCGCAACACCCGCACCTTATCCGTGAACGGACGCAGGATATCAGTCCCATCGGGGGCCTTGGTATCAGTCATCATGGTGTAATCGATGACTTGCAGGTCGGGAGGGCTGGAGAGTTCACGGCTCAGGGCCGCCAGTCGAATCGCATCCGTCAGATTGAGGTTCGTATAAAGACCCTTGGATAAATCCTGGTAAAGCCCTGGCGCCTGTGAGACCAGGAGGGCCCAATTTTTGGGTGATTTAATCTTGTCCAGCAAAGCCTGCAGGACCAGCTTCTGGCGGTTGGAGCGATCGACATCGCCATTGGCGGTATAGCGATTGCGGACCAATCCGAGGGTGTCGATGCCGTTCAAGGTTTGGCAGCCTGCCGGGAGGTGGTCGATGCCGTTCTGGTCATACCGCCCCACGTCAATCGCTGTCGGGAGACATACTTCGACTCCTCCGATCCGGTCGATGGCACTGATAAAAGTGGAAAACTGGATCACGGCGTAATACTGGATCGGCACCCCGATGAACTCCGATACCGTTTTCATTGCCAGGGCAGGTCCACCGCCGGGCAATTTGTAGAGTTCGCCAAAAAAATAGGCCGTGTTGATCTTGTTGTAACCGAAACCACCCGGAATGTCGACCCACAGATCTCGGGGGATGGAAATACCACCGGCCGTCATGGTGATCGGGTCGATGGTCAGCAGCCACATCGTGTCGGAGCGCGCCGGACCCTGATTGGCAAAGTTAGCCGCATCGGTCACATCCCGGTAATCCAGACCCATGACCAGGATATTCACCCGGCTGGCTCCATCCCAGGGCTGTGGCAGGGCAATCTGCGGGGCGCTGACCGTCGGAGCAGCTGCCGTTACCACTACCGGCGTCCCCTGGGGGTTGATGATGACCGTCGTTTTCGTACCCGTACAGGACGAGGGGGCGACTCCCGGTAGCGAGGTCAAACTATAGCATGTTACGAAGCCGCGCGTGAACAAGAAAAGGGCGATGCCCAGGATGAGGCCCAGGCCCCACAAGATGTATTGGATCCAGGCTGGAGATCGGACGGCTGGAATGCGCGCGGGTATATCCGGTTTCTGGTCGTTCATTTCACTTCACGGGAGGCGGCGGCACGGGCAGGTCTTTCTCTGCCACTTTCACCCATTTATCTCCTTCCTGGACCAGCATGACCGGGATGTCCTCCACGATCGGATATTTGCGACCGCAGTCCTGGCATATCAGCCATGAGTCCTGATAGACGTGCAGCAATCCGTCTTTATCGTGGACGCAGACCGGGCAGCGCAGGATTTCCAACAATTCTTGGTTCAGCATGAAATACTCCCGTGAGTGGGTTAATCGGGCGTTATTTTACCACGCCTATGGCTGGCAGATGCCTGCCTGTTTTGCGATAGCCTGAGGATTCTGGGTGCCGGGGCCGTACTGGCAAACTCCCGCCCAGGGCTGGTACCGCGTTTGAACGGAGTCGCTTAAAAGCATGGAGCCGTCCTGGCGATAAACCGTGCGGTCGACGGTGACATCCTCCCCGGCTGCAGGGTGTGAGAACAGGGCTACTTCACCGGGTGAAAACTGTGGAAATTCTTCGAAATCCCATTCGGTGGGAGCTGGGACGACATTCGTGATGACCGGTGGTTGGACAACCACTTTACGGCCGTCGTCACCCGAATAAAACTTCCAGTCGATCTCGAAGTTGGAAGTGTCCACGTTCACAACCATGAGCAGCCAGGACGAACGGTCATTCTTGAATTTGAGGTCCACTAGGGGGACGTAAACCGTCGCGTCCAGGCCGACCAGAGTGGGATCAGTCCCTGTAGCACTCTGTTCATAATACCCCACGGTGTAAGCATGGGGATGACGTTCAACGATCGGATAGCCACCGGAAAAGGCTGTCTGGAAAAGGGTCGTACTGACCTGGCACACCCCCCCGCCAACGCCCTCGATGGTGCGGCCGTTATAGATGATCGGCGCCTCTTCATAGCCGTTATCCAGGCTGACATCCCCCAGGGCGTCCGCCATCGAAAATACTGTGTTAGGAGGCACCAGCAAGCCATTGAAGCGGGCCGAAGCAGCTACGATATTTTGTATACGTCCTTCGGGGGAACCACGGAAAAAACTTTTACGCTCCTCAACAAGCTTAGTAATCCCGAGCGAAGCTAGAGTGGCATCGTCGCCGACCTGCGGCTGGGCTACGACGAGCTTGAGCGGGATCGTATGATTCCCCTGGAGCAGGCCTGCCTGGATGGCCTGCTGCGTCCCTGGTCCATCCACGATGCGACCAACCACGGGGGGCTGGAGCATAACCAATTGGAGAGTTGTGTCACCGGTTACAGAAAAGCGCGCGTTCTGCGGAGAACGGTTGATCTGGGTTGTGATCTGATCGAGAAGGGGCTGCAGGCTCTGGGCGTCAATGCTGATCTGGTATTGCCAATCGGCGCCGTTCAGCACCGGCTGGATGGTCAACATGCCGGCCAACTGAGTTGTATCGATGCTCCAGGGCGCCGGGTCACCAGCCTGCGGATTCGGGAGGGTCAGGGTCAAAGGCGTGCTGAGAATCTGACGCAAGATTTCCGCCGGCCTGGAGGCATCCTTGACCAGGGGATCCACTGGCTCCATCTGCAAGATCACCTCTCCGTCCTGGAAGGATTGCAGCTGGTTCATCAAAAGATTCAGGGTCGCATCCACGTTTAAGTAACGGCCCGACTGGCCAGGTGTGTAGACGACTTGGGTGCCATCGAGATGCAGGTCTGTTTCAACGACCGGCCGATCGATCTGGGCGGCGAGCTTCTGCAGATAATCGTAGGTCACCCGCTGGTCGATTAGAATGACCGGCGGGAGATCCAGCCCTCCCAGCCTCGCCTGCATCTGGACGGTCAGGGAGCTGAGCGGGCCACCCTGCCGACCGGCAGCGTAGGCTTCCTGCGCAGTACTCGTCCAATTAAAAACCATCCCCAGCTGGGCTGGCGTGGCCACCCAAACCTGATTTCCATCGCGGAAAACGATGCGTCCGTTCATCGGATAGATCAGATGCGTGCTGAGGACGACCGGCGCCTGCTGGAGCGTCACTCCGGAGAGATCGACCCCCATGATTGAGATGCCCGGCAGGATTCGCCCTGAATACAGCACTTCATACCCGCCGGCCAGGAGCCCGGTGGCCAGCAGGAAAAGAACGAGGCTGCCCACCAAAAAGAAAGCGATCTGGGCAGGAAGGGGAGAGCGTTGCGGTTTGGGGACGATGACGAAGGACATATCCACTGATTATACCTTTGGGTTTGCTTTTATTGAGGGCGACGAAAGTAACATCTGGCTTTGAGACATCATGGACGATCGGGGCGGGGATTGTCCGGTGTGTCATGCGCATCGTGACCGGGATGTCAATGCCGCCCTGAACATTCTGCGAGAAGGGCGTGCTCGATCTGCAATGATACGTAGGGCTGGAAAAGCCCGAACAGACCGTAAGGGCCGGTCCTTACGGCCAACGCCTGGGGAGGCCCATGCACGCGAAGCGAATCTAAGAACCAGGAAGCTCCCCCCTTCAGGGGTGGGGTAGTCCACTTTCGGGTCCGGCTTTCTCGAGGAATTCGGGGGTGATCCGGTCCTACATTCACTCCATACTGCTTGTACTCGTACCTGAGGTAGGCGCGACTTTCTGGGGAACTCCCCGCGGATAAAACCCACGTTTTAAGATTCAAGGTTTTCTCTTCCCGATACACACTACTGCCCGACCAGTACACAGGGGAAATGGATCCCAGGTGTGTCCCCGCAGGCCTGACCTTGGCTTGGCTGAGATTGAAGGTTCAACAACCATTCAGCCTGATACAAGTTCATAAATGACTATACGCAATACGCGGTGGATCATTGCGGAGGACGGGATAAACCCGAATCGGCCTTGGCCTTCAACGTCATATTGAAAATCGCACCACATTGGGATATAGTGAGCACGTTCGAAAGAATTCCTATGCCAAAACCCAAAGGATATGTCGACTCGGATTACCTGCAGATGGCCGCCAGCCTGATGCAACCGTTCAAGCAGCGTACCTACAGTCTGATGCAGATCCGACCCGGCCAGCGGGTTCTGGACATCGGCTGCGGGCCCGGCACCGACACGATCCCCCTGGTTCAGCTGGTGGGCTCCCTGGGTCAGGTCATTGGTGTGGACCATGACCCTGGGATGGTAGCGGAAGCCGAGCGACGTGCGGCTGCTGCCGGACTCAGCACATGGGTGAAACACATCCAGGCGGATGCCACTAAGGGTCTACCCTGCCCGTCTGGGATCTTCGACGCCTGCCGCAGCGAGCGGCTTTTCCAGCATCTGGCGCACCCCGAACAGGCCCTGGCCGAGATAATCCGGGTGACGAGGTCGGGCGGCTGGATCGTGGCGTTGGATACGGACCACGGTACCCGCTCCATTGATTCCACGGAAGTCGACATCGAACGTCGGCTGGCACGCGTCGCGGCGGAACGCTGCCTGACGAATGGTTATGCGGGACGCCAGCTGTATCGGCTGTTTCAAGAGGCGGGCCTGACGGAGATTCATGTTGAAACCATCTCCATCGCCTTCACGGACTACGCTCTGTGCCGGGAGGCGGATTTCCTGGATCAGGTGGAACAGGAAGCCCTCAGCGCCGGCATCATCAGCGCGGCAGAACTCCGGCGCTGGCGGGCCAGTCTGGAAAAGGCCTCGGCCGAGGGCTGTTTTTTTGCCAGCGGTACGGGGGCCATCCTGGCCGGAAGGAGGCCCCGTTCGCGGGGTATAATCCCGGCTCGTGAGTGAATCGGGGAAGCTCGCCAACCGCCAGATCGCCCGTGCGGCCGGGACGGTCATGTTCGCTGTCGCCCTCAGCCAGGTCGCCGGGCTGGTGAAGACCATCCTGGTATCGCCAGCTTTTGGCACCAGCGCGGCTTACGATGCATTCAATTCAGCCACCCGCTTTCAAGACATCATCTTCAACCTGGTGGCCGGGGGTGCCCTGGCCTCGGCCTTTGTACCGACCTTCACCGGCTTTTTAAACAAAGACGATCAGGAGGGCGCCTGGCGGCTGGCATCGGCGATCATCAATTTGATCCTGCTGGTCCTGACCACCCTCAGCCTGTTATCGATCCTCTTCGCCCCTCAGATTGTCCGCACCATCCTGGCGCCACTCTTTCCAGCCTCCGAGCAAGCGCTGACCGTCCAGCTGCTCAGGATCCTGATGGTCAATGCGACCATCTTCGGGGTCAGCGGACTGATCATGGGCATTCTCAATTCCTACCAGCGCTTCCTTCTGCCTGCTATGGCCTCGTCGATGTACTGGGTGGGAATGATCATCGGCCTGCTTGTTTTCGTCCCCTCCATGGGTATCTACGGGTTAGCCTGGGGTGCGGTGCTGGGGGCGATCCTGCATCTCAGCGTCCAGCTGCCCGACCTGTTCCACCTGCCAGGCAGGCACTATACCCCTTCCCTGGGTCTTCAGAATCCGTCGGTAAGGGAGGTGGCAGTGCTGATGGGGCCGCGTCTTTTTGGGGTTGCGATCATCCAACTGAACTTCCTGGTCAACAACATCATCGCCAGCGGTCAACCCACCGGCTCGGTCTCTTCGATCGGTTATGCTTTTCAGATCATGACCGTCCCGCTGTACGTGATCGGGGGCGCCATCGGGACGGCGACCCTGCCGACCTTCTCCCGCCAGACAGCGCGCCGCGAATTTACGGAAATGCGTCAATCCCTGACAGCGAGTTTAAGAGGAGTGCTGCTGCTCGCCCTCCCCTCCACACTGGGCCTGATCCTCCTGCGCCAGCCGATCATTGCCTTCCTGTTTCAGCACAAGAATTTTGACGCCCATTCCACCGCCATGGTCGCCTGGGCGCTGATGTGGTATACCGTCGGTCTGGTCTTCCATTCGGTCACGGAGATCCTGAGTCGTGCCTTTTATGCCATGCACGACACCCGCACCCCGGTGCTGGTCACCGGCGGCTCCATGGGCCTAAATATCCTCTTCAGTCTTGCCTTCTCGGCCTGGTTTACCAAAATCGGCTGGATGCCACTCGGGGGCCTGGCCCTGGCAACCTCGGTGGCTGCGGCTATCGAAGCCACCCTGCTCCTGATACTGATGCGCAAAAAGTTGAACGGCATCCTCGCAGGGCAACTCGTGCGAGGGGCAGGCGCAGCCACTCTAGGGACCCTGGTGATGTCTGCTGGCCTGGTCGGCTGGCTGCAGCTGATCCACCCCTCCTCCCTGGCCCTGACCTCCCTGGGGGGTGTGGTGGTCGGCGTCGCGATCTATGGAGTGGTGATGATGCTCCTGCGCATCTCCGAAGTAAAGAGCCTGTTCGGGACCCTGCGGCAACGGCTGGGGCGTCACTAAAAGGTACCAGGATCCATTTTAAAAATAAACAAGCCGTCCCTTTCCTGGGGGCAGCCTGTACGCGGTTCGAGATCTCTCAGCCTGACCGATCATTGAGTCCGGGCTTTTTTGGCCTCATACAATTTCTTTTCGGCATTTTTGAACGCTTCGCGCAGGGATTGGCCGTAATCGACCGTAGCAATGCCCAACCAGAGGGCCAGAGGGTCCTTACGGTGGGACTGGTTATGGCTGTTCAGGTGGGCCTTGACCCGGGTCATGATCGCTTCGGTGGAAACAGCCCCGGTGTTCGGCAGGATGACGGTGAATTCGTCCCCACCGGTCCGGGCAATGACATCCTCCGCGCGGAAGGCGCCTATGAGCAGTTGCGCGGTCTGCCGCAGCAGCTCGTCGCCGACCTCATGTCCTTGTTTTTCGTTCACGGCCCTCATCCCTTCGATGTCCACGGAGAGGATGCTGATCGGGAAACGCCGGCCCTTCTCCATCCGATCGACCTCCGCCTCGAAATATGCCCGGTTGAACAAACCGGTCAATTGGTCGTGCGTGCTCACAAACCAGACCTTCTCTTGGGCCACCCTGCGTTCGCTGATGTCCTCGGCCGTCCCAACCACATAGCGGTTGCCGCCTTCCCCCGTGCGAATCATCGGCGTTTCGCGGGCGGAGATCCAGTGCCAGTCCCCATAGGCATGTTTAACCCGATACTCGATTTCAAGCAAATCTCCGAGGGAGGCCTCCGCGCACTGGCGGTGATGTCCCGCCAGGCGCTGGGCATCTTCGGGATGGACCAGGCGTGAATTGACCGAGTTGCCCATGGCACGGATTTCATCCGACGTGTACCCGAGGGCCGAGGTGACTTCACCAGTTAGGAAAACATACCTCATCTCAGCCAGGTCATAGATATACACCATGTTCGGTGTGGTCGTCAGTAGAGCCTCCGCGAGGGTTGCTTCCAGTTCTGCCCCAAGTTCCGGCAGAAGCGGGTGCAATTCAGCCAGTTTCGTCATGATGATTGATCCTCCTCTTCGAGCTCTTAACGCCAGATGAACCAGAACAGCTGCGCCACAACCACACCCAGCAGGACTCCTCCGAGGGCTTCCAGAGGCGTATGGCCGAGCACTTCACGCAGTTGCTTGTCGGAGACGGGGTGACCGCTTAACAATTCATCCACCAGGATGTTGATCTTCTGGGCCTGCATTCCTGCCTGGCGGCGGATCCCGGTGGCATCGTACACGACGATCATCGCAATCGCCACAGCCAGGCCGAAGATAGGGGAATCAAAGCCTGCGTGCAGGCCGACGGCTTGTGCTGTGGCTGTCACCAGGGCAGAATGGGAGCTCGGCATGCCTCCCGCCCGGACCAGCAGCGACCAGTTCCAGCGGTGGGTACGCAAGTACTCAAGCGGCAACTTCAAAGCCTGGGCCACAACCCAGGCCGCCAGGAGCGACAGAAGAACATGATTGCTGATCAGGGGGTCGAGATTCATGCGCTTTCCTCGTAATCGATCAGCGCTTCACCGGACAGCTGCTGTACCTTCAGCTCCGCCTGGTCCAGCAGGATCGCACAACGCTTGACCAGGGCCTGGCCGCGCTCGAAAAGGGTCATCGATTCATCCAGAGGACGCTCACCGGATTCTAGCGCGGCGACGATGGCCTCGAGCTCGGCAAAGGCCTGCTCATACTTCAACTTCTCGATTGGTTTGGGTTCTTGTTTCGCCATACAGCACCTATTCGTCTCCGCTGACACGCGATTCAAATTCACCATCCTGAACGCGTACCTTCAGTTCATCGCCTTTCTGAACCTGGAGGACCCGGCTGACCAGCCTGCCGTCCAAACGCCGGGTGACGATCGAATAGCCACGGTTCAGCACCGCTGAAGGGCTCAGCGAACGCAGACGGTTGTCTAGCCCCTTCAGCCGCTCCGAAGCGATTTCCAGACAATGGCCCAAGGCCGCACTCGCACGACGGCCGCGTTCATCCAGGCGCTGGCGCTCCGTTTGCACCCGTCGTTGAGGCGAGGCCAGGCCCAGGCGGTCCTGCTCACCCCCAAGCAGGGTCCGCTGCTCTTCGAAGAGCTGCACCATCCACCTGGAGGACTTGTGGGACAATTCCGCGACGGATGCGCGCAGGCCCAAGACGGTGAGTGGGGTCGCCAGCTCGGCCGCTGCAGTAGGGGTGGGAGCCTGCAGATCTGCGGCAAAATCCGCCAGGGTGAAATCGGTTTCATGACCGATGCCGGTGATCACCGGTGCGGCCGACTCCCGGATGGCCCGCACCAGGTGTTCATCGTTGAAAGCCCACAGGTCCTCGATCGAGCCACCGCCCCGCGCCAGCAGGATGACATCCGGGGCTGCGATGCGATTCAAAGCGCGCAATCCCTCGATCAAAGCAAGAGGGGCCTCGTCCCCCTGCACCGGCGAAGCCGCCAGGATGACTTCCACAAGCGGAAAACGCCGGCGGATCGTGTTCAACATGTCGTGCAGGGCGGCTCCGCTCGGGGAAGTCACGATCCCGATCCGGTGCGGCCATGCAGGGATCGGGCGTCTGCGGGTCGGGTCAAAGAGGCCCTCTGCTTCCAGTTTGTCCTTGAGGCGGAGATATTCCTGGTAAAGGGCGCCCTCGCCAGCCGGGCGCAGGGAATCGGCATATAGCTGATACTGTCCTCCGGCCTCATAGACGCTCAGGCTGCCGTGCACCTCGATCGCCATCCCATCCTCAGGCTGGAAGCGCAGGCGGGCCGCAGCACTCTTCCAAACGACGCAGCGCAGCGCTGCGCCGGCATCTTTCAAGGTGAAATAGAGATGGCCTGAGGCAGGCCGGGCCAGATTGGAGACCTCCCCCTGCACCCAGATCCCCTGCAGCTGGCCGTCCGATTCGAGCAATTGGCGCAGATAGCGCGTCAGGTCGGTGACGGTCCAGGGGCGGGAGGGATCAAAAAGCGCGGGCTGTTCCACAGAACAGAGAATACTCGCATTCCATTTGGCTGTCAACCGCTTCCAGGGCTTCTCACCCAGATCGGGATGGCAAATCCAAGCCATGGCCATGCTAGGATCGGATGGATCGTTGAAACCTCTTTTAGCAAACCAATCGCAAAGCCCCGGCCGCTTCCAGGAAAGTTCGGATTCTTTCCGGCCGAAGATCCTTAACAAAACACCTACCAGGCGGATAATTTGCTACAATCAAGGTGAAGGGATCAACAGTTGATCATGAAGCGTATTTGGGCTCCCTGGCGGATGAAATACGTCCAGACCCACGGTGAGGGGTGCGTTTTCTGTTCCGTCCAAACGCAAACGGACGGTCCGGAAAACCTGATCGTAGCCCGCGGTCGTCTGACTTTTGTGATCCTTAACCGGTTTCCG
The DNA here is from genome assembly GCA_050013095.1 of Anaerolineales bacterium. Taxonomy (GTDB): domain Bacteria; phylum Chloroflexota; class Anaerolineae; order Anaerolineales; family Villigracilaceae; genus UBA877. The sequence goes on along the minus strand of JBEKFY010000014.1, from coordinate 51,850 downwards.
TATACGAGCGGACACATCATGGTGGTCGCCAACGATCACGTACCCTCCCTTGAGGATCTCAAGCCGGAATCCCGCGCCGAGATGATGGAGTTGGTCACGCTGGGGATGAGCGTCCTGAGGCGGGTGTATCAGCCGCAAGCCTTCAATATCGGGGCCAATATCGGGGAAGCCGCCGGTGCGGGGGTAGCCGGGCACGTCCATATGCACGTGGTACCCCGCTGGGGCGGAGATGCCAACTTCATGGCCACCGTCGGCGAGACACGTGTCCTGCCTGAAGCCCTTGAAGAGAGCTACCAGCGCATTCGGGCGTCATGGGGGGATGCTTAGAGAACAATGTTAACATCCAAGGAGCCGAGGGTAGTTGCCCCCGGCTCCTTTAATTTTTACCGCTTTTTACCCCTTCCATTTTCCGCGTAGATCTTCACGGCTGCTTGCATGAAAGCACCCAGGTGAGGATCAATCTTTTTAAAATTCGCCACAAAACGTGGGTCGGTGTTATAGAGCTCCACTAGGCCAAGCAGCTGCTGATCGTTGGGGACCCAGAAATATTCCAGATGCCTGCGCCAGGCGTCGATGCCAGCCTGGGCTTCAGAGCTCGCAGGGCCTTTGGGCATGGCGGCCAAAAGATCCTCATAAATTGCGTTGCCCTCAGCCAGGATGGCCTGCTTCTTCTCGGGTGGATATTGCTTCCACTTTTTATTGGAGGCTTTCACGGTCTCCGGGTCGTATCGTTCGGAAGCCTCTTTGGCATACTGCTCCTGTTGTTCTTCGGTAAAACCGGCGAATAATTGTCTCTTACTCATCTCTTTTTTTCCTTTCAAGTGGAGAAGGGTATCATCAACGGTCTGAATGAGGCGGTCCAACCGCTCTCGACGCACCTGCAGGGCCTGTCGATGGGATTCCAGCGCGGTGAGCACATCAAAATCGGGGCGAGTGATAATCTCTTGGATCGCTTCCAGGCTCAATCCCAGTTCACGGTAGAACAGGATCTGCTGGAGTTTCAGCAGGGACTCATCCCCATAGTGGCGGTAGAGGTTAGCGCCAACAGACTCCGGTTTGAGCAGGCCGATCTCATCGTAATAATGCAGGGTGCGGATGCTGACACCCGCCAGGTCGGAAAGTTGTTTTACGGTGTACATCTCAACCTCATTCCCCCCATCATAAACCATTCCGTTACGTCAGTGTCAAGAGGCCGGCGCCGATCTTCTTTCAAGCGGAGCAGACCGTTCAGCGTGAATCGGCCTGCCCCTCGTTCGCCGCGTTCCTGCCCGCTACGGTTCCCAGACAGGGGACGAGCCCAATCCAAACTCTACTGGTACAATTACCCGTATGACAATCCTGCCTGCAGAGTTTCTCTCCCAGCTCCGGCAACGCCTTCCCGCCTCCGGGTTGAGCCTTGAAGACGGGGAACTGTCGAATTATTCGAGGGATGAATCCTCCCTGCCTGCCCAGCTGCCGCTGGCGGTCGCCTGGCCGGAAGACGCCAGTCAGGTGGCCGCCGTCCTGGGCCTGGCGAACCGCTACCGCATCCCGGTCACACCCCGCGGCGGCGGCTCAAGCCTGGAAGGTAATTCGATCCCCTCCCGGGGAGCCCTTGTCCTTTCACTTGAAAAGATGAACAAGGTCCTGGAGGTCCGACCGGAGGATTTTCAGGTGCGCCTCCAGCCGGGGGTGGTCTATGACGACCTGAACAGGCAGCTGGCACGCTATGGCCTTTTCTTCGCCCCTGGGCCTTCCTCGGGTGATGTCGCCACCGTAGGCGGCATGATCGGCAACAACGCCGGCGGGTTGAACGCCCTGCGCTACGGGGTAACGCGCGACCATCTGCTGCGCTTGCAGGTCGCCCTGGCCGATGGATCCCTGGTCTGGTTCGGGACGCGGGCCATGAAGACCTCCTCCGGCTTTGACCTGGTGCGCCTGATGGCAGGATCGGAGGGACTTCTCGGGATCGTGACCGAGATCGTTCTGCGCCTGCATGGGATTCCCGAACGCCGCACCGCGCTGGCTCAGTTTCCCAGCCTTGAGAACGCGGCGCGCGCCGTTTCGGAGATCATGACCTCCGGCATCCTCCCGGGTGCCCTGGAATTGATGGACACTGAGAGCATCCGTCACATCAACCAGTATAAAGGCTGGAAGTGGACCGAGACACCCACGCTGATCCTGGAGTTCCACGGCACACCCAGCGGCATCGAGGAGGAAGTCGAGATCGCCAAGCAGATTTGCCTCCAGCAGGAGGCCCTCCAGTTCGAGATCGCCACCACACCCGCCCGGCGCGACCAGCTGTGGGCGGGGCGGAAGGAAATCACCAATGCCGAAAAGGCACTTTTCCCGGATCGCATTATGCTCAAAGGCGACATCGCCGTGCCGCTCTCGCAGTTCGTCCCCACCGTCCGCCAGGCCCAGGAGCTTGGGGTCCGCTACGGCCTGACGGTTTCGATCTTCGGCCACGCAGGGGACGGGAACCTGCACTGGCATACCCTGGTCGCCCCTGGGGATGCCCAGGCGCTGTCCAACGGCCAGCAGGCTGCCCGGGATCTGATCCGTTATGCCCTTTCGGTCGGCGGGACAGCCACGGCCGAGCACGGCATCGGGCTTGGCAAACGGGAGTTCCTGGTCGAGGAGCACGGACCGGCTGTGGAGATTATGAAGAAGATCAAACAGGCCCTCGACCCGAACAGGATTCTGAACCCCGGCAAGATGTTTCCTGAAGAATGACTGCCGAGCTCATCTACTCCGACGACGACCTGCTGGTCGTCAATAAACCGGCCGGGATCGCCTCCACCGGGGGGGGCTGGGGGCAGGAAGGGCCCAGCCTGGCCAAACGACTGGAGAGCGACTTCGGCCGTGTCTGGATCGTCCACCGCCTGGACAAGGGCACGAGCGGACTGATCGTCTTCGCCCGCAACGCGTCAGCCCACCGGGCCATGAGCCTTCTTTTTGAAAGCCACCAGATCGTCAAAACCTACCATGCCCTTGTCTGCGGCCTGCCTTCCTGGAAGGAGGAAAGCACCCGCCTGCCCTTGCGGGTAGATGTCGGGCACAGCCACCGCACCGCCGTGGATCGGAAGCGTGGAGCCCCTGCGCTCACCCGCTTCCAGGTCCTGGAGCAATTTCCCTCGCACGCCCTCTTGAAGGCTGTACCGGAGACGGGGCGCACGCACCAGGTTCGGGCGCACGCCTCCGCGCTCGGCTTCCCGATCCTGGCCGACACGCTTTACGGAGCGCCACCTACTGATTTGATCCCCAGGCCAGCGCTGCATGCCTACGCCCTGGAACTGCGCTATCGGGACCAGCCCTTCAGCTGGACGGCTCCCTATCCCCCCGACTTTGCCAAAGCCCTGAATCAATTAAGAGCCGGTCGCTAAGGCCGGCTCCAATTCCTCACCCGATTTTGTGCGCCTCCATGTAGAAGCGCTTCTCGCGCGCTTCTCCCATGGAAAAGGTTTTGCGCGGCAGGGCACCATCCAGAATGACGGTCTTGAACAGGTCGCTCTTATCCATGCCGGGCAGTAAGAAGCCGGCATTTCCGGGCAACCGGCCCAGCTTGTCGACCACTTCCTCGCCGTGGACGTAGTCGATCTTTTCCGCGCCGCCTTCCTTCAGGAAAACATCCAGGAAGGCCTGAAGGGTCCCAACCGGCAGATTGGAAGAGGGCCGCTCGATTGTGACCACACCGTACAACCGGCCTTCCCCACCGCCGATCAGCCCAAAGGATTGCGCCTGGCCTCCGGAGTGTTCCACCACCTGGACCATATCCAGCCGATCCTTGACGGATGCACAGCGGAAACCGCCGTGGAAAAACTGCTGCATGGCTGCCACGAGGTCACGTTTCACCCCGAACAGGACGCGGTGAATGGGTTCGAACTGCAGGGCCTCATCGTGGACATTCTCGATCTCGACCAGGGCATAACGAGCCGGGTGATCCATTCCGACCTGCAGCTTCATCTTTTCCCAGAGTGCCTTGGCGGTTGCCAGGGAATGATTGCCGTCGCCCATGGCAAAGAGTAAGACCGGCTGATCCGGGCTGATGCCGTACTTCGCCGCGAACGAATCCGGCCGCACCAGGTTGCGGAGGGCACGGATGATATGAACTTCCGATTGGGGATCGATGTCATACCCGATCAGGTGGCCGCTCGCCAGCATCAGATCGAAGTCGTACAATTTTTCGAGGCGCGCCGAGGCGGCGCGGATCGGTTCGATGACGGACCGTTCAGGATCATCGATCAATACCAGGATGTGGGGGAGCTCAAGTTCTGCGCCCTGGCGGATCTTCATGCGCGGGGGCAGGCGTTCGAGGATCGTCCCTTCGGTGGCCCGGATCAGGCTGGTGGAACTTTTGGTGTAGTCATAACGCTCCAGGTCCAGGCAAAGCACGACACCCGTACGGGTGCGCCCGTCCGTCGACCGCTCCACCAGAATCATACCTTCGTGAGGCTTCAAGAGCTGTGTCTCCAGGTACTTCCGCATGGTCGCCTGGATGCGCTGGATCCGCTCGGCCTCTCCGATTTCTTCGAGGTAGACCTCCGGGAGGATCAACTTCAAGGTCGAGGGAGCGCGGCCCACGATCTTCTCCACCTGCTGCCAGTAATCAGGTTGGGAGGTGAACTGGTCGCAGGCGATGACCGCCCACTTCGTTAGGTTCGTCCCCGGTTTGGGCAGATAGATTTGAGGGGTCTGTACACCGATGTCTTCGTAGGTATTCGTCATTTTGGTCTTCCCGCCAGCCGTACGGGATTGGGGCTTATCATGAGGTCCTCAGATCAATTTCTTACTCTTAGCGAATTCAATCAGCTTCTCCGCCACCTCCGCCCCCACCCGCCCCTGGGCTTCATGAGTGGCTGCCCCGATGTGAGGTGAACCGATGACGTTGTCCAGCTTGAGCAGTTTAAAGTCGGAGGGCGGTTCCTGGGCATAAACGTCCAGGGCTGCCCCGGCCACCTTTCCGCTCTTCAAGGCCTTGTACAGCGCGTCTTCATCGATGATGCCGCCGCGAGCACAGTTGATCATGCGCACCCCGTTCTTCATCCTGGCGATCTGGGCTTTGCCGATCATATTATGGGATTCATTGGTCAGCGGCAGGTGCAGGCTGATGTAGTCCGAGCGGGTCAGGAGCTCATCCAGGTTCACCATCTGCACACCCGCGGCTGACTTGATAAAGGGGTCGTAGGCGATGACGGTCATCCCCAGGGCAGCCGCCCGCCTGGCGACCTCGCCTCCGATATTCCCAATCCCCACCAGTCCCAGAGTCTTACCGCCGAGCTCATCCCCTTCGAAGTTCTTCTTCTCCCACTTCTCGGCCTTGAGGGAGGCGGTTGCCTGAATAATCGAACGGGCCAGTGCGAACATGTAGGCGATGGTCAGTTCAGCCACGGACGCTGAACTGGCCTTGGGAGTATTCATGACCGTGATGCCCTTGGAATGGGCATAATCGGCGTCTATCGTATCCAGACCGACGCCGCCCCGGACAATCACTTTCAGATGAGGGCAGACATCGATCAGCGCCTGGCGAACCTTGGTCCGGCTGCGCACGACCATACCGTCGTAGGCAGGCAGCACCTTGGGGAGTTCTTCGGGACTGATGTCATCGCGGACATCCACCTGCAGTCCTGCGGCGCGCATGCGCTCAATGGCTTCAGCTTCGGTCTTATCGCAAACCAACACCTTCATGATAGTTCCTCCTCAGCAGGGATCAATCCAGGCCAGGACCCGATTCAACCTTCCCGGATACCCGCCCATTATACCAATCTGAATTTCATTTGTGACACTCTGCTGCGGCTACCGACAGGTGCCCTGCCGACAGGTGCCCTGAGGGCAAGGGCAAGGGAGAGGGCAATGGCAAAGCAGCATGGCTTGCGGGGCGTGCTCCAATCGGTCAGATGAAGGACATCAGGCTCAAAAGGTGCCAATTGTTATTGTAGGAAAATCCACACATGGATATAATAATCTGGGTCAATCAAAGGCTCGAGGGCACATCGAGCTTAATCTTTGGAGATCAGGAGCCAGCAGCATGTCCAATTCAACCAAGCGCGTCTACAACTTTAATCCGGGACCGGCGGTCCTGCCGGCGGCGGTCCTGAAACAGGCCCAGGAAGAGATGCTGGATTACAAAGGCACGGGTATGTCGGTGATGGAAATCAGCCACCGCTCCAAGGAATTCGAATCCCTGATTCGGGAGGCCGAGGCGGACCTGCGGGAAATTATGAACATTCCGCCCCATTACAAAGTGCTTTTCCTGCAGGGCGGCGCCAGCCTGCAGTTCACCATGGTGCCGATGAACCTGCGGCCCGCCGGCGCCTCCGCGGATTACATCATTACCGGGGCGTGGGGTAAAAAAGCCTTTGATGAAGCCAAGAAGCTCGGTCAGGCCCATGCCGCGGCGGATCTTAAGGCCTCAAACTACGATCACCTGCCGAACCAGGAGGATTTGCAGCTCGATCCCAAAGCTGCTTATCTGCACTTCACCTCGAACGAGACCATTCACGGGGTGGAATTTTACAACGAGCCGGTCCCACCCGCCGGGGTCCCGCTGGTATGCGATGCCTCCTCCGATTTTATCAGCCGGCTGATCGATGTCTCCAAATATGCCTTGATCTACGCCGGCGCGCAGAAGAACGCCGGTCCTGCGGGAGTGGTCATCACCATCGTACGCGAGGATCTGTTGGAAAAGGTCCCCCCTCAGCTGCCGGTCATGCTGGATTACAAGACGCTGGCGGCGGATGCTTCACTGTATAATACCCCGCCCTGCTTCTCGGTATACATCGTCGGGTTGGTCCTGAAATGGATCAAATCCATCGGCGGGCTCGAGGAGATCAACCGGCGGAACAAAGCCAAGGCAAGATTGGTCTATAAAGCCATCGACGAGAGCGGCGGTTTCTATCGCGGCCATGCCAGGCCGGAGAGCCGATCGCTCATGAATGCCACCTTCCGCCTGCCGACCGAAGCGCTGGAGGACCAATTTGCCTCAGAATCCAAGGCTCGCGAGATGATCGGCCTGAAAGGCCACCGCTCCGTAGGCGGCTTGCGCGCCTCGCTCTACAACGCCCTGCCGATCGAAGCCGCGGAAGCCCTGGCTAATTTCATGAAGGAATTCCAACAGAAGAACGGTTGAACGCCTACCAGATTGGAGGCCCGGTTTCCACCAGAAGCCGGGCCTCCTTTTGTGATTATAATAGCTCCATGGAGTTCTATCTCAACGATCCCGAGGTCGAGCGTGTTGCCCCGGAAGCGACCCGCATCCTGGATTTACGTGCAGAACCATATCCTGACGGAATACGCCTGCGGGTGGCGCTCGACCTGACACCCTTTCAGAAAAGGCCTGATATCGAATTCGTCCTGACCGATGCCGAAGGACACGAAGCTGGCTCTGCCAGCGTGGTGGAGCCGGTCGCCTGGAAACTCGAGCTGACCCTGCACAATCGAAAAGCCGGACCCACTGCCGGACAGTATTCTTTAAGAGCGCAGCTTTCCTACCCCGAACTCGGCAAGATCGATCAGCGAGAAGTGACCATCATGATCCCCTCATCGACCAAATGACCCATTCCCCCGTTCCTTTACTCCGTCTGTTTCTAGGGGAGGGTCTCCTGCTGGCCCTGGCGGCTTGCTCCACCCAGACCGCTGCCGGGACAACGGTCCTTCCACCGACGGATACACCGACCGCGACGGTCTCTTCGAGGTCCGCCGCGACCCAGACCCCATATGTGATCACGGCGACCGCCCCTCCTGATCCCACACCAACAGCAGCCGGACCATCCAATGTCTTCGTCCTCTCCTTAGCCGAGTCGGGTTACGATCATCTTTTTGCCTATAACCCGCAGTCCCTGCCCTTAACCCGCCTCACCACCGGCAACTGGAATGACATCGACCCAGCCTTAAGCCCGGACGGCACCAGCATCGCCTTCGCCTCGAACCGCAACGGGTACTGGGATCTCTACCTGCTCGACCTTCAAAGCGGTCAAACCATCCGCCTCACCGATACCCCTGCCTTTGACGCAGCACCCTCCTGGTCACCGGATGGGGTTTGGTTGGTGTATGAATCCTATGTAGATGGCAACCTTCAACTATTGATCCAGTCCGTCAAGAATCCCAATCAGCCAGTCATCCGCCTGACCCAGGATACCGCCTCCGACTTCTTTCCGGCGTGGTCACCGAACCCGGGCCGGAAGATCGCGTTCGTCTCCAACCGCAGCGGCGAAAACGAGATCTGGATTGCCAACCTTGACCTTGCGGGAAATGCACGTTACAGCATGGTCAGCCAGAACGCGGGAACGCTCATCTCACACCCGGCCTGGTCAACCGACGGCCAGCTGCTTTCCTGGAGCGCCATCGACCCTTCCACCGCCCTGTCGGGCATCTATGTCTGGGATGGGAACAACCCAATGATCCCGGCTCGCCTGGTCGGCAACGGAGACTGGCCGGTGTGGCAGGACGGCCAGGAGTTCGCCACCCGCCTGACCTCTGCCAATCAGACATACCTGACGGGTTACAGCGTTCCGCAGGGTGAGATCAGCTTGCCGACCATCCAGCTGCCTGGTGCCCTGAACGGGCTTTCGTATGGAAAGACTAGCCTGCCTTTACCTGGACCTTTCAAGACCGCCGCGGCCCTCACCCCCACGGCGATGTACCTCCCGGATTTGACCCCGGTGCAGGGCGTCCCCCCGGGGCGTGACTGGCTTGTGCCCTTGAACGGGGTCAATGCCCCCTACCCGAAATTGGACGCAAAGGTCGCCGCTTCATTCCAGGCTCTGCGGTCCCGTCTGATCCAGTCAGCCGGCTGGGATGTGCTCGGCAACAACCTGGAGAATGCCTTCCTCCCATTGACCACGCCTCTTGATCCGGGGATGGGGGAAGACTGGCTGTACACCGGGCGCGCCTTCACGCTTGACTCCAACCTGCTCGCTTCAGGCTGGATGGTCGTCGTCCGGGAGGACTTCGGCTCGCAGACCTTCTGGCACCTTTATCTGCGCACCCGCGCCCAGGACGGCTCCCAGGGGGAACCCTTGAACCAGGTGCCCTGGGATTTCAGCGCCCGCTCCGACCCAACCGCATACGACCAGGGTGGGCGCCTCATGACCTCCATCCCCTCCGGCTATTGGCTCGATTTGACCAGCCTGGCCCTGCAGTACGGCTGGGAGCGTCAGCCGGCGCTGGTCAATTGGCGTACCTTTTTTAATGGGACACACTTCAATGAGTTTGCCGATACGCAGGGCCTGGATTGGCGCACGGCGATGCTTGAACTTTACCCTCCGGATGTGCTCGTCACACCCACGGTCGTTTATCCTCCCACCCGAACTCCCACCTGGGTGCCACCCTGGTATCAATCCCCGACACCGACTCCTACAGCTACCTTTCAACCCACCTCCACGCCATGAACCGCTCCAACTGCCTCTGCGGCTTGTGTTGCCTCTCCTTCCTGATGCTGGCGGGCTGTCAACCCCTTTGGGGAAGTCTTTCAGGCCGGACCGCCACCTCCACCCCCGTCCTGACCGAGACTCCCACCAGCTCCCCTGCTCCAGCCACCCAAACACCCGTCATCCTCATTCCCAGCCCCTTGCCCACAGAGCCATTACCTCCAAGCCAAACACCCATTCCGACGCTCGCGGCGCCCACCCTGGCCCTGCAGGTGTTCTTTCCCACCGCCAGACCGACCACCAGCGCGGAATTGCGCCCGCCACTCTATCCGACCCCTTGGGCGATCGGACCCTACGATCACTTCTATTTTGCCCGGCCAATCGCCGCCAACTACCCCAGTGAACCGATCGGGGATTACCGATACGGGGGTACCATCTTCGCCCCGGGCGCCATCCATACCGGGGTCGACATACCGGCCCCGCGCTACACGCCGGTCCTGGCTGCCGGTCCCGGGATGGTTGTCTGGGCTGGGGTCGGGCTGTTCAATGGATCCCAGTATGCCCTCAACGATCCGTATGGAAATGCAGTGGTTATCCGGCACGATTTCGGCTACTTGGGGCAGCCGTTATATACTGTCTATGCGCATATGTCCGAGATAAAAGTCGTCGTTGGACAATGGCTGAATGTCGGCGAGGAGCTGGGCACGGTCGGGTCCACCGGAAATGCCGACGGACCCCATTTGCATTTTGAGGTCCGACTTGGGACGAACGATTTCTATTCGACCCGCAACCCGGAACTCTGGCTGGCCCCCCCACAGGGATGGGGGGTGCTGGTCGGCCGCCTTATGAACAGCCAGAAGGTTCCACTGGCTACCTTTCCCGTGTATGTCCGTTCCGTTGAGACCAATCAGCCGTGGACCGTTTGGACCTACGCGGACAGCATCGTCAACAGCGATGCCTATTACCATGAAAACATGGTCCTGAGCGACCTGCCGGCGGGGGCGTATGAGATCAATATCCCCTATGCGGGGTACACCAATAAGGTTGTCCTCCAGATTCTGCCCGGCCAGGTCACGTACTTCACCTTCCAGGGATTTTTAGGTTTCAACTTTGACCTGCCCGCCGCCCCGGCGCTGGATTTAACCGAGACTCCGACCCCTTGACTTATCGAACATCTGTGCTATACTCTACCTAGCTCAGGTAACGAGAGGAATATCATGGCACGCAAATCTGAATCTGCATCCGAAAACTCCCTTGATGAAGCCCGCCAAGCCATGCTGGACAAGGCGCTGGACGACATTGTCAAACGCTACGGCGACGGTTCGATTATGCGGCTGGGTGAAGCGCATAAAATGACCATTGACTCCATCCCAACCGGATCGCTCTCCTTGGACCTTGCCCTGGGGGTCGGTGGCATCCCGCGCGGCCGGATCACTGAAATCTACGGCCCAGAATCCTCTGGCAAGACCACGATCTGCCAGCATATCGTCGCTGAAGCCCAGAAACGGGGTGGCACGGCTGCTTACGTGGACATGGAGCACGCTCTGGACCCTGCCTATGCTGCCAAGTGCGGTGTGGATGTTGACAACCTGCTGGTCTCCCAACCGGATACCGGAGAACAGGCACTTGAGATCACCGAGACCCTGGTGCGCTCCGGTGCGGTCGATGTGGTGGTGATCGATTCGGTCGCTGCCCTGGTTCCCCGCTCGGAGATCGAAGGGGATATGGGCGACGCCCAGATGGGAGCCATGGCCCGCCTGATGTCCCAGGCCCTGCGCAAACTATCCGGTGCGATCAACCAGACCAAAACCTCGGTCGTCTTCACCAACCAGCTGCGCATGAAGATCGGGGTCATGTTCGGGAATCCTGAAACCACCACCGGTGGTAATGCCTTGAAATTCTACGCCAGCGTGCGCCTGGACGTTCGCCGGATCCAATCCATTAAAATCGGAGCGGAGGTGGTCGGCAACCGCACGCGCGTACGCGTGGTCAAGAACAAGGTCGCGCCGCCTTTTCGTACAGCCGAATTCGACATCATGTATAACGAAGGCATTTCCAAGGTCGGCGATTTGATCGACCTGGCAACCCAGCTGGGAATCATTGATAAGCGCGGCGCCTTCTTCTCCTACGGTGACGTACGCATCGGGCAGGGCCGCGAGAATGGCAAGGAGTTCCTGCGTCAGAACCCCGATCTTGCCAACGAGATCGAAGCCCTGATCAGCCAGCGTGCCACCGGTGGCGAGATCGAGCTGCCCCTGGTCGCGGCTACCGGCGAGGAAGACGGAGAAAGCGCCGAAGAAGCCTGATCCACAGCGGAAACCTCAACTAGGATTCAACCGATGAACACGATCGTGCTGCGCAGGACAAGGAAGATCGGCACATCGCTGTTCATCTTTTTTTCTCTGGGACTCCTGGCCGGCTGCGCCGGAAGGAATGACGTCATCCTGACCCCCTTCCTGCCCCCCACGCCCATCCCCAACCTCACCCCCCTGACCGTGCCCCAGACTTCCGTGCCGGTCGAAGGTCCTTCCCCTACCCCTGCCTGCACCAACGATCTGCTTTTCATCCAGGACGTGACCATCCCGGATAATACGGTCGTTGCAGCGGGCAGCCTCCTCGACAAGCAGTGGCAGCTTCAGAATAATGGGACCTGCAACTGGGACAGCCGCTACCGCCTGCACTTCATCGATGGCGATCCGCTCGGCGCGCCTACCGAACAGGCCCTCTATCCTGCGCGTGCGGGGACACAATTCTCCCTGCGCATCCTGTTCACGGCGCCCTCCACGCCCGGGACCTACACCAGCGAATGGCAGGCATACGACCCTCAGGGTGTTGCCTTCGGCGTTTCTTTCTTTATCAAAATTGTCGTCAACCCTTGATCGGGTCCGCAAAAAAGGGAGGGGATAAACAGACTTGCTAGATTTCTCGATCCGCCCCCTGAAACGCGCGGAGCGTAGCTGGGTCGATCAAGCCATACGGACCGAGTGGGGCGCTCCAACAATTGCTGTCCACCAGATGCTCTACCTTCCTTCCGAACTGCCCGGCTTTGTGGCCGAGCAGGGAGGTCAGAAGGCAGGACTGGCCACCTATCACATCGACGGACGCTCCTGTGAAATCGTTTCGCTGAACTCCTGGCGGGAAGGCCAGGGTATCGGTACGGCGCTGATTGAGGCGGTCAAAAGAATTTGCCGTCAGAAGAACTGCAGGCGATTGTGGCTGGTCACAACCAACGACAACACACCCGCCCTGCTTTTCTATCAGAGACGGGGATTTACCATCGCCGCGATCTATATCGGTGCGGTGGAGGCGGACCGGCGCCTGAAACCCGAGATTCCCCTCACCGGCATCGATGGAATCCCAATCCGGGATGAGATCGAACTGGAAATCCATCTTCCAGGCCATCGCGCATGAGAACCGCATAACAGTCTTCTGGTAGAATCATCCCCGGTACTACTCGGAGGGTATTTGAAATGACGCCCGTCCAATTCATTCTTTTGCTCCAGGCAGAACCAAGGCGTGAATCGCCTCGTCCCCTCCTGTGTCTGCCGGATGCCCTGGCTGCTAGGGAGTCAGCCTTCTCGCGATGATCAATCCAACCGCCCAAAAAGTTCAGGAGATGCTGCGCAGCCTGGGATGCGATTGCACCGTGATCGAGTTTTCTGAAAGTACACGCACAGCCCAGGAAGCCGCCCAGCGTGCTGGTTGCGAACTCGGGCAGATCGTTAAATCGCTCGTCTTCCGAGGTCAGTCAAGTGGGAAAGCCATCCTAGTCCTCGCCAGCGGCGCCAACCGTGTCGATGAGGCCCAGCTCAGCCGATTGACCGGTGAGGCCATCGGCCGGGCGGATGCCAATTTCGTCCGTTCGGTGACCGGCTATTCCATCGGAGGCATTCCACCTGTTGGCTATACGCAAAATATTGAAACTTACCTGGATGAAGATCTCCTTCAATATGCATCGGTCTGGGCAGCCGCCGGAACCCCGAATGCCATTTTTGAGATCCCACCCCGAGAGCTGTTGCGAATCACCCGGGCCAGGGTCACCCCGATCAAACCCAACCCATAGACTCGTTGTCCACAATCCTGTTCCAGCCAGAAAATCCCGTGTTCCGTCCGGGGATTTTGCCATGAAACCGGCATGAATCCTGTCTTGCCCCCAGCCAGAGGATTTGATATAGTAGGAGAAGGGCAGCGATGGGAGTCCTGGCATGACCACGTTCTATTCTCTCTATATCGATGGGCTGTTTATTGGCATTGTTATATCCCTCTATTTAATTATCCGTTTGTGGGGGCTGCTGAAAACTCCAGGTGCGAATTACCTAATCTGGGCGATCTGGTGTGTGGTCATCTGGTCGTTCGCGTACATCCTGGAAATCTCGTTTAGAGACCCTGCCCTTAAGTATATTTTTTCGATCGTCACCTTTCTGGGCATTCCCTTCCTGCCGCTTGCCATTCTCAGCTTTGTGCTCACCTATACCGGAAGGGGCCGGTGGTTGACCGGTGGTCGGTTCATCCTGCTCTCGATCGTTCCGACGATTACCCTTCTCCTGGCAGTCACGAACAGCTGGCACAGGTTGCTGTGGGCCGAAATCGGCATGCCGGCCGGTTCAACGGTCGGACCGCTCACGCTCCAGCCCGGCCCGTGGTACAACATCCATGTCGCCTATTCCTACGTTTTGATCCTGGTGGCAGCCGTTTTTCTCGTCCAGATCGCGACCCAGAGCCCCAATTTGTACCGCTTTCAGGCCAGGATCATGTTGGTCGGCATGATCCTGCCGTGGATCGTCAACGTCATCTACGTTTTTGGTTTAAGCAGGAACTCGTCGATCGATTGGACGCCGTTCGCCTTCACGCTGACGAGCATCGCCCTCGAGATCGGTTTCCTCCGCTATGGGTTGATGGATATCCTGCCCGTCGCCCAGAGCACCCTGTTCAATGCCATGCGGGATGGGATCATCGTGGCAGACGAAAAGGGCCGCGTCGTCGAGATCAACCCGTCTGCGCAGCGCATTTTGAAATGTGAGGGGGATCGCCTGATCGGCACGGATATCCGCCAGGTCCTCCCGGCCTGGATCGCATGGAAAACGGAGGCGGGGAACGCCACGGAAACCACCCATGAGATCTCTCTGGGACTGACCCCGGACCAGCGCTGCTACCATTTGCGGCTGACGCCCCTGACCGGAGGCCGTGGTCAGGTCACGGGCAGGCTGGTGACCCTGACGGACATCACCGAACAGAAACAGGCTGAAGACCAGCTGCGCCAAGCCCACGAAGCTGCTGTTGAGGCCAACCGGCTGAAAACTCAGCTGCTGGCCAGCGTCAGCCATGACCTACGCACCCCCCTGGGAGCCATTATGGGTTATGCCGAGATGATCCAGGCCGGGGCGTTTGGCAAGGTCAACGAAAAACAGGAGCATGCCGCGGCCGAAATCCTGGAAAGCGCCAATCAGCTGCTGGTTTTCGTCAACAACCTGATCAGCCAGGCGCAGATCGAAACCGGGCATGTCGTCCTGCGGGTCGAGAAGTTCGAGCCCAAGGAATTAATCGGTGCGGTGCGCTCAACCATCAGTTACATGGCACAAAAGAAAAAAATAGACCTGCAGACCGAGATCGACGCAAACCTGCCCGCTCAAATCAGCGGGGATGCTTACTGGCTTAAGCAGATCTTGCTCAACCTGGCCAACAACGCGGTCAAATTTACCGAGAAAGGCTCGGTAAAGATCCGCCTCTACCTGCCCGACCGCGAACACTGGGGGCTGCAGGTTATCGACACGGGCATCGGTATTACGCAGGAAGATCGGCCCCGGATCTTCGAGGCCTTCCATCAGATCGAGAGTTCACCCGCACGCCGGCGCAGCGGATCCGGCCTCGGGCTCTCCATCGTCCAGCAGCTGATCACCTTGATGGGCGGTGAGATCCTCCTGCAAAGCGAGGTCGGACAGGGCAGCAAGTTCACGGTGATCCTTCCACTCACCGCCGCTTGAACGAAAGCAGGAAAAATCAACCTCCCGTGAAGAACCCTGGACGGGAGGTTGTTGTTATTCTAAGGGGATGCCCCCTTTCGGCTCGCTTGGACTGTCAGCCGCGCTCACTGCTATCGAGGCGGTAATTGAGAATCATTCTTCCCCGCAGGTTCGCCTGCGGCGAATTCTCATCCTTCATCCGACCCTTCTTTGATCTTCTTCTTCAGCTGCTTGCCACGCTCATCCGTATTCAGGATGCGTTTGCGGATGCGATAAGAAAGCGGGGTCACCTCGAGCAGCTCGTCGTCGGCCAGGTACTCGATGGCCTCGTCTATGCTCATCTGACGCGGCGGCGTCAGCCGGATCTCCATGTCGCCGCGCGAAGAGCGCACGTTGGTCATGTGCTTTTTACGGCAGACGTTGATCGGGATATCGCCTGGACGGGCGTTCTCACCGATGACCATGCCTTCATATACCTCCACCCCCGGCCCATAAAACAGGGTTCCGCGTTCCTCAGCGCTCTTCAGGGCGTAGGTCGTGGTCAGGCCTACTTCCCAGGCCACCAGGGAACCGGTGGAACGCTGCGCCATCGCCCCGGCCATTTCTTCATAGCCGTGGAAGAGGGTATTCATAACGCCCATGCCTCGCGTGGCGGTCAGGAACTGGTAGCGGAAACCCAGCAAGCCGCGCGTGGGGACGATATAAACTAGGCGGGTACTCCCCTGGCCGGTGTCCTGCATATCCAGCATCTTTCCGCGCCGTGCTCCGAGCATCTCCACCACCACCCCAACCGTCTCCGGGCTGGTCTCAATGTGAACCTCCTCGTACGGCTCGAGCTGGGTCCCGTCTTCGGCCTGGTGAAAGATCACCTCTGGCCGGGAGACCTGGAACTCATAACCTTCACGACGCATGGTTTCGATCAGTATGGCCAGGTGCAGCTCGCCACGCCCGGAGACAAGAAAGGTATCGGGTGTCTCGGTCTCCTGGACGCGCAGGGCGACGTTGGTGCGCAGCTCATCGAACAGGCGCTCGCGTAGTTTGCGCGAGGTGCTCCAGCGTCCCTCACGGCCCGAGAAGGGTGAGGTGTTGACCCCAAAAGTCATCCGCACGGTGGGTTCTTCCACGCGAATCGGGGGCAGGGCGACCGGGTTTTCAGGATCGGCCAGCGTCTCGCCAATGGCGATACCTTCCAAGCCGGCAATCGAGACGATCTCGCCGGCTTCCGCCTGCTCCACTTCCACGCGCTCCAGCCCCCGGTGAACGTAAAGATAGGGCGCACGTTCCGGGACCTGCGTCCCGTCCAGCTTCAGCCGCACCAGTGGCTGGCCGACCTTGATCTTGCCGGCAAAGATGCGGCCGACGGCTGTCACACCGCGGTAATCGTCATAACCCAGGGTGGTGATGAGCATCTGCAACGGCGCGTCGATGTCCACTTTGGGTGGAGGAATGTGGCGTAGAATGGCCTGGAAGAGCGGCTGCAGGTCCGGGCCCAGATCAGGGGTAAGGCTGGCCTGGGCGGTCGTCGCCTGGGTATAAATGACCGGGAAATCCGCCTGTCGATCGGTAGCACCCAGTTCAATGAAAAGGTCAAAAGTCTGGTTAAGGACGCGGCTCGGCTCGGCATCCTTTCGATCGACCTTGTTGATCACCACCACCGCCTTGTGGCCGCGCTCCAGCGCTTTCTTGAGCACAAAGCGGGTCTGGGGCATGGGACCCTCGGCGGCATCCACCAGCAGCAGGACGCCATCCACCATGTTCATGACGCGCTCCACCTCCCCACCGAAGTCGGCATGACCGGGGGTATCCACGATATTGATCTTGACCTGCTGGTTGGCCTCCGCGTCCCAGATGGAAATGGCCGTGTTCTTGGCCAGGATGGTGATGCCACGCTCGCGTTCGAGGTCGTTTGAATCCATCACGCGCTCAGCGACCTGCTGGTTATCGCGGAATGTATGGGACTGGCGCAGCAGCCCGTCCACCAGCGTGGTCTTGCCGTGGTCCACGTGGGCAATGATGGCAATGTTACGGAGATCAGTGCGTTCCTTAAGCATAAAACCCTTCTGAATGGGCGCGGCTTGCCGCGCACCGCTATTCTCAATGAAAAACCCCGGAGGGGAGACCGGGGCTTGTCCTTCTTGATTCGCTAGGTTCCGGCTTGCAGAGGGTATTCTATCAGAGAGACATGGTTTTAGGAAGAGGATAAAGGCAGAGGAGGTTGCCGCCTGCATGAACGCCTTGGCCGACATGGGTCATTTCCTGCCTCTAACGGATAACCCTGAGGATTAGCCTCCAACCGACCAAGGCCCAGTTCAAGGCCGTCCCTTTCAGGTCTGGCTCATCAGGCTCAATACTGCCACGAAGTGCGCCAGGGCCCCCAACAGGACGAACACATGCCAGAGTTCATGAAAGCCGAACTTGCCTGGAAAAAGATCCAATTTCTTGGTGGCATAGATCACCGCCCCTATCGTGTAGATCACCCCACCGGTGAGCAGCCACGCCAGCACCCAGGTTGACACGTTCTTGAACACCTGCCCGGCCGCGAGCACACCCAGCCACCCCATGAGGATATATGGAGCGGTATGCAGCCAGCGCGGCATGCCTGGGATGAAAACCTTGACCAGGATGCCGATCAAGGCAAAGGCCCAAACGATCGAAAGCAGGCCCCAGCGCCAGAAGCCGGTAAAGGCGATCATGCAAAACGGGGTGTAAGTCCCGGCAATGAGCAGAAAGATGGCAGAATGGTCCATCCGGCGCAGGATCTCCAGCACCTTAGGCCTGACCCTAGCCATATGATAGGCCGCGCTTGCGGAGAACAGAAGGATCAAGCTGAGCCCGTAGATCAGCGAGGAGACGATCTTGGCAGTCACATCCCAGCTGACGGCCAACAAGGCAATCTGTCCGCAGAAGGCGGCAACCGCCCCACCCAGGTGGGTCAGGCCGTTGACGGGTTCGCGTAGTTTGACAGACATGATCATCCTTTCCTTCGACCGATAAGTACAACCGGGTTCCTCAACCATAAATAATGGACTTCAGGGTTCCGCGGCTCACTACCCGCGCGTCCATCCATTTCCGCATGGCTCGGCGTGAGGCTAGGTCCCCTCTTCCCATGAATTCAAGTACTTCACCTGCTCGGAAGTGAGTTCGTCGATACGGATGCCCATCGCCTCCAGCTTGATGCGGGCGATCTCAGCGTCGATCTCCGCCGGGACCGAGTAGACCTTCTTCTCCAGCTTGTCGGCATTCTTCATGATGTATTCAGCTGCCAGGGCCTGGTTGGCGAAGGACATGTCCATCACCGAGGCCGGATGGCCTTCGGCGGCGGCCAGGTTGATCAGGCGACCCTCCGCCAGGAGGTTGATCTGGCGGCCGTCCTTGAACTCATACTGCTCGACAAACGGCCGAACACGCTTCGGCTTGCCTTTGGACATCCCTTCCAGGGCCGGGATGTTGATCTCAACATTGAAGTGGCCGGAATTGGCGACGATGGCCCCATCCTTCATCACCTGGAAGTGGCGTTTATCCACGACGTTGATGTCACCGGTCAGGGTGCAGAAGATGTCACCGATCCTGGCAGCCGCCTCCATCGGCATGACCTGGAAGCCGTCCATGACCGCTTCCAGGGCTTTGAGCGGGTCCACTTCCGTGACGATAACCAGTGCCCCCATGCCGCGAGCGCGCGAGGCCAGGCCGCGGCCGCACCAACCATAGCCCGACACGACAAAGTTCTTGCCTGCCAGGAGGATATTGGTGGCGCGGATGATCCCGTCGAGCGTGGATTGCCCCGTGCCGTAGCGGTTGTCAAAGAAATGCTTGGTCATGGCATCGTTCACGGCAATGACCGGAAAGTTCAGCATGCCGTCCGCCGCCATGGCACGCAGACGGATAACACCGGTGGTGGTCTCTTCTGTACCGCCGATGACTCCCTTGAGCAGCTCGCGGCGTTCCTTGTGGATTGTGGAAACCAGGTCCGCCCCGTCGTCCATGGTCATCTGTGGCTTGTGGTCCAGCGCCGCGCCGATATGCTTGTAGTAGGTGACGTTGTCCTCACCCTTGATGGCATAAGTGGGGATCTCGAATTGATTGACCAGCGCGGCTGCCACATCGTCCTGGGTGGAGAGAGGGTTGGAGGCGGTCAGGACCAGATCCGCGCCGCCCGCCTGTAGCGTACGGGCCAGGTTGGCGGTCTCGGTCGTAACGTGCAGGCAGGCCGACAGGCGCACGCCTTTCAGGGGACGTTCTTTTTGGAAGCGCGCTCGAATCAGCCGCAGGACAGGCATCTCCCTTTCCGCCCACTCGATGCGCCGGAGGCCACCCTCGGCCAGGGAAGGATCTTTAATATCGAAATTACTCATGCACTCCTCCTCGAGACTCAATGAGCAGGGCGTCCAGGATGCCCTGGTCATCAAAAAATTTACGGAAGCGCTCCACAAACTCGCTCCGCGTGTAATGCTGAGATTGCGGTCCCTTCTCTTCCAGACAATAGGTGGCTGCCAGCGCGCCCATTTGACCGCACAGCTCCCAGTCCCAACCGCGCGCGTAGCCCGTCAGGAATCCGCCGCGGAAAGCGTCACCCACCCCGGTCGGATCCAGGATGCGCTGAGGCGGGGCGACTGGAATATTGTACTCCTTCCCATCTGCATAAATCGATGAGCCATCCACCCCGCGCGTGATGACGAGCACCTGGATGTGTTCCTGAATCTGAGCCAGATCCAAGCCGGTTTTCTTGGAAACCAGCTCAAACTCATAATCGTTGACGAATAGGAAATAAGCGCCCTGCATGTCCCGCGCCAGATCCGCGCCCTCCAGTCGCAGCACCTGCTGGCTGGGATCGTAAAGGTAGGGGATGCCGAGCTGCCGGCACTCGGCAGCGAAGTTTTTCATGGCCAGGGGGTCATTAGGGGAGACGACCACAAGGTCCGGTCGCGGCTGGACCTCCCTCAAGGTCTGCCGGGCCGCATATCCCATCGCCCCCGGATAGAAGCTGGCGATCTGGGCATTCATCCGGTCGGTGGTGGCGAAGAAGGAGGCGGTGTAAATACCCGGGATGACCTGCATCAAGGCCGTGTCCACCCCCTGGCTCTCCAGCCAGCTCCGATACTCGCCGAAATCCTCACCGACGGTGGCCAGGATGCGAGGGCGGCTTCCCAGCAGGGCCATGGTATAAGCGATATTTGGTGCAATCCCGCCGCGCTGCCGGGACATCGAATCGACCAAAAAGGAGAGGCTGATCTTCTCTAGCCGTTCCGGCAGGATCTGCTCCTTGAACAAGCCGGGGAAGGTCATGAGATAGTCGTATGCTACAGAACCGGTGATGAGGATATCCATATCAAACCCCTTGGGGAGACCTGACAACCTTGGGCAGGTTGACCTCCAGCGGCGGGACGACGATTCCGTTTTCCGTCACGATTGCAGAAATCAGGTGCGCTGGTGTTACATCAAATGCAGGGTTGCGGGCCCTCGCCCCAGCCGGCATGACCCCTACGCCGTGGATCTGGACATCCAGCACTTCCTGAGGATCGCGCTCTTCGATCGGGATCAGCCCACCGTGCGCGAGCGTTAGATCGATAGTCGAGGTCGGCGCGACCGAATAAGCCGGGCGGTGATTATCAAAGGCCGCCAGGGCCAGCATGTAAGTGCCGATCTTGTTGGCGACATCGCCGTTGGCCGCGATCCGGTCCGCCCCGAAGAAGACCTTGTTGACCTGGCCGGCGCGCAGGAAGTAGCCGGCCATGCTGTCGGTGATGATCTCGTAGGGGATTCCGTACTGCTCCAGCTCCCAGGCCGTCAGGCGGGCACCCTGCAGGCGAGGACGGGTCTCACCCACCAGCACATGGATGTGCTTGCCCTGTTCATGAGCCATGCGGATGACGCCCAGGGCGGTTCCCCACTCCACGGTCGCCAGGGCGCCGGTGTTGCAATGATGGATCAGGGTGTCCCCGTCATCGATCAGCACTGCCCCGTTCTCAGCCATGCGCTGGTTGGTCCTGACATCCTCGTCGGCAATGCGCTGGGCCTCCTCCAGCAAGGCCTGACGCAGGTCCTCCGCAGAGCCCTGAAATGAACGGGCTACTTTGAGCATTCGTTCCACGGCCCAGTTCAGATTGACTGCGGTCGGGCGAGTGGCCCGCAGCCTCAGGGCGGCGGATTCCAGGTCCATTAGGAGCTGGGAGACCTGCCCAGCACGTGATTCGTTGCCCGCCAGGGCCAGACCGAATGCCGCTGCGGCCCCGATCGCCGGCGCACCGCGCACGGTCATGGTGCGGATCGCCTCCGCCACCTCGGCCACAGTCCGCAGGGATACGACTACTAACGCCTGTGGAAGCTGGCGCTGGTCAATCATCTTGAGGGCACGGGTGGGAGGATCCCAATAAAGTGTGCGCATCCTGGACACACAAAGACGCCCCGGTGGGGCGTCGGTGTTAGCAAGCGTAGTTTAACATGCCTTGCCCGGATTGTCAAAGCATTGACAAGCATTGACATGTCCCTCAATAGGCAGTATAAGGGGCGCCATGTTCATCAAACGCGTGTTAACCGGCATCTCGCTCCTGGCTCTCCTGGCAAGCTGCAACCTGGCGAGGAGCCTGCCCGGACCGACCGCAACCCCCAGCCAGTCCCCAACGCCCAGTGACACTCCCACCTCCACGCCGACGCCTACCCTTCCACCCACACCCACCCCTCTGCCCCAGGTGCGGCTAACGAATGCGGACCAGTTTCTCTTCGACGGCGACCTGGACCAGGCCCGCCAGGAATACATGGTCGCGTACGCTGCATCTGCGGACCCCGAGATCCGGGCGGCAGCCCTTTGGGGTCTGGCACGCGTCGAGTATCAAAGCGGGAACCAAGCCCAGTCGCTTGATGACCTGCGGCAGATGCTCAGCGCCTATCCCGAGTCCGAGAACACCGCCCGGGCTTACTTCCTCCAGGGAGAGATTTACACCTCCCTTTCGCGCTACCCCGAAGCCGCGGGGGCTTACACCACCTATCTGAAACTGCGCCCTGGAGTGATCGACTACGAAGTCCAACTCCGACTCGGGGATGCATACGATGCCGCGGCAAATTATCCGAATGCAATCACCGCCTATCAGGCTGCTCTCGCCGCCCCTCACCTCGGCGACGATACCTCCCTCAAGATCAACATCGCCCAGGCCTATGCCTCCAGCGGTGATTCAACCACCGCCTTGAGCTTGTACGACCAGATCAGCACCGCGAGCAGCGACGATTATGTCAAAGCCCAGGTGGACTTGCTGGAAGGGCAGATCTATCTCGCCCTCGGACAGAAAGATCAAGCCTATCAGCACTTCCTGGACACCGTGAATAATTACCCGACCTCATATGACTCCTATTCCGCCCTGGTCGCCCTGGTGAATGCCGGCGTCCCGGTGGACGATCTCAATCGCGGCCTGACGGATTACTTTGCCGGCCAATACGGTAATGCCCTAGATGCCTTCAACCGCTTCACCCTCGCTAATCCCCAAAACGACACCACGAATCCCGAGAAGGACGGGACGGTCCAGTATTACCATGCCATGACGGAACTGGCCTTGGGAAACTACCAGCAGGCGGTCGACGAGTTCTCCGCTTTCATCAACCTCTTCCCCAGTAACAAACACTGGGAGGATGCCTGGAATAATAAATCGGACACCCAGTGGGCCTACCTTAACCAAATTGACGCGGCTGCCCAAACCCTGCTGGATTATGTCAAAGCCGCGCCCTCCAGCCCCGATGTACCCCAGTTCCTGCTCACGGCAGGGCGGATGTATGAACGCGCCAATCAGCTGGACGATGCTGCCCATGTTTGGGAGGGCATCGCAGATGCCTATCCGAGCAGTGACCTGGTCACGGAGGCCCTTTTATGGGCCGGGCTGTCCCAATACCGGAACAAGGAATATGCTGCGGCCCTGCTCACATTCCAGCGTGAAACGCTCCTTGCGGCCACGCCGGAGGACCAGTCCCAAGCCTTCTTCTGGATCGGCAAGACACAGGTGCAGAAAGGCGACTCGGCCGCGGCTCAGACCGCCTGGCAGCAGGCAGCCTCTCTTGATCCAACCGGCTACTACAGCGTCCGCGCCGGCGATCTGCTCTTCAATCGCGGAATTTTCGCCTCACCCTCGGACTACAGCCTGAGCTATGACCTGGCCGCGGAGCGTCCCGCTGCCGAGGCCTGGATCAGGGTTAAATTCAACCTGGATCCATCGACCGACCTTTCCACCCCGGGTGCGCTTCTCTCCGATCCCCGGCTGATCCGCGGCACCGAGCTGTGGAACCTCGGCCTGTTCGATGAGGCCCGCACCGAATTCGAAGACCTGCGCCAGAGCGTTAGCAGCGACCCGGCCAACAGCTACCGCCTGACGAACTACCTGCTCGACCTGGGCCTCTATCGATCGGCGATCCTTGCCGCCCGCCAGGTGCTTACCCTGGCAGGGATGCAGACGAGCGACCAAACGCTGGCCGCACCGATCTTCTTTAACCACGTCCGCTACGGCCTGTACTACCAGGAGTTGGTCCTGCCGGCTGCGCAGCAGAACGGATTCGACCCGCTGCTGCTCTTCGCGGTCATCCGACAGGAAAGCCTCTTCGAAGGCTTCGTGAACTCGACCGCCGGGGCCCGCGGTTTGATGCAGATCGTCCCTTCGACCGGTCAGACGATTGCAAAGAACATGAACTGGCCACCCAATTACACCGATGCCGACTTATACCGGCCGCTCGTCAGCATCGACATGGGAGCCCACTATCTGAAGTCCATCCAGGACTATCTGAACGGTGACCTGTACGACGCCCTGGCTGGCTATAACGCCGGCCCCGGCAATGCCCAGATCTGGCAGCAGCTCGCCGGGGGGGATCCTGATCTATTCCTGGAGATCGTACGCTACGACGAGACGCGCACCTATATTCGCAGCGTCTTCGAGAATTATGGGATGTACCGGTTGCTGTACGGAACCATGCATTAGGGTCTCGGTTGCCCCCCGAGCGAAAACCTCCCGCAGCCCAAGCCCTGCGGGAGGTTGATGTTCATCCCAGATGTTCGACGATCTTGCGATGGACCGTGGCCGCATCCATCTCCAGGACAGAGATCAGCTTGTCGCGCCCGCCGGCTCCGGCCACCACCTCAATACGAGCAGGGGATACGCCCAATACCTCCGCCAGGAATTTGATCAGCGCCTCGTTGGCTTTCCCCTCGATGGGGGGGGCGGTTAGGTGAATCTTGATCGTCCCGTCGCTCAAGACTTCGACGATCTCGTTTTTACTGGCGCGTGGCGTCACCCGCACTGCCAGGGCCGAACCTTTCTTGCCGTCATGAAGATGGAATTCTCGAGAGTTCATAACATCACCTCGCCAGGGAGGAGAGAAAATTGATCAATGCGTACGAAACGACCTCGATCAGAATGATCAGGACCAGGGGGCTTAGATCGAACATGCCGATCAATGGGACCACCCTTCGGATCGGGGCCAGCATCGGTTCGACGATCCGATCCAGGGCATGGCGGAACGGGTTGTAGGGGCTCAGAAAATAGCTGAGCGCGACCTGCACGATGACCAGCAGGACGACCAGGTTCGTGAGGATATTGATCCAGTGTGCAAGCAGCAGAAAAATCATGATGGCACCACTATGCCGGGCGTAGGCCCAGGATCGCCTGCCCTATCCGGACATAGGTCGCACCTTCCTGAACAGCTGCCGTATAATCCGCGCTGGTGCCCATGGATAATTCCTGCCAATCCAATTGGGGGAGGCGCTTCATGAGGAAGTCCTGCAATTGACGTAAACGCCGAAAGTAAGGCCGGGAGCGTTCGGCATCGGTAAAGAAGGGCGGCATGGTCATTAATCCCCGTACCTGCAGGGAACGGAATTGGACCATCGGTTCGAGTTCCGGCAGCAGGTCCATCCAGCGGGTCTCGTCCCAGGCTGGTAGCCCGTACTTGCTCTCCTCACCGCTGACGTTGAACTCCAAGAGGACCGGCATGGTCCGGTGCAATTCACCGCACCTAAGTTCAAGGTGGGCGGCTAATTTGAGGCTGTCCAGCGAGTGCAGCATGTTGAAGTCCCTGGCAACCAGATCAGCCTTGCGACTCTGCACATGGCCGATCATATGCCATTCTACCTCAGATTTTTCCTTCAAGGCCGCAATTTTCACTGCAGCCTCTTCGGCATAATTCTCCCCCAGGAGGGTGGCTCCCGCCTCCACTGCCATGCGGACCACCTCCAGAGGCTGGGATTTGGTCACCACCACCAGGTGCACCGCACGTGGGTCGCGTCCACACCCAACGGCCGCCTCTGCGATCTGGTCGAGAGCGCGCTGCATGCGCTGGCGGATGAGCAAAACGAGGGATTCGTCCATAGGGGATCTATCGTCAGATCACTTCAAGGCTATCATCGCACCGAAGCGGCCGGTGTGGCCCTTTTCCGCCCGGTGAGAGTACCAGTCCTCCAGGTGACACGCCGTGCAGATCTCCACCACCTCAATCTGGCGAACCCCCGCCTGCTCCAGGAGCCATCGGTTAGCGCCCCAGAGGTCGAAAAATGTCCGGTCATCCCGCATCTGCAGCAGGTCGGGCGCGGCCTTGCCGAAGGCCTGTCTGACCTGGGCAACGACATCCGCCCCAACCTCGTAATGGTCGGGGCCGATGGACGGACCGATGGCGGCCCGTATGTTTGCAGCAGCGGAACCGTACCGGCTTTGCATGGTCGCCACCGCAGCCCGGACAGTCCCCTTTACCGTCCCCATCCATCCGGCGTGGGCGATGCCGGCCACCTTGCGGAGCGGATCATGGAGGAACACCGGCACACAATCCGCAAAACGCATCATCAGGGTCACCCCCGGTCGGTCCGTCAGGATCACGTCCGCCTGCAGATGGGGTGCCTGCAGCGGCCGCGGCGCCTCCGCGATCGCGACCTGATCTCCATGCACCTGCCATACGTCAAAGACCGTCGCCGGATCGCGGCCGGAGGCCTCCAGGGCCCGCCGGCGGTTCTCCCCCACCCGCTCCAGGTCATCCCCAACGGTCCCGCCCAGGTTCAGCGAGGCCCAGGGTTCGGGGCTGACCCCGCCGTGGCGGGTGTAAATGGCCTGGGCCACCCCCTCTTCGAGCGAGTCAAAAATCCAATACCGGACTCCAGCCTGGGTTTGAAAGGACATGGATGGTTAAGCTCTGACGATCGCGAACTTCTTGGCGAGCAGACGGCGCGTATCCGCCATAGCTTCCTCAATCAGAGGGAACATGAACCAGGCCGTCATGAGCCCGAATAAAGCGCCGGTCACGACGCGCTCGAGAGGCGTACTTTCGCGGTAAGGAAGGAACGACTGGATGAACTGGCTGGGAATCTGGCTGAACAGCTGCGTGAAACCGTCCAGGGCAATCGGCACCACCCCGACGAACCCCCAGATCAGCCAATGTAGCTTAGGCAGACGGCGGCCGCTGAGAGCGAAAATAAGCCCGAAGAGGAGCATCGCGCCCCAGATCGCCACGTCCCGCTCGCAGAAAGCCACCTTATAGCCCATGACCGGATTTCCGGTAAAGGCGCGGGCTGCCAGGCGCAAGGGATCGTTCTGATCCGTGATACCGGTCGCGGCTTCAAAGGTGATCACGCCGGGCACATGCGCCGCCGCATGTGGATAAATGGTCTGTTCACCGAATAAAAAGAAGGAGCGGAAAGCCCATTGATGGCACAGCACGCTGTAGATGGTGTAGATCACCTGGGCCGGTCCGTTCCACCCAACCTTTTTAAAGACCGGCGCCAGCCATGGCATTCCCGCATACAAAACCAGGAGCAGATTAAAGATCAGCATGTATTGTTTGGAAAACCAGAAAGAAAAGCGATCCATACCCGAGACGGTCTGACCCCGCTGGCTGCTGATCTGATAGGCGGAATCATTGATGCGTTCCAGCTGTGATTTGCGGTCCATTGCGGCGCCGATGGTCATCTGCAAGTCCTGACGGGTGAACGGCGATTTCAAGCGGTAAGGTCCCACCTCGATCACCGGGACGTCCAGGGCATATGTGTTCACCAGGGTCGGATCAGAATCGATGTCGATTTTCACCAGTTTATGGGGGACGGCCTGCTGCAGAGCGTTTAAATCCGTTTCGGCTTGCTCACACAGCTGGCACCCCGTGCGGGTGTAAAGCGTCACCGTGATCATCTCTGTACTCCTAAAAGCATTATTTGAAGTATCTTTGCGGAAGTCGAGGGCGAGGACCTGCATGCCGCCTGGCGGGCAGAATCATCCTTAGAGTCCGAAATTGACGAAGGGCAGGTAGCTGCCCAACAAATTGAAAGAGCCCAGGAAGAGTAAAATCCCGGCGATGACCAGCAGGACGCCCAGGATGATCTCCACGACCCTCATGACATGCGCAAAGCGGCGCAGGATCGTTGTTACCCAGCCGATACCTATCGCAGCCATCAGGAAGGGGATCGCCATCCCGGCTGAATAGGCTGCTCCCAGCATCGTCCCCTTCACGACCGACCCGCCATTCAGCGAAAAGGTAAGGATCCACCCCAACACGGGACCCACGCACGGCGACCAGCCTGCAGAGAAGAATATTCCCATCAGCAGGGAGGAGAAGAAGCCCCAGCGGGGGTCGATCGCGGGGTGCATGCGTACATCGTAGTCCAGGAAGGGGATCCGGAAGATTCCGGTCATGTGCAAACCGAAAAGGACGATGATCACCCCTCCGATCTTTTCCAGCCAGGTACGCACATCATAAAGGACGATCCCCAGCACGGAAGCCGCGATGTTGAAGAGGACAAAGACCAGGCTGAAACCCGCCACAAATGCCAGGCCATGGGCGAACGTGATCCAGCGGCGGTTCGGGTCTGTTTCACCGCCGACCGCCCGCCCTCCAACATAACCAATGTAGGCCGGGACCAAAGAGAGAACGCAGGGAGAAAGGAAGGAAGCCAAGCCAGCCAGGAATGCCAGGCCGATGGTCACATTGAGATCCATCAGCATCGTCTCATCCGCCTTGCCTTGCCATTCCGGCTAGAAGAGCCGTTCTTTGACCGAGACAAGGGTACTCCCCTTCAACGGGTCCGCCAAGGTGATATCGCTCATCTCCAAAGTAACCGTAGGCAAGGTCCAGCGGAAAATCCACTTGGCATCCTCCGGGCTGCAGTTCACACAACCGTGGGAGCGGGGGGTCCCGAAATCGTTATGCCAGGTGGCGGCATGGATCGCGTCCCCGATGGAATAGACAAACAGGCTGGTCCACGAGATCGCCGGTCCATCATAACCGGTATTCCGATTGCCGCCGGACATGTGGATGCTGAGGGTCTTGCGGGAGATGGGAAAATTATCCCCGACCGGCGTTTCCCCGGGTGCATCGCCCGTGGAAACCCGGCAGAAATAGACCTCGTTCTGCCCTTCCAGACAGGAGAGAGTTTGATAGGTGAGATTGACCACGATATGCTTTGTGGCAGGATCCACGTCCGGATTAATGGGGGCTAAATCCTCCGGCGTTAGCGGGCGGAAGGCTGCCCCCTCTGCCCAGAAGAGATCCCCATAACTCCCACCCGTCACGCCAGGTGGTCGCCCCCCATCCTCGCTAAATCGGTACTGGAGGGTGCCCAAATCCGAGGTTTGAATGCTGTCAATCCAAACCACCTGGGTGTAATAGAGGCGGGGCTGCACTCCCTGCTTGAGCTGGGCGATCACGCCGGGTGAACGGGCGGGAGGGTTGGCGAGGTAAAGGTCCACATAGGGGACGGTGACTTCCGCCCAAAAGCCCGATTGGCCGACCGGGAGGGCCGATAAAGGGGTATTGGGCAGGTTGCGGCAGGGCTGGAAGTCCGCCGCGTATACATAGCCGTCCGGCGTTTCCACCCAGCGCTGATTGATCCGGTTGAGGTCCTGGGTGAGGGCATTGACCTCCCGCAGCCAGGGCAGGACCGTATCCTCATAGATCCAGTTTGCCGTCGCGGCGTTATGATCGGGACGGATCTTGACCTCGATCTTTCCACTGGAACAATTTCGCCCGAGGAAATCACCGGCTGGAAATTGCGGCAGGCTGAGGCCGCGTTCGGCGCGGAAAGCCATGGACCTGGGGAGCCAGGGTTCTAAGGCCACGGCCCCAACGCTCAAGCTGGCAAGCTTGAGAAATTCACGACGGGAAAGGGGGTGTTCTGGGAACCACATGCCGCTAAGGATACCCGTAAACGAGGCAAACGTCAACCAATCCCGGCGCGGCTACTCCGAGCGATGCAGAGCAGGCAGGAATACCGGGCTTGCGCCGGGATTGGCCCTATTTGGTGTAGTCGCCGATCACCATGGTTGTGGTCTTAAAGCCGGACGAATCCACCGTTGGATCCAGCGACGCGACCAGCTGATAAGAGATCCCACTCCCCGGAGAGTAGCTGCCCGAGCTCGGCAGAACATTACTGGAAACCACCGCGACCAGATTATTCTGTGCATCCGTGACGGTGACGATCACAGTCGCTCCGCTAAGAGTCTTACCGGTATTATTCGTGGCAGCCCCTGAGAAGGCCCAGACTGCACCGTCTTTTCGAATTTGGACACCCGAGGCTGCCAGCTCAACGGACTGTGTGTCCGGAACCTTGGTCCGGGCCGGGTCCACCTGAACCGTGAATGTGCGCATGCGGGAGGCCTGCGCTTTGTTAGAATTGACACTGCCGAAATAGGACAGGTCGAACGGGATCCTCTTTCCTGGGTCGACCGGAGAGGTCAAAAAGGAATAAGCGGCGTCCAGGACTGTGCCGTCTTGAGCATACAGTCCCGCGATCAGCAGCGGGTTCAAGGCTGTGCTGGCTTTATTGGTTAAATAACCGACGATATGATAGTTCCCATTTTGATCGAAATAGGAGTTGGTGAATGCCAGGTCGGTCGCATAGTCCGCGGGTGCTTGATCCAGATTTGCATCCCAATAGATTCTCCAATTCACCTGGCCCGCACCCGGACTGGGGAAGGAAATGACAAACGGTGTCTGATCCCTCTGCTGTGAATCCCCCGCCGGGGCAAGTTCGGTGTCGAATATGAATGAAGAACCAGCCGAGAGAGGGGCTTCTCCTGCGTCAACGACCGAGCCCGCCAGAGCGTTGATATGCACCCATTGCTTGTTGGTATTGATCAACTTGCCGCTCAAATAAAGCGTGCCCTTTTGATCATCCGTGATCTGAGGATTGCCGACCTGCAAAGGGGCACGATCGACCTTCCCGCTTTGGTAGCCAGCGATCTTTACCGTGTAGTTAGCCGGCTTTCCCTTTCGGGTGTCATACGAGAAGTCGAACGGCGATGTCTCTCCAGGCCCCAGGATCGGCAGCATAGGAGAGAATACAAGGCTGGGGACCACGGCACCACTGTCATTTTTAAGGAGCGAGTTGCCACTTGCATCCTTGATGACGATGGTCAGTTGAAGCGCGGTCAGGGCACTGGCCATACTATTTTTTACCGCCCCGACCACATGGTAGCTCCCGAATTGGTCGGTGAAAGCATTGGTGCTGGTGATGGAGAGACTTCCGCTCGAGGGAAGCGGGGTGTTTGCGATCAGTGGTTGAGCCGAGCTGACCCGCTTGGCTGTACCGCAGGCTGCCAGAAAGACCAACAATCCGGCGAACAGCGAGCAAACCATCATTTTACGAACCATGCTGCCTCCTTACTCTTAATCCGGGGTCACCGGTTGATTATATATTGAACGGAAGAATGATTCCACCCCTTTAAGACAGTCTGAACTGACCTTATGCCCGGTTTCGGCTTCGCAGTAAGTGACCGAGGCCCCAGACGCCTTCAGGAAGGAGACGGCCCGCCTGGCGAGTTCCACGGGGACCATCTCATCCTGGCTTCCATGCGACACAAAGACCGGCTTACCGTCCAGGCGCCGCTGCTCGAGCAGCGGCTCTGCGCCTGCGAGCAGGAAACCCGAGAGGGCCGCAATGGCATGCACCCGCTCAGGATGGAGCAGGGCAAATGCATAGGTCATGGCCGCCCCCTGGCTGAAACCCATGAGATGAATGACTTCTGTCTGGACATGCGCCGAAGCGGACCAACCATCCAGGAATGCCAACAATGAATCCACGGACGGACGCAGCTGCTCCAAGCTCGGCAGCTCTTTGTTTGCTGATCCAAACTCCCGCCAGGAGTAGCCGGCCTCTGGTGCAGGAAATGGCGCCCGCGGCGCCAGCAGGGCGCCGCCGGGGGGCAAGCTGCGGGTAAAAAACCACATCGAGGTTTCATCACCCGACAAACCATGGAGCAGGACCAGCAGGTGCCCAAAATTCTCCCGGCCAGGCCGGTAGCGGAAGGTCCAATTTTGGTAGGTCAGGAGTTGGGGTTCAGTCTCGGTCGGCATGTGTGGAAATCCAGTTCAGCAAGGCAAGGATGATCAGGGTCAGGGCGATCGGAATGATCCCCGCCAGCAGGCAGAGCAAACCCATGAACGCCGCGCTTTTCCCATAGAGCAGGTATATCAAACCGTCACCCACCAGAAAGAGCAACGCCAAGGCCCCGACGATCAGGCGGGTATTGGTCTGGCGTGCATACTTGCGCAAATCCTTGCTCATAAGCGGTTCAAGCTGGGGAAGGGTGAGGACACCGGTCCGAGACGGTTCCTGCTCACCAGCGCGGGAAGTATCTCCTTCGCAAGCGTCTCTGCCAGGTAAAGGCACGCTTCAACTCCGGCAGGGCTGTGTCAGCGGCAAGTTCGCCCACGTGAACGATCTGATGGACATCCACATTGTCGAGAAGTCCGATCCTGCCCACTTCAGGGCGGATGATCAGCTCAGGATGGTCGGCCTGCAGACGCAGTTCAGCCAACATACACCCTCCGACGTCCACAGCCTGCAGAAATATGCCTATGGCCTGCGCGATCCGCAAGCGGGTCAGGCGCTCCACAATCGGAGTGGGTACCTGCAGGGGGAGGGGCAATCGCGGCAAGTTCGGGCCTGTATCAACCAACGAGCTTAGGATTACCGCTACAACCGGCAGAGTGGGCGCCAGCGAGCGGGCCACGGAGACCGGGACCGGGTCCAGCACACCCCCGTCCACCAACTGATAGCCCACGTACAATTTGGGCGGAAAGACCCCCGGCAGAGCGGTTGTCGCCAGGACGGCATCCAGGACCCTGCCCTGCTTTAAGACCACCTCCCGGCCGGACTGGATATCCGTCGCCGTTACCGCGCACGGGTAATCGAGATCCTCGAAGGTGCGCTCTCCCAACAGATCGGAGAGCATCCTAGCTGCCCCGGTTAATCCCAGCAACGCTGGAGCATCACGGGGAGCCAGCCCGAAGAACTTGGACTGGTCCAGTCCGGAAAAGAGGGTCTCCAGCTTGTCCGCAGAGTAACCGGCAGCCATCAAGGCGGCCGCCAGGCCGCCGACACTGGATCCTGCTACGGCACGTACCTCGAATCCTAGCTGCCCCAGCCGACGGATGACCCCGATGTGAGCGTAGCCTCGGGACCCGCCCCCACCCAGTGCAAGAGAGATTTCTATCCCGTACCTCCATCCGCATTTACGGTGTAAAATGATTATACTCCCCATGGGAGGGCTTCACCCAGAAACAGCCTGGCAGCTTTGGGCGCTGCAAGGGTTCAGGCCTTTCAAAGCTCACTCGCAAAATCTCTTTTCCTTTCCGAGACGAAAGAGGTTGAAGTGTCAAATGAGGATACGCTTCAAAAAGGAATCGAACTAGCCCAGCAGGGGAAATTTGGACAGGCTACGTCCTATTTTGCCAGCTTGGTCCGAATGGATCCAACTTCAGAGGAGGGCTGGTTCTGGCTGGGATTGTGCTGTACTGATCCCAAACAGCGGGAATATTGTTTCCGGCGCGTCCTGACGCTCAATCCCGGCCATAAAGAAGCCAAAGAGCAGCTGAATGTTTTAATTCCTCCTGCTCCACCCTCGCCGCCGGAAGATCAATCTACAAGCCAGCCGGCTGAGCAGCTGCCCCCCGTGACCCCTCCCACACCGCAGCCGGGCCCTGTCTCCCCATTCATCTTCGATGACCAGACCGCGGAGGCGAGCGGGAGCGGTTCGATATCCGGGCAGGCAGAATTAACCCCTTTCCTGGATTTCTCAACAGCTGCCCAGCGTCCCCCCTCCCCCACGCCCGATGTCGCCGCCGGGCTGCCCGGGGCTCCCCGGGCGGTTACCCCCCCCAGCCCGGTTGTCCCGGTTCCAGCAGCTCCCACCGCAACCCAGGCTGCTCCACCGCGCACGCCTCCCCCAGCTGCCCCAGGCGCCGTACAGCCCCGTCGCAAACAGCCGAACTGGTTCCTGCTTATTTTCCTGTTCTTGCTAGCGATCCTGATCATTGGCGGCCTAGCGATAGCCTATCTTTACCTAACCGGCCGGCTGGCGGGTCTGATCCCGCTAGGTCTCGCAGGGGCTGGTTCGCCTTCACTCCTTCTGACACCGCTGGCCAGCCTGCCCCCCGAGCCAACCGTCACGCTGACCCCCCTGCCCGCGACCGCAACCACCAATCCTGCGACCGATACACCCACCCCGGTCCCGACCGCTCTGCCGACCATCGCCTACACTGCGGTGTATGCAAGCAACCCGTGTCCTTTCGAAGCTCCCAAGGACGCGGTGGTGAACTGTGGCACCGTGACCGTGCCCGAAGACCGCACCGATCCGAATTCGAAGACCATCCAGCTCGCGGTCGTTGTGTTTCACAGCCTGAGCCCGAATCCCGCCCCAGACCCGATCGTTTTTTTGCAAGGAGGGCCCGGTGCGGGAGCCATCCAGTTTGCATCAGAATATTACAGCGACGTGGTGAAACCGTTTCTCAGTAAACGGGATTTCGTCACCTTTGATCAACGGGGCACCGGCTACTCGAAGCCGATCCTCGAATGCAATGACCTGACCAACACCTATAAACAGGATATCCACGGGCAGATCCCGGTTGACAGCCGTAATCTGCTTTATTCCAATGCCTTTTTATCCTGTCACGATGCCATGAGCATTCAAGGCATTGACCTGAATGCTTACACCACCGTGGCAAGCGCGGCCGACCTCCGGGATATCCTGTCCATCCTCAACTACAAGCAGGTCGACCTGTACGGCGGTTCTTATGGGACCCGCCTGGCGCAGGTGGTGATGCGCGACGATCCGGACATCGTCCACAGTGCCGTAGTCGACTCCGTGGTCCCCATCGAGACCAAGTTCTACAACGAAAACCCGGCCGCGGTGGAATCCTCCCTCAGAGCTCTGTTCGACACCTGCGCCTCCGAACCAGCCTGCCAGGCGGCATACCCTCAGCTGGAAACCGTGTTCTGGCAGCTGGTGGACCAGTTGAATGCCAAGCCTGTCCCGGTGAAGGGTCCCGTCATCACAGGTGGGACGATCACTGAAGAGGTGGACGGTTCCACCTTCATGGATACCATTATTGGGCTGCTCAAAGAATCCCTGATCGCACCCGCCGCTCAGGCCATTTATCAGATCAAAGCCGGTGACTATTCAGTCCTGATCGCTGCACAGTATTCAGAGCCTGACACCTTCGAGGACATTGCCCCAGGGTTGTACATTTCCATGATGTGTCATGAGGACATCCTGGCAACCACCCCGCAAGATCTCCAGGCCGCCTTGGCTCCCTACACCGATTTCGATAATTATTCCTGGCTGCCGTTCTACGGCGGCGTGGATGGTTTGTTCAAGACCTGTAAAACCTGGCAGGCGCAGCCGCCAGCGCCGGGGGAGAATGATCCGGTCAACAGCAGCATCCCGACGCTGATCATCACGGGCAAGTACGACCCGACCACTCCGCCCTCTTGGGCAAAACAGCTGGCCGGACACCTGAGCCACAACTATTTATTTGTCTTCCCGGACAACGGTCATACTCCGACCACTGCCGATCCGAGCGGTTGTGCGATGGGCATAGTTGTCGCCTTCCTGAACGACCCAACTCAGTCCCCCGACCACACCTGTCTGGATAAGATGAAAGACGTCCAATTCATCGTCCCCTATACCGGAACACCGCCAGTTAATTTGACCGCGACTCAGGGAAATGGGATCACCTACAAAGGCCCCACCGATTGGGAATCGAGCGGGAACGGGATCTACTCGCGTAACGAATCACCGCTCGACATCACCCAGCTCGGCGTTCTCACCACTACCCTGACCAGCACCGACCTGCTCGACTCGCTCTCCTCGAAATTATACGATTATGGTGGCCTCGATGCAGCGCCCATCCAAAGCGGGACCCGGGTGGCAAATGGTCTAAACTGGGCCCTTTATCAGACGTCCTCTTATGGCCGTCCGGTCGACATGGCCATGGCAGATACCGGACTGGAAACCCTGGTCGTAGTGATGTTCTGCCATACCGACGAACATCAGGCTTTATATCAAACAGTCTATTTACCGGTAATCGATTCAGCCGTACCAACCCCGTAAAGCACGTTTCTGGGAGTGACGCTAGCGAAGGCCAAAAGAAGGACCGCCTGGGGCCCTTCGCGGCGTGCCTGCCTGCCGCGTGTTCTCGCATCGCGTGGTAAAAAAGGAGGGACAGCAGAGCAACACAAGGCGAGGGGGGGACTTCCATAGAAAGAAGGCTGCGGGAGACTTCCGGACGAGCTAGGAGGCTGGAAACCGCATCCGGATTAAAAGGTTTTCGATTTTCATCACCGCCATGTCTGCTATCCACCGCCGATTCCAAAATCCAACCGTCCCGCAGGAGTATCGGGCGAACTTTATTCACCTCTACGCGGATATGGGCTGGTTTGGGCTCCTCAGCGGGAGTGCCCTCAACTTTCTGACCGTCTACGCGGCCCGCCTGGGTGCCAACGGATTCCAGATTGGCCTGCTGGGGGCTATCTCGGCTGTCGTCAACCTGGCCTTCGCCATACCCGCCATGCAGCTGCTGCAACAGCAGCCGATCGGCAAGATGGTCTTCTGGAATTCGGTCATCTACCGAGTCGGTTACTTGCTCTGGATTCTGGTCCCCTTCTTCTTCAGCAACCAGGGACAGATCTGGGCGCTGGTCAGCGTGGTCTTCCTGATGGGGGTGCCGCTGACCATTTATACCGTCGGGTTCAACGCCCTATTCGCGGCTGCCGTTCCCGACGAGTGGCGCGCTTATGTGGCCGGGACCCGGAATGTGGTCTACTCCATTACTTACATCCTGGCTGCCTTGGGCTCCGGCTGGTTGCTTTCCCACCTGACTTTCAGGATTGGCTACCAGGTGGTCTTTGGGATCGGGGCGTTCGGGGCGTTCATGAGCAGCATCCACCTGTTCTTCATCCGGACTCGGCCGGTCGCCGCAGCCGCCTCACCTGCCCCCCAGAAACAACCGACCGTTTCCTCCGGTAAGCCGGCCCTCGTGCGCGCCTGGACCAGCAGCCTGCGCACCGACATCTGGCGGACCCCCTTTGCAGCTGTCCTGCTGGTGATGCTTGGCCTGCACCTGACCCAGTACCTGGCGATCCCCCTGTTTCCGCTGTACTCGGTCAACAGCATGCACCTGACCGATCAGAGCATCGGCATCGGAACTGCGCTCTATTATTTGTGCTGCCTTGCCGGATCCACCCAGCTCCACCGCTTCGACCGGCGCCTGGGCCCCCATAAATTGACGGGCCTCGGCTTCCTGGTTATGAGCCTTTATCCCTTCCTCCTCGGCTTTGCCCACTCCGCCACTGCCTACTTCATCATTTCGGCCATAGGCGGCTTCAGCTGGTCCCTGGTCGGAGGGGCATATGCCAATTACATCCTTAAGAACATCCCTGAACACGACCGGCCAGCGCATTTGGCCTGGTACAACATTATCCTCAACGCCGCGATCCTGGTTGGATCACTGCTCGGACCGTCCGTCGCCCACTACCTAGGTCTGGGGCTCGCCCTGGTGCTGATCGGCGTCTGCCGGTTCCTGGCCGGTCTGGCCATCCTAAAATGGGGCCAACCCGCGCAGCTCCGAGTCGACCCGCCCCTGCACGGTTAGGCCAGCCTCCAGAAAAACAGGCGCCGGTTCATGTTACAATCCGATGGATGGACATCAAGGTAGTTGCCACCAACCGCAAGGCCGGTTTCGAATATTTCCTGCTGGAACGCTTCGAGGCGGGTCTGTCCTTGCACGGCAGCGAGATCAAATCGATCCGGGCCGGACAGGTCAGCTTACGGGAGGCCTACGTGCGCGTCGATGGAAAGAGTGCCTGGTTGATGGACGCACACATCGCCCCTTATGAACAGGCCAACCGTTTTAATCATGATCCCAAGCGGCCGCGCCACCTTCTGCTCCATAAAAGGGAGATACGTGAACTGTGGGAGGCTGTCCGCCAGAAAGGCGTGACGATCGTGCCGACCCGGATCTATCTCAAAGGGGGGCGTGCCAAACTGGAATTTGCAATTGCCAAGGGGAAGAAACTGCACGATAAACGACAGGCGATCGCGGCGCGGGATGCGGAGCGTGAGATGAACCGGGAGTTCAGCAGGGATCAATAAGCTCTTTCTCACCCCCCAAGGTAATGCAGCGCGCCCGGAACTCTCCGTGGGCGGCCTTCAATCGCTCAGAACCTTCATTAAATCTTATAGGTCTGGATAAAAACCGACAGCATCTGGGGGTCGAAATAGATCCCGCTGTTGCGGGTTACATCCTCCATGGCTTCCCTGGCGGTCATACTGGAATGATAAGGGCGATTCGAGGTCATGGCGTCGAACACGTCCACGATCTTAAGCAGCCGGCCCTCGCGAGGAATCTCCTCCCCTTTCAACCCAAATGGATAACCGCAGCCGTTCCACCACTCGTGATGGTAAAGCACGTAAGGGATGGCTGCCCGTAAGTGGTCCACCCCTTCCAGCATTTTGGCACCGGCTTGCGGGTGCTGGCGCATCAATTCCCACTCCTGGTCAGTGAGCGGCCCTGTCTTTTTAAGCACCTGACTGGGTACGATGATCTTTCCAATATCGTGCAGGATGGCCCCGAACTCCAGGATGGCAATATCCTCATTGTTCCAATCCAAGGCAAAAGCCAGGTTGAGTGCCAGGCGGCGAACGCGTTCCACATGGCCGGCCGTATAGGGATCGCGGGTTTCAATGACATTGGCGAGCATGACGATCGTCTGTAGATGGGCAGCGCGGGTGTCGAAGAGCTCGATGACTCGCCGGCGGTCCAGACGGGAACGGACCGCATTGACCAGCTCCGGCGCATCGAAGGGCTTGAACAGATAATCGTCGACGCCCAGGGATCGTGCCCGGCTGACGTCCGCCCGCTCAGTTCGCGCGCTCAGGAAAAGAAAAGGTACCGTCACCCCGGTCGGGAGCATACGCACCGCTTCAAGCATTTGATAGCCATCCATCTCGGGCATCATGATATCCGAGACGACCAGGTCTGGCCGGACCGTATGAAACAGATCCAGCGCCTGTCTCCCGTTACAGGCCGGAAAAATATCGAATCCCTCAGCTTCAAGGATGTTGCGCATGACCTCGAGCAGGAGCGAATCGTCTTCTACAAGGAGTATTTTTGCCATATCTCTCTTCTATGGCCCCCAGCGGGGCTGGTAATCGCAATAATTATTATACGTCATACGCGCAATCAAGCTTCCGTTCAATCTCATTACATAAATTTCACATCCATCCGGGTCACCGGGATGGTCGAGATAACCGGTGAACACGATCCATTCCCCGTCAGGGGAAAAAGCGGGCGCCAGGGCGACACCTCCAACCTGGATCGGCTGAACACCGGAGCCATCCGCTTTGATGAAATACATGCCCCAATTCCAGGGGCTGCCGGCATAGGAGGCGATCCAGCTTCCGTCCGGTGACCAATCGCTCCGGCCACGCGTCCGAAAATCCGCACTGACCAGGTGCAGGTCAGAGCCATCCGGGTTGATGGTATACAGCTGTTTATCGGTTCCCCTCCCGAAGGCAAACAGGATTTTCGTGCCGTCAGGCGACCAGGACGGGTCGAGCGCGTCGGCCTCCTCCTGCCCGAAGATTTTCTGCGGATCGCTGCCATCCCGTCTCATCCTCCAGATGGAGTTGAATACCGTGTCATTATTGGCAAATACGATCCAGCGCCCATCAGGAGAAATCGCCGGTGCCGCTACCTCGCCCAATCCGTGGGTCAGCTGGACCGAAGCGTCCGTCCCCAGATCCAAGACGTAGATCTCATACTTCCCGCTGCGGTTGGAGGCGTACACCAGGCTGTTCCCATCCGGTGCGAAGGAAGGGTAGTAGTTTTCAGCCTCTGCATCGTCGGTCAGCTGGCGGTAGCCGGATCCATCCGCGTTCTCGATACAAATCTGGTCGTGATATTGTTGCCCGTAAACCTGGCAGGTCCAGACGATCTTTCCAGTGGGTTCCAGCGGCTGCGTGGCGGTCGTTGGAGAAAGTAGGCTTGGAGTCAGCGAAGGAGTGCTCGTCGCCTGCACTAAAGGAGCGGTAGGCAGAACCGGAGTGGAAGTCATTGCAGGCTCGACAGGCAGGGAGCAGCCAGAAAACAGCACTCCGCTCAGGCAGAGCTGGGCCAGGAAGATGAAGCGCACAACACGGGGGCGCTGATTTCCCCGTTTCACCTAACCACCTGCCCGCAGCCGGGTCGCGGCGACCACTGCCTGACCCAGTGACACCCCCCCATCGTTAGCCGGAACCTGATGATGGATCAAGACCGGGAAGTGCTCCGCCCGCAATCTCACGATTGTACGCTCGAGCAGGGCCATGTTCTGCCATACCCCCCCACTCAAGGCGACCTGCGAGAGACCGCTCTCCCGGCGGATCTTCAGGCACACCTGACAAACCATTTCAGCCAGGCCATTGTGAAACCGAGCTGAGATCACGGGAAGAGCGATTCCCGCCCTTACATCTGCCAGCAGGGCCTGAATGGCCGGTGCCAGGTCCACCGCAGCCTGGTGCGGTTCGAAGGGGTATGCACCCCCTTCTCCCGGATCCAGGGCGGCTTCCAGTTCTATGGCGGCCTGGGCCTCATAATTTACCTTCTGACGGCCTCCCGCCAGGGCTGCGACCGCATCGAACAGGCGCCCGAGACTGGAGGTGAGCGGGGTGTTCAAACTGCGCTCGAGCTGGACGCGCAGGGCCAGACGCTCCTCAGCACACAGGTCCGCGCAGGGCGCCAGGAACTCCTCCCATTCCATGCCCAGCGACCAGAGCAAGGCCAGGGCGGTACGCGCCGGACGGCGGATGGCTGCATCACCGCCTGGCAGGGGAAAATATGCGATATGGAAGGGTCGCTGGAAGGCAGCATAATCTGCAACCAGAAACTCGCCACCCCAGATGGCACCGTCCTCCCCGTAGCCGGTCCCATCGAATGAGACACCGATGACTGGCTCCTCGCCGCACAGGCCATTGTCAGCCATGCAGGCGGCAATATGGGCGTGATGGTGCTGGATGCCCAGGGTCGGCAGACCTGCCTGCATGCCGCGCTGCAGGGCGTAGCGCGTGGGGAGATAGTCGGGGTGCATGTCATGGGCAATAGCCTGCGGCCGAATCCGGAAAAGTCGTTCGTAATGCGCGATCCCATCCTCAAAGGAACGCAGGGTTTCATAATTCTGCATATCCCCGATGTGGTGGCTGAGGAATGCATAACGGTCGCGCGTCAGGCAGAAGGTGTTTTTTAGTTCGGGACCTACCGCCAGAATGGGCGGGACTTCGACCGGAAGCTGGATAGAATCCGGGGCGTAGCCGCGCGAACGGCGGAGCGGGTAGAGACCGCCCACCGGGGTGCCTGACGAGTGCTTCCTGCCAGCCAGGCCAGCTCCCGGAGGTGGCTGATCATCCACCCCGGAGGGGAAAACCCGGACCACCGAATCGTCACAGCGGGTGCGGATATCGCGGTCATGCATCAAGAAGCCATCGGCCAGGGCTGCCAGGCGTTGGCGGGCCTCATCGTTGTCGGTCGCAATGGGTTCTTCGCTGAGGTTCCCGCTGGTCATCACCAGAGCGGTCAGCTCGGGCTGGCTGTCCACGAGCAGCAGGTAATGCAGAGGGGTGTAAGGGAGCATCACCCCAAGCGTTTCCTGCTGCGGGGCGACTTCAAGCGCGATGCCCGATCCGGCCCTCCGGTGCAGGAGGACGATGGGCCGGGCGCGCGATTCCAGGAGATCACGTTCGGCCTGACTCACCCGGCAATGCCTTTGCACTGCTGATAAGTCCAGCATCATCAGTGCAAAGGGTTTGTCTACGCGCAGTTTGCGGCGGCGAAGTTCGGCAACCGCAATGGGGTTGGTGGCATCACAGGCGAGGTGGAAACCTCCCAGCCCCTTGACCGCCAGGATCTTGCCGGCACCCAGCAGGTGCTGTGCCTTCCGGATCGCTTCGTCGCCGCGCTTCGGTTGCCCAGCCCCCGGCCGAGATGAGCCATCTTCCAGCCAAACGGAAGGGCCGCAGACCGGGCAGGCTACCGGCTGGGCATGAAAACGCCGGTTGCGAGGGTCGATGTACTCGGCGGCGCAGTCAGGGCACATGGCAAAACGTGCCATGGTTGTTTTCGGGCGGTCATATGGGATGTCCGTGATGATGGTGAAGCGCGGTCCACAATTAGTACAGTTGATGAAAGGATAGCGATAGCGGCGGTCCTGTGGATCGAACAACTCGTGCAGGCAATCCGGACAGATGGCGACATCCGGGGAGATGGGCTGAAACGCGCCCTCGAGTTCCTCGGATGGGACGATTTCGAATTCCTGGAATCCATGCGAATCCCTCCAGGCGGCCTCCAGACTGTCGATGCGCGCCAACGGCGGGAGTTCATCCCTAAGGGCCTTCAGGAAGGCTTGCAGGCTATCTTCCGGGCCATCCACCTCGATATCTACCCCAGCAGAGGTGTTGCGCACCCAGCCTTTCAGCGCATAACGGGTGGCCAAGCCGTATACGAACGGGCGGAATCCGACGCCCTGCACAATACCGGTAATATGGACCTTCGTTCCTCGCAATTCAGACATGGGCGTATTATAAACGGAGCCAGCCTTGGGCGAATGATAATTTTTAGAAGGGGCAGGCCCGGAAGGTATCCGGCTCACACCCCCCTATCGAGGAAAAAGAGGCTGAAAACCGGTGGGTCTGCGCGGCCCTGTCCGTTTACCAGCGCGCCTGGTGTTCCTCTGCAAATCCAACCAGGTCTTTGATACGTACCTCACGCCCATCGTCCGTCACTCCCCTGCCGTCATAGCGACCGAACATCTGGTGGACCTCGCTAAATATGACTCCCAGGTTTGTGCGGGCGAGGCGCTCCTTAAACGGTGTGAAGCTCAGGTCTAGGCGGCCCTTATTATCAGTAAGCTTCCAGGGTCTCATGGGATCGCCGTGAACATAATCGAATCTCACCTGGTCGAGCTTGTGGATACGGCCTTCTAGGATGAGAGCATTCTCTGTGGCTTTCGACAGGTCACCGAAGCCGGAACCCAGGTTCAAACCGATCGTCCGCCCATCCGGCAGAAAGCCGGAGGTGCTGGCCCAGTTCCAAAAGGAGCGGTATTCCCAGACCCCGCGCCCCCAATCCAACGAGCCAATACAGGTTCCCGGGTCAAGGGTCTCGCGAGTTTCCCCGTACTGCAGTATGCCTTCCGCCTTCATGCAGTTGATTTTACGATTGTAATAAAACCGCTTGCGGCCAATGGGTATGACGATCGTCATTGATTCATGACCAGCAGGATAGTGGAGAGTGATCTGAGCCTCGAGGGGGCGACCGGCGTGAAATCCCGGCCAGGAGACAGCGATCTGCCGGGATTCAGGCTGCTGTATGAAATCCAGGCGGACCTGCCCGTTGGTGAAATGACTGTCGCCCTCCGTGCTATTGCGCGGCAGGTTTACCCCTCTGCCAAGCATCGGGACCAGCCCTGCCTCGCGGAGCTCCCCCGTATCGAAATCAAGGAGATACACGAAGATATTACCGGCGTAACCCAGGTCGGCGATCGTCGCGGAAAAGAAATAGTGGGGAGTGAAGACCGCGTAATAATCCCAGCGCTTGATGCGGAGGCGCTGAAAGGGGGTCAGGGCATAAAAACGGGCAGCTTCCAGGTTACAATCCAGGAGAGGCTGACGCGCCCAGCCTATCTGCGCCAGCCCTCCTGCGCGGTCGAGGAGCGGGCCGGTCTGGTTAAGTTCAGTTTGCATCCTGCTTCCCTTTCGATCATCGGATTATAAAGGCCCTCAGCCGTCTGCTCTTTTGGGCAGGCGAATCGGTAGGATTATTATAGCTTTCATGCATCCAATAGGGGGAGTGAATTGATTCCCAGCTATTTCCCTATCCCCAGGAAACGGCCGTTCCGGTTCAACCAATCCAGGCGCGGCCGGTAATCGGGCATGATCGCTTCCACCTGAGTCCAAAAAGCTCGAGCGTGATTCTTGAGCTTCAGATGGACCAGCTCATGGACGGCGACATAGTCGATGGCCTCCTGAGGCGCCATCACCAGGCGGTAGGAGAAGCACAGGGTTCCGTCGGGGCTGCACGAACCCCAGCGGGTCCGGGCGGACGTGATTCTGATCCGCCGGTACGCAAAACCGCCTTGTTCGGCATACCAGGAAACGCGTTCGGACAGGATGCGCGCCGCCTCGGCCTTATACCAATAGATGAATACGCGCTCGGCGTTCGCCCGAGAAGAGGACGATAAGTGGAAGGCAGAGTCCCACACCAAGGCCGACCGGGAGGGCGGAACGATGACGAGAGGATAGGTCTTCCCCAGATACCAGAACTGCTCGCCCGGCTCAAACTTTTTTATCCTGGCCCGCAGACTCTCATCCACCCGGGCTTGAGTTCTTCGAATCCAGGCGGCCTTGCTCTCCACGAAGGTGCGGATATCCTCTTCGGCAGAGTGCAGGGGCGCGCGCACCACCAGGCTACCGTCCTCCCGGACGATGAGGGCGATCGTCCTGCGCCGGGAGCGGATGAGTTGATAGGGCCCGGTCATTCCCTTGGACGAACTCCATAAACCCAATCAAAATTCGTTCCCAACGTATCCGCAGCAAAGGAGCGGTCATCGACCGGAGAGAGCCTGCCGATCATTTCGGCTGGGAAGAGAGGCAACGGCTTCAAGCGGTACAGACGCAGACTGATCCGTTTGACCTCTCCTTCGCTCCACATCCATTCCAACCGGTCGAAGGGCCTCAGGTCGAGCGGGCGGGTATATGCACGCAGTGTTTTTTGCTTCTCCTGATTGAAATAATGCTCGAAGTAGGACATCGCCAATTCATGCAGGTTGCGGTAAATCGGATCGCGGTAGCGTAAGCCCGCGTAATTGGATTTCGCCACTGCCCCCCACGCTCCTCGAAATTGGAAAAGCGCCAGCACATGGTCGTCGTCAGTCCCGAATTGAGGTACAAGGTCCAGGATGAGTGGGCGGTAGCCGAGCCGCTGCAGAGCCAGCGCAGCAAACAAACCGCCGTCCAGGCAGTGCGCCTGACCATCTTGCAACACCCGCAGAGGGGAACGGTCGAGATCGACCGCGACATAAGGAATGCTGTCCAGGTAAGCCTGGATGGCCAGTGGGCTGGTCAGGGCACGCCAGGTCTTCAGCAGTTTTGGGGAGAGGCGTCTTTCAAATGTGCGGATTGGGTTCATTGAGTTTCAGCCTTGGCGAAGG
Source organism: Anaerolineales bacterium (assembly GCA_050013095.1). Classification (GTDB taxonomy): domain Bacteria; phylum Chloroflexota; class Anaerolineae; order Anaerolineales; family Villigracilaceae; genus UBA877. The sequence continues at coordinate 7,082 of JBEKFY010000014.1, read as the reverse complement.
GCAAACACCTTGAGAAAAGGGATTACGGATGTTCCCCGATGGGGAAAAGGGTGCAGCCCGATTATATCAAGAGTCCGTCCCCCCCTCTCGCAAGCACCTATCAACCGGGTTTACCAGAAACCAATTTATTGCCACCTTCGGCTATAATGTCTTCAGAAAAAAATGGATCTCTGGCAGGATTTTGAACTCGACCTGGATGCAGACGACGTCCTGCACGGCCAAGGCATGGACCCGGCAGCTATACGCAACCGCCGGCCCGCCCTGGTGTCGGTCGCGGAACGCGCCCTCGCTCAGGGCACACCGAAAATTCACGCCACCACGCTGGTGCGCGAAGTCGGTGTAGTCGAACAGCGCCACGAACGCCTTCTCCTGGAAGGCGGCGGTCGCTTAAGCGGACCCCTGATCACCCGCCATTTAAGCGGCGCAGCGCGCGTGGCAGCCGTGCTTTGCACCCTCGGCGAGGAGCTGGAAGAAGCCGCCGCCCAGGTAATGGGACAAGACCCGCTGCTCGGATTGGCCCTGGACGGATTGGGGAATGCTGCAATAGAACGGATCGGCCAGCAGGCCTGCGGCCGCATCGGCAAGCGGGCGGCGGCAGAAGGGCTGCAAACCTCAACGCCCTTAAGCCCAGGAGTCCCCGAATGGCCGGTAGAGGCCGGACAACCGCAGATTTTTACCCTGGTTGAAGCCGCACAGGCCGGGATCCGGATCACACCTGGAGGGATGATGATTCCCAAAAAATCCATCTCGTTTGTAACCGGCATTGGGGCTGACATGAACCAGACCGAGCCTTGCGAAGTATGCAACCTGAAGGAGGTCTGCCGATACCGCAATGGTTGAATCCTATCACATCGACTTTGAACCGCTGGGGCGGCGCGGGGAAGCCCTTCCTGGGACGACCCTTCTGGCAGCGGCGCAGGCCGCAGGTGTGGGCCTGGCCTCCGTATGCGGAGGTATCGGCACCTGCGAGGAATGCCGGCTGCGCCTGGTGACCGGCAGGCTCACCCCCCTGACGCTGGTCGAGGAAGCGGTCTTCACACAGGCCGAACGGGAGGCTGGCTTTCGCCTGGCCTGCCAGTCCGAACCACTCAGCGATGTCAAGGTGGATATTCCTCCCGAATCCCTGACCGCTGCCCAGCGTTTGCAAATCGAGGGCCAGGAGTCTGGGGTAGCCCTCTCACCAGCAGTGCGCGCTCTGGACCTGGAGCTGGCTGCACCCTCCCTGAACGACCTGCGTTCGGATCTTTCCCGTCTGAGGGATGCTCTGGCTGAGCAGGGCGTCATCCAGGCAGTTCTGGTTCCGCCGCTCCTGGCTTGCCTTTCGGAAATCCTAAGGCAGCAGGCCTGGCACGCCCGGCTGGTGCTGCACGGGGATCAGATTGTAGCCATCCTCCCTCCGGGTTGCCCGATCTACGGTTTGGCGGTGGACATAGGCACCACCAAACTGGCTGCTTACCTGGTCGACCTGCAAAATGGAAAAACCGTGGCGAAATCCGGTGCTATGAATCCGCAGATCGCATACGGCGAGGATGCCATCAGCCGCATCGCTTATGCCGGTCACGAGGGGGAAGGCGCTAAGCGCCTCCAATCCGTGCTGGTGGAAAGCCTCAACCAGCTGCTGGCGAGTATGGCCGCGGAGGCCCGTGTAAACCCCGCCCAGGTGGTGGACGGCGTTCTGGTGGGCAACACTGCGATGCACCATCTCTTCGCCGGCCTGCCGGTCCGTCAGCTCGGGCAGGCTCCCTTCGTGGCCTCCGTCAGCGAATCTCTGACCCTGCCGGTTCACGAACTCGGCTTGAAGCTGGCCCCGGGCGCTTTGGTCTACTTGCCGCCGAACATCGCCGGGTTCGTGGGCGCCGATCACATTTCGATGCTGGTCGCCACGGGGGCATGGAAGTCACCGCGGAACGTCATTGCTCTCGACATCGGCACCAACACCGAGATCAGCCTGATCGCTTCCGGAAGGATATCCAGCTGCTCGTGTGCTTCGGGACCGGCCTTTGAGGGGGCGCATATTCGGGATGGGATGCGCGCCGCACCAGGGGCAATCGAGCGCGCCCGTTGGAACGAGGGTAAGATACTCTGGCAAAGCATCGAGGACCAGCCGCCGGTCGGCATCTGCGGTTCGGGGATCCTGGATATCGTCGCTGCGTTGCTGGACGGGGACATGCTCAAACCAACCGGTGCGCTCAAAATCGATTCGGGATCGGAATACGAACTGGTCGCGGCCTCGCAGACAGGACACGGGCGCGCAGTGGTCGTCACCCGCAAGGATATCCATGAAATCCAGCTGGCCAAATCCGCAATCCGTTCCGGCATCGAGGTATTGCTCCAGAACGCCGGATTGCGCCACGAAGCGATCGATGAGTTCATCGTCGCCGGGGCCTTCGGCACTTACCTGGACGTGCGTTCGGCAGTACGTGTGGGGATGTTCCCACCTCTACCCATGGAACGCTTTCAGCAGGTCGGCAACGCCGCTGGGGTGGGTGCAAAGCAGATGCTCCTGTCCACGGAGCAACGCCAGGAAGCAGAAGAAATCGCCAGCCGGATCCATTATATCGAACTGACCGCCCAAAGCGGCTTTACCCCCCTCTTCATGAAGTACTTGTCCTTCTCCGGGGATTGAAACCAGGAATCCTTCAGAGAAGGTCCGGACGGTCCAGCGCCTATCCCCGGCTCCGACTGCCCCAATCCCAGCTGAGGCGCCTGGAGCCGGATGCATGCACGGCGTACCAAGCGAAAAATTATGCCTCGGTCCTGATCACCTGAACCGCAGCCGCGCTGGCCATCCCGGTTGCCACAGCCCCATACAGCGGCCGAAATTCCAGGTCCTCCCCGAGACAGACAGGGGGGCTGGCTTCGGTAACATCCAGGACCAGATGATCTGAACTGGCTCCCAGGATCATCACGCCCGGGCGTTTCGGGATCAGATTTTCGATCTGCAGGTCCTGTCTGCCCAGGGCCAGAATCGCCCGCTGCCGGAGTCCCAGGTCAGTCCAGTGCGGGATGTCGCCAAACGCATTCGGGGCAAGCTTCCCCTGCGGCAAAGACGGCTTGGTCTCCACCTCGATGACTTCCGCAGTCACCGTGAAGGCGTCTTGATGGGGCAGGGTATTCGGCCAATCGCCTGTAGAGTCCACCTCCCCGATCAGAATGGCGCCTCCGATCCGGAGCTGGGTGGCACGCTCCGGCATTTCATGCCGCAGGAGCAGCGCCAAGCTGGCACTGTTACCCGCAGAGATCGTCTGGAAGCGGAGGCCGAGGCTGTGTTCCACAGCCTCGGCCACATCGACCAGAGACTGGGTATTTTCACGGGTGGGTAAAACGCCACCGATGCAAGTCGTGTTGGCGCCCATACCGATCAATTCGATATGGGGCAGGTTGGCCATCCCGCGTGCGATTTCAAGCGCCCGCTCCGGCATGACCCCCTCGCGCCGGTCACCGGTCTCCACCATCAAGATCACCTTATGGGTGATCCCCTGGGCTGAAGCTGCACGCGAGAGGGCACTCACCGTCTCGACCTGCGAATTCAAACTGACCTGGGTTAGGCGAACAACCTCATCAACTTCGCTGAGCGCGGGCAGGCGCAGCAGCATGATCGCATTCGCAATTCCGGCCTGCCGCAGCCGGCGCACATTGCTCAGGCGTGATTCTGCCAGCATGCACACCCCGCCTGCCAGGATCGCCCGGGCAACATCCGGATGTCCACAGCAAGCCTTGGTGACGCCGACGACTTCAATTCCCTGCGATGCGCACAGATTGACCACCGCTTCAGTATTACGCCTTAGACGTCCACAGTCGACTTCGATTCGCATGATTCCCTTTCCCGCTGGAGGGAAGCCTATAGGGCAGCTTCGTGGAGGTGCGTGCCCCTTAGGACCGCGATGGTCTCCGTTTTACCTGCTTCAACCAGAGTAAGCTGCCACAACCTTGCCCATCTCCCTGCGCACCTCGGCGGGGAGCGGAGCAGGCTGATGGCTCGCCAGAATCTCCTTCACCTTGGCCCGCGCGGCGGAGACACTGTCGATCCGACCTTTCTGAACCCAACCGTCATAACTGTCCCGATCGCTGATCAGCGGTAGCGAAAGCGCCTTGCGCATGTTCTTCACCGTGTGGGTTTGATCCAAGTAGACGCCCCCCGACCCGATCTGCTTGATCAGATCCACACAGAATGCCTCCTGGTCGAAGCTGACCGGCGCCAGCAGCCGCTTGACCATGGCGGCCACCTCGGCGTCCAGGATGATCTGTTCATAGGTGAGCAGGTTCGAGCCATCCAGCAATCCAACCCCGAACAGGACGTCGGCCCCGGCCATGGCAGTCGGAAGGTAGGAGAGCGCATTTTCCCAGGCGGACTGGGCCCCCGGCAGCTTCGCGCTGGTCGCACCTGCACCCACGATGGAAGGCAAATGATAGTATTCGGCCATCCGGGCGATTAAGCTGCGCAACCAGATCGCTTCGGGCGAGGTGGCGGTATAGGCGCCAGTCCTTAGGTCGATCGTCGCCGGACCGCCGGAGTAGAAGATCTTGGCCCCGGGGCTGGCAATCTGAAGTAGGGTCACGACGCTGAGGATCTCCGTGTTATCTACAGCCAGGTTGCTGGCCAGATTGACCGGCGAGGTCACCCCGGTGGTCGCCATGGGGTAAATGCCCACGGGGATGCCTGCGGCGGCGTATTCGAGGGCCGCTTCCATGCCTCCGGCATCCTGGGTGAGAGGGGAGATGGTGCACACAAAGTTGCTTAAGATGGGGCGCTCGCGCAATGCTTTTTCACCGCCGGCGATCACTGCTGCCAGTTCGATCTGGGCCCGTGCATCCCGGGCGCTGGTTGTCGACTCGGTCACCACATGCTTGCCCGTGTTGACAAAACAGGCCTCCAGCTCCTGAACGGCCCGCCCGGAAACGGTGGAGTCGGCTGCGCTCACCGTGGGGGTGATGATGTCAACCGCCTCCAGGTAATCGGATATCCGCGCCATCTTTTCAATGTCAGCCCGCGTGGAGCGGCGGCGCTCTCCGGTCTCGAAATCCAGGGTGTGGGCTGCACAGCCATCCTGCGAGAAGTAGGTCTGCTGGCCGTTGAGATCTAAATCGTGTTTCCCATCCCTAGAATCCAGGTAAAACGTGCGGGGAGCCTTTTTCAGGGCAGATTCGACCAGATCGGCGGGGATCCTGACCATGTCTCCGGCAACCCTGGCACCTGCCTCCCCCAGGATCCTGCGCGCCTTCTCCGAATGAAAGCGGACGCCGCAGGTTTCCAACAGGTCGAGAGAATGGGTATGGACCTGCTTCAACAGTTCGTTCTCCGAGCGTAGCTCTTCCGTGAGCTTAAGGGTAGGGTTCATGCTTCGTTTCTCCTCAGATGGTTCCCGACTGGCCTGCAGGTCAAGCGGCCAACGTCCGGGCGATATCCACAGCTGAAGCTGCGTTGGAGGCGTAACCATCTGCCCCGCTTTCCTTTGCAAAGGCCTCTGTAACCGGTGCACCGCCGACCATGACCTTGACCTTATCACGCACTCCCGCCTCGACCAGGGCATCGATGGTGGTTTTCATATTCTGCATGGTGGTAGTGAGGAGTGCGCTCATACCGACCAGTTTCGGTTGGTGCTGGTGGACTGCCTCCACGAACGCTCTGGGTTCCACATCCGTACCCAGGTCGATCATCTCGAAGCCCGCCCCTTCCAGCATCATCTTGACCAGATTTTTACCGATGTCGTGCAGGTCTCCCTTCACCGAACCGATCACGCACTTCCCGACGGTTTTTACTCCGCCCTTGGCGAGCAGCGGCCGCAGGATGTCCATCCCTGCGTGCATGGCGCGGGCAGCGATAAGCACCTCCGGTACGAACAGGATGCCGGCCTTGAAGTCCTGGCCGACCTTGTCCATCCCGGCGATCAAGCCCTGTTGCAGGATTTGATCGGGCGTCAGACCCTGGTCCAGGCACTTCTGGACCAGCTCCGGGACGACCAGATAGTCCCCTTCATACAGGCTTGAAGAAATTCGTGAGAAATCGTCGACCATGGCGGTTTGCCTCCTGCTTAGGATTTGTTATGATGGCTCGGCAACGATAAAGCGAATCAGGACATCCATGTGTCCACAAGTTGCCTGGAAATGCCCAGGACCTCGGCCAGTTCCTTGGAGAGATTGCGGATATGGCTCTGGGTTCTTTGTTCCGCCAGACGGGCATCCCTGTGCGCCATCGCCAAAAGAATGGCGCGATGTTCCCGGTTTTCTCGACGAAGGCGTTTTTGTGAAAGGGCTTCCTGACGGCGCATGCCTTCATAGAGCATGGTGCTCGGGAACCAGACCCACATCGCTTCAACCTGGCGGATCAGGTAACGGTGGTTGCTGGCGCGGCAGATGCGTAAATGGAAATCTGTGTTGAGCATCCGGCGCTTTTCCATTTGATCCGGTTCGGTGTATTGCACCGCTTTGTCCAGGTTCTTTCTCAGTTCATCCAATTCCTGGGCGCTGATCAGGGGCGTGGTATAGCGGACCGCCAGGCGCTCCAGGGTCACGCGGACATTGAACATGTCGACAATATCTTCCGGGGAAAACTCGACCACCTGGACGCCTTTGTACGGGATGCGCACAGCCAGGCCTTCGGCTGCCAGGCGCCGGATCGCCTCCCGGACCGGCAGTTGACTCGTTCCAAGCTCCTGGGCCAGGGCTTCCTGCCGCAGCCACTGGCCCGCGGCCAGGCGGCCATCGATGATGGCGTCCCGCAGTCTTTGATAGACACGGTCGCTCAGCGGATGATGATCTTCCAGGGCCTCGATCGAACCAGGGAGGAGAGCAGTATCTTGTGTCATTTTTTAGATACCTTTCGAAAAGGGATGCCTACAGAACCCTGTGTAAAAATACCTAAAAGGATGTATTATTTAGATATTATATCTAATATATTGTTATGTCAAGGGTGGGCACCCTTCCGGCCCGTGTCTCGGCGGGCTTTTCAAGAGTTCCTTCGTTACTGTATCGAATTTCCATAGAACAGGGAAAGAGAGAGATCAGCGGCCATAGATCAGCCGGTGAAGGGAGCGGACCCAGGTTCGATCCTGGTGAGGTCCCCGAAAGGCAGGCACCGAAGC
>JBEKFY010000013.1:0-89103 GCA_050013095.1 Anaerolineales bacterium | reverse complement strand
TATACGGATACGTTTTGTCAATAGGAAGAACTGGAAATTGGCGCATGGCCAGAACAGGTTGGTGAAACCCATCCAAAGAAAAAAGTGACCAAGCGCCAATCATCAGATCTTCACTCTAGGGAGGGGGTAAAAAGGATTAACGGGATTTGCTGCGTAGCGCGTGCTGCTTCAGGTGAAGAGTTTCATCATAGGGTTTTCTATCAATCCATAATCTCCAAAGGATTCCAAGCCAACGGTTAGCTAGGCGACGAATGGCATCGCTGTCATTCTTGCAGTGCGGCCGCACGGAGCTGTAGTAAGCTACAGCCCAGGGCGAAACTTCCAGCGTCAATCTTGCCCACTGCTGCACGAAATAGCGAAACTCATGGTCGCAGGCTTGGCGAAAATAAACGCGCAAGTGTTTGCCACTCCGGTTGGTAACAGGGCAGGTCCCCGCCACAGCTTGTAGGATCGCGGGGGTTGGATAGCGCTCCCGGTCATCACCCAACTTGCTCAACAAAGCTGGGCCCAAGATAGTGCCGACTTTGGGTAGGCTGTCATAAATCTCATGGTCGGGATGCTGGAAGTAGAGTCTTTTGAGCCTCTCCAGGCACTCGCTGCGACTCTTGACCAGCTGTTCCAGGATCCTGGCCTGTGCCAGTGACAGGGGCATATAGACGGCCTGCACTTCCGGATTAGACTGGGGTTGATCGGCGTGCAGTCGAGCATAGACGGTCGCCCAAGAGCGAGTCTGGGTGTGATGATGCTGACGCAGAAAGCCCTTGAGATCTTCAAAACTCAAAGATTCTGCCTGCTGGGGAGTCGGATAAGCCTGTAAAAAGGCCAGGGAAACCAAGCTGTCCAGGTGGCTGAAGAGCTGTGTGGCTGCTGGGTAGTAGCGCAGCAGGAGCGAACGCAGCCGGTTGCTGTCGCGCACTAACTCCTGGCCTAGCTGATTGGCAAAACGGACTTCAGCCCGGATCTGACGTGTCAAGGCGTTGTCCGGCTTCCAAAGGCTGTAGCGGCTCTGATCGGTCCGCAGGATATCGGCGATCAGGCGTGCATCCCAAGGATCATCCTTCGCCCCACTTTGGCGGAACCGCTTCTGCGCACTCTTGACGGCGTTCGGGGGCAGAATATAGATTTGTGTATATTGCTGATCCCACAGATAATCTACGAGCAGGTTATGCGCCGTTTCCAAACCAACGACGCATTCCCGTATCGCCACCCCCAGGCTTTGGCGAGCCATGTCTAGTTCCCGGAAACCAGTGATCGTGTGTCTGATCTGCAGAACTCGAAGCACCTCCCCGTCTTCGTGCATCAAACAAATATCATGCTTATTTTCACTCCAATCGATTCCAATGTATACTTTCATCGTGACCTCCTGTCCATCCCCGGAGATCCTCGACGTAGCCAGTACCTGGTGTTTGAAGTTCTCATTCCCAGACCAGAGGTCGATGGAGTAGAAGATGTGGGATGATTGGCGTCATCACCACGTTCTTTTACTCCATTTTCCTTATACAGCCTAGTATATATAACTGGGTGATTTCCATAAACCGCCCGGCTTGCTTGACTGTAAGGTTTTACTGCAACCTCACGGACGCACCGAAAATGCCAGCCTTTATACATTAGACCTCTTGCAAAAGTAAGTCATTTGGCCATCTGGAGTTCAAGGTTGTAGATAGCCGCAATGAGGTTGAATCTGAGAGAAAATCGTTTACGCCGATTTCTATATCGTTCACTCAAAATGCGGAAAATCTTCAGCTTACGAATGATGTTCTCAACCAAAACACGTTCATGGGAAAGTTGCCGATTGCTCGCCTTCTGTTCGTGGGTCAATGGATGAAGCTTCGATTTCTTGGCAGGGATTTGGCTGTTCGCATGAAGACCGCTCAAGCCCAGGTATCCAGAATCTGCCAGGATACGGATCTGTTTGGAAAACAGACAGCGACTTTTCTTGAACAATTCAAAATCATGCTGGCTCCCATGGGCAAAGGCTGTGGCAATGATCTCCTGTGTCTTTTGGTCGATGATCAGCTGCGTTTTCTGGGTGTGATGCTTCTTTTTGCCGCTGTAGTGCTGACGTTGCTTTTTTTCGGCCGTTCAATCGGCTGCTCGGTGGCATCGATCAGCACCACTTCGATCAGCGTGTCACTCGGTTGCAGTGCCTTCCTGCCGGGCAGACGAAATTCGCCTGATTTCATCAGCACATTTTCAACTCTCTGGATCGTCCGGCACACAGTCGCTTCACTGACACCATAGGTGATCCCGATATGAAACTCGGTGCGGTATTCACGCCAGTACATCAGCGTCATCAGTAATTGATCAGCTCGACCCAGTTTCGGCGGCCTTCCAAAATCGCGCATCTCTTTCCGCAAGACCGTCAGCATCTTTTCAAACATCTCCCGACTGACGCCGGTTAATCGCTTGAAATCTTCATTCTTGAGCGTTTTGACTGTTTCATATCGCATGGGCCTATTATGGCACAATCAACACTTATGCAAGAGGTCTATTGATTGATTAATGGCCTGTAGGGCTCAAAACCGGGAACCTAGCCTTCCAAAAATTTTTTCAGTGCAGCGAGCATCATCCCCCAGTTCGCCTCGGAGTGAGCACGCTCTTCATCGGTCGTATTTTTGTCCTGGCTGAGGGAAATTTGGGTTTCAGGTCCAGCCGCGGCTAACTCGATCGTTACCGTGTGATAGTTTTCTGGTTTATCTAGGAGTCCGGAAAGGGGGCTGAAATGGTTATATTGAATGATCCGCTCCGGTTCCAGCTGGAGGATCACACCTTTATCCTCGTAAGATTTACCTTGCCACTCACCTTTCCAGATAATCGGACTGCCCACCTGCCAGTTCGAAACTACATGTGTACCGAACATGTATTGACGGATGGCTTCGGGGTTGACCAGCGCATCCCAAACTTTTTCTTTGGGAGCGTTGATATTTAACGAAGCCTTGGCGATAAGATTGTTGTTCATACGAAAAACTCCTTTCATGACCACCTATCAATTTACAATTAACTCGAGGTCAAGGGGTATTCAGAATACGATCTATCCAAATTGGTGCGATTTATTTATAAGCAGGGGCGATCGGGACGTGGGAACGCATTACGAAGCGAACCCGACTGGAAGGATTCACCGACAAAAATCGATGGCTGTTGCAAGATAAATCTCCGCACAAGTCTGTACACTTGCCAGGTCGACCCACTCTTCGACTGCGTGCGCCCCACCGCCGGCCGGCCCAAACAAGACCGTGGGTATCCCCTTCGCCCACAGGGTGGCGGCATCCGTCCAAAAAGGGACCCCGGAGATCTGCAGAGGTGCAGGCAATACTTTCGCAGCTGCGCCCTTGATGGCGGTGACGATTGGGGCGTTTTCCGGTGTTTCCATCGGGGCACGATCGATTCCCCTTCGCACCATACCTTTGAAAGATGGGTCCGAATGACGGAGACGCTCGAGAATCTCCTGGAGCTCAGCTTCCACCATTTCTGGGGTTTCGCCGGGGAGCGTCCGACGCTCCAACGATACGACACAATGCTCCGGATAGCTGGAAAGTTCCTGCCCGCCCTTGATGAGCGAGGCGTGCAGGGAGCCACTCCCCAGGCGCGGGTGGGTTGGATGTGAACGGAGCTCTTGATCCAATTTTTCCACCCCGACCAATACCTTACCCATCTTCGCAATGGCATCCACGCCGAGGTCTGGACGGGAACCGTGAGCGGCTCGTCCCGTGGTTTCAACCTCCAACCAGACAAATCCTTTGTGCGCCAAGATCAGCTGCAGCTCAGTGAACTCAGCGACAATGGCTCCATCCGCATGAAGGTTTTGGGCAATCGACATTGTACCCAGGCCGGCATACTCCTCATCCACAACGGCGGTGAATATCACATCACCGCGCAGATGATGCTGCCTGGCGGCTGCCACCGCGGACATGCATGCAGCCACGCCGCCTTTCATGTCATATGCACCGCGTCCATATAAGCGATTATTTTTGATGGCCGGTTCAAAAGGTTGGGGCATGCCTTCGACCCCCACTGTGTCTATATGGCCGTTCAGTACCAGGGTCTTCCCGCCGCCGGTGCCGCGTGCGATCCCGATCACATTGGGGCGTCCCTTCAGCGAGGGGACGAGTTGGACTTCCAACCCATGCTGTTTCAACCACTGAGAAATAAAGTTCGCGATTTCCGCTTCTCCGGGAGCACCAGACACCAGGTCTGGATTGATCGAGTTGATTGCGACCAGATCCTTGAGGAGTTGATTGAGTTCATTCATAGTTCACGGCCTTTCTTCTCTACTTTATGATCATTGAACGCTTTACACCTGTAATAATAACCGCTGCCAACCAGTTTACCCCCTTTTTTTGCTGGTAGAAAAGTTGTTGCTATTAATTACTGGTAACCATCCTTTCAATCAGGAATTCGCTTCAAATGCTGGATATTCTTTATATGCCTGTAGGATGCCGACTCATTGGATATGTGCCGGAATCAAGGTGGATTTATGAAAGAAATATAATTACCGGCCTGTCAAGGCAGTGGAAACCAGGTCCTCGTGCAGGCTTCAAGGAGGCCAGTAGCATTTTTACTCCCGTGATCAGCATACCCCCTTATGAACCAGAAAAGGTAAATGTCCTGACAGAGAGCGCAGATCCGGGGTCGCTGTGGTCGCGTATCCGGGCGATGATTGCCGTTCGCAAAAGCCACCCGGTCCTGTGCTGCGGGGACCTGGCGTGGGTGGATTGCGGTACGCCCGCCGTGGCGGCGTACCTGCGCTCCGAAAGCCAGGAGCGCATGCTCGTTCTCCAAAACCTCAGCGCGGCCCCCCGGGCCGTCACCTGCGCCTTGCCTGGGGATGTTCACGGAAAGATTGTGGACCTTCTAACCGGCGATGAAGTGCGTAAGGCCGGCGGGAGGGTGTCTCTGACGCTCCAGCCCTATGAATACCGCTGGTTGTTGATCCCTTGAGAAGCCTGGCCGGGTATTCTCCGACCAAGCTGCAATCATGATAACAAGACGCCTGGCTTCTCAAATGAAACCAGGCGTTTAAATTTCCGGAGAAGAGGTCGATTTCTCTGACCGATTCCGGGATTTTCTTTATTAGTATGGAAGTTTCAGGGAATGGTAGATCACGGAACCGATCGCCAGCAGGACAATCACACCTATGGTCATTTTTGCGATGGGTTTCTCTGAAGGGAGCTCGATCCCTTTGGCTTTGGCTGCCCCGCGGGCGGCTTTTTGTTTTGAGTTCAAATTTGTGCCGACAGCCGCAGCGGTCGGGATGGCTGCACAGAATACACACATATCGAGTTCTCCTGGAATGCCAAGATAATCGAATATAACCTAAAGCCCTCGATAAGTCAAATAAGGAAGCCAGTACAGGATATCAGGCATTGTTGAAGATTAACCTGAAATGATTATTTTGAGGGGGAACCTCTGCGCCAGAACGCTAACGCGACCAAGACTATCCCGACGACAGCGGTTATAACGCCGATGTACCCCCATTGGGACTGACCGCTCATCATGCTGCCGGCCAGGATGCCAATGCCTTGAAAGAACCAGACGACTCCGGCGAGTATCAATAAAGCCCCGATAATGGTCAAAGCAATTTTCATGTTAAGCCTCCGGTTAGCCTTACTCGATTAACATTCGGGCATTATATTACAGAAAATTCGCAATCGGTTAATATCCAAGTTTCTCCTTTACGATGATCAAGGTTGTGCGGTTTGGACGGATTTCCTTGTTAACGATCAATATCTTGCTGAGCGCGGTATGGAGCTTGTAGAGTTGTTGCATGTGGGCCTCCTCGAGCGGAAGGTCATATTCCTGGATGCGTTTCAAACCCTCATTGATGTCCTTGACGATTTTTTGCGCGCCGACCACCCAGATCACCTTTCCAGCTCCGGAAGCATAAGGTCCAAGCTGGCTTCCCGTGTTCGATGCGATCAGGACATGCCCATCCTCCGTTACGGCGTGAACGCTGCCAGCGGCGAAATCAGGGCCGGCTCCCAGTTTCCGCATCTCTTTGCCCTGGGTCTCGCGATTCATGGCGAAGAGCTTGGGGCGGACTGAATCAAATCGTCCTGATTTATCGATCTCATCCTTGATCCCCAGCGTTTCTAACGTCACGGACGCACCCAGGAAAACCTCCGCTCCCTCCGGGATCAAGTTAAAGAAGAGATGTTTCGCCTCTTCACCGGTTTCAGCGATCAAGGTATGAATGCCATTGGCTTCAAGGGCCTGAGCTGCGCGTTGTATCTGTTCGTCGTTCGCGAGCTTGGCAAACTTTTCATTGGGAGCTAAAGCTGTATCTGTTTTTTCGGTCATATAAATCTCTCTCTTTCTTTCTCCTGGCTGGACCTGAAATGGGGCAGCCAGCCTTGACTAGCTCTAACAAATGTGATATCTTTCCAGCATTCGTTGGATAAACAACAGGTGTTGACAAATTAAAACCGAAAGTGGCTAAGACGTCAACCAACAAAACTAAACAAATGTTGTCTAAACGACAAAAGGATAAAAATGTTGTCAATCCAGGCTGATAGTTCTGTAAAACTCGATCCGCGAGTGAAGCGCACCCGTCAGCTGCTGATTCAAGCACTGATCGATTTAATGAAGGAAAAGGGATTTCAGACAATCAGTGTTCAAAACCTCAGCGAGCGAGCCGGGATCAACCGGGCAACCTTCTACGCCCATTTCCCGGACAAGTTCGCGCTGCTGGAGTACTTTATCCGGGAGGGGTTCCAGCGAGAAATTGACGAGCGTATGCTGAACGCCTGCCAGTTCAGCCTCCAAAATTTGCGGACGTTAATTATAGCCGTATGTGAGTTCGTTACCAAGGTTCACTCCAATTGTGTACCCTCCCAGAACCAATACGAATCGTTGATCGAAAGCGAGATCAAGAACCAGGTTTCCGGGTTGATGTTGAAATGGCTGAAACAGGTCGGAACCGACCCTTCCCTTGAACTGACTGCCACGGCGGTCAGCTGGGCGATCTACGGCCTGGCCTCTCAGTGGAGCCATGATAAGGACCGCCCAGCGGTCGAGGTATTTGCAGACCAGGTCCTGCCCATGATCTCGGCCAATTTCAACCTGGCACTAGAAATTCCCTAATCCCAGCCACGGAGTTTTATCGACCAGGGGGTGAAATCCGCTGTAGTCAACCACTTTGACGTGGTTCTACGGTCGGGGCTGCCAATCGGGACTGGTTTCATCGAACCCGGATGTGGTGATGCGAATGGGGAGAGTGGCAGGATCTTTTAGCGTAGCTTTCACGTTCAATGTATAGAGAGCTGAATTTCCAGACGAGTCCCTTGCTGAAGAAAAGATCATGGATTGTCCATCCGGCGACCAGCTGAAAGAATCTGCTCCAAGCACAGGATAATTCATCAATTTCACAAATTGTCCATCCGTACTACCCAAATAAAACTCTGGACTAGTATCACAATTGACTTCAATCAACAATTGTTTTCCATTGGGTGACCAGCGCATGTTTGAAGAACTGGCAATGGAGTCCCAATCGAATTGGCCCGGTATTCCACATTGACTTGGACCTACCGCCCAGGTCGCCAGCCGGGTTTGGCCTTGCCTGTTGGTGCGTATTAAATTCCAGGCAGAGGTATCGCGGACGAGATAAGTCAATGCCTGGACTGTGCCAATCCACGCATCGATTTGCTGATCGGATTTCACTAATACATCTGGCAGCTTGCCGTCCAGGCTGATTTGATCGATATCCGATTCAGTCAGCTTGGTTGCACCCGTGGCGTCAATTGCCATTTGGGTGGCGACATAATACAACGAATGTCCATCGGGTGACCAACGTAGTTGATCGACCTGAGAAAAGGTTCCCAGGTCAATGGATTGTTGAACGTTTCCATATAAATCCACGATCTTGAGAGACATTTTCGCCGGGCTGTAAAGGACTGTTGGATCTTGGGGCTGGCTGACCAGATAGGCTATTTTTTGACTATCCGGTGACCAGGCATAGAGTGATATTCCGTCGACGGATACCGGGTGGGCATTCGTGCCATCTGGACGCATCACATAAATAACCGGAACACTGTCGTTCTTGTACCGTGTGAAGGCAATGTGATTTCCATCTGGGGACCAGACCGGGCCGCCGCTGTCTTCGGGGTTGTTCGTCAGATTCGTGACACCGGTACCGTCACTCCTGGCCAGGTAAATATCCTCATTCCCATCGCGATTAGAATCAAATGCGATCAAATCCCCGTTACTGGTACCGGTCCACAGCGGGGTGGAAGTCTCGTTTGGATGCAAGGTAGGTACAACCGGAAGTTGGTTTTCAGTCGCGACCCTGTTGATCGGGACTGGTTGCAACACCACCTGGGTGCTTTCCCCGCTCCAAATTAGCCTGAGCATTCCTGGTGATTTTGTTTGTAAATCGTCCGCATTGAGAAGATATATTTCTGTTTTCCCAGACTGATCTTTTCCCCGGATCAAAACCACTTGGTCGTCAGCAGACCAGCTGATGGCGACATCGCTCCACGCGGCCGGAATCTGCGCGATTTCATTGAATGCACCCGTCATTGAATCCAGGAAATAGAGTTCCGAATACCCCTTAGTGGGGCATGGAACTGCTAGTACAAGTTGAGAACCTGCATTCGAGGCAGCCCAATCTCCGTAATACATGTATCCGGGAGTGTATTGAGATACATCGCACAAGGCAAGCAAATCCCATTGTATGGTTTTCCCCGGATTTGTTGGCCACCAAGTAAATGCGCCACCCCCATCGCCATGTGATGTAAGCACGTAGTACAACGCCGAATCATTCCCCAACCAAGCATCACTGTAACTTCCCTGTGCGAGAGCGTATCCACTGGCAACCACCTGCGAGGTATTCGCGCCGTCGGCAGCAGCTTTCACGATATACCAATACCCGTCGTTGGTTTCGTGCTCATAATAGATAAATTGTTCATCCGGAGACCACGCAATATCTCCGCCTGTATCCCAAACAGCATTGCTCTTTGTCGGATCTCCGGTTGCAATTAAACGGCGATGGGTGCCATCGATATTGACAGCCATAATCTGCACCCAACCGTTCGCAGTATTCGAAGTATAAGCTACCTGCTTCCCACTGGGCGACCAGAGCACATCCGCCACGGGCGGGTCATTGGCTTGCATCAGTTGTGTCACGCCGCTTCCGTCGGCATTCATCACATTGAGCAACCATTGTCCGGTGCGATCACTTGAGAACAAGAGCTGTCTGCTGTCTGGAGACCAAATATCCGATCTTTTGAGACTAAAGATTCGCGATTCTGGTGCAGCCCCCAAAATATGGTTAGCAGAGTCATGGGTAAGCTGGGTTAGCTCGCTGCCATCCGGATTCATGACAAAGATATTCCGATGGCCATTGCGGTCGCTTTCGAAGGCGATTTTGGTTCCGTCGGGCGACCAGACCGGATTGCCATCATAAGCAGGGTTGTTGGTTATGTCGGTAACACCGCTTCCGTCAGCTCTCATCACATAGATTTCTGAGTTGCCATCTTGGTCTGAAACAAAAGCGATGGACCTTCCCGAAGATGAGACTGCGGTAGCGGTCGAGATAATGGTCGTGGTCGGGTTCGTGGAGGGATTTTTTATCGAATGACTTTTTAATTGCCATATCACGGAACCGAATATGATCCCAAGCACGATCAACGCGGCGAAACCCGCTATGATTTTCAGCCTGAGATTAATTCGATCGGTCATGGCTATTTTCCTTGCGGAACTTTGAACAGTTTGTGCTAGATTTTCAGACGGACCGTGTAAGGGCTCCCAGCGATGATGGAAGGAGTGTCGCAATCTTGATTCGAGAGCATTCATTTGACCTGCATAAGCGCGACACTCGTCGCAGGTTTTCAGGTGCTCATTGAGCAATTCTCGTTCCTGTTCTTGGATCAGGCCGTCTGCAAAAGCGTTAATATAATCACGGGCTTGTTTATGGGTTATACCGGTCATTCTGGCCCTTCTTTCAAATACCGGCGCAGGCGTTCTCGTGCGGTGTTCAGTCGGGAGTGGACAGTTCCCTGGGGAATATCCAGCGTTTCGGCAATTTCGGCGGTAGAGAGATCGTGATAATAACGCAGAATAATGGGCAAGCGGAGTTTTTCGCCGAGTTCGCGGATGGCGCGCTGCATCCTTGCGTCAGCCTCGTTTTGGAGCACCGTCTCTTCGGGTGGATGGTTGTCCTTGTTCTGCAGATAGAATAGCCCGTTCATGATTTGCTTTAATCGCTCTCTTGCCCTGCGACGTCGCAAACGGGTGCGGCAAATATTGATCGTGATTGAAAATATCCATGTTTTCAATGATGAATCGGCGTGGAACGAATCCAGGCCGCGCAAAGCCGCGATAAACGCCTCCTGAGCCCCTTCCTCGGCCTCGTCGGGGTCTTCGAGAATGGAGAGCGCCAGCCGGTAAACATCCTTTTGGTACTCCTGTATCAACTTTTCGGTGGCAGATGATTCCCCGGCCTTGCAAAGTTCGATCCAGTGATGATCCATTGCGTTTATCTTAATCTATTAGACAAGGGTCGTCACCAAAATCTTCAGTGATATTAAATTTGGATAGGATGCTGACAATCTATTAATCCCCCAATATTTACAAAGAATCGTGGCCATTCTTCCTCGAATTAATCGTTGGATGAATTATTACACATTATGGGACGACTCATCGCCAAAATTTGGAGAAAGAATGGGACAAGGAACCTGTTTATAGATCCTGTGGGTATGATTTCGTCAGAAAATGTGGTTCGGACTGATTAATCCTGCCGGGCCGAATACCACAGAACACCGAGCCCGAGCAGGGTCAATATGGCGGCGGTCGGGAACACCGCGAAGACCGTCGTGCGGGTCACCAGGCTGCCGATGGCCGGACCGATCACGAACCCCATGTTCATCGGCAGATAAGCGAAAGACATCACCCGTCCACGCACCTCTGGGGACGTGGATGAGGACAGGACACTGAAGGAGATCGCAAAGACAGCTGAGATTATTCCGTTTACCAGCGCCCAGGCGATACCGAAGCCGATTAGTCCCGTGGTTAGTGCCGGCAGGATCCACAGCCCGGTTGCGATGCCTGCGCCGATGAAGAGCACGCGCCAGTGCCCAAAGCGGTCTGCCAGCAGACCGATGATCGGACTGAGAACCAGGGTGGTCAACCCGCCTGCGCCCAGGATCAGACCCACCGCGGTCCCCAGGCTTCGCCCATGATAGAGAGAGGTGATCGCCAATGAAACGTAGGTGATGGCGATCAACCAGCCTGAGAAGAGCAGGAAGAGCGCCGGGAAAAGGGTCCGCAGGCGTCGCGAGCCCGCGATAATACGCACCGACCCGATCGCCATCCCCAGCAGCGGGCCTCGGTCTGTCCCGATGAAGGTGTCATGGTAACCGAAATTCATTGCCAGAACAACGAGGAGCAACAAGAAACAGTCGATGCCCATCAAAGCGGGAAATCCCCAGCGGTCTAGGATCGGGCCGCTGATCAGTGGTCCCAGGAAAGCGCCTATGGACGGTGCTCCATTCATGATCGAGAAGACCAGGCCTTGCCTGTTATGCGGTGCGCGTTCTGACAGGGTGGTCAGCATCAAGCCTGAGTTCCCCAGGGACAGGCTGGTGAGCGTGCGCCCGATCACAAATACCCAGAACCCTCTCGCCAGCAGCATGATCAGGGCAGCCGAGAATTCAACCAGGTAGCTCCGAACGATAACGGGCTGGCGCGCATAGCGGTCGGCCAATGCCCCCCACAAGGGCAGGAACGGGATGCCGATCGCGCTGGAGGTGGCGACCAGGGCGCCAGTCCAGGCCGCGACCGCGGTCGGGGAAATACCCAGGTGCGGCAGGTACAGCGGGATGAAGGCATTAAGCTGGCCGAAGAAGATCGTCTCGATTAATCCGGCCGCGGAAAACAGCACCAGCAGCCAAACCCAGGAGAGCTGTCGGGGAGCTTTTGGATCGAATTCCTGCGGTTGCGTTTCTGCCAAGAAGAACCTCGCGAAATTCTTCCTTTGCCTCGATTATAGCCGCGGGGTGGGGCTTACTTGAGCTTGAGATCACACTCGGCGAGCGGGATCCGATCGCCCTCCACGAATATCAGAGGAACGCGAGCCCATCTGGAGAGGGCCGCGCGCCTTTAATAGTAAAAGCTCGGTTATTTGTTATTCCAGAAGCCTTACTATTCAAAATGTTACATCTGTCACCTTGACATATTCTAAAGTAAATTTTATATTTCGATATGCTTAACTATTTAGAAAGGTTAACATATGTCCCTTGATGATCCATTTGTCGCCACCCTCCAGGAATGGACAGAAGTCTTCATGCGACGCTCGATGCGGAATTTTTTCCTGTATTCCAAGGAAAACGGCCTTTCGGTTTCACAGATCGGTGCCCTGTTCCTGATCTATCGTCGCGCCCTCGGGGTTTCGGATCTCGCCGAGCAACTGGGCATCACCAGCGCCGCAGCCAGCCAGATGCTGGACCGCCTGGTGCAGCTGGAACTGATCCTTCGCTCCGAGGATCTGCATGACCGGCGCGTCAAGAATATTGTCCTGACTGACAAGGGCCGCCAGACGCTTACAGACAGCATCCGGGCCCGGCAGGGGTGGTTGCACGACCTGGCGAAAACCCTTTCCCGGGATGAGAAAGAGCACATTGCAGCCGGGCTTAAAATCCTGATCGGCAAGACCAACCTGCTCGAGGAGCACATCGCACCCACGCGCTGATGCAAATCTCATTGTAGGAGAATCGAAACCCGTGCTTCGTCTCATCCGATATTTAAAACCCTATCTTTTTCTGATCCTGCTGGCGGTCCTGCTGCTGTTCGTCCAGGCGAATGCCGACCTGGCCCTGCCGGATTACATGGCTCAAATCGTCGATACCGGCATCCAGCAAGGCGGGATCGAAAATGCAGTACCGGTGGCCATCCGGCAGAGCGAGATGGACCGGCTGGTCTTGTTCATGAGCCCAGCCGATAAGGTTACCGTCCTGGCAGATTACACCCTTGTCAACAAGAGCTCGGCCGATTACGCCAATTACGTGAAGCAGTATCCCGTCCTGGAAAACCAGCCGATTTATGTGCTCAAGAATGTTGACAGTTCCGAGATCACCAAGTTGAACCCGATCATGGGTGAGGCGTTAATGGCGGTCTCAAGCCTCGAGCAAGCCTTGGCCAATCCAACCAAGGCAAAATCCATGGCCCAGGCTTTCGGCTTCGACCTGTCCCAGATCCCTGCAGGGGTGGACGTTTTTGCCATGCTGCAGAAGCTCCCGCCCGCGACCCTTTCGAAGATGACCAGTGCGATCAATCAGAAGTTCGCCACGCTTGGCACCAGCATGATCATCCAGATATCCGTCGGTGCCGTCCAGACCGAGTATGCCGCTCTGGGTATGAATACCGGGAAAATACAGACCAACTATATCTATCGCATCGGTTTCCTGATGCTGCTGGTAACCCTGGTCTCCGTAACCTGTACCATTGTCGTCGGCTATCTCTCCGCCCGCACCGCAGCCGGTCTAGCCCGCGACCTGCGCCGGAAGGTCTTCCAGCGGGTCGAGAGCTTCTCCAGTACCGAGTTTGATAAATTCTCTACGGCTTCGTTGATCACCCGCACCACCAACGACATCACTCAGATCCAGATGGTGGTCCTCATGATCATGCGCATGGTCATCTATGCCCCGATCATCGGGGTGGGCGGCGTGATCCGCGCCCTGGGGAAAAGCACCTCCATGTGGTGGATTATTGCCCTGGCGGTCGTCGTCCTGCTCGGCTTGGTCCTGGCTGTATTCTCGATCGCCCTGCCGAAATTCAGGATCATCCAGAGCCTGATCGATCGTCTCAACCTGGTGACGCGTGAAAACCTTTCCGGCATGATGGTCATCCGGTCCTTCAACATGCAGGGGTTCGAAGAGAACCGTTTCGATAAGGCCAACAAGGACCTGACCTCGGTCCTCCTGTTCACCAACCGCGTGATGGTCGTGATGATGCCATTCATGATGATGATCATGAACGGCGTGACGGTCCTGATCATCTGGGTGGGTGCCCATCAGGTCGCCCAGTCGCAGATGCAGGTGGGTGACATGATCGCATTCATGCAGTACGCCATCCAGATCGTCTTCGCCTTCCTGATGCTCTCGATGATGTTTATCATCCTGCCGCGTGCTTCCGTGTCCGCCGACCGGATTGCAGACGTCCTGGAGACGGAACCGCAAATCAAGGACCCCGAAGATCCCCGGCAGTTCCCCTCGCCTTTCGAAGGCACGATCGAATTCCGCAACGTGGATTTTCGCTATCCGGGCGCCGAGGAGGACGTCCTGCATGACATCAGCTTTATAGCGAAACCGGGTCAAACGACAGCCTTCATTGGCACCACCGGTTCGGGGAAATCCACCATCGTCAGCCTCATCCCGCGCTTCTATGAGGTGACCGGCGGCGCCATTTGTATGGACGGAATCGATATCCGGGAGGTCACCCAGCACGAGCTGCGTGAGAAGATCGGCTTCGTTCCGCAGAAGAGCACACTATTCTCAGGCACGATCGAGAGCAACTTGCTGTATGCCGACGAAAACGCCACCGACGCGGATTTGAAATTGGCCGCCGATATTTCCCAGTCCAGCGAGTTCATCAATGCCAATCCGGAAGGGATGCAGACCGAGATCGCCCAGGGTGGTGGGAACGTCTCTGGCGGGCAGAAACAGCGGCTTTCGATCGCACGTGCCCTGGTCAAGAAAGCGCCGATCTATATCTTCGACGACAGCTTTTCGGCCCTGGACTTCAAAACGGATGCAGCCCTGCGCAAGGCTGTCAAGGAACACACTGGCTCCAGCACGTTGCTGATCGTCACTCAGCGTATTGCCACCGTCAAAAATGCCGAGCAGATCATTGTCCTGGACGAAGGCAAGATCGCTGGTAAAGGATGCCACGAAGAACTGATGAAAACTTGCGAGATCTACAAGGGGATTGCCTTATCGCAGCTCAGCGAGGAGGAATTGGCATGACCACGCAAAGCTCGAACACACGCGCCCCTGCCGCGGTCGCCCGCGGCCCCATGGGCGGACGCGGGATGATGGGACACGGCGGCCCAAGAGCCATGATGAGAGGCGAAAAACCGCGCGACTTCAAAGGTACCATGAAGAAGTTGATCCAATACCTTGGCTCCTATAGGCTGGGGATCCTGATCGTGATCATCTTTGCCGTCGCCTCGACCATCTTTACTATCTTCGGTCCAAGGCTCCTTGGCAATGTCACCACAAAACTGTTCGAAGGTGTGATGGCTCAGATTGCCGGAACCGGTACGATTGACTTCGGCTATATTGCTACGATGCTCCTTTGGACTCTGGGCCTTTATCTCCTTGCCTCCTTGTTTGCCTACATACAGGGTTGGGTGATGTCCGGTATTTCCATGGACATCACTTACCGCTTCCGAAAGGATATTTCCCAGAAGATCAACCGCATGCCGCTGAAGTACTTCGATGGTACCAACCACGGTGAAGTCCTCTCCCGTGTCACCAACGATGTCGACACCGTCAGCCAGACCCTCAACCAGAGCCTTACCCAGATCGTCACCTCGGTCACAACCGTAATCGGCGTGCTGGTCATGATGTTCACCATCAGCTGGGAGATGACCATGGTGGCAGTGGTGATCCTGCCGATCTCCTACGGGATCATCAACCTGGTGGTCAGCAAGTCCCAGAAATACTTCAAACAGCAACAGGATTACCTCGGCCACATCGACGGCCATGTGGAAGAGATGTACGGCGGTCACGTCGTCATGAAGGCCTTCAACGGCGAGCAAAAGAGTGTTGCCGAGTTCGACCAGATCAATACCACCCTCTTCAGCTCAGCGTGGAGATCCCAGTTCCTGTCAGGGATCATGTTCCCGGTCATGAACTTCGTCAGCAACCTGGGCTACGTGGCCGTCTGCATCCTAGGCGGCTACCTGGTGATCATAAAGGTCATCAGCATCGGCGATATCCAGGCCTTTATCCAGTACGTGCGCTCCTTTACGCAGCCAATCACGCAGATCGCTAACATCTCCAACATCTTTCAGCAGGCAGCCGCCTCGGCTGAGCGCGTCTTCGAGTTCCTGGCTGAACCGGAAGAAATCCCCGACACGACGACCCCCATCAAGCTGGACGCTATCCAGGGCCGCGTGGATTTCAAGGACGTCCATTTCGGCTACAGCCCGGACAAGATCATCATCAATGACTTTTCCTTCTACGCCGAACCAGGCCAGAAGATTGCCATCGTCGGCCCGACTGGCGCGGGGAAGACCACCATGGTCAAGTTGTTGATGCGCTTCTATGACGTCAACAGCGGTGCCATTCTGGTCGACGGCCATAATGTCAAGGATTTCACCCGCGCGGACCTGCGTTCCATGTTCGCCATGGTCTTGCAGGATACCTGGCTCTACAACGGTCCGATCATGGAAAACATCCGCTACGGCCGCTCCAACGCCACCGATGAGGAGGTCATAGCAGCCGCCAAGGCGGCACACGTCGACCATTTCGTTCGCACCCTTCCGGACGGTTACGATATGGTGCTCAATGAGGAGACCTCCAACATCTCACAGGGTCAGATGCAGCTGATGACCATTGCTCGTGCAATCCTGGCCGACCCGCCCATCCTGATCCTGGACGAGGCTACGAGCTCAGTCGATACGCATACGGAGGTCCTGATCCAGAAGGCCATGGAAACATTGATGCAGGGCCGTACCAGCTTCATCATCGCCCACCGCCTGTCTACCATCCGTGACGCCGATTGGATCCTGGTCATGAATAACGGTGACATTGTCGAGCAGGGCAAGCACCAGAAGTTGCTGGATAAGAAAGGCTTCTACGCCGAACTCTATAACAGCCAGTTTGAGGGGAGAGAAATTTAACTCAAAAAAAAGCCTGCTTTCTCTGGACTTCAATCTACCAGTTACCTCCTTATAAAAATAATATGGAAGAGGTCGGCTCTGGTAGAGAATGAGACATGGCTCATCCTTAAATTCGGAATGAGCCATGTCTCGTATTCCCCGTGCTACAATACTTTATGAAGGATGTTTTCTCTCCCTCGGCCTCTGGAAGGAGGTAATAAATGTCCAGTCCCGATTGGGATGCCGCTACCCAAGAAACTGTGCAAAACCTGGCGCGCCTGATCCGCCTGGAGACGGTCAATCCACCCGGAAATGAGGATCTGGCTGTTACCACAATCAAAGAAATCCTCGATCGCGAAGGGATTCCTCAAGACGATTACGCGATCGTGGAATCTGTCCCCCGGCGTGCTAACCTGGTGGTACGGCTGCATGGGGATGGTTCGAAGCGTCCCCTGCTCCTATCCGGGCATACCGATGTGGTGCCGGTGGACCGCGAGCATTGGAGCCGCGATCCCTTCGGCGGCGAAGTTGTGGACGGGTGTGTTTGGGGACGGGGTGCGATAGACATGAAGGGCTTTCTGGCCATGTATTTACAGATCTTCCTGCTCGCCCATCGGCAGAAACTGCCTTTGAAGCGCGACCTGATATTGGCTGCGATCGCGGACGAGGAAATCGGCTTTCAACATGGCTCCAAATTTCTGGTGGATCAGCATCGCTCCTTGGTTGAGGCGGAATACGGCATTTCTGAGAATGGGGCAATGACGATCTATTTTGGCAAGACGCGCTTCTATCCGATCCAGGTCTCAGAGCGAGGCTATTGCTGGATGAAAATGAGCGCGCATGGCCTGCCCGGTCACGGCTCCTTATTGCACGCCGACAATGCCATTTACCAGCTGGCGACAGCCCTTGAGAAGATCCAGCGAACGCGTCGCTTTCCGATCCACCTGACCCCCACGTTTCTGCGGATGATGGAGGCGGCTAGCGACCAGTTGGGATTCCCAGCCGGGATGCTCCCTGACCTTTTGAGGCATTCTGGAATTGCCGGTTTTATTCTGGACCGTCTTCCAGATGAGAACCGCAATCTGCTGGGAAGTATGATCACGAACACGGTAACCCCCACGATGCTCGCTGCCGGTAGCAAGGCGAACATCATTCCCACGGTAGCGGAGGCCTATTTGGATTGTCGGATGCTGCCTGGGCAGTCCTCTGAGGATCTCATGCTCGAGATCCTGGCAATCACAGGGGATCAGGTTGTGCTTGAATCCCTCGCTTCAGGAGCGGGCACAGAATTTTTGGTGGATTCCCCCTTCTATCGTACGCTGGAAACTGCCGGCCGGAACATGGATCCGGGCGGACTGTTCGTACCGATGTTGTCGCCCGGTGCAACCGATGCCAGTGAATACCAGCGTACCGGTGTCCAGATGTACGGTTTCACTCCTGGCGTCATGCCGGAAGGCTTTCCAATGATCCAACTGGTCCATGGGCACGACGAACGCCTGCCCATTTCTTTCATCCGCAGCGGCCTTCCAGTGCTCTGGGAGGTATTGACAAGAACCGCGCTGTGACCGGCAATGGGCTGCACGGATACGATCGAAAAGGCTGCTTCAGGCCATCGCGGAGGGTCTCGACAACCAGACTTGTGATATCCATTCAGCTTGCTGGCTTCCTGATCCAGCTCCGCAGCACTCCACGCAATGCAGTTTTCTCTCAGCCCGCCGTCATGCTATAATTCCTATCTATGGTCGAATTCCTCCGAAACTTCATTACGGTCAACACCATCATCATCCAGTTCGTTTATGGGCTGGCGTTTTTTGTACTCGGCCTTGCGATCGCCCTGCAGTCGCGTCATTCCTCACATCTTGACCTGGCGCGCAGCCTCACCTGGCTGGCCGCTTTTGGTTTCGTACACGCTTTTGTTGAATGGGGAGATTTATTTATCCCACTGCAGACCGCATATCTCAGCCCAGATATCATCACGGCATTGCAATACTTTCATCTTTTGATCCTGGGGATCTCTTTTGCCTGCCTTTTTGAGTTTGGGGTCGCATTACTCGAACCGCTAGAGCATCCGGCGTGGTTGCACATTACCTCGGCGGCCCTGCTGGCAACCTGGTTTTTCGTAACTTTCTTCCCGCTGCGGAGCTGGATCCAGGATTTTCAGAGCTGGTATAACAGTGGGAATGCGCTGGCCCGCTATTTCATCGGTCTTCCCGGAGGTTTGTTGTCTGCTTACGCTTTGCGCAAGCACATCTATCAACGCATCTTACCCTTGAATGTGCCCCACATCGTTCGCTCCTTGCGGACGGCGGGGATCAGCCTGGCGGTGTACGCCCTGGCGACTGGCCTGATCGTCCCACCAGTAAACTTCTTTCCGGGAAACTGGCTGAACTCAGATACTTTCAGCCAGGTGTTTATTATCACCCCGCCGATCCTCCGAGCCTTGATAGGGTTGGTGATCGTGATATCGACCATCCGGGCGCTGGAAATCTTCGATGTCGAAACCGCGCGACAGATCGAAGCGATCGAAGAGCAGCAGATCCTGGCGGACGAACGCGAACGAATCGGGCGCGAACTGCATGACGGTGCGATCCAGAAAGTATACACTGCGGGCCTGCTGATCCGCTCTGCTCAAAAATTGGCGATGGCAGAATCTCCCCTGGAGGGCCGTTTGGCGACGGCGGTGGGAGTACTCGACGATGCGATCGTCGATCTGCGCCAGAACCTGGGAGAGCTGCACGCCTCCAAACCCAACACGGCATCCCTGGAACAAGGCTTGAGAGACCTTGCCGCCGACCCGCGTTTTGGCTCCCTGGTGAAGATCGAACTCGATCTTGACCTGCCGTCCTCGGAGGAATTTTCTCCTGAGCAGAGTTCGCATATCCTGGCCATCGTCCAGGAGGCTCTGGCGAACAGTGTCCGGCATGCCCACGCTCGGCACATCCGGATCCATGCTCGTCAGGTTGACCGGCGACTGATGCTGGGAATCCAGGATGATGGTGCAGGCATCCCTCCGCAGGTCGCGGAAGGACATGGATTGCATAATATGCACGACCGCGCCGCTCTGCTGCACGGAAGGCTTGAGGTCCGTCCAATGGAAAAGGGCACTTCAGTGATCCTGGACATCCCCTGGGAGGCGAGAGCGTGACCAAGATTCGGGTTGGGCTGGTGGACGATCATGCCCTGGTGCGCCTGGGCTTGAAGACTTTGATCGATGATCAGGTCGATATGGAAGTCGTTGGAGAAGGGGGCTCGACCGCAGCGGCCCTTCAAATGGTGGAAAGCACCCATCCACAGGTCGTGCTGATGGATATCCGCTTGCCCGGGGACAGCGGGCTGGAGGCTGCCCGCCAGATCGCCGTCCGATATCCAGAGGCGAAGGTGGTCATGCTGACCTCCTTCGCCGACGAGGAGCTGGTCATCGGCGCGATCCGTGCCGGGGCCGTGGGGTATATCTTGAAAGAGGTAGGAAATGAGGAGGTCCTGCGCGGGATTCGCGCGGCCGCGGGCGGTGGATCGGTGCTGGACGCTGCCACGACCTCCCGCCTGCTCGCCCGTGTGCGTGAAACTGAACGCAAGGCCGATGAAGATGCTTTCCGCGACCTGAGCGATCGGGAGCTCGAGGTGCTCTACGAGGTCAGCCAGGGGAAGACCAACGCTGAGATTGCGACGAGCCTGAATCTGAGCGAGAAGACCGCCCGGAATTACGTCAGCTCGATCTTGGAGAAGCTGCAGGTAGCAAACCGCATCGAACTTGCCACCTATGCCATTAAACACAATCTGGCTGAGCGCATGAAACATGAATGATCGCTTTAATTGAACAGGACGCTGAGATTGCCTCAGCGTCCTGTTTTCATTCAGGGGAGAACTCAGCGGGCCTTGACGCCCTGGGGGAGACCCCCGGGGACTGCCCTGGCAGCCATCCGATCGCTCCACAGCGCCCGGACCCGAGGCACCAGGAAGTAATCCACACCGATGTAGCCCGAGACCTTCCAGGCCAGGATCAAAGTGCCCGCCAGTATCAGGAACAGCGGGTTGACGCTCACCACACCGGCCAGGGTTAATTTAAAACACATCCGTTTCCCCAAGGCAGAGGGGGAATAAATTGGCGGGGATGATGCTGGACAAAGGTTGGAGACTTGCCTTTCCTCGAACTTGAGTGCAGCTTCTTTTTCCCAGGCCTCGCTTGAATGCCTTGATCAACCTGCTGCAGAAGAACGCCCTACCTTAGCAGCCCAGTCTATTCAGGCGGATAGATCAGGTCAGGTCATTGGTGCTACAATGAGAACGGGTTTGTGCTTGAGCGCCATCCTCGGATCAAGAAAGGGCTTGGGGGTGGCGCATAGAACATTGCCATTGGATGAACTATCCATATCAGGAGCTTGAATCATGAGTAAAGAGGATGATCTCAAAGAAATTTTGGATGAAGCCGCCATTAAAATCTCAAGGGTAGACACTAACCCGCGCACCTGGCAAACCTGGGTGGTTTACCTGCTAGGTAGACTCGAGGCGCAGGCATTGGACGCAGATCCTGCCCATCAGGCCGCCTATCGGGAGATGCTGCCGGCACTGCTTGATTCGATTCGCAACCGGGAGCGGACCGGCGGCTGGTAAAATACAAGGTATCCATATTGGAATATCGGTTTAATATCTCGGGCGCGTGAAAAGTTCCATACCTGTGCGCAGCTTGGTTTTCATGGGAACGTGCATTAGGGAACATTTCAGGACGAGGAGACTCGTCCTGTTTTAATCTCGCCAGGCAAGGGCTGGCTCAAGGCCGTGACCAGCGCGAGGGCAGCATTTTGAGCTGCCTTTTCCGTGTTCTGACTAAGTCGTATCAGTTTGAAAATGATCCCCGGATGCTGGAGGAGAGTTCCGGAAATCCGGCGCAGGCGAGGACGTGCTTTTCCACTCGTGAAAGCTTCGATATCGAAGGGGATTGGTTCCTGGGGGGTATCGCTCAGCCCACGCAAGGCGAGGAGGGCGATACCCATTTCCTCGGCGACCTTGGCAACCCCGGCGGTCTCCATATCCAGGACCGGATGGAGAAGTTCAGGTCGGGGCTGGAGATTTTGTGACCCCGGGGTGGTGACGATCGTGCCCAAGACCACGCTGGCGCCGCGCGGCTGTAAAACCTGTGAAATTGCCTTCTGGGCATTCTCCGTCAACAGGACGAGCGGTCGGAATTGGCTCACCCCAGTGGCATCCAGCTGGCAGGACTCCCTGCCCAGCACTACATCCCCCACATGGAGATCGGCTTCAGTGCCACCGCCTATTCCAAACGAGATCAGGAGCTGCGGCCGTACTTCAGCTAGCAGGGCACGCGTGGCCAGCATGGCACGCTCCAGGCCGATTCCAGATCTCACCAGCAGGCAATCCCGGCCGGACAGTTCGAAGCGATAGCCTTGGAACTTTCCAATGGGTGTGCGCTTCCATCCCCTGGCATAGCGGAGAAATGGATGGATCTCCTGAGACATTGCGACGACAAGACCGATCGTATCCATTGAGCACGAGGGCCATTTTATAGGGAGGTTGTCTCATTGTATCGCAGATATGCATCTTTATAATAATTATATAAGCGCGGGATATAATTGTCTTGACGGTCGGGCGGACGCACCTTATAATCCGCCCCGTTTTGGGATAATACTACAATTAATACCTTCAAGGTTATGTTATAATCCGAACCGGGTCGGTGAACGAGAGTATGCCTGGTTGGATCTCGGCACCAGGTAGCGCATTGCGCGTAAGGAACAGGCACGATGAGCACTTCTGAGCGGACATCTCCTGATAAGACCATACAGAGTTTGATCTCAGAATTGAGCAGCTCAGATGATTCCAAACGAAAAAACGCGCGCCTGCAGTTAATCGGGGTTGGCAAGATGGCCATTCCCGGATTGATTGAAGTTCTTTCCAGGGGTAACCGGAACGCGCGCTGGGAAGCCACCAAGGTCCTGCGGGTCTTGAAGGATCCAGCTGTGGCTGCCCCCCTCGTGGAAGCCCTGAAGGATGAGGATATCGGCGTGCGCTGGAGCGCCATGGAAGGCTTGATTTATCTTGAGGAGGCCAGTCTGGAGCCGCTCCTGCTCGGTCTTACCAAGGATTTTTCCTCCGTCTGGCTGCGTGAGGGCGCGCATTATATCTTGCGTGTATTAAACGAAAGAGTCAAATTGGACGAGAAGGTTCTAAAGGTCATGGGAGCCCTGGAAGGCCCGGTGCCTGCGGTAGAGGTTGCCTGGGCAGCGGAGGCCGCTTGGGAGGCATTATACTTACCGAGATCGGGCGAACGCAATGATTAAACAATCCATTTCCCTCGGGCGTATCTTCAACATTCCGATCGGGCTCGACTATTCCTGGTTTCTGGTCTTTGCCCTGATCACCTGGTCACTCGCCACCAGCTATTTTCCTTTGGAATTCACGAACTGGCCTGCTGCCGAGTATTGGGCCGTAGGGGCCGTGACGGCAGTGCTGTTCTTTGTCTGCGTCCTGCTCCATGAGCTGGGTCATTCCGTCGTGGCTCTCCGGTATAAAATCCAGGTGCGCAGCATCACTATGTTCATCTTCGGCGGTGTCGCCCAAATCGCCTCAGAACCACCCAGCGCAGTCGCGGAATTCTGGATCGCCCTTGCAGGACCTCTTGTGAGCTTTGTGCTGGCAGGCATCTTCATGCTTCTGCAATTGGTCACGACCGGATTTGAACCAATACTCGCCTTGGCACAATACCTGGCTTATATCAATGGGACCCTCGCCTTGTTCAACCTGATCCCTGGGTTCCCCCTGGACGGTGGCCGGGTGTTCCGCGCGGTCGTGTGGGGGATCACACACAGTTTTCAAAGAGCGACGACCATCGCCGCGACGGTTGGCCGGGTGGTGGCGTTCGGGTTCATCCTGGTCGGGGTCTGGCAGATGTTCACCGGAAACCTCGCCAGCGGTCTATGGATCGCCTTTATCGGCTGGTTCCTGGAAAGCGCGGCGCATGCGCAGTTGAGCCAGCAGTATCTTCACAATCTATTAACCGGGCATACCGTAGCGCAGGCTATGAGCCGCAGCTTTGCGCTCATCCCAGGGAATCTTTCCTTGGAGCAGTTGGCCGATGAGCACATCCTGATTGCTGGCCGAAGGTTTTTCGTGGTCGAAGAGCTCGGACGCCCGATCGGCCTTTTGACTTTGGCGGAAATGAACAAGTTCCCCCGTCAGGAGTGGGCGCAGGTGAACGCGGCCAAGGCGATGATCCCGATCGAAAAGCTGCCTCCCCTTCAACCGGAAACATCACTTTCCCAGGCTTTTGAGGAAATGGAGAGGGCCGGGTTCGGCCAGCTGCCGGTGGTCGCCGAGGGTGAGGTCCAGGGGATTTTAAGCCATGATAACGTGATGTACTTCCTGCAAACCATGCAGGAATTGGCCAGAGCGCGAAACTGATCGTATTCCTATTCTTTGTGGTGGGGCTGGTGACCATGCAAGAACGCATCCAACAGGTTGTTGAACTTGAAAAGCAAGCACAGGCGGTCAATGAAGAAGCGGCGCGTGAGGCTGAGCAGCTGCTGATCCAGGCCGAAAAGGAGGCCCGCGCTCTTCTGGAAAAGAACCGGGCCGATGCACAGGCGGAAGCCCGTGCCCTCGTCTCCCGAACCTCGGTCGACGCAGAGAGCGAACGCGTACTGGCTGCGGCGGAGGAAAGCAGTAAACAGTCCGAGGCCCTGGCCATGAGCAATTTCGAGCGCGCCGTGGCCTATGTCTTATCCCGTGTGATCGGCAGGGAATAATCGATATGTTTAAGACAGGCGTGTGGGGGTATGCGGGTATACATGCCCGGGTGCGGGCAAAATATTCCTACCTGATCACCTCGCAGGAGTGGGCCGAACTGATCGGCGCGGCGGATTTCACGGCTTTGATCGGCCTGCTCAGGCGTTCGGTTTACGGTCCCTACCTGATGCAGCTGGATGAGGGGGTGCTGACCCCCCGGCGGGCTGTCTATCAAATTGAAAAGCAGATGGCCGATACCTTTACCATCATCGTCCGCTCGACCCCCCGCAGTGCCCGCCCGCTGCTGACCAAGTTCTTCCTGAATTTTGAGGTTCACAATCTGAAGGCCGCCCTGCGCGGCATCCAGGCCCGCGCCTCCTGGGATCAGGTTCAAACGGTCCTTTTTCCGCTTGGTCCGATCTCGACCTTACCTGCCCAGGCGATGGTCGAGTCGGGGAGTGTCTCGAGCGCGGTGGAGCTGCTGCGCGGCACCCCCTATTACAACACCCTATCGTATGCGATGGAGCGTTATACGGCCGAACAGAGCCTTTTCCCCTTGGAAGTGGCCCTGGACCTGAACTATTGGAGTGAAATTTGGAACGATCTCAACCGTCTTCCCAGGCAGGATCGAGAGCCAGCGCTGCGGACAGTGGGTTCGTTGTTGGATGTCAATAACCTGATGTGGGCCATCCGCTACAAGATTTACTACCACCTATCCGAAGAAGAGCTGATCAACTACACCCTGCCCTTTGGCTACCGGTTGCGGGATGCGGATATCCGGGCCGTGGCGGCCGGAAACGATATCGCCGGTGTGATCCTGCGGATCTATCCCAACCTCCCGGATATTTCCGCCCTGCTCCTGGACCCGCGGAAAGGACTGCCGGAGCTGGAGATCCAGCTCCTGCGCCATGTGATGGAACAGTGCCGGAAGGCGTTCATCGGATACCCGTTCCACATCGGCATTCCTCTGGCGTATCTGGTCTTAAAGAAAATGGAAATTCAGGCTCTCACCGCGCTGATCGAAGCCAAATCCTCACGATCGCCAGTCGAAGAGTTCGAGGCTTACCTTCCTCTTGAGAGCACGCGCAAATGAAGCGGATAGGATGGGCAGCCATTTCACTGGAAATAATTCATTAAGCATTCCTGGTCTTGTGGTATTGACATAGGTCGGAGAACGAATGTTTTATCCTCAAGAGATGAGTCAGGTGCAGTTGATCATCCCGGCCAGAGATTTAATGGCCGTGACAAGAAAACTGGCGGATCAAGGTGTGTTTCACCAGATCGATGGGAGCCAACTGGCCGTCGAACCGGTAAAAATACCCCGTCCGCATAAGCCATGGCCAGAGGTGGCAGCTGTCTATGCCACCCTCGAGCGCCGCATACTTGGGATCATACAAACCCTGGCGATCGAGCAGGACCTATCGCGTCCACCCCAGGGGACCGGGATCGTCGAACTCGACCAGGTTCAACCGCTGGTCGAGCAGATCGACCAGCAGGTGAAACAGGTCCGGGAGCAGGTCGGCGAAGAACAAAAGCAGCTGGATGAGCTGCAGAGCCTTTATCACCAGCTCGAACCTCTTGCCGACCGGGATCTCGACCTTGCGACCCTGCGCGCTCCAGGATATATCTATTCGATCCTGGGAACGATCCCGAATGTCCATCTCGATCGACTGCGAACCAGCCTGGAACGAATTCCGTTCGTGTTCGAAACCCTGCATCAGGACGAGGAGACCGCCATTGTATGGCTGTCCGCATTAAAACGGGACCGGGAGATCCTGGACCGGGCTGCCCGCAGTGCCTACCTGAACCCCCTGGCCCTGCCGGAGGCCTATTCGGGAACTTCCTCCGAGGTGGTTCATGAGCTTGGAAATAAAATGGAAGAAATCCGCCAGCAGATGGCGGAGCAGGGGGAAATACTGGTCGGGATCCGTGAAGAGCGCGGACAGCAGCTTCAAACCCTGCTCGGGCAGGTTCGCAGCAGCCGTATCCTGACCGAGGCCATGGGCCGGTTCGGCCGGTTCCGCTATACCTACCTGATCAGCGGTTGGGTACCTACCAATCGGGTGGCCGAATTCGAGAAGCAGTTGAAGGGGGTGTCGAAGAACATCCTGGTTGAGAGCCTCTCCATCCAGCGCGCTCATCTCCATGAGAGCGTGCCGGTCATTCTCCGTAATGCCAGGCTATTCCGACCGTTCCAGACGTTGGTCACCACCTACGGGCAGCCGCGCTATGAGGAGATGGATCCCACGTTTCTCATGGCGGTGTCGTTCCCGCTCCTCTTCGGGGCGATGTTTGGCGATATCGGACACGGTTTGTTGCTGGCGCTGCTCGGAGCGCTGCTCGGCAGTGGGAGGGTGCGGGCGTTGCGCAGCATGGCGAATTTTGGATGGATCATCACCTACTGCGGCGTCTTCTCCATTGTTTTCGGCTTTCTTTATGGGAATATCTTCGGCTTCGAGAACCTCCTGAAGCCCCTCTTCATCCGGCCGATGAACAGCATCCTAGAAAGCATGATCCTTGCCATTGGAGTCGGAATCGTGCTCTTGAGCGTCGGATACCTGATCTTTATCATCAATGCGCTGATGTCCCGGGAATGGGGGCGGGTGCTCTTCGACCATCATGGGGTGGCAGGGTTGTTCCTGTATTGGTCGCTGGTTGGCCTGGCCGTGGAGGTTGCGACCCAGCATTTCCCGATCCCGCTGATCGTCCTGGGGATCATCGCCCTGGTTTCTGGATTGCTGCTGGCCTTCTCGGAGGCACTCAACCGCCTGGTCGAAGGTCACCGGCCTTTGGTGGAGGGCGACCTTCCCTCATACGCCGCCGCCTCCTTCTTTGAGCTTTTTGAGGTCCTGATCGGCCTCTTGAGCAACAGCATTTCCTATGTGCGTGTCGCTGCTTTTGCGATCGCTCATGCTGGTTTGAGTGCGGTGGTCTTCATCCTGGCGACCCTGATCAGCCCCAGCCACGGGTTTGGCTACTGGATCGTGGTGGTGCTTGGAAATCTGTTCATCATCGGCTTCGAAGGCATGATCGTCGGCATCCAGTCGATGCGTCTGGAGTTTTACGAGCTCTTCAGCAAGTTTTTCAAGGGTGGAGGCATGCACTATGAGCCCTTGACTCTGCAGCCCAAGGTCCAGGAATAACCCTTCAAGCTCGTCCAATGGTTCGTAAAGTGTGGTTCAGAAGTTCATCATCAGATAATGGAAAGGAAAGGATAATAAAATGCTTAAGCTAATCGTTGCAGTCATCGCAGGTCTCGTACCCATGGTTCCAGCCGTCATCTATTTCCTGCGCGCACGCAAGAATTCACCCACGCGTGCCACCCGCGGCCTGATTTTCGGGCTCCAGGGCTTCAATATTGTCCTTGGGCTGATGATCGCTGCCCTTGGCCTGGTATGGCTGGCCTCCCCTCAAACGGTCGTTGCGGCTGGCCTGGCAGCCACTACCACCGTTGCGGATCCGTACGCCTCCTTGGCAGCCGCGCTCGCGACCGGCCTGGCGACCATCTCCGCTGGTTTCGCGGTCAGCAATACCGGCGCGGCTGCTCTTGGGGCAATGGCCGAGAAGCCGGAGACGTTCGGCCGCGCCCTCGTTTTTGTCGGCCTGGCTGAAGGCATCGGCATTTACGGTCTGATCGTGGCAGTGTTGATCCTGAACCGGTAGGAACGCCATGAAATTGATGGTGATCGGCCATCCGGAAGCCGTCCTGGGGTTTTCGCTGGCGGGAGTCGGCGGCCGGGTGGCGACCTCCGCTGTGGAGGCCAATCAGGCATTGGATGAGGTTCTCACCTCCATGGATGTCGGGATTGTGCTGGTCACGGATGATGTCGCGGCCATGATCGAGAGCCGGATGAACGAGTTGAAAATGCACAGCACCGTGCCGCTGGTCTTCGAGATCCCCGCCCCGGTTGCGGTACGCCCGAACAAGCCCCCTTTGAGCGAGATGGTCAAGCGCGCCATTGGGATCAAGATCACCGGCGAAAGCTGATCGATAGGAGCTGATTAAAATGGCACCGGTAGAAGGAAGCATCGAACTGCTAACCCAGGCAGTGATGAGCGAAGCGCGCGGTGAGGCTGAACAGATCCTCAAGGAAGCCAGGGCGAAGGCTGAAGGCATCCGGCAAGCGGCGCAGGTCCAGGCGGCCGCGGAACGAAAGGAAATCCTGGGGCGGGCCGCCCTGGAAGCCGAGCGCGCTCACCGCCAAGCCGTGGCCTCCGCACAGATGAAGGGCCGCATGCTGGGGCTGCATCATCGTGAAAAGAGACTCAAGGATGTTTTTGAGGCTGCCGGCCAGAAACTGCCCAGTGTGCAGGCCTGGAAGGATTACGATGAAATTGCCTTCCAGCTGGTGCGTGAAGCCTTGATCCATCTGGGGTCGGAAAGTGCTCAAATTCGTGCGGATGCGAAAACGAAGCAGGCTTTGACCAGGGACGTTCTGGAGAAGCTCTCGAAGGAATTAAATATGAAGATTACAATCAAAGAACCCCTGAGCCGCGGTACAGGCGTCATCGCCCAGACTGAGGATGGACGCATGCAGTATGACAACACGCTTGAAACTAGGTTGGTCCGATTGCAGGGCACCCTGCGCGCATCCGTCTACCATATTTTGATGGGCGAGGCCTTATGAGTGAACAAGTTGGCACGATAACATGGATTAGCGGGCCGGTGGTGCGTGCCCGGGGTTCGCGCCAAGTGAGCATGCTGGATCTCGTCGAGGTCGGCGAGGATCATCTGGTCGGTGAAGTGATCGGCCTGGTGGGTGACAACATTACCATCCAGGTGTATGAAGAAACCTCGGGGATGCAACCAGGGGCACCGCTGTACACCACCGGATTGCCTCTTTCGGTTGAGCTGGGACCGGGGCTGCTTCGCAGTATCTTTGACGGCGTGCAACGTCCTCTGCCGGTGATCGAGATGCGCCAGGGCGCCTTTATCCGGCGCGGTCTGCACCTGACCCCCTTGTACCGCAAGGACCGCTGGAGCTTTACGCCGAAACTCAAGGTTGGCGCAAAGCTTCAGGGTGGCGAAATTTTGGGGACGGTTCCAGAGACTGCCGTGCTTGAACACCGGGTGATGGTCCCCCCGAATGTGGCCGGGGAGCTGACCTGGATTGCCGCTCCCGGCGAGTATACGATCGAGGAGCCGATCGCCCGCGTGCGGACGGAAACGGGCGAACAGGAATTGGCCATGCTGCAGCGCTGGCCTGTGCGCAAGCCGCGCCCGTACCGTTCCAGGCAGGGGAATATCGAACCGCTGATCACCGGTCAACGCGTCCTGGACACCTTCTTCCCGCTCGCCAAGGGCGGGACTGCCGCCATTCCGGGCGCATTCGGCTCCGGCAAGACCGTTACCCAGCACAGTATCGCCAAGTGGGCCGACGCCCAGGTGATCGTCTACATCGGCTGTGGGGAACGCGGCAATGAAATGACCGAGGTCCTGCAGGAGTTTCCTCACCTGATTGATCCCCGCAGCGGCCGGCCCTTGATGGAGCGCACCGTCCTTATCGCCAATACCTCCAACATGCCAGTGGCTGCCCGCGAGGCCAGCATCTATACCGGCATCACGATCGCCGAATACTACCGGGACATGGGGTATCATGTCGCCTTGATGGCCGACTCGACCTCCCGCTGGGCGGAAGCCCTGCGCGAGATTTCGGGCAGGCTGGAAGAACTACCTGCTGAGGAAGGCTACCCGGCGTATCTGGCCGACCGCCTGGCCGAGTTCTACGAGCGGGCTGGCGCGGTGGAGACGCTGAACGGGCAGATCGGCTCCGTCAGCGTAATTGGGGCCGTCTCTCCTCCGGGAGGCGACTTCTCCGAACCGGTCACGCAGCACACCAAGCGGTTCATCCGCTGCTTCTGGGCACTCGACAAAGCCCTGGCCTCCGCCCGTCACTATCCCTCCATCAACTGGCTGGATAGTTACAGTGAATATATGGGTGACGTCGCTCCCTGGTGGCAGCAGCAGGTCGGACAGGACTGGTACGGGCTGCGCACCCAGGCCATGGAGATCCTGAGCGAAGAAAGCCGCCTATCTCAGATCGTCAAGCTGGTGGGGCCGGACACACTGCCGGATGAACAACGCTTGGTCCTGGAGACAGCCCGACTGATCCGGGAAGGCTTCCTGCAGCAGAGCTCGTTTGATGCGATCGATATGTATTCGACCGTTCAGAAGCAGATTACCATGCTGAATCTGATATTACATTTTCACCAGCGGGCGCAGCAGGTCATCAAGATCGGCGTGCCGGTCGCAATGATCCACGAATTGCCGGTCGTGAACACCTTGATCCGGATGAAAACGCTGGTTCCCAATGAGAATCTCGCCAAATTTGACGATATCCGGAAAGAGATCGACGATCAGTTGCAGAAGTTGGAGGTTCAGAACCGATGAGCGCCATACAGGACTTGGGCATCAACGAAGTCGTCGGCGTCAGCCGCATCGAAGGCCCGCTGGTGATCGTTGAAGGCACCGGGAAAGTGGGCTATGACGAGGTGGTCGAGATCATCGACTCGCAGGGCCAGCTTCGCTACGGACGGGTGCTGGAAGTGGGGGAGGGCATGGCGGTCGTTGAAGTGTTTGCCGGAACCAGCGGACTTTCCATCGACGGCACCCGCATCCATTTTCTGGGCAGGCCATTTCACATCCCGGTCGCCGAGGAAATGCTGGGCCGAATCTTCAATGGTTTAGGGACGCCGGTAGATGGCGGTCCAGAACCTCTGGCCGATCGCTATGCCGATATCAACGGGCAACCGATTAACCCGACGGCGCGCGTGTATCCGGTCGACTACATTCAGACCGGCATCTCGACGATTGATGGCATGAATACGCTGTTGCGCGGCCAAAAACTGCCGATCTTCTCCGGCGCCGGTCTGCCGCACGATCAGCTGGCTGCGCAGATCGTGCGCCAGGCCGCTCTGGGCTCTCCAGCAGGTCAGCCAGCCTCCAAGTCGGAACAATTCGCGATTGTATTTGCGGCCATGGGGGTCAAGCACGACGTGGCAGCTTACTTCCGCGAGTCATTCACCGAGAGCGGTGCCCTGACACGGGTCACGATGTTCCTTAACCTGGCGGATGATCCGCCGGTCGAGCGTCTGGTAACCCCGCGGGCTGCCCTCAGCCTGGCTGAATATCTGGCCTTTGAACGCCAGATGCATGTGCTGGTCGTCCTGACCGACATGACCAATTACTGCGAGACCCTGCGCGAGATTTCGAACATCCGCGGCGAAGTCCCGAGCCGGAAGGGATATCCGGGCTACCTATACAGCGACCTGGCTTCCTTGTATGAGCGCACCGGTCGGATTAAGAACAGCGAAGGGTCGATCACCCAGATCCCGATCCTAACCATGCCCAACGATGACGTTACCCATCCGGTGCCCGACATGACGGGGTATATCACCGAAGGCCAGATCGCCCTCGGCCGGGACCTCGACCATGAGGGCATTTATCCGCCGATCTCGGTCCTGCCCAGCCTGTCGCGGCTCATGAAGGATGGCATCGGTGAAGGGCGCACGCGCTCCGACCACAGTCACTGGTCATCCCAGCTGTATGCCGCCTATGCCCACGTTCAGGATGTGCGCGCCCTGGCCTCCGTCATCGGTGAAGAGGAGCTATATACGGTCGATAAGCAATATTTGAAATTCGGATATGCCTTTGAACATCAATTCATCAACCAGTCCACGACCGAAAACCGCACCATCGAACAGACGCTCGAGATCGGGTGGAGGCTGCTCTCCATGCTGCCGAAGGACGAACTCACCCGCGTCAGCCTGGAAGAGATCAAGCAGTACTACCAGGAAGATCATGGCACGCCTTAATATTCCACCTACCCGCAGCAACCTGATCCACACGAAGCAGGATTTGCAGTTCGCCCGTGAGGGATTCAGGATCCTGGACCAGAAGCGGGTCGTTCTGGCGAAGGAGCTGGTGCGCCTGGCGAACGATGCGGAGGGGCTCGAGAAGGAGATGGAACAGCTGACCGCCGAGGCGTACCGCGCTCTGGAAAAGGCCAGGCTCACGATGGGGCAGGAGCATGTCGAATGGGCGGCCCTGGCCATGCATAAAACGGTCGATGTCCAGCTCAAATACCGCGGGGTGATGGGCATCCCGATCCCACTGATCGAGGCGCAGGGGAAGCCGCTCGAAATGTCCTACAGCCTTGGCGATACAGCGGCCGGTCTAGACGAAGCCAGCGCTCTCTTCCGGGAGGCGCTGAGCCGCATCCCTGAGCTCTCCAGGCTGGTCACATCGGTCTGGAGGCTGGCGGTCGAATTGCGCAAGACCCAGCGGCGGGTCAATGCCCTTCAGTATATATTCATCCCCCAGTACGTGGAAACCATTACATTCATCCAGAGCTCGCTTGAGGAGCGTGAACGCGAGGAAACCTTCCGGCTCAAGCTGCTCAAATCCAGAGGTGCTGAAACAGGCCGTAGCGCGGAAGCGAACTGACCTAGCTCCTCGTAAGGTTGCGAGGTGGCAGAGAGGAAATGACTTCTTCCCTTACCTTTGTTCCATTCAAGCTCTCCGTACAGACGACGGCCTGGATCCCGGAGGATGTTGAACTGCGGTTTCCAGAGAAGACCTCCTTGGATCTAGCCAATCTTCATTACCTGATCTACATCCCCTGGCGGGATGGGTATATCTCCCGGGTCGATCCGGCTTACAGGGATTTTTTCAAAGTCGTCCTGCCATACCTGCATGTGCGCACGACCGATGTCCATGTGGTCACTTGCCTGCCTTTTATTTCTGAGTTAATACAGGCCATCGGGGAAGCGGTCGATGAACGTGTCGTCCAGATCGCTTTTATATTGCACGATTCCGGCTGGAGCCAGATGACCGAGATCGAGATCGCACACAGTCTCGGGGTGGAAGGGCTCAGTCTATCGGGGGAAGCGGTTAACCCAAAGGCCAGGCATGCGATCCTCGGACGCGACCTTGCCCAGAAGATCCTCCGCAATTATTCCTTTCAACCGGCATTGACGGCTGCACAGAAAGATGGGATCTATCAGGCTATTCTTTATCATGACAAGCCCTGGGATCTCGCCGCGGGAGGCGAGATCCCGATTCATATGAAAATCGTGTGTGATGTCGATCACCTCTGGTCATTCACCCACCCGAACTTCTGGCAGGATACCGTCCGGAAAGGCGTGCGGCCGGATGTATACCTGAAGAATCTTGGAGATGACCTGGATAGTTACTTCGTTACCGAACCCGGGAAACAAAAAGCCCGGGAGGAGCTTGGAGTACGGGGCACGGAAGTAGAAGCCTGGAAGAACTTTGCACCCTGAACCAGGATGGTTCAGTTCATAAGATAGGAAAGGATCCTCGCGGCAGCGATGATGGGGAAGGCAGGCTCTAGAGCGATCTCTGCATTGGTTCGATGGCAGGTGGCGCGGGTTGAAAAGGAAGGCTCCGGACTCCTGCTTTTCAAGGTGCCAGTAAGACCTTAATCTCTTGCGGGTTCAACCCAATTTCGACGCTGTCCCTGTAGTGAATCCGTGGTATGCGCATAGCTATAACCTCGACCAGGGTCGGGTCCTGGTAATTGCGTTTTTTGGTCTCCGGGTGGGGATAATATACCCAGCCTGGATAAAAGATCTGATTGAAGCGGACCCTGCAAGCAGAAAATGAAAAATCCTCAGGGGGATGTAAATTCGTCCATTCGATCTTTCTAAAGGTGTATCGTGGTTGAACCACCTGATAACGATAGGGCTTGATCGAAATGTTGAGGGTGCCGTTGAAAAAAGGATCGAGATCCAGCCCGTGCTCCTTGAACAGCGGTTTCTGCTTCTCTAAAGCGCCGTATGGATAATATTCGGATGGCCCAGAAGCTACCCGGTATCCTTCGACGACTACACCAGATATGGTGATCCATTCCTTTTCCATAAAACCTCTCCGTTGAAATTATAAACAATTTTAGAACGCAATCTTGTTCCAGTTCGGTGCCAGTCGACATATAATCATGGAGTTATGGTCCGTATTCCATTAGGCACTTCGTAATCCCTAACGATGCGGTAACCTCCGCTTGGATCATGCGAGCTGTGCTCTTCGAAGCAGGATTATGTTTGTTCACCTGACGACACATTCAGCATTCTCATTACAGGAGGGGCTTCTGTTGCCGACTGAACTGGCGCAGGCCGCCAGGGCGCATGGGATGGCCGCTCTGGGTTTGACCGACCACCGTCTGCTCAGCGGGTCGATCGAGTTCGCTGTCGCCTGCCAGCAGGCCGGGGTACAGCCAGTGTTGGGGTTGGAGATTGACCTGGAAGCGGGCGCCTTGAGTCTGTTTGCATCCAGCCTGGAAGGCTGGGGGAATTTATGCCGTTTGAGCACCTTCTTGGCCCTCCGGCCGGACCCCGAAGCGGTTTGTCCAATCGATCAGCTCGCACCTTTTACCAGGGATCTGATCGCCTTGAGCGACATTCCGGACGATCCCGGCCGCCAGCCTCTTGGCCAGCTCATGGAACTATTCCCTGACCGTCTCTATGCTGCCCTCCGCCAACCTTCGAGGGCCCGACATGTGGCCGATATGGCTAAGAAGCTGCATTTGCCGGCGGTGGTCGCCCATCCGGTTTATTATCTCGTCCCTGAGCAGGCCGCTCTCCAACGCACGCTGACTGCCATCCGCCTGAACAAGTCGATTGAGGCAACGCCAGCCCATGAATTGGCACCCTCAGCTGCCTACTTCGCCAGCAGGAGTGAGATCGCGGCCCGCTACAGCCTTTTCCCGGACGCATTGGAGGCGACCGAGGAGATCGCAGCCCGTTGCAAATTCAAACTGCCGCTGGGCATCGCCCGCATGCCGACCGTGCCGCTGCCGCCTGGCATGACCGCAGCGCAAGCTCTGCGCCAGAAGGCCGAGGCGGGCGCGCGGCAGTTATACGGCTCGCTCAGCCCGGAGATCCAGGCACGCCTGGATCACGAGCTCGAAGTGATCGCCCGGATGGGATTCGAGGCGATCTTCCTGATCGTGGAAGACATCCTGAACTATGCACGCCAGACCGGTGTGCCATATTCCTCGCGAGGCTCAGCGGCCTCGTCATTGGTGGCTCACTGCCTGGGCATTACCAGCCCCGACCCGCTGCGCCTGGACCTCTATTTCGAACGCTTCCTCAATCCGGCCCGCACCACTCCGCCGGACATCGATACCGATCTGTGTTCCCGGCGGCGGGACCGAGTCATTCAGCATGTGTTCGACACCTATGGAGCCGACCGGGTCGCGATGGTGGGGACGATCAACCGCTTCCGGCCGCGTTCGGCTTTGGGAGATGTTGCCAAGGCGCACGGATTGGAGCCGGTCCGGATCCGCGAGCTTGTCAACCAGCTGCCCTATTCCTATTTTGCACGCCTGCAGGAGGGTGAAGAGGGGACCGAGCCAGTCTCGTCATTCGGTGAACTGCGCAGGATCAATCCCTCTCCATCGTACCAGCATCTTTTCGATGAGGCGGAAGAATTGCTCAAGCTGCCCCGTCATCTATCGGTCCACGCCGGTGGGTTGATCGTTGCGCCGGGGGCTCTGACCGATTTGGTTCCGGTGATGCGTTCCGGCAGCAAGGGTGTCCTCATCACCCAGCTGGACCTGGGAGCGGTCGAAGCACTCGGCCTGGTGAAGATCGACCTGCTCGGGATCCGCGGCCTGACCGTTCTGGGGGACGTGGCTGATTTCATAGTGACCAGCGGGAGCGGGGATCAGGCCGGTCCGTTGACGGTGCTGGATTCCATTCCCGCAGATGACCCCGCGACCGCCCAGCGGGTGGAAACCGGCCAGACGATCGGCTGCTTTCAGATCGAGAGCCCGGGGATGCGTTCCACGCTGCGGGAGATTCGGGCTCACGGCGAAGACGACCTCATGGCGGCGCTAGCGCTTTACCGCCCGGGGCCGCTCTCGGGTGGATTAAAAGATGCTTTTGTGCGGCGCTTTAAAGGTGAAGAGCAGGTCAGCCACCTGCACCCGGCGCTGGCGCCGCTCCTGCAGGAAACATTCGGCGTCATCCTGTATCAGGAACAGGTGCTGAGGATCGCCCACGAGCTGGCTGGGTTCACCCTTGCAGAAGCTGATCTCCTGCGCCGGGCGATGAGCCACTTCGACCCGGGCAAGAAGATGCAGGAGCTTCAGCAGAAGTTCATCCAACAAGCCCAGGCCAGGAGCGGCGTACCGCTCGAGGTCGGTGAGAGGGTGTGGGAGATGATGGCTGCCTTCGCCGGTTATGGTTTTCCGAAGGCGCACGCCGCTTCATACGCAAAGGTGGCCTGGCGATCAGCCTGGTGTAAAACGCACTTCCCGGCCGAGTTCATGGCAGCGGTTTTGGCCAATGGGGGCGGGTATTACAGCCAGAGGGTTTACATCAGTGAGGCCCGCCGCCTGGGGCTTACGGTTCGTCCCCCTCATGTCAATTACTCAGCCCGCGATTTTAGTGCAGCCCACCTCGAAAATCAAGACTCTCCGCGCCCGGCAGTTCTCTTTATGGGTCTGGACCAGGTCAGGGAACTCA
The DNA here is from genome assembly GCA_050013095.1 of Anaerolineales bacterium. GTDB lineage: Bacteria > Chloroflexota > Anaerolineae > Anaerolineales > Villigracilaceae > UBA877. The sequence continues at coordinate 52,061 of JBEKFY010000013.1, read as the reverse complement.
CCCAGCGGACGATCGGTCGAATTATCCAGGGCCGGCCATTCCATCACTTGGAGGAATTCCTGGAGCGTGTGGATCCACGCCCCCAAGAGGCCGAGAACCTGGCGCGCGTCGGGGCCCTGGAAGGATTCGGGAAGATTCCGGCCATCCTGCGGCGAGTGAAAGGTCAAGGCTGGCAGGCAGGCCAGCGGAGCCTGTTTGACTGGAACGACACTGACTACGATGGGGAGGATTGGACGCTTGAAGAAAAGGTGGCTGCGCAGCAGGATCTGCTGGGGGTCAGCCTGGAAGCTCACCCCCTCGAGCTGGTCTCGGAAAAAATCTCAGCGGCCGGGGCGATCACAACCCTGGAGGCCGCCGGGCGGATTGGGCAGCGGGTGACCGTGGCTGGCCTGCGCCAGAGCTCGCATCGCAGCCGGACATCCAAGGGAGAGATCATGATGTTTCTTACCCTGGAGGACATGGCGGGGATGCTGGATATGGTCCTATTTCCGGATGTCTACCACCAGGCACAGGCGGCTTTCAGTTCTAATATGCCCGTGCTTGTGACCGGCAGGATGGAAATGGACACAGCTCGCAGTGAACCGTTAATGAGGGTCGAGAAGGTGACCCGGGTTGAATAGGGTCCGAGGGTGGTTTTCTTCCTGAATGGGACTAGATTTAAGCGATGCCTTCCAGGATGTGGTTTTGCTCATGGCATGTGGTTGGTGAACCTCCAACCCAAGGGGGCCTGCTTGAGATTGGAATTGAGCCCAATGATTTCAAAGATCGTGTTCCCGGGTTTGAGGGCGAAGTGCCCTCCGCCTGGCACAGCCAGGGAAACCACATTGTCTGTGTTGCGTGCCCAGTTCACCGGGTACGCCTGCCCGTCGCGAAAAGCATACCCCGTGCCCAGGCCCTCGAACTGGATGTCGATCACCTCGTTGGCGCCCGGTTTTGAATGTTTGTAATAGGCATTCGAAACATTCAGGACCACCAGGTTATCGAAAGCCACGGGCTGGCCGGTGAGCTTATCGGTCAGCTGGGCGTAATGCTCGGTCGCACCGTTGTTTGGGTCATCCACGGTATCCTCGAAGCGCAAATATTTCCCTGAGGCCGGATCGTAGTCAAAGCGATTATAGGTTTCCGCCGCGTAATGGACGTAGATGCGGTTGACAGGTTGTCCGCCTGACGGAGGTTGGAGCTGAAAGAACATGCCGTCCAGGTTTTGCCGGCCGTTCTCCACGCCTTTTTGGGTGATATATGCGCTGAGGGCGGAAGTACTGACCATCAAATCATTAAATCCGTTCGGATCATAACGGAAGAGCGGGGTACTGGGGTCTTCTACGACCAGCCGGTTGGCAAAATCGGACTCTTCCAGACGGTTGAGCACATCGATCCAAGCACCGCCGAAGGCAAGCACCGCCTTGTAACCCTCCACGATGTCGCCATCGAAGAAGCGCGCCGAGCGTATCGGGCCGACCATACTGGCATCGGTCCCATAGTAGAGGGCAATGAAGCGCGTCCCGCCGGCTTCAGTGTAATAATCAAACACGATGTCTGCCAGAGAAAGTCCCCACTGCGGTCGGATGTCGCGAGGTAAATTGGAGATCTTGATCGCCAGCGGGCGACGGTCCAGCAGAGCAGGATTCGCGACCGGCAACCCCGTCAAGGGGTCTACATTAGCTGGAAAATTCGTTGGACCATACCCTGTTGCCGGATAGGAGGCAATGGGCGTCGCGGTTGGATAGGAGGTGGCGGTAGCTGTAAGAATGGGCAGGGGAGAGGCTGTAACGGTTGGAAGAATATTCGTAGGAACGGGTGAAACCGTAGAAGCAGGCGAAAGAGAAGAAACGGGAGCAAGGGAAGACCCGGAAGGGGTAGCCCTTGGTGCGACCGGACTACAGGCAGATCCCCATATTACTAATAGTATAGCCACCGACAATCCTGTTTTCATAGCTTCATTTCCTATCCACGGAATAAGGAGAAACGAACCAATGAAGTCGAAAACATCCAGAGACTCCTCACAGACATTCGGTCCTTTTCCAACCAGATCGAACCAATGTGCCCACATTCGGGACGTGGAACCACATCAAATTCCGAACCGAGGATTTGGAGGCGATATTCTCAGTGCCCTCAATAATGGTGCATACCCTTAATACATCCGGTTCGAGCGGACCGGTTTATCCGATGAAAGGCTAGCACTACCCGGTCAAGGCACGGCCTTATAACTGAACGTCGCCACAAACGTGTTCGGATTAAAGGCCTTCAGATCGACAACATAATTCCCACATCCACCTGAAAAGGACCATGGGCTGACCGCCAGTGTTTCACTAGTATGAAAGATTAGGCTATAGGTGGAGGACTTGGCCAGTCTGTCTCCAGCCGCGTTATATATTTCCCAGACGTAGAGAATTTCACCAGGGCCATTGATTGTAAGCGTTCCTGTGAAGTGGTTTGTATTCGAACCACTGCACGGTCCGATGACTTCGCCTTCTCCAGACACGGTGGCCCCGATGGCGAGCCCTCCGGGTGGGCGCACAACATTAACCTGACTTAGATCTCCACTGGTCTGGGTGATCGAATTGCTGATCCAACAATAAGTTGTGGTATTTGGAAGCTCAATCCGCCACCAGCTCTGGTCTCCAGTGGATGCATCGATCGGGACCCATTGGTTGGGCGGAAAGGTGCCAACCGGCAAATAATCCTCCCCGGGGCCGAAGCGGCAATTGGCGATGTGGTTAACGGCTTCCACCATGGGCGTCGAGAGGGTAGGGGTGACTGTTTCGGTGGGAGTCAGGACCGGGGTCGCGGTGAATGCCGGGGTGGATGTCGGTAGCGGGAGTGGGGATGGGGACGGAAGACTTGTGGGAACAGTTGTAGGCGCAGCCGTAGGCGCAGCGATTGGAGCAGTCAGGCTGCAAGCATTTCCAAGGACCAAAAAGAGAACAATCCATGCTATTTTTTTCATGGTGATACCCCTCGATTCCAAATAGGTTGGATTATGCAATCCATTCTACAGTAAGAACCTTAGATTTTAATGAGATTCAATATCCGATTTTTATCGTGAACAAGTGACAAGTCATCGCGGTGCGCTCAAGGTTAAAAGAATGGGTGATCAGCCTTTATTGCCTGATCTTTCTCCTTTTTATAATCATAACCGAAAAGTTCGGTCGGTGTGCAAGCGCATGCCTGGTCCAGCGATCCCATGTCTCAGAGACGCAGGAGGCGCTCGGCATTGCCGTGCGCGATGCGATCCTTGTCGGCGGGGCTGAGCGGTAGCTGCTCTAGGAAGTTCCGAGCTGCGAGCATCGAACTATAGGGATAGTCGGCCGAAAACATGATGCGGTCAACCCCTACTTGAAAAAGCAGGTCGAGGAAATTCGGAGTGTAGTTAAAACCGCTGAAGGTGTAGTAGACGTTCTCGCGCAGGTAAGCGCCGATCGGGCGTTCCAATTTGGTGAGCTGCATGGGCAGATTGTGATCAAGCCTGGGGAGCATGAACGGAAGCGCCTCTCCAAGGTGGCCGATTACCAGCTGCAGATGCGGGTAGCGGTCGAATGCTCCACTGAGGATGATGCGGAGGACATGGATGGCGGTCTCAATGTGCCAACCCCAGCCTGAAGCTGCCAGCTGGGCGGTCACTTCCGGTGCGAAGTTCCCCATATAAGAGGCCTGGATGACCGGCTGCGGAGGCGGCGTTGGGTGCAGGTAGATGGGGACCTGGAGAGCTTCCGCGCGCTCCAGGATCGGCCAGAAGAATGGATCGTCCAGGTAGCGGCCCCCGATGTGGCCGTTGATCACCGCTCCCTTGAAGCCGTAATCTCGGACCGTTCGTTCCAGCTCCCCGGCGGCAATATCGGGAGCTATGGTTGGCAATGCGGCGAACCCGGCAAAGCGCTCCGGATGGCGTCTTACTGCCACACCGAGATAGTCGTTCGCTTCGTGGGCGAGAGAGCGAGCCGCGGCCTGATCGAGCTGCTCCACACCGGGAGAGTTCAGCGACAGCACCTGCATGTCGATGCCGGCGGCGTCCATGTCTGCAATCCTGAGATCGTCGAGATCCAAGAGTTGATCGATGAGGTGAGCGTTAATGAGTGCCATCTGAGATTGGCTGCGTGTGGCTCGGGCCCTTTCATCGAGCTCATGCCCTGGGCCTTCCATAAAACCCGGGGTCGCATAGTGCTCTTCCAGGGTGATCGTTCGCAGCCTTTTTTCATTTCCGACTTGAGGCATGTGCGTAGTTCTCCTTCAAAGATCAGCATGATGATAAATCAGGAGTTGCCGCTGTCCATTTCTAACCGAATAAATATACCACATCGGGTACATCCCTTGGCTTTCTACGGAAGGGTCGATTGTTAAGCCGTGTGAGTAAATAAGGATCTTATGCCGAATGGGCCGCGAAGGACGTGACCTTGATTTATTAAGCAGTACTTGGTGAGTTATTGGTTTTGGCCTTGACTGGCTCGAGATCCTGCATGTGCATGATCTCTGCGGATGGTCGTCCCCGACGCAACAATTCAGCCATGATGCGCATGGATCGATCTATATGATGAAAGAAGATGCGGTAGCCTGCACATAGATAGTTTAGCCCTTCTTCCCCGGGCGGGGTTTTCAGGAAGCGATTGCGCGGGCATTCGCCATGGCAGGCAAAGATCACATCACAGGCCTGGCAATAGGAGGGCAGCCGGTCACGCTTATCCAATCCGAACCGATGCTGTCGGAACGAGGTCACCAGTTTGATCAGTGATGTCTCGAGGATGTTGCCCAGGCGATATCCAGGTTCAACAAAGTGGTCACAGGAGTACAGGTCTCCATTATGCTCCAGGACAAGCGACAAACCGCATGTTTCCTGAAAGACGCATATGCTAGCTGGCAGTCGGCACCAGCTGGCTAATGCAGAATCAAAGATTTGGACAAACACCGTGCCGACATCATGATGCACCCACTCGTCAAAAATGTCGCTTAGGAAAATGCCGTACTGCTAGATTGCTAAACATCCGTGAAGTTGCGTCTGAGCAAATGATGGCGGATGATTAGGTGCCCCCAAGGGGGCTCTTTAAATACGAATAATTGAAAGACGGGAGGGCATTACTTTCTAGAATAAGCAAAACATATTAGGGGGCAACCCAATTTGCTTATAAAAATTGTGCAAAAGTAATTGGGTAAAGGAATAATGTATCCCTTTTTACTTAATCAAATGCTCGCCTGGTGGGCAGGCCTCCTGAGCCGCGGCAATCATATCAGGGGCAGACGTGACTTCTCCAGCGAAAAGGCGTCTCTGGAACCAGAAGGCCACATTGACCAGCCCGATCATCACTGGCACCTCGACCAGCGGCCCGATGACCGCCGCAAAAGCCTGACCGGACGAGATCCCGAACACTGCTACGGCCACGGCGATAGCCAGCTCGAAGTTGTTGCTGGCTGCGGTGAAGGAAAGCGTGGCAGTCTTTTTATAGTCCGCACCGACTGCCTTCCCCAGCAGGAAGCTGACCACGAACATGATCACGAAGTAGATCAGGAGTGGGATGGCAATGCGCACCACATCCAGCGGAAGCTTGATGATGTACCCGCCTTTAAGCGAGAACATGACCACGATGGTGAAGAGCAAGGCCGCAAGTGTAATCGGGCTGATCTTCGGGATAAACCGCTCGTGATACCACTCTTTGCCCTTTATTTTCACCAGTGTGAACCGGGTGATCAATCCAGCAATGAACGGGATGCCCAGGTAGATAAATACACTCCTGGCAATCGCGCCGATGGTGATATGCACTACGGCACCGGCCAGCCCGAACCAGGTCGGTAGAACGGTGATGAATACGTAGGCGTATAAACTGTAGAAGAGCACTTGGAAAATGCTGTTGAAAGCTACCAGCCCGGCGGCGTATTCAGTGTCGCCCTTCGCCAGCTCGTTCCATACGATGACCATAGCGATGCAGCGCGCCAGCCCGATCAGGATCAACCCGGCCATGTACTCAGGGTAAGCCCGGAGAAAAATAACCGCCAGAGTAAACATCAGGATCGGGCCGATGACCCAGTTCTGCAGCAGCGAAAGACCCAGCACTTTCCAGTTGCGGAAGACGTCACCGAGCTCCTCGTAGCGGACTTTGGCCAGCGGCGGGTACATCATCAGGATCAGGCCGATGGCGATGGGAATATTGGTTGTCCCCACCGAGGCCAGCACATTGAACCTGGCAACCTGATACGAAAAGAAGTAGCCGATGATCACCCCAGCCGCCATCGCCAGGAAGATCCACAGGGTCAGGAAGCGGTCGAGGAAAGCAAGATGGCGGGGCGCAGCCAAGGATCCGGAAGCAGCAGCTTTGACAGTCATTTCAGGCAGCCTCGGGTATAGATTCTAGCCAGCTGATGATTTTCTGCTCCATCAGGTCGCGCACCTGGCGGAATTTAGCCTGTTTCTCTGTTTATCCAAAATGAATTCTCCCCTTCAAAATTATTTCCTAGCTGAAACCTGTACGGAATAGACCGGCACGCCGGCCGCCACCCCGCCGCTGGTGCTACGGCGGATGGTGACATCCTCGAACCCGGCCTGCTTGACCAGATCGACATATTCCAATTCCGGAAGTGCCCCGGAAACACACTCCGACCACCCGGAGGCGGACGCCCGGACTTCGGGCAGCACTGCCCCCCCAAAGACCATGTCATTCACTTCCAGCCGTCCGCCCTTCTTCAAGACCCGGTATGCTTCCTGGAATACTTTGCCCTTGTCCTCGGTGAGGTTGATGACGCAGTTCGAGATGATCACGTCCACCGCCTCGGCCTCGACCGGAAGCTTTTCGGCGTAACCGTGCCGGAACTTGACGTTGGTATAGCCGCCCTTTTTGGCGGTGCGCCGGGCGCGCTGGAGCATGGCCGGGGTCATGTCGATGCCGTATACAAAGCCGGTCGGCCCGACGCGCCTGGCAGCCAGGAACACATCGATCCCACCTCCCGAGCCGATGTCGAGCACGGTCTCCCCCGGCTTCAGGCCGGCCATTGCGATCGGGTTGCCGCAGCCGAGCGAGATCTCTGCAGCTTCAGCCGGGATCTCGGCTTTCTCGGTCGGTGAGTAGCCGCTGTTCCAGTCCACCGTACCGATCTCATCGAGCGATACTAAGCCGGGGGAACAGCAGCTTGGATCGCTGCACCCGCAGCCCTCTCCCAGCGCCTGAGCCGCATAGCTGGCCTGCACGGATTCATGGGCGCTGACCCGCTTCGTCCCGGCTGCAACGAAGATGCTGATGTCGGCATGTTCCTCTTCCCCGCTCTTACAATCCGACTGGCATGATTGCCCGGTGCAGTCCACGACCACGTTCACCAGGCCTGCCTGCTCGAACCATTTCCGGATCTGGCCGCGATCGAATCCCAGCCAGATATCGGCCATTTCGGTCTTCAGCCATTCGTATGTGTGCGTGTCCATGTCGGTGATGACCAGACGCCCGCCCGGACGTAAGAGACGGACCATCTCACGGATGGCGGAGAGCGGATCAGGACAGTGATGCAGGTACATGTTGGCAAAGGCCGCGTCGAGACCGGCATCCGGCAAGGGCAGCGCCAGCCCATCAGCGAGATGGAATTCCAGATTGTCGAACTGAGCCAGGTTCTTCCTGGCCACCTCGAGCATCTGCGGTGAGCCATCCAGCACATGGACGTGCCTTACCAGAGTCGCCAGCCCTGCGGCGACGAAACCGGTCCCTGCCCCGACATCTGCGACGGTCATTTCCGGGTGCAGGTAGGCCTTCTGGATAGCCGATTCTCGCACCGCTTCAGTGAAATAACCCGAGCGCAGGGCATCCCACTGGCCAGCGACTTTTTCAAAGTACGGTGCGGACGGATTGGATGCGGTCATTATGGTCTCCTTTATCGCAAAAAAGCGATAGGTAAATCCAAAAAAACTCTCCCTGCAGGGTGCATTACCTCTTGAGCACGGGCGAACAGTTCGGGTCGTAGTCGACCAGCCAGCCGTCGATCTGCTCCTTGAGCCAGCGAAATCCTTCCTGGTTGAGACAGTAGCAGGTGGCGGGGCCTTCGATTTCGCCCTGGATCAGGCCGGCCTCGCGCAGCACCTTGAGATGCTGGCTGATGGTGGATTGTGCCAGGGGTGTGTTCCGGACGATGTCGTTGGTGATGCAGGTCCGGTTCTTGGACAGGAACTCAACAATCTGGAAGCGCACCGGATTCCCGAGCGCCTTGAGCATTTTGGCCAGGCGTTGTTTTTCCGGAGCGAGGGTGTTTGTCGATATTGCAACCATATATCGTAATTTTACGATATATGGCGATTCTGTCAAGAGGGACTCTAATCTATCAGGGATGGTTTGGGATCATGGAGGCGTTTTGGGTTAGATATGGGCGGCGAGCCATGTTTCCACATCTTTCAGGACACGGGCGCGTTCTGGCTCGTTAAACACCTCGTGATACAGTCCTTCGTAGATTTTAATGGTCTTGTCTTTGGAGCCGGCCTTGTCATAGAGCATCTGTGCACCAGCAGGATCGACAATTTTGTCTTGACCGCTCTGGATGACAATAAATGGCAGGGTGATCTTGTCTACCTCTGCCGTGATGTGTTGCATGGTTTTCACAAACTCCGCTGCCAACCGCGCGGGCGTCTTGCCGTGGAAGACCAGCGGGTCGTTCACGTAGGCGGTCACCACCTCCGGGTCACGGGATATGCTATTGACATCCAATGCTAACACCCCCGCTTTTGGCGCTATCACCGACAGGATTTTCCCCATAGTGATCGTCGCCGGCGAAATGCTATCGCTGACTTTGATGCCAGGTGCAGAGATAACGGCACCTCGGAAATCGGCTTGATGGTCTAGCAGATAATAGGTTGCAATTGTTCCGCCCATGCTGTGGCCGAGCAGGAAAATGGGTTTAGTTGTCTGCCAGCCTTTGACCATGTTATAGTAAATCGTGAGCGTGGTGGTGTAATCATCGAAGCGTTCAACGACTTCGCGTTGCCCCTCAGACTTACCGTGACCGATATGGTCAAGGCCATAAACAGCATAACCGAGCGGTACGAAGTGGTTGACTACATTCATGTAGCGCCCGCAATGTTCACCCAGCCCGTGAACAATCAAGAGCACGGCCTTTACGTTCCCTTCTGGAAGCCAGGCCTGATAATAGATGTTGGAGTTACGTACACCCTTGAAATTGCCTTCAATGTGATTCATGAGCTCTCCTTTTCAAGTGGTTGTGGAAATGTCAAATGAGGAAGTTCAAGCTATTTGAGGCGTGCCATATTTTTGAGAGGAGGCGTGTCCGCCCAACCCAAGCATCCCTTAGTGCATGGCAGAATCTTCTTCTGACCACCCGGCTTTTGACTTCCCAGCCCCGGAAATTTTCTATACCAGTATAAGGCAACTCTAAAGGGAGTTCAATAGTCCCATGGGATTTAAAAAATCAGTTGGGGACAGGTTCGAGAATTTGGCAAGACACACGACTTTCCCTCGATGGGTTCATTGACATTGAGAGTTGGTACCAGCCAGCTTTTACCGAAAGTCCGACTGCACTGTAGGTGCCGATTAGAAGGGTGGGCCGCCCAAGTGGGTGCTGGATCCGGTTGATGAAATACAATCGGGGGGAATGAGGGGAGTTGAGGATTGGATCAGCTTAACGGGGCAACTCAGGCCTTCATTTCGATTCGACCCATACAGAAAGCTCACTTTTGGTATGGGCAAGCGTAGTCTCCTGGATAGGCGCATGTGGCTTGCGCATCCGAAACGCATCAGGGTGGGTTCGCTCTGGCGACCCAAGATGTCGGATCCCTTTTTGGATGGCGGAGTATCATTATTATTGGCATTCAGGTAAAATAACTACATGGCTCCAATGGCGAACCATTCCCCGAAAGGTCCAGTTTGGTGCATGATCGTCATTTCCCCGATTTTGTTGATCAGAAAGGTTTAGAAGATGTTGGATGTTTATAAGATCCCTTCATCAGGCAAAAAAAGGATTACCATCATTAAGAATGGACCTTATGGGGTCTGTGGGGGAGTTCCGCTGGTTAGTAAGACGCAAATCGTTTCTGAATTCGGTGAGCCACTGACCTGGAAAAAAGATGGCGAGCTTGAAACCCTGGCCGAGGAGTATCATCTTTGCCGCTGCGGACAGTCGGGGCACAAGCCATTCTGTGACGGCACCCACCGTAAAATTGGATTTGACGGAACTGAACATGCGAAAACACATGGACCAACTGATTTTCAGTTTGATTTTCGCGGTGGTATCCGGTTGATCGTAAAGAAAGATCCCTCGATCTGCATGAATTCAGGGTATTGCGGGATGCGAGATGCAAGCATTTCTCAATTCATTGCAGCCTCCAGTGATACCAAGATGCGCTCGCTGGCCATCGCGATGGTTGAACGCTGCCCCTCGGGTGCATTAACTTACAAGATTGAGAAAGGCGAAGACGATATTGAGCCCGATTTCCCCCAGCAGATTGCCGCCACCACCGAAATCACCTCTGACGGACCGATCGCAGGCCCGCTCTGGGTGACCGGTTGTATCCCCATTGAGCGATCGGATGGGCAGCCCTTCAACGCACGCAACCGGGTTACTCTATGCAACTGCGGTCTTTCAAGGAACAAACCACTTTGCGATGGAACTCACCGGGATGTCGCTCAGCGTTTAGCCAGAGCAATCAAAAATAAATAAATAATCGGCACATTAAAGGGATCTATACATTCGTATGGGGGAAGGAATTACGATCACCCGGCCTATTGCACAGCACCCTATTGACGAGAGTCCGTGATTCTTGTATCCCGGGTCGGATTCGCCGGGTAAAAACCAAAATTTACATTACCTGGCAATCAAATACCCTCCGATGAGCAAGGCAATCACGCCTATCACGCGCGGAAGATCAATGTGCCGAGTGGCAACCCCTAATAATCCATAATGATCAATGATTATTCCCGTTAAAAGTTGACCAATAATAATGAGGGCTATCATCATGGTACTACCCAGTCGTGGCAAGGTAATATTGATCGTCTGATAAAGGATTAGTCCAAATATACCCGCACCTAACATATACCATGGCAAGGTGTGCCAATCCTGTACTTTTTCTCCGCCACGGATGACCAGTAAAACTCCTGAGAGGATCATCCCACTCATATGAATAATAAAACTGCTGGCCGTGGCACCGACACGTTGCCCCATATCACCCGCTATCACGGATTGCACACCGACTGCTACACCGCCAATCAAGCCAATTAGAATTACTAGCCAATATCCCATAATTCACTCCTGTTGAATTCTCCCATGAACTTTTTATGGTTTCATCTGGGCGGCCCAACTCGGTATTCGGCTATAGACCTACAACTCAACGGCTTATCGATGTCTAAGGCGTAATCATCGAACCTGATATAGGAGTTTGGCTGCGAATTGTTAGAAGTATAGAATAGATCTCGACCGAATTCAATCCCCTCCATGGAACTACTGTATACATTAAACCTTGCAAACCATGAAATGGTGATAGCTGTCTCCATCTCCATCTCCCATGAATTCAAATCGCGCTTGTTCAAGCCATTCCCTAACCTGCTGAATTGAAGGGTAATAATGGTAAACATCCTCGTCGGCCAATTCTCCAAAGACGACGGGCGGCTCTAATTCTTGTCCCCTGGTGAATGCCGCCTCAATTTTCTTCTCATCGGTAACTTCAACCGTGAAGTACATATAAGCGCGTGGCTTGAGGGCTCGATGGAAGTTGCTGAGTACACGCGGCCAGTCTTCGGGACAAATATGCTCAATGGCATCCATGCAAATGGCGCCGTCGAATGCCTCATGATAGCCCATCTCTTGTAAACCGACTTTTTCAACCCGGATATTGGGAAATTCAGCCTCAACGCGGGAGAGCCTCCCCTTTGACCGGTCTATTCCGGTGACGGTACGACCTTCATCGATAAGCATAGGTAATTATCGACCGGCGTCGCAGGCGGCGTCAAGGATGGCGCAGTGTTTTGGCAGAATCCCCATGAGCTCATGGATGAACTTTTGATGGGTTGCATTGCTTCAAACGCCCCGCTTCTCGCCATATAGCGGTGCCCAAAGGGTGTCGTATCGCTCTTCAATTTCGCGTCGGTTTTCTTTGTGCCATTTAGATCGGTCCATCATTATTGATCTCGCTTTTCTTGCATGGGTCAATCTGCCTAGCTGCACGCGTCTGCTGCTTGGGGGAGTGCGAGCGGGACAACGACGGCTGGACGTTGTGTCCGTTACCGGCATTATTGCATGAGTGGTGAAGTCCCCTTTTTCCCGAGCATGATCAAGCCAAAACCTGCCAGCGGGCGCTCCAGGGCCAAGACGGTCAGTCCTGCCTGGCTGAATAAAGCATTCCATGTTTCGGATCGATTGAACTTGAAGTGGTTAAACACTATGGAGAGCACGCCCGGTCCCCTGATATCCGCTAGGCAGAAGGTACCGCCAGGGCGCAGAATCCGGACGATCTCCTGTACGCCCTTAGAGGGTTCGGTCCAGTGATGGATCGACAGGGTGCTGAAGGCTGCCTCGACGGAATTATCCGGGAGGGGAAGCGCTTCGGCTGACCCGGCATAAAACACTCCGGCGGGCGTCAGGCGGCGAGCCACATCCAGCATGCCCGGCGAGTGATCCACGCCGATCAAACGAGCGGCTGGCCAGCGTTTTCCGGCGCTGCGGAGCAAACGACCGGTTCCGCAGCCTATGTCTGCGATGGCGCCCGGGCTGTTATCGACCGCCTGCTTGCCCACCATATCCAGGACATCGCGATGAAGGCGGTCGATAAAAAATTGTGCCACGCTCTTTTCGTAGGTACCTGCCCAGCGGTTGAAACATTGAATATCATCTGATTCCGGGATAGGATCCATATGCGGAGTCCTCATTATTTGATCGGTTTGATCTACGATTCTTCTGGTTGGATGCCCATCGCGGGAATTTCCAACATCTTGCGAGGACGAGCCCTATGAACTCGCAGGGCTTGCCCTAGATCCACTCGGGGTTTTCAATCGTTCGTTCATCGACGACATTCCCCTAAGAGGCGAAATTTATCTAGACGGATTACTTTATCCATATGCGTCCTTCCATTGAGAATTCTCTTTCCCCCAGGGCGATGTCTGCTTTGAGCATCCGGGAAGCTCAAAGCACAGTCAACACGATCGGTTTGTCCTTCTGAACGATGATGGTATGTTCGAACTGCGCAGCGATCGAATTATCCGCGGTTCGCAGGGACCAGCCGTCCTGTTCCTGGACCACATGTCCCTGTCCAGGTGTCAGGAAGGGTTCGATCGCCAGAACGCTTCCATCGTTCAATCGGCGCCGTATCCATCCAGTTCAGCGGAGACATCAATATGAACCAGGTCGCCGCCTCGCAGAGCGTAGCTCGAAGGGATACCGTGTGCGATCACAGGAATCACACTGATGCAGGTTGCGCTGGGAAATTGATACATCAATTCCGGGGCGGAATGGGCTCCTTCCGCCTTGAGGAGGGTACGGCCGATATGATCCAGCTCGGCAGTGGTAATCCCCACCCGCACCTGCTGGATCATCTTTTGCAACACGAACGCACAAATCCGGCCAATCGTTTTAAGTTGCTGGGTATCTTTTTCGGAGTCTACTGTCATGTCGACCTCTAATAAAGCTTCGCGGGAGAGATCGGGGTTTGGATGACAATCCTGGCGCCTCAGATCCGTTTAAAATTATTATGCATTGGCTGACTTTAATTCATTCAACAAATGACCGGTTGCCGCGATCATTTTCTGATACATTTCGGATTTGCCCAGGACCCTCCAATTATTCATATCCAGTTGATAGATCTTATCAATTTCGGTTTTACATGCCTCTAAATCAGTTTTCAGCTCAACCACCACAGCCATCGCCTCATCGACCGTGGCATCCCGCCGGGCGACCAATTGATTCGTTTTTACAGCCGCGGCCGATAATTTTTTCTCGATCTCGGTGAGCGCTTCCACGTGTCCCTCATAAACGCTTTTTTGCACACTCGAATCGGACCTGGAAAGGTCAAGGGCTTTCTGCCGTTCCTGGTGTGTCCATTCGATGTTCGTCTGAATAGACTTCGCAAAACGCTCCAATGTGACTTTTGCTTTCAAGGATAACATCGATACTCCTCTCGGTTGCCTCGCAAGGACTTGACTTGTGGCTTCTCGCAGCAGGAACCGGAACCTTTTGCCCGTCATCTGGAAGACGGAGCCAACCGCTATCTAATTGTACTCAAGAACAGCTAATTTTTCACAAGCGTACAAGAATGCAAGCTTTTCCTTGGAAGAACGATGGCCCGCCTCTGTGCTAGCAGGCTGTCAGGGCATAAAATTGGTTCGTGATTTAATGGCAGAATGGATGGTTGGCTTTTCTGGCAAGAAGGAGGTTTTCAGGATGCGTATCGCGATCTTCGGGACGGGTGGGGTAGGAGGCTATTTCGGCGGCCGGTTGGCGCAGGCCGGTGAAGATGTGACCTTCATCGCGCGCGGGGCGCACCTCGAGGCGATCCAGAAAAACGGCCTGAAGGTTGAGAGCGTCCAGGGCAATTTTGTTATCAAGCCCGTCAAGGCCATCGATGATGCTACTCGGGCCGGGATCATGGACATCATCCTCGTGGCGGTCAAGAGCTGGGATGTCCCCACGGCTGCAGAAGCGATGCGGCCCATGGTTGGAAGGAGCACCTTTATCGTCCCGCTGGAAAACGGCGTCGACGCGTCCGACCAGCTGGCCAGCATTTTGGGGCAGGAACACGTCCTCGGGGGCATGTGTCGTATCAGCGCGACCTTGGGTGCCCCAGGGGTAATTCGGCATATCGGTTTGAACCCTTCTATCGCCTTCGGTGAGCTGGATGGCAGGTCGAGCCTGCGCGCCGAAGCCCTTCGGAAGATTTTTACCCGGATCCCTACCATCACCGTCGAAATCCCGGAGGACATCCGCATCAAAATATGGGAAAAGTTTTTGTTCATCGCCTCGGTCAGCGGGGTGGGAGCGGTGACGCGCCAGCCGTTAGGCGTTTTTCGGAAGGTACCGGAAACGCGGGCATTGCTGCAGGCTAGTTTGGAAGAAACTGCGGCGATCGCAAAGGCGCGCGGTGTGGCGCAATCAGGCGATGCAGTCCAAAGCACACTGACCTTTATCGACGGTTTGCCGCCGGAGACGACCGCATCCATGCAGCGGGACATCGCGGATGGAAGTCCATCAGAACTCGAATCGCAAAACGGGGCGGTCGTTCGCATGGGCCGGACATTGGGAATCCCCACCCCCGCCCATGAATTCATTTATGCCAGCTTGCTTCCTGGTGAATTAATCGCCAGAGGCAAGATCACCTAGACCGGCGAGCTGTCTACTGCGGCACATACCAGAAATGACTCCCGCTGCCGCCCCTGTACAGGCGGTTGGCTACCCCGCACCGGAGCTACTCTGGTTGAACAATCTGGATTACCTCAGCACCGCGCTCTTCCGCGGTTCTGGATCTTATCCCCTGGAACACTCCCCCAAATCAATGCTCGCTGGTGGTTTTCTCAAAGAGGACAAGCAGGCTTAAACGGCCCAGACGGATCTGGGTACCGCTCTTCAGCGGATAGGGTTTATCCGGGAGAAGTAAATACTGGTTCAACCAGGTGCCATTCGTGCTGCCCATATCGAGGATCTCATAGCCGTCCCCTTTCCTCCGGATCATGGCATGCCGCCTGGAAACCCCCTTCTCATAACCTCCAAAGGGATTAAGATCCACCAGGGTTTCGGCCAGGGCTCCCGTTACCTTTCGACCAAGGATGAATTCGGCGTCCCTGCGAATATCGATGGGGGCCTCGTAGCCTTCCACGTAAAATGAAATGCCATCTTTGGGCGGTTTGGCCTGTTTTTGGGCGGATGGGGTCGGAGCTTGAAGGAGTTGCTCTGGTATCCCTCTTCTGCCCGTGACCCGCTTGGTTGTGGTCGGGCCGACTGGGCCGGCTTCGAGGGGCGACCCACAGTTTCGACAGGTCGCAGCCGAGAGCTCGTTTTTTTGGCCACAAACGGGGCAGGATTTGGTGGCAGGAGCTTCCATACGCACCTCTAAATATCAAGAAAATTCAGGGGCCGACCGTCTTCTGACGAGGAAGTCTCGGGGATGCTTATCCCCGACTTCCTCGAATTTAAATTCAACCTGCGCAGGTGCGTCTATTATACATTATGGGAAAAAAAAGAGGTCTCGATCCGGTGTCTTCCTATTCCTATCCCATATCACATCTCTGAAGAGGTTTTGGCGTTATATATCCCAGCAGATGCGCGGGACGACGCACTCTGGCCGCCCTAGACCTAGCGAGGTATCCGGGAATCAGAATGTTCCTTTTGCATGTCCTCCTTTATGATTATGTTATAAAATAGATAGGATCGCTCGGGACTTGCCTGTTTCGGAAGTTTCTTCAGAAACCGTGCGACCTCATCCATGAGGTTGGCGAAAACGATTGTCTATGGCGAATCTAATCACCTTCTTACGTTTTCCACTCCTTTTCCTTTATCTCATCTTGATCTATTTCGGGGGTACGGGAGCCCAACTCTGGTCCATCCCTCTGGTTGCTATTATATTTTTTATGGATTCCGTGGATGGCCTTGTCGCCCGGCTGAGAGGGGAGGTCAGTCTTCTGGGGAGTGCTTTCGATATCGCCACGGACCGCACCATGGAGATCGTGCTGTGGGTCGTATTTTCAGATCTTAAATTGATCCCGATCGTCATCCCGATCATCGCCATCGTGCGCGGCACCACGGTGGATGCCATCCGGGCGGTCGGGATCGGCAACGGCCTGCCAGCCTTCGACCAGGTGCACCATCCGGTCAGCCGGTTTCTGGTGTCATCCCGGTTCATGCGAGACTTTTATGGGGTCACCAAGGGTCTCACTTTTATCTTGTTGTCCACCAGTTTATGGGCCAGGAGTTCGGCTTCACCCTATGCAAGATTGATCCTCGAGGTATCCCTGGTACTGACCTGGGTGGTCATCGCGACCATGATTGCCCGAGGACTCCCGGTCCTGGTTGAGGGCTATACTTCTCTCAGGGTCAAGAAACACTAAGTTCCTCTCGCGATGGACATCGATTATCTTTCGAAGAGCCGTTTCGGGGTCGGCCTCGCTCTAGCCCTGGGAAGGGTCATCCCCTCCGCCTGGGGCTATCCTCTGGCGGGATGGGCTGCCAACCAGCTGGCAAAAAGAAAAAAGTCTCCCATGGTTCAGGCTGTACGACTGAACCAGTGGGTGATCCGCGGCAGGATTTCATCACCGGACGAGTTGGATCTGGCGGTTCATGCGGTCTTTCAGCACGCGGGACGATGCATGTTCGATCTGTATCACAACATTTCCAATCCCGTGCGAATACGGGAATTCTTCCGTGAGACTGCTGAAATTCGTGGGCTGGTGCAGCGTAGCCTAAAACGGGAAAAAGGTGCGTTCCTGGTGACGAGCCATCTTAGCAATTTTGACCTGGCGCTTCTCTCGCTCGGCCAGCGCGGCCTGGACGCCCAGGTGCTGAGCTACAGCGAGCCCAGCGCGGGATATCAAGTCCAGAACCAGCTCCGCACCCAGGCCAGCCTGAAGGTCGCCCCGATCAGCCCGTATACACTTCGCCAGGCGATCCGCCGGATGAGGGATGGGGGCCTCGTGATCACTGGCATTGATCGACCTGTCGATAAGCAGGGTATCGAGCTCTCTTTTTTTGGCAGGCCGGCTCGGCTGCCGACCGGGCACGTCCGCATGGCGCTCGCCGCGGATGTCCCTATCATCGTCGCGGTGCCATCCATTCGTCCGGACGGTGAATATCAGCTCTTTATCTCGGAGCCGCTCCCCATGCGGCGGTTATCCGACCCCAAGGAGGAGATTCGAGTCAATGCCGAGGCGATCTTGAAGATCGTCGAGGGTTGCGTTCGCCAGAATCCGGAGCAGTGGTTGATGTACTATCCGGTATGGCCCGATCTACTTGATGAAATGAATCGGCAAAGCTGATGGTGGTTTCAGGATGAATGCCCTTTACGCAGCTTTTGCCTTCACAGGCCTTGTTTTGTTCCTGGCCGGGTTGGGCTATCGCCTTCCCATGATCTCTCAATGGGATACCCTCGTATTCAAGATAATCCAGGCCCATATGCAGCAGAGGGTTGTGATCGCCATTTTCCGAGCTATATGGCTGGCTGGTACGACCCCCTTTTTGATCCTCATGCTAGCCGGCTTGTTCTTCCGCAGTCAACCGGCCACCCTGCTGGCGAGCGTGGTTTATCTCTGGGCAGCCCTGATCGAACGGGTCGTTAAAGTGACTTTAAAACGCCGGCGGCCATATGAAGTCCTGCCGGAAACTGTCGTACGCCAGCCCCGGTTGCCGATCGATGCCTCTTTCCCAAGTGGAGACTGCCTGAGGGTTTGGTATCTGGCAATTGCCCTACCCGTGCTGCTGCGAAGCCCGTGGCCTTATGCGGCGGCCGCTCTCCTGATCGCCTGCCTGGTCGCCGCAGGGCGTCTTGTGATGGGTGTCCATTACCCCAGTGATGTGCTTGCCGGGATCGGACTGGGCATGCTGTTCGCTGGAACCTGTCTCTTCATTTCCACATGGATTTACTAAGAGCGGCCGGGCGATTTCATCTATATCCTGCCATCCGCCAGCTATAATCCCGGACCGGTCTGGGGACCGGCTCATGCATGTAGGAAGACCGATAGAAAAGCCTGTTCTTGCCAGGAGAGCGGATTGTATCCTCTGGCGATTGGCCTTTCATCATCCCATCTGGGCGACGATATGAAGAAATGTGATGATGGGGGCTTATCCGGTCGCTTGCGCGCCTGCCGGCATTTCTTTTACGGCCTTCCCGGCAGCCACCAGCATGTCGCTGGGCTGCTGGTAATAGGCATCGTATATTACAGCGCCCAGACTGATTTTCAAGGAATACGATTCCTCCCCGATAAAATAGGGCTGCGATAATTTTTCATAGAGTCGTGAGAGGATGATCTGAATATCCTCTGGACCGTTCAGGTCCTCGTGAATTGTGGCGAATTTCCATCCGGAGATTCTGGCGACTGCATCGGTGGGGCGCACGTAACCCTTCAGACGAGAGGCGATCTCGTGCAGGATGTCCAGCAGCCGGTCCGGCGCGATTTGCTCCTCTTGCCGCGAGTCCAGTTGCAACTCCAGAATGACCACGGCAAAATGGAACTGCGGCCGCCGCTTGGCCCGCTCGAAAGCGAGGTCCAGCCTGGTCAGGAAGAATTCTTCATTGAACAATTCGGTGACTGGGTCCCGGAAAAGGTGGTGCTTCGGTTTGAAATTCAGATCCCCCATGCGCTGAACCAGGCTTTTCAGCTGGTCCACGTCCACCGGTTTGAGCAGGACAAGGTCTGCCAGGTCGGTGATCGGCTCCGCCAGCCTAGGATATGCGGTGACGACCACTACGCGGGTTTTGTCGAAGCGGGTGTTTGACCGGATCTGGTAAAGGATGTCCTCGCCGCTGATTTCAAGGCCGAGGCGGATATCTAGCAGGATGAGGTCCGGCGTGCTGATCGCCAGCCTGGCGAGCGCCTCTTTTGCCGATAGGATGATCTCGCATTCGAAACCTACCAGATTCAGGACGGTTTTGAAGAACCCGGCGGCATCCTTATCGTCTTCAATGATCAATACTTGTGCTTGAACTGCTGCCATTCCGCCGCTTTCCGATCCAACGACCCTGCCGAACACAAATTCCTGAATAAGAACATGCTCTGATGGTTCTTTTACTTCCAACCTGATTATAGCCGGGGATTGGAAGAAAAGACAAGAATGGTTCCCCTTTTCCGCCCGATGGTCGGATTTAGGTGGATCAGGCTGCGTGTTGAGACACGTTCAAAGCTGCCTGCACCCCCGCGCCTCTGTCGACCTGGTACCCGCATTCGATAAAGGAAGTTTCGATCGCAGCCAGGGTGGTCAGCACATCCTCCATATCCACCGAACCCATGTGGCCGATCCGGAAGTACTCCGTCTTGATCGCCGGATGCAGGCCGCCCGCGATGACAACCCCGTTCTTTGCCACCGCCGCGATGAATTCTGCACCGTTGATCCCTTTCGGGTAGCGCGGCGCGCTCATCGCATGCGCCGCCCACTCAGGCCGCTGCGGGACCTGCCCCAGCCCGAGAGCCGATAAACCTGCCTTGCACGCCTGGCTGATGGTGCGATGGCGCTCGAAGCGTACGGCTAATCCCTCCGCCACGATCTGTCGCAGGCTTACCTCCAAGGCCCAGACGAGGTTGACGGCCGGGGTCCCGAAGTAAGCGCTTTTGCGGGCCTCGTAAGCCTGCATGACCGGCAGCCAGTTCGTCCAGTCCGCATAATAATTGGCGACCGGGGTCTTCCTGGACTGGAAGGTCGCCAGAGCGCGAGGGCCGGCCACCACGAGTGCCAGTCCGGGCGGCGTGCCCAGCGCCTTCTGGGAGGCTGTCAGCACCAGATCAATCCCCCAGGCTTTCATGCGCAGCTCTTCCGCGGCGACCGAACAGACCCCATCCACCAGGCAGAGGGCACCATGGCGGTGGGCAATTTCGGCCAGTTTCTCGACGTCGTTCAACACCCCGGTCGAAGTATCCACGTGGGTCACCGTCATCAGCTTATAGCTTCTCTCTTTCAGAGCTGCTTCCACCGCCTCGACCTCCGGACGGCCGCCGACCGGCGCCTTCACCTGGGAAACCTCTGCACCGTAACGGGTGACGATCTCCGCAAAGCGATCCGAGAAATAACCCGTGTTCACTACGAGGACTTTGTCCCCGGGTTCCACCAGATTCGCACCGGCCGAATCCATCGCCAGGGTTCCGGATCCCGCCAGGATGATGGGCTGGCCATCCGGGCTGGCGAAAACCTCCCTTACCAGCTCGAGGGAATGTCCGAAGGCTTCGATAAATTCGGGGGCCACGTGACTGGTAGTTGGGGCACCTAGCGCCGCTAGCACAGCCGGGTCGAATTCAATCGGCTCGGGGATCATTAATAGGTTGTGTTTTTTCATGGCATCCCGTTTCTCTATACAGGTATTTGGGGTGGATGAGTAGAACCTGCATATTATAAATCCCTCCAGATAGAGGAAAGGCGAACGATGCCGGTTGACAACCGACGCGTTTTAAAATATAATTAGATAATCTAATTGTTAGAAAGGCAAACCAATGAATGTGCCTTCCGATATGATTGCCCGTGAAGTCCTGGATGTGGTGCCGACCATCATGCGGACGATCCGGGCG
This sequence comes from Anaerolineales bacterium, assembly GCA_050013095.1. Lineage (GTDB taxonomy): Bacteria > Chloroflexota > Anaerolineae > Anaerolineales > Villigracilaceae > UBA877. Next base: position 30,912 of record JBEKFY010000013.1, on the reverse strand, counting down.
GAGATGCGCAGCCGGCGAGGTGCTGACATGAGCGTCGTCCAGTTCCGGGCGCTGCTCTTCCTCAACCGCAACCCAGGTGCCTCCTTAACCACAGTGGCCGAGCATCTCGGCCTGACCTCGCCTACGGTCTGTAAAATGATCGATGGGATGGTATCCCATCGCCTGGTCACCCGCATGCCCTCTTCAGCCGACCGTCGCAAGGTGATCCTGACCCTGACCACAGAGGGCCAGTCCATCCTCGAAAAGGCCAGGAACGGCACCCAGGCGCGCCTGATGGATGTTTTAGCCGGTCTTACGCCGGAGGACCGGGAGGCGGTGCATCATGTCATGCAGCTGCTGCAAACGCTTTTTTCTCCGACGATGTCGACACAATCGGTTTCGAAGAGGTGAGTATGGCAATATTGGAAACCCAGGAACTGACCCGCCGTTTTAAGACGCTTACCGCAGTTGATTCGCTGAATCTTACCGTTGAAACGGGCGAGGTTTTTGGTCTTTTGGGCCCTAACGGGGCGGGTAAAACCACGGTCATCAAGATGCTGACCACGCTCCTGCCGCCCACCTCCGGGCATGCCCAGATCGCTGGATTTGACATCGGCCGTCAGGCCACCGCGGTCCGGCGTGTGATCGGTTACGTTCCGCAAATGATCTCAGCGGATGGATCGCTGACGGGTTGGGAGAATTTGATGGTATTTGCCAGGCTGTATGACATTCCCCGCAAGGAATGCGATGAACGCGTTAGCTCCGCTCTTGAGTTTATGGGTCTGGCTGATTCGGGCAACAAGCTGGTCCGGGATTTTTCGGGGGGCATGATCCGGAGGCTGGAGATCGCCCAATCGATGCTGCACCGTCCGCCGCTGCTCTTCCTGGACGAGCCGACCGTGGGTCTCGACCCGAACGCCCGCCGTACGGTCTGGGAACATATTGAGGAGCTGCGGAAAAGTTTTGGCATGACCATTCTGTTGACCACCCATATCATGGACGAGGCCGACAGCCTGTGCGGACGGGTAGCCATCATGCACCACGGCAAGGTGGTAGTGACCGGCAGTCCGACCGAGCTGAAGGCTTCGATCAACGGCAATGGAACCAACGGCCATGGAACAACGCTGGACGATGTGTTCATCTATTACACCGGAAACGAGATCGATGAAGGAGGTAACTTTCGTGAAACAAGACAAGGCCGCCGTACCGCTCGCAGGTTGGGCTAATCCGGCAACAACTCCCTCGTTCAACCCCCTGCGGGGTATCATATCCTTTATCGACAAGACTCTGGTCATCGCCGACCTGGAGGCGCGCAAGCTCCGTCACGACCCGACCGAGCTGATCACCCGGGCGGTTCAGCCGGTCCTGTGGCTGCTGGTTTTCGGCGAGGTTTTCACCCGCACGCGTGCCATTCCAACCGGCAACGTGCCGTACATCGACTTCATGGCACCCGGCATCCTGGCCCAGAGCGTCCTGTTCGTGGCTATTTTCTACGGCATTGCCATCATCTGGGAGCGTGACCTGGGGATCGTCCACAAATTCCTGGCCAGCCCCACGCCGCGGGCAGCTTTGGTGCTGGGGAAAGCCCTCTCGGCCAGCGTGCGCGCTTTTGTCCAAGCGTTTATCATCTATATCCTGGCTATCCTTTTAAAAGTCAAGATGAACTTCAACATCCTGGATCTGGTGGGCGTGCTTTTCATGGTTCTGATGGGCGCGGCTTTATTCTCGACGTTTTCTCTGATCATTGCCTGCCTGGTTAAGACCCGTGAGCGCTTCATGGGTATTGGACAATTGCTGACCATGCCGCTGTTCTTCGCCAGCAACTCGATCTACCCCATTTCGATCATGCCGGTCTGGCTCCAGGTTGTCGCGAAGGTTAACCCTCTCTCGTATGAGGTCGATGCACTCCGCACCATGATGCTGGCTGGATGGCCCAGTGCATTTGGACTGGGCCTGGACTTTGCCGTGGTGATCTTCGCCACCGTCGCCCTGATCATTATCGGCGCGCGTCTCTATCCTCGGGTCGTGACTTAGTTTTTTATCCAGCTCTTTACTCGGCACAAACGGGGGGAGGAAAGCCGATCTGTAAAACTTGATCTGAAACCCCCGCCGGAAGGCGGGGGAGTGGTACTTGTAGGCTGTGTAATTGGAATCCGGCGTGAACAACCCCCTGAATACCCGCTTGGGCTTTTATTCTGAAATAAGTTTGCATGCGGAGATTGAATCATTCGCCGAACGGTTGAATCCTGTAGGAGCGAATTGCGCATAGGTAAAGAGCCGCTCCAAAAGTGCCCTTTGTCTATTATTTGTAGGGGAAAAAACGGGTGGCCGTCGGGATTTCGTAGAGATTTTTCCCATCCATCAGTGCTACCATAATGCGCGGTGGTGGTGATGAAGTTCACAAAGGTCTACGGCATAATTTTGATCGTCATCGTGCTGATCGCCTGGTTCCTGTGTAATCCCGCTCTTCAGTCGCTGCCCACCCAGGTGGGAACCATTCCGGCAGGTTTTACGTCTACTCTTACGGGATCCACTTCTGCACCGGCAGAGACTCCACATGCATCGATATTATTTTCCATCAATGGGCCGGCTGCCGGCATTTATAAGGTCGATCCGGATGGGTTACACATGAAGCAGATAATTGCAGATGGGTATGCGCCGGGTTGGTCTCCGGACGGTTCGATGATCGTATTTTCTGCAGAGCTGGCCGGCCAAAGCCACATTTTTATCGCTAAACCGGATGGCAGCGAAGTATCCCAGGTGACGCGCGACTCGTTTTCCGACGATTTTCCGATCTGGCTGCCGGATGGGGAGACCATTGCATTCCGTTCCACCGATCAGAAGGGCCTGTGGTGGTGGCGGGTCGCTCGTAGCGACGGAGCAACAATGTCTAACCTGACCAGCCCTTCTTATGATTTCTTCTTCCAGACCCTGTCCTGGTCGCGAGATGGAAATTGGATCGCCTCGATGTCTCTCACGGAACAAAGAACTCGCAATGACGGTTCCAGCCAGATCCGTATCCGCCGCGCGGACGGGAGCGGGGAGTTCGCCTTGACCGATAATACCTGGGCAAATATCAATCCCGCCTGGTCGCCGGACGGTGCCCGGCTCGCTTTCCTCTCGGAATTGGATGGTACCTACGGAAAGTACTCCCTCTACCTCATCGATCGGGATGGCAAGGGCATGCAGCGGCTCCTCGATAACAACCACTTCCTGGATGCGACAACACGCTTGAGCTGGTCCCCGGACGGGCAGTTCATCGTCTACAACACATCCTTGCCCGATAACCGGATCAATGTGATTGATACTGCTACCGGCGAGGTCCGAGAGTTGATCGATATTTCGGCTGTTCTCGGAACCGGCAATATTTCGGGTCCTCCCGCCTGGCAGCCGTGATTTTCCTTCGCCTGGGTACTCGCTGGGCGGTCATTTGGGACAGTCGTTGACCCCTCCGCCGCTGGTTCGATTTCTGAATTTTGGTTAAACTTGCCCCTATGCGCTCACGCCTCCCGCTCCTGCTCGGTCTGCTTTTATTCCTCCTGCCTGCTTGCCAGTTGTTCTCCACGCCGGATACACCATATCCGCCGGTCGTTATGACCGGGGTGGCGGGTACGCTTACGGCGATGGTCCCAAGTTCATCACCTGTACCATCGTCCACGCCTCAGGTTGAGACTGCCACGATCCCTCCGACGCCTGGACCGACCCTGACCCCGACGCCCGGACAATTCCCGTCTCCCTCCACGCCGATCACCCTACCGGTTGGGGAAAAGACCTTTATTTTGCTCGGCTCTGACCAGCGTCCGGACGCTTCGGATTTTCGCACCGATATCCTGATCGTGGTGGCCCTCAGTTCCGACGGCTCGGTGCGCCTGATCTCCTTCCCGCGCGATCTGTGGGTTTACCTGCCCGGCCGGTTCATGCAGCGCATTAATACCGCGCAGGAGTACGGTGGCTTCAGCCTGCTCCAATCGACCTTTCAGTACAATTTTGGATTTACACCGCAGTCCTACATTCTGACCAATTTCGAAGGTTTCCAATCCATCGTGGACATCCTGGGCGGGATCGATGTGGTTGTCGGCCAGACCTACCACGATGCCCGCGAAGGCTACTTTCCCCAGGGATTTACGGTGAAAGCCGGTCTCGTTCATATGGATGGGGATACGGCGCTTTGGTATTCGCGCAGCCGTGAATCCACCGGAGACCTGGACCGTCTGCGCCGCTCACAGGAAGTCCTGGTGGGTATCGGCAGTAAATTATTGAGCCTGAGCGGTCTGACGCGTGTCCCCCAGTTGTATCAGGCTTTGCGGGGCTCGGTCGTCACCGACCTGACGCTCCAGGATGCTCTGGACCTTCTGCCAACACTGCAGGCGATCGACCCGAACCGGATTCAGCGCTATGAGATTGGTATCAACCAGGTCATCCCCTACGTGATCCCGACGAGTGGGGCGAATGTGCTGCTCCCCAGGCCAGATGCCATTCATCAGGTTCTGTTGCAGGCCTTGGGAGGCGATTAGGTAACTTGTATTTAGCAGGATCTCCCCGAATAATTTACAGGATAATAAACCGGATATGCCCTCAGCTGTTCTTTGCTGGGGGCATATCCTTATCCCCGTGAGTTAACGCCGGATTCTTGCGGCAGATTTCGGTAAATCTCAGCCAGAAGGTTGTATAATGACTAATAACTGGGGTTATTTTATGAAATATGTAAGATTTAGTCCCTCAGGAAGATTGATCGAATCCCCCGACTCCATGATGACTCATGTCGGGAAAGATCATTCGATTTCCGATGAGTAAAAAAAGAGACACCCATGAAATCACCGATCCGATTAACAACCTTAATATTTACGCTCGCTTTGACGCTTGCCTGTGTGCTCACCGCACCGCCCTCGGTGCCCCCCACGATTGGAGCGAACTTCACCGTATCTGCAATCACTCCAAACATCCCGACAACTTCTCCTGCCAGCATCAAAATGATGAGCGGTGTCTTTATAGTAACCGATCATAACGTCGCCATTCAACCTGCTACCTACACCAACCCGGCGGTGGACGGGATCGTGATTCGCACCTTCTGGCGCAATGTCCAGCCCGCGCCGGATATGTTCGATTGGAGCTTTATCGACAGCCAGATTCAAGCTGCCTCGGCCAGTGGCAAGAAGGTGATCCTGGTCGTCCTGCCTGGTGCGTTTACGCCCGCGTGGGCGCTTCAAGGTGTACAAACGGCCCAATTCGTCGTGGACTACGGCTTTGTGCAGGGACAGACGGTTACGCTTCCGCTGCCCTGGGATGCCACCTACCTGAGCCGCTGGTTCGCGTTCGTTCATGTTCTCGGTCAGCGCTATGATTCGAATCCGGCCGTGGTCAATGTCCCCGCGACCGGCCCTACTTCGATCAGCGAGGAGATGAGTCTCCCCAATGACCCGACCGCGGTGACAGAATGGAAGCAGCTTGGATACACCTTGCAAATGTATGAAAGCGCCTGGCAGCAGACACTGGCGGCATACACGCAGTCATTTCCCACGACCCAGATTTCGCTGACCTTCTATCCGGGGCTCGCGATCCCCGACGCTTCGTCCGAAAGCGCGACGCGGGTCGACCTTGCTAATTTCGCTTTTAACCGTTACGGCCAGCACGTGGCGTTCCAAGAGAACGGGTTGAGCGCACGTAAAAATGCCCCCTCCCTTGGCTATGACCTGGTGCAGCAGTATTCCGCCAAGACCACCGTCGGCTTTGAGATGGGCACATCGGCAACCGAGAAACCGGATCAGATGGGTGGAGCCACCGCCGTCTCAGCGTTACGAGCCTCCGTGGACCTTGGTTTAGCGGCAGGGGTCAAGTTCTTGGAGATTTACGAAAAGGATGAACTCAACCCGACCCTCCAGCCTATTCTGGCACACATGCATTCCGCGCTCCTCCCGTGAGCCATTCAAAGGATAATCTTATGAAAGTCCCGATTCGATTAACAGTCGTGTTGTTTACGCTTGGTTTAATGGTCGCTTGTGCGATTGCCTCTGCCCCCTTAATTCCCCCTACAAGCGGTGCCACCTCCACCCTCCCTGCAATCGCTCCCACAGCTTCAATGGCCTCCACGATGACCAGCTCCGCACCGATATATCTCAGCATACCTACTCAACCAACCGGCCTCACCGCAGTGAATAACCTCGAGCCTAGCGCCCCCAAGGCGAGCTTTTTTGATGGCATATTGTTTGATGATCGAACTTACGCGAACCCCAATATTGCCGGGATCACCTTTCGCACTTCGTGGGCGGATCTCGAACCTACGAAAGGCAATTTTGATTGGACCAAGCTCGATAAGGTTTTCGACAGCGCCGAGAAAAATGGCAAGTGGGTCGAACTGGTTTTGATTCCTGGCTTTGGTACTCCCGCGTGGGCGCTTCAAGGTGTACAGACCGAAACCTTCAGCGTCATTTATGGTCCCGGCAAGGGCGAAGATCTGTTGTTGCCCCTGCCGTGGGACCAGATTTATTTAAATCGCTGGTTCGCTTTCTTGAAAGCCGTTAGCGCTCGTTATGAAAATCGTCCCTCGTTCATCAAGATTGCAGCGGATGGCCCGACGTCGATCACGGGTGAAATGACCCTGCCGAATACACCGGCTGACCTGTGTACGTGGGTCAAGGCCGGATACACGAGCGATCGCATCATCGCCGCATGGAAGCAGGTCTTTTCCAATTACGCGCAAATATTTCCCCGCCAGTATTTTTCCCTGGCGCTCTTTCCACCGCTGCCGATTGTCAGCAAGACCCGCTGTGAAAACGGCAATCCCACCGGTGTTGATCATGCTGAGAGTGCGCGGGTAAGCGCCCTGATCGTTGCGCTGGGTGCTGATAACTATCCCAGGCAATTCGTTGTGCAGGAGAATGGGCTGACGGCTGCCAGGGATGATACATCGATTGGGAACTATAATGTTGTAAAAAGTTACAGCGGCAAAGTCGTGATTGGCTATCAGTTGACTACTTCGGCCATGATGAATCCCATCGCGATGGGCGATCCGGATGGAGCGACAGCTTTGCAAAAATCACTGCAAATCGGCCTGGATGCGAAAGCACAATTCCTTGAAGTCTATGAGCCGGATGTGCTCAATCCTGCCGCGCAAAACGTGCTGGCTACCTTTGCCCGCGCCCTGGCGTTTCCGGCTCATTAGCGTCGCGGCCTACTGGGCTGTTGTTCTCCACCTAGGTTTCAAGCCTGGCGAGCGCCAGTGGGTCGCTGGCGAGGACGGATTCCGCTAGGGACATTTCCTCCGCCTATGCCAGGCTGTGAAAGGAGCTGCGAATGTCGTTGATGATCACCTCGGAGGGTGCGCCCGGTCCGTAGACTCCGGCCACACCCAGCGCTTTCAATTTCGGAGCGTCTTCATCCGGGATGATCCCTCCGACATAGACCTTGACATTCTCCTGGCCATTGGCCTTCAGCAGTTCAAGAATGCGGGGGATAAGGGACATGTGTGCGCCCGAGAGAATGGAAAGGCCGACCACATCTACACCTTCCTGCAGGGCAGCTTCCGCGATCATTTCCGGCGTCTGGCGCAGCCCGGTATAAATGACCTCCATTCCGGCGTCGCGCAGGGCACGGACAATGACTTTGGCGCCCCGATCATGCCCGTCCAGGCCCGGTTTTGCGACCAGAACACGGATTTTTCGTTCGGTCATAGCTGCCTCCAGTATGGTATCCTTCACAAATTATACTCTCAAGGAGATTCCTGCTCCGAATTCATTCGATCCACTTACTGAATCGGCTAGTCCATGTTCTGATCGATTCAGATTATAATTTTCGATTGAACCAGGTCCAGAACCGTTCGAACCAAGAGGGAAACTCATGAAAACCCAGAAAATAGCCAGTACCGATCTCGAAATTTCGCGCATCGCCTATGGCTGCATGAACATCGGCGGAAGTTGGGATCCAAAGCCGCTGACAAACGGCAACCGGAAGGCGGCCATGGCCGCGGTGCATGCCGCCCTGGATGCGGGGATCAACTTCTTCGACCATGCTGATATCTACTGCCGGGGAAAATCGGAAGAGGTCTTCGCAGGTGTGTGGCAGGATTCTCCGTCCCTCCGTCAGAAGATCATCCTGCAGACCAAGTGCGGGATCCGCTTCGGAGGGGATCCATCCTCCAGCTCCCCGGCGCGCTACGATTTCAGCTATGAACACATTCTGAGCTCCGTCGAAGGCAGCCTGAAGCGCCTCCAGACCGAATATCTGGATGTGCTTCTGCTCCACCGCCCGGATCCGCTGGTCGAACCCGAAGAAGTGGCGCGCGCCTTCGATGAGCTGGAGAAAACCGGCAAGGTGCGCTACTTCGGCGTGAGCAACCATACGGCGGCCGAGATCGCCTTGCTGAAAAAGTACGTCCGTCAAAAGATTGTTTTCAACCAGGTGGAGTTCAACCTGATACACCTCCATCTGATTGACTCAGGAATACTTTTTAACCAGGATAACCCCCGCTTGACGCGCAACGATGATACGCTGGAGTACTGCCGTCTAAATGAGATCATCCTGCAAGCCTGGAGCCCTCTGGCCGTGGGCCGACTGACCGGCCGTGCGGCCGGGACCGAGCCCGAGAATATTGTAAAAACCGCTGCGCTGGTGAGCAGGCTGGCAAGCGAGAAAGGTGTTCCGGGTGAGGCGATCTTGATTGCCTGGATCTTACGACACCCGGCGCACATCCAACCGATCATAGGCACGACCAGCCCGGAGCGGATCCGTTCGGCGTGCAAAGGAGACCGGCTCGAACTGACCCGGGAGGAGTGGTACAAGCTCTTCAACACCGCCCGCGGCGAGGAGGTGCCGTAGGGCCGATCCCCACCCTGTCAATCTTGCTTTACGTGATTTTCTGCACTTGGCCTACTTACAATTTCCCTCTACACATGCTTATGAGGTTGTGGTATAAGCAGTGTTGCCGGCTGTGTGGAAGTTGCTCCGTCGGCAGCCTTAACAACTGAATCATGGAGAAATAGCGGCTGAGTCTCGCCCCTGCGAGATGACGAGGTGGAGGTTCCCCTGCGCGAGCAGGGAGTTAATCTCGGGTCTCCCGAGAAAAAATCGGAACGATCAGCGGATGCCTCCGGAGCCCGATCACAGGCTCCTTTCTCCCTTCCAAAAGGAAGCGCCAAAGCCGAGGAAAGGGTTTTAAAAAAAACCCTGTTCATCGGCGGTGCCCGAAAACTGGCCGGTAACGGCCAGGCCAAGGGATGGCGCAGTGGTCAGGCAGGTGTGAAGCCTGGTCCTTTTCTGGAAGGGATGCCCGTTCCTATCAATGCATAAAAAACAGGGTATGCCTTCATGCCCTGTTTTATTTTTAATCCTTGCGGAGGTTCCGGCATGTCCGCTCACTCAACAGAATATCACCGCTACCACATCGAGGCTCGCAATGCCCCAGGGGTTGCCCGCTGGCCGACCCGCTTCCGAGTCCGCGTGGGCAGAGTCGGGCTGGCGAAACACCTGCTCTCGGAATTGGTCAAGAACCGCTTGAATATGGAGGTGGTCCTCAGCCGTCCCTGTCTGTACGGGACGTTCTCCGGTCCGATCGGCGGTTTTGCACCTCGTCCGGAGTACTGCGTGGGCTGTTTGCGCTGCATGAATGAGTACCATGAGTTCGTCGTAATCAGCCCCAACCTCGACCGCCTTAAGCTGGGCGATTCCTATTTCACCTCGAATTACGTCGACCAGCTGACCTACGAATCCGAGACCGGGATGGTCCCGGTCAAGGGTGCGGGCTACCGTGGCAAGTTCGGCGGGCAGGGCTGGGACGGGATGTGGACGGACATGTCCGAGATCGTCCGGCCGACGCGCGACGGCATCCATGGACGCGAGTTCATCTCCACCAGCGTGGACATCGGCACCAAGCCGAATTTCCTGATCTTTAATGCGACCGGCCAATCGGAAGGTGAGGAGGCTCGCACGTTCTCGCTCCCGGTCCCATTCATTTTTGACGCCCTGCCAGTTTCGATTGAATCCGGAAAGACCTGGCGCTCACTGGCAGAGGCTGCGTCGGCGGTTCAGACGCTGTCGGTCGTGCCGGTTTCATCCCTGGGTCGTTATGGATTAGCCGGCGAGCACTTCGTTCCCTTGATCACCCCAGAAGACCGGGCCGATCTCTCAGCGATATCCTTCACGCCACGCCTGCTCGAACTGGAGGGCTGGGACGCCTCAACCTTTGCCGAACTGCAGAACAGATTCCCACACACCTTGATCTGCCTGCGCGTCCCGTTTGGGACCGATCTGATGGAGCTATACCTCAAAGGGGTGCGCATTTTCCACCTGACCGCCGATTATCACGGACGGTCTGCGGATGGCCGCTTCATCCTGGATCTTATCCGGCAGGCGCACCAGGGATTCGTGGAAACCGCGGTCCGGGATGAGGTCACCCTGATAGGTTCAGGGGGATTGATCGCAGCCGAGCATCTGCCCAAGGCGATCATCTGCGGCCTGGACTTGATCGCCCTCGATACGCCGCTGCTCGTGGCAATGCAGGCGGATTTTCAGGGCGAGTGTTCCACCCGCATGGACAGCCGTTTTACCCTGCCTAGAAGGTTTTCCACAGCCTGGGGAGCGCAGCGCCTGAAGAACATGTGCGCTTCCTGGCGAGACCAGCTGCTTGAAGTCCTAGGAGCCATGGGAATCCGAGAAGTGCGCCGGCTGCGAGGAGAGATGGGCCGGGCGATGTTTATGAAAGAGCTCGAAGCGGAAGCGTTTGCAGGAATCGAGGGCTATGGCTACTAAAACCAATGAACAGATGATCGTTGAGAAGCATACCCGAAATATCCGGGCTGGCTATCACTACTGGTCAGGGCAAGGAGCGGAAGGCATGCCTGCCCTGGGGGATGCACGCTGGACAGCCGATATGATCCTCTCCACCTGGATCATGGCCGAGACCGGGCGTCCGCCCGAAAACGGCCTGGAGTACCGGACCGGTGCCTCGGATGGCGGTTTTGACCGGCTGGATTTCAAGTTCCTGCCCGAAGCCGCCTGGATCCCCGCCGATCAACCCATCGATCTGTCCATTCCGCTCAACCGTCGGGCCGAAGGGCGTAAGATCACCATTCCGATCCCGATCTACGGCGGTGGCATGTCCTACGGCTCGGTGAGCGAGCAGGTCATGCTTTCCCGGGCGATGGCTGCCAAGCACTGGGGGACATTCACCTCGACCGGCGAGGGCGGCTACCCCGAGGCGCTGGTGCCCTTCCACGATCACATCATCACCCAGGTGGCGACCGGCATGTTTGGCGTGCGCGAGCAGACCATCCAGTATGCGCGCTTGATGGAGTTCAAGTATGCCCAGGGGGCCAAACCCGGGCTGGGTGGCCACCTGCTGGGAGATAAGGCCACGACCTCGGTGGCAAAGATGCGCGAGAGCGTCCCCTGGGTGAGCCTGTTCTCGCCCTTCCCGTTCCATTCCGTCTATTCCGTGGAAGACCACCGCAAGCATGTCGACTGGGTCAAGACCATCAACCCGGACGTGCTGGTTTCGGTGAAGGTCTCCACCCCTACCGATGTGGATATGGTTGCGGTGGGGAGCTACTATGCCGGGGCGAATATCATACACCTGGACGGGGCTTACGGCGGCACCGGTGCCGCGCCAGAAATATCCAAGAAGAACATCGCCATGCCGATCGAGTTCGCCATTCCCCGGGTGCACAAATATCTCACGAGCGAGAACATCCGGGACGAGATCAATGTGTTCGCCAGTGGGGGGGTGCGAACGGCTTATGATATCGCCAAGGCGATCGCCCTGGGGGCGGACGGCTGCGTGCTGGGGACCGCCGACCTGATCTCGCTTGGCTGTACGCGCTGCTCGAACTGCGAGCGCGGGCGCGGCTGCCCGTACGGGCTGACCTCAACCGACCCGCTGCTCTCTCAGTTCATCGACCCGACCTGGGGCAGCCAGCGCATCATCAACCTGTACAGCGCCATCGCCCTGCAACTGCGGGACATCCTGCGTCGCCTCGGCTTGCGTTCGATCCATGAGCTGCGCGGCAGGGTGGACCTGCTGAAGTACACCCACGGAAATGAGTGAGAAGGACATTCCTATGTCATCACGCGACCTTGCTTTGAAAATCATCGCCTCCCGAGCCTGCCTCAATGCAGAAGGTCTCCCGCCACTCCTGCGTGGTGAGGACGCTGCAGAGGGCGGCTGCGGCGTTATCGGCATCGCCTGCAGCGAGCAGATCCCTGCCCGGCACCTGCTGCAGTCCCTGGCTCAGATGCGCAACCGCGGCAATGGGAAAGGCGGCGGAATCGCCGCGGTCGGACTGGTACCCGAGGAGTTCGGTGTAAGCCGGAAGGTCCTCGACAACGATACCTTGCTGGCGGTCGCTTATCTTGACCCGGACTGCCGCAGTGATCTTGAGCAGAAATACATCTCCCCGCTCTTCGAGATCGACCAGGCCAGGGTACAGCCGCATCTGCCTGATTATCGTGTCCTGCCGGGGCTGGAGGTGCCGCCGCCCGAGGTGGTGGAGTATTTCGTGCATCCGAAGGCGGAGGCGCTGAGTGCCTTCGCTGCCCGGTCCCACCTGGAAGGCAGCACCCCCAGTCAGCTCGCCGAAGAGTTCGTCTATCAGAATTCATATATGCTCAACCGGGAATACTATGCCTCGACCGGCGACAAAAGAGCCTTCGTACTATCGCATGCCAAAAACCTGCTGGTGCTCAAAATGGTCGGCTACGGGGAGGATGTGGTGCGCTACTATCAGGCCGAGGATATGCACGCGCATGTCTGGATCGGCCATCATCGTTATCCGACCAAGGGCCGCGTCTGGCACCCGGGTGGGGCGCACCCCTTCGTCGGGCTCAATGAAGCCCTGGTTCACAACGGTGATTTTGCCAATTATGCCTCCATCTGTGAATACCTGGCTCAGCGCAATATCCGGCCGCTTTATCTAACCGATACCGAGGTCTCGGTTCTGGTCTTCGATCTACTCCATCGCACGTACAACTACCCGCTGGAATATGTGATCGAGGCTCTGGCACCGACCACCGAGCGCGATTTCGTCATGCTGCCGCCTGACAAGCGGAGTCAGTATGAAAAGCTGCAGATTACGCACATGCACGCCTCACCGGACGGGCCCTGGTTTTTCCTGATCGCTCAATCAGACCCGAATGGGCTGGCCTACCGCCTGATCGGGATCACCGACACGAGCATGCTTCGTCCGCAGGTCTTTGCCGTGCAGGAGAACGGAGAGGTGGCCATCGGATTTGCCGCCTCCGAGAAGCAGGCCATCGACGCAGCTCTGCAGAGTCTGGCCGGCGAGGACTCCCGCTTCTGGGGTCGCGCCGACCGCTACTGGAACGCCCGCGGCGGAAGCCATACCGATGGCGGGGCATTCCTCTTCACCGTCCAGCCGGACGAAAAAGGGCGGACGCATCTGGTGTGCACCGATAAATTCGGCCGGAAGGTGAGTGCGCCCGGAACCCGCCCGTACCAGGCTGTAAAAACGGCGGCACCAGCAACCCCGCTCCAGATTCCGCAAGGGGACGGCGAAGCCATCTTCCGCTGGGCTATCGAGCGTCTTCCCGGGTGGTCGTATGAAGAGGTCCGCTGCCTGCTGGCAGGCTTGAAGGAACTCGGCGGCCATATGGGCCGCCGGGCAGACATGTTGAAGGCCCTGACCCTGCTCGGTGACCGCCGCTATCCCATCGGCGATAAACGCCGCAGCAGCCTGCTGTCGCTCTATGATGAGTGCTTCGAACAGGTGCTGGAGGGGCTCCGGCGCGCGCCGGGGGAGGATTACTGCTGGATGTCCTTTGGCCGCCCGCTTCCCGCCCGCGCCAGCGAACGGCAGACGGTCATCCTGGATGCACGCGACTACCCGCCACAGGGCGGTGATTCGCTGGCCGCCTGCCTGCGGACCCTGGTGGCTGCCGGCTTCTGCAGGATGATGGTGGTCAACACCCGCGGCCAGCGCTTCATCGGGAACAGCCTAGGGACGGAGACCCAGAGGCTGCGGATCGATGTCTACGGCTCTTCTGGCGATTATCTGGCCTCCGGGATCGACGGGATGGAAATCCGTGTGCACAACAACGGCCAAGATCAGCTGGCGCAGATCATGAAATCCGGAAAACTGGTGGTGTATGGGGATGTGGGCCAGACCTTCATGTATGGGGCCAAGGGCGGGGAAGCTTACATCCTGGGCAACACCGCAGGGCGTCCCCTGATCAATGCGGTCGGGAGACCGCGCGTGGTCATCAACGGCACCAGCCTGGATTACCTGGCCGAGTCATTCATGGCCGGGGAGGCTTTGAACGGCGGCGGGTTTGTCGTGCTCAATGGGGTGAAGTTCGATGAGCAGGGTTCGCTCTCCGAGCTGGACGCCCCCTATCCAGGTGGCAACTTGTTCTCGCTAGCCTCCGGCGGTGCGATCTATGTGCGCGACCCCCACGCCCTGGTCGAAGACGGCCAGCTGAATGGCGGCGAATTCGTCCCCCTGACAGGAGCAGATTGGGACCTGATCCGGCCCCACCTGGAGGAGAATGAGCGCCTGTTTGGGATCCGCCTGGCTGATCTGCTCCGAGTGGATGGAAAATCCATACCGCCCGAATCAGTTTATCGCAAGATTCAACCCCGGGCTGTGCGGGAACTGCTGGCCGAGGAGGCTTGGGTTAAGAAGGAGACCTAGTCCTTTCTGCGATCCTTTTGGAATGATGGCCTGGAACACACGATGGGAAATTAATACATCTGGCTAGTTTAGTAAGATCAGGATTCAGGTAGGCAGGTTTTGCCAACCTGAATTGTTATATCAGCAAGATGCCCCGTATTCAGGACACAGGTGGGCGGTTACACTGAGCGTTGCTTGTATAATCGTTTCCTTGAGGAGGCATGGAACGACACTGAAAAGCCGTCTCGATTCCTCTGATTTCTTGTACGATGATATTTCGATACCATTTCTGCTCCCCCCGATCCAGAGATTGATCCGTGGGTCACGAGGCGATCAGGAACCGGATCGATGATCGAATACGAATGGTTTGTTCAATCGTCCGCATACCCGATCGTCTGTCCGAAAAGTGCACGCTGGTGTGGTTTCAGTCCGAGCTTTTTCTTAAGAGCAGCCTTGTTGCAGTTGTGAAACCATGAAGCCAGTCCTAATGAGGCGGCTGCCAGATACACATTTTGTCCGATCAGGCCGGTGTCTACGAAGTAATAGGATTTCTGAATCTCCGGATTATAGAGCCCCGGCTCTTGAAATCCAGCATTCTCGAACCGATCGATATCAACGATATAGACCAGGCGCACTGGAGCATTTGCGCCGGCTTTCCCCTGTCCCGGTCCGATTGCCAGGATGCGATTGTCACCGGCCGCAATCGGCAAGAGCTTGTGAGAATCAGGATCATATAAATAGGTCCCTTCTTCCATAATTACATAGACGTAGATCTCCTGCGAATTGCTTGCCGATCCGGCCGTCCTGCCCGGGCCGCCAAAAGGCCCTTCGATACGGTTGACTCCTTGTGCTGCCCAGAGGATGTCCGCTAGGGTCTGCCGTGATATCCGTTTATCGCTGATTTCCCGAGAAGTCCTTCTCCTCTTCAAAGCTTCGAAGACCGTCTTGCATCGATTAAAAACCGGTTCGGGAAGTGTAATGGGCTGCAGGTCTCGAATTTTACTGGTTTTCATTTGTCTGACTCCCATGATGAGCAGAAAAGCAGAGGCGACCTCTTTGCAGTTGTGCGTTCAGAAGGATCGTTTTTGGAGATTCTTCTCACGGTTTGCCGGTTGTTTCACCTTTTTTACCGCTTTTCCCCAGGCTCGCCAACGCCTGGGTCAAAAGCCGGCGGGACACCTGCGGGTCGGCCTTTCCTTGGGTCGCCCGGGCGACCTGACCCATGAGCCATTGGAAGACCGTTTCTTTTCCTTTCAGGTATTGGGCAACGACTTCCGGGTTTTCATCCAGCACTTTGGTGATCACCTGCTCGAGGGATTTTTCATCGGATATCTGGGATAGACCTTTGGTTTTTACGATCTCACCCGGTCTTTGCCCGGATTCGAGCATCTCCGCCAGCACCTCCCTGGAGGAATTGAGCGTGATGGTTTTGTCCGAGACGAGGTCAATGAGCTCGGCCAGGTGAACCGGGCTTACCGGGATCTGGTCGAATTCAATGGACCGGTCGTTGACCAGGCGGAGCAGATCCCCTGCCACCCAGTGGTTCACGGTTTTCGCCGGGCTCTTGGAATAAGCCACGACTGCCTCGAAGAAGTCTGCCAGGTCTTTTTCGGAGGTCAGCAAACGGGCTTCTTTTGGCGAGAGGCTGTATTGCGTAATGAAACGCTGGCTTTTGACAGTCGGCAGCTCCGGAAGTTTGGTGCGGACCTCCATCACCCAGGCTGGATCGATCTTGAGGGGAGGCAGATCCGGCTCAGGGAAATAGCGGTAATCGTGGGCTTCTTCCTTGCTGCGCTGCGGCACGGTCACTTCCCGGGCATCGTCCCAGCCCATGGTCTGCTGGATCACCATTCCCCCCGATTCGACCAGACGGGTCTGTCGCTCTATTTCATATGCCGAGGCGCGGGTCAGGGCCCGAAAACTGTTCAGGTTCTTGATCTCGGTGCGGGTCAGGAGCTCGGTGGTGCCGATCGGCCGAACCGAGACATTCGCCTCAAACCGCAGGACCCCCTTTTCCATATCCCCTGAATTCACGCCCAGGTAGCGCAGGATGCTCCTGATTTTCATGGCATAGGCCAGAGCGGCTTCGACCGAATGCATGTCCGGCTCGGAGACGATCTCGAGCAGTGGCACGCCTGCCCGGTTAAAGTCCACCAGGGCGTAATCCCCATGATGGAAAAGCTTGGCGGTGTCCTCCTCCAGGTGCGCACGCCGTACACCGACCCGCTGGGGCCCGGTCTCGGAGTCTTCCAGGATCTCCAGCCAGCCATTCGAAGCGACCGGCAGGTCATACTGGGAGATTTGATAACCTTTCGGCAGATCCGGGTAGAAATAGTTTTTGCGTGCGAAGGAATTGGTTTTGTTAATGGTGCAATTCAGCGCCAGGCCAACCAGGACTGCCAACTCAACCGCCTTCTCGTTGACCACCGGCATCGCACCGGGAAGACCCGTGCACACCGGACAGATCAGCGTATTCGGCTCGGAGGTCGCAGAGTAGATCGCCGAGCAGCTGCAGAACATTTTTGAACTGGTCAGCAGCTCGGCGTGAATTTCCAATCCAATCACAGGTTCGTATTTGATGGTAGCCATCTTTCCATCCCGTGCGGTCAAGCGACCGGAGGCCGCATCTTATGCCAGTCGGTGGCCATCTGGTAGGCGTGGCCGACTTGCAGCAACAGCGCCTCGCTGAGCTGTTTGCCGATCAATTGCATTCCGACCGGCATGCCCTGCGAAAAACCGCATGGGACATTGAGGGCAGGAACCCCGGCCGGGTTGGTTGCGACTACATAGATATCGGAAAGGTACATGGTCAGGGGGTCGTCGATCTTCTCGCCGATCTTGAAGGCCGTCGTCGGGCAGATGGGTGCCGCTAGGACGTCGCACTGTTCAAAGACGGTCTCGAAGTCCCTGCGCAGCAGGGTGCGGACTTTTTGGGCCTTGAGATAATAGGCGTCATAATAACCGGCGGAGAGGACATAGGCCCCCAGCATGATGCGTCGCTTCACCTCGGTGCCGAATCCCTCCCGGCGGGTCTGCAGGTACATGTCGACGACGTTTTTTGCCTGCTCCCGGTCGGAGCGCCCGAAGCGGGCACCGTCGAAGCGGGCCAGGTTGGCGCTGGCTTCGGCAAACAATAGCAGGTAGTACACCGGCAGCGCGTATTTGGTATGCGGCAGGGATACCTCCCGGACCTGCATGCCGAGGCCCTCCAGGGTGCGCACGGCTTCACGGATGGACTTTTCGACCCCGGCTTCCATGCCGGGCAGGAAATATTCCTTTGGGATCCCCAGGCGCAGACCCTTGATCGGCTCGCCCAGGTTTTTCAGGTAATCCGGGACTGCTTCGGACAAGCTGGTGGAGTCGCGCGGGTCCTTTCCGGCGATCGTCTGCAGGACTGCTGCGCAGTCGTACACTTCGCGCGTCAGCGGCCCGATGGTATCAAAGGACGATACCAGGGCGATCAGCCCGTAGCGAGAAACGCGGCCGTAGGTCGGTTTTAATCCTACCACGCTGCAAAAACCGGCCGGCATCCGGATGGAACCGCCGGTGTCTTCCCCCAGGGCAAAAGTCGTCAGGCCGGAGGCGACAGCAGCGGCAGAGCCTCCGCTCGATCCTCCAGGGACGCGCTCGAGGTCCCACGGATTGCGAGTGGGGAAGAAAGCCGAGTTTTCACAGGAGGAGCCCATCCCGAACTCATCCATGTTGTGCTTGCCCAAAAGGACTGCGCCGGCCTCGGCCAAACGATCGATCACCGTCGCATTGTACTGGGGGACGTAATTTTCCAGTATTTTGGAGGAACAGGTGGTCCGGACGCCCCGCGTTGAAATACAATCCTTGACCGCAAAGGGAATACCGGTCAGGGGGGTGATCTGCTTCCCCGAGTGGAATCTTGCATCGGCCTGCCGGGCTTGCTCGAGGGCCAATTCCTCTGAAACCGTCACATAGGCATGCAGTTGCGGGTCAATCTGGCGGATGCGCTTCAGAACCGCCGTGGTCAGTTCCAGGCTGCTGATCTTCTTCGTCGAAAGCAGCTCGTGAGCTTCGCGTAGGGTAAGGTTGTGGAGTTCCATGGTTTTCCTGCCCGGAGAGGATGATCTACTTCCGGTTTGAATTAATCCTCGTCAAGTACGCCTGGCACCCTGACGAAGCTGCCCTCCGCCTGCGGGGCGTTCTTCAGGAAATCCTCCCGGGACATTGAAGGCGCGACCTGATCGGCGCGCAGCACATTGCTCGATGGCCCGCTGGCGTTGGCAGGGGGGACGGAGGCAGTGTCCACCTCATTCAAAAGGTGGAAGTAGTCGATGATAGCGTTGAACTGGTGGCTGAATTCACGAGCTTCCTCCTCCGTGATGCCTAACCTCACCAGGAGTGCCACATGCTTCACCATTTCGATACCGATCGTATCGGTTGATTGCGGCTGTTCCTTGGACGTCATACCCTGCTTCTCCTTCATAAGTCCAGCTTGATATGCAACTCTTTGAGCTGTTTTGGCTCCACGCTGGAAGGCGAGTCCGCCATCACGTCGCGCCCCGTGGAATTTTTTGGGAAGGCGATCACCTCGCGGATGTTCGGTTCGCCGGCCAGCAGCATGACCAGTCGGTCGATACCTGGAGCGATGCCGCCGTGCGGCGGAGCACCGTACTCGAAGGCCTCCAGCAAATGGCCAAATTTAAGCTTGGCTTCTTCCTGGCTGATGCCGAGCAGCTGGAATACCCTGCTTTGCAGCTCGCGCTGGTGGATGCGGATGGATCCGGAAGCGAGCTCGTACCCGTTGCAGACCAGATCATAAGCTTCCGAACGGATCGACGCCGGATCGGAATCGAACTTGGGCAGGTCCGCCAGCTGCGGCATGGTGAATGGGTGATGGGCTGCACCCCATTTGTGCTGCTCTTCGTCCCATTCGAACATTGGAAAATCCAGCACCCAGGCAAATGCCAGTTCATTTGGATCGGCCAGTTCGAGTTTATCACGGAACCAACCCCGGATGGCGCCGAGCACCGGGTTGACGACTCCGGATGGGCCGGCGACCAGAAGGATCAAATCACCGGTTTGTGTGCCGGTGAGCTTTTGGACAGCGTCTACTTCAGCGGTGCTCATGAACTTCAGGGCATTGCCCTTGGGTCCATTGGCAGTCAATGCCAGGACAGAGATGCCTCCAGCTCCCAGGGATTTCGCATAGTCATCTATTTCGTCCACGGAGGTCCGCGAATAGCCCGCACAGCCGGGGGCAGCCAGACATTTGATCACACCGCCGCTGGCTGGACCTTCTTTGACTACTGGTGCCGAATTGGTGCGGAGGATGGTGCTGGCATCCATCAACTCCATCCCGAAACGCAGATCGGGCTTGTCGGACCCGTAGCGTTCCATGGCTTCGCGATAGGTAATCCGCGGCCAGGGGGAGGCCACAAGGTGTTTGTCCGTACCGACGGCCGGGATCATTGCCGTGAACAACCCTTCGACCAGCTCCAGGATGTCGTCGCGGTGTACAAAGGACATTTCCAGGTCGAGCTGGGTGAATTCCGGTTGACGGTCGCCGCGCGAATCTTCGTCACGGAAACAGCGGGCAATCTGGTAATAGCGCTCGACACCTGCCACCATGAGCAGCTGCTTGAGCTGCTGTGGCGACTGGGGCAGAGCATAGAACTGACCTGGATAGAGCCGCGAGGGCACGAGGTAGTCGCGTGCCCCTTCCGGGGTGGTCTTGAACAGGTAGGGGGTTTCGACCTCGAGGAAGCCGCGTTCCGAAAGGTAGTCGCGCATGAATTTGACCACGCGGTGGCGCAGTTCCAGATTCGCACGCATGCGCTCGCGGCGCAGATCCAGATAGCGGTATTTAAGGCGCGTTGTCTCGTCGGCCTCCTCGCCATTCTTGCTGATCATGAACGGCAGAGGTTTCGCCGGGTTGAGTACGACCACCGACTGAGCCATGACATCGATCTCGCCGGTCGGCAACCTGGGGTTCACCATTCCTTCGGGGCGGCGCTGGACCCTTCCGGTCACCTGCAGCACCCACTCGGAGCGGATATTCGTGACCTGCTCCAGCATCTCCTGCGGCAGGTTCGGGTTGACGACGACCTGGGTGATGCCGAAGCGGTCACGCAGATCGATGAAGACCACACCCCCGTGGTCGCGCCGCCGGTGAACCCATCCGGCAAGGGTCACCTGCTGATCGACATGGGTGAGGCGGAGTTCGCCGCAAGTGTGGGTCTTATACATGGTGTTTTCCTTCCGGCCTGTGATCGGCGTCTGACGGTTCGGCGATAAAAAAATCGCCCAACGCATTTGCGTTGGGCGAGAGTAGGTTTCGAGATTGCGTTAACCTGACAGGCTTCGCCCAACGACCGGCGGCCGGTTATTATTATCATTATTGCTCAGGGCAAAGCGTGTGTTCAACATAGCTCCTCAGAAGTGAAAATATTATAGCATAAATCCATTTCTCACGCCCAGGCCGTATTGCATCATATGAAATCTCGCTATCCTGCTATTTCGTTTTTAGCTATCATGCCAATCAGCACGTCACTTCCTGGGGTTTATTCCAAACCGTCTCGACGGGTGCGTTGCGCCATGGTTCGTGGAAGTATCTCGAAGAGCAACTGAGAGGCGTTCGGGCGTTAGCTACTACGGTAGTTTCTGCTTTTGTTGTTCCTTTATGACGCGGAATCCGAGGTGTGTCACGCTGGGGGCTCCGATCGCTCGTATGCTTTCCAGTTCGATTGGGGTTGTACCCAGATCTTCGAACAAGCGTACTCCATTGCCAAGCAGGACAGGCACCACGTCGATATAGATTTCGTCAAGCAACCCCGCCTTGAGGCACTGCTGCAGGAGGCTGGCGGTGCATACCACGACATCCTTATCCCCTGCGGCTTTCTTTGCCTGACGAATGGCGCTTTCAATCCCATCGGTAACAAAGGTGAATGGCGATCCTGCCTTGGCCCATTCTTGGGGGATGGTATGGGTGACAACAAAACAAGGTGTCCTGGGAGGATGGCCGTCCCAGGCCCTGGCGATATCAAATGTTCTCCGTCCCCAAACATCTGCACCGAATGTTCCCATCGATTCCTTAAGGAGTTCGGCGCTCTGCGGAGAGACCTTAAGCACCATCCTGCCATCTGAGATCGGAATCTCGGTGTTGCCGCTGAAGTACCACTTAAAGAGCCGGTCGCCGCCATCCCCCAAACCGTTCTCGGGGCCGTCGTTCGGCCCGGTGACAAAGCCATCCAGCGAAACGGTTATGTTGAAAACAACTTTTCCCACGAAACTCTCCAAAATGGATGGAATTGAAAAAATGAGGCAGGCGGAAATGCCAGATCGATATACGCTCCCTACTCGAGGCGGGATTGCTCAGGGGTTGATCTGTACTGTGGTACCGATGTCTGCCCAGTTGTAAAGCTCTTGGGCATCCTCCACGCCAAGGACGATACAGCCGTAGGAGACCGGTGTGCCGAGGTCGTCAGCCCACAGGCGCTGGCCGTTGTCTAAAACCGGCAGGGCGTGAAAGCCATCCTCCAGGTCACCGACGTAATAGATCCCCATCCAATCCGGCATCCAGAAGCCCCAGGGATAGCTGTAAGGGTCGGCGAGCTTATCAAGGATGTGATAGGTGCCCGCGTCCGTGGAGTTATTGCCACCTGTCGAGACGACAAAACTATACACCAGCGTGCCGCCCTGATAGGCATACACATGCTGTTCCTGGATGGATACAACGATCAGTTTTTTGCCATTCGCCAGGAGTTGCGGAGCGACGAATGCACTCTCGGGTTTCTCGACCGGCGGCTGGGCGGAATCTGTCGGTGGCGGCGTGGCAATAAGGGTAGGTGTGTCCGAAGGTAATAGCGTGGGAGAAGGCGTCGCGGTTGGGGTAAAGGTTGTCGTCGGCAGAGGTGTAGGTGTGGCAGTCGGGAAAGGAGTGGGGGATGGGGTCGCGCTTAAAGTGAAGGTCGCCGTGGATAGGGGAGGATTGGTGGGTCTTTCTAATACGGCTTGAAACCAGGAGGGGACATGCCTTTCCAGCGAGGCGGCGGGGTTACTGCGGCTGGCTGCCAAGGCAGAGGAATTCGACTCTGGCCGGACGACCCAGGCCGCGATCAGGAAAAGGGCCAGCACCAGGGCCAGCCCCAGCTCCAGCGTCAGGATGGAGTATTGTGCAATTGTGGCAGACTTGGTTTGGGCCGGCATCCCCGCCTGGGAGGATGTAATCTTCGCTTTCCGTCTGACCGACGGCACCTTTTCGTCGAGTTGCTGGTAGGCCAGGTTCAGGTCTTCACGGGCTCGCTGGTTGTTTGGGTTGATCTCCAGCGCCTGTTCGAGGTAGGCTATCCTGGCCCGGGGCTTGGCAACCGCGGCGAGGATCAGCCAGGGGTCCTCCATCTTCGGCAACATCCATGCGGCAATTTGGGCCCAGTAGCGGGCTTCGTGTTTATCGCCGCGTTGCAGTGCTTCGTAGGCCAGGTTCAAGACCTGGCGGGCTGGAGTGAATTTTCGGTGCATGGCAGGACGGCTTATCGGATCATTCTTCTGGTATTTTACATCAAGTGAAAAGAATCTGGGAATGTGTGTAAATGATGATGGAGTAGCAGACCATCCGGTTCACTTCGTTCGTATGGCTGGCGCCCTCCGGAATCCTACCCGGCGCAAGAAGAGGCCACACCTGATTGGTGGGGTTGTTCACCATTTTTGAACGCAGCATCGCCTCATCACTAACGGCCGTTTCCGGCAAGGCCATCTTACCTCCTGAAAAGATGGCAAAAGAGCTTTGGGATTCGAGCTCGATCTATTGTATAATTATAATTAGATTATCTAATAATTGGAAGGGCTAATCAAACGGGCTCATCTCCTTGTGCCCTCGCCCGTGATAGCCTGGATGGGTGATCGGCTATGAAATTGCTGCAACCCTATTTTTACCCAGCAACGACCCTGTGAAAATGAGATGCGGAGATAAACCGATATGATGCGTGGTGGTGGTGGTCACGGGATAGGCGGCCGATTTGGCCTGGCGATCAATGCGCCCGACGAGAAGCCACATGTAACCTGGGATTTATTAAGGCGCGTCCTGAGTTATTCGCGCCCCTATATTGGGTTGATCTTCTGGATGCTGATCATGACCTTGATCGTCTCGGGTCTGTCCTTACTAACCCCCCTGATCCTGCGCGACCTGATCGACCGGACACTTCCGGATCGCGATCTGACCCGTCTGGCATGGTTGGTGGTTGCCCTGCTGGCCATCCCACTCCTGACCGGCGCACTGAACGTCTTTCTGCGGCAGCTAAATGCCCGCGTGGGGGAAGGTGTGGTTTACGACCTGCGCTCGGAGATGTTTGCTCACCTGCAGCGCATGTCGCTTAGCTTTTATACCCACACCAAGGTTGGTGAGTTGATCAGCCGCTTCAACAACGATGTGACTGGTGCGCAGAGTGCCATCAGCAACACATTTGTCAATATCGTCACCAGCCTGATCCAGGCGCTGGCAGTATTGGCGGTGATGTTCACTCTGGAGTGGCGGCTGACGCTCATCAGTATAGCAATCCTGCCTTTCTTCCTGGTGGCAGCGCGCCAGTTGGGGAATCGCCTGCGGGATGTTGCCCGCGCGCAGTTGGATCTCAATGCAAAAATGAATGCGGTCCTGAACGAGCTGCTCAACATCAGCGGTGCATTGCTGGTCAAGCTGTTCGGGCGGACTGCCAGGGAAGACGAGCGCTTCAATGCGCGCGCCGCTGAGGTCCGCGAAAGCAATATTCAGCGGGCGGTCATGGGTACGCTCTTCTTTGCAAGCATCGGTTTGGTGGGTTCAGTCGGCATGGCCCTGATCTACGGTGCGGGTGGCTATCTGGTCATCAAGAACGAACTGACCATTGGCACCATCGTTGCCCTGGGTGCCTATTTGGTCAGCTTATACAGTTCGCTACAGAGTTTGACCAATGCACCGGTGGATTTCGCCACCTCCATGGTCAGCTTTGAGCGTGTCTTTGAAATGTTGGACCTGCCGCTGGAGATTGTAGAGAAACCGGATGCCGTCGTATTGGAATCGGTTCACGGCGTCCTGGAATTTGAAGACGTGAGCTTTCGCTATACAGCCGACGAGAAGGTTTTGCTAAAGGACGTGCGTCGTTTCGGGCAGATACAGGATGTCAAAGCAGTGCTGTCCGGTGACCGGCCTGAAAGGCCGAATAACGGCGATGCCGTCGGCGAGGACATTCCCCTGGCGATTCATACCCAGGCGCGCGACGAGGTCCTGGAGCATATCTCGTTTCGGGCCGACCCCGGCCATCTCGTGGCGCTTGTCGGACCGAGCGGGGCAGGCAAAACCACCATGACGTACCTGATCCCGCGGCTCTACGACCCGTCCAGCGGCCGGATTTTGATCGATGGACACGACCTGAGGGAGGTAACCCTCACTTCATTGACTGCTCAAATCGGGATGGTCACCCAGGAAACGTACCTGTTCCACGACACGATCAATATGAACCTGCTCTACGCGCGGGAGGACGCCACCCGGGCGGAGGTTGAGGCCGCGGCCCGAGCGGCCAATATCCACGACTTTGTCATGGAGCTTCCGAATGGCTATGAAACGGTTGTGGGCGAGCGCGGTTATCGGTTGAGCGGTGGAGAGAAGCAGCGACTGGCCCTGGCGCGCGTCATCCTGAAGGACCCGCGTATCCTGGTCCTGGATGAAGCCACCAGCTCGCTGGACAGCGCCTCGGAAGCATTGATCCAAGAGGCCCTCAATCGGGTCATGGCAGGACGAACGAGCATCGTCATCGCTCATCGTTTGAGCACCATCCTGGCGGCTGATTTGATCCTGGTGATGGATCGCGGGCAGATCGTTGAGCGTGGAACGCATGCCGAACTCCTGGGCAAGGGCGGCATGTATGCCCACCTGTACGAGACCCAGTTCCGCCGCAAGGTGGCGGAACCGCTGTATTCAGCCTAGGCGGCGTACCAACCGCCGGGTGCATGCTGGTCAGTGGGATCCCGTTTCAGTTTTTCCTCATTAGGATATTTTTAATGAAGCACCCGGGGTACATAGGGGAAGTTATCTGTTGATATTTGGATTTCATCTGCTGTTTTGATTTCAGGCCGGGAACTGAGCATCGCGCTAGACCAGGTGGGAGTATAATCTTGAGGACGATCAGACGAATTGGATCCTATCAACGATTTCAGCAAAACCATGCTTTGGCGCCACCGGTTTTGACGATGTGATCGAACTGGACATTTTGTAGAACCGGAATCTAACACAGCCCAGCTCTGGGGAAAAGACCTGATGTCCCATGTGGATCCTGACTGTTCGCTCCCCCTCGAATGAACCCCTTGAATATATCCTGAAGCCCGGTAAAACCACCCTGGGTCGCAAGCCGAACAATGATATCGTCATCGATGACGAGTCGGCCTCGCGGGTCCACGCAGAGATCTACTGTGAGTTGGACACGATCATCATCACCGACCAGGAAAGCACGAACGGGACCTTCGTCAACCGCGAGCGCATCACGAAGCCGCGTACTCTGGTGCCAGGGGATCAGATCCGCATCGGTCAGCATGAAGCCAACGTCGCCTTGCGGGACGACAAGAACCGGTCTGATATCCTGTCCCGCTTCGCGGTTACCCGCCCCTGGACACGGGAGTTGCTGCTCGAGTCCGTTGATCAACATGCGGTTTTATTATATGAGGTCACCAATCAGCTGACGACCGTCCTCGATATCGAAACCGCGGTAAAAGAAATCTCCAAATTAATGAAGGTTGCCCTGGGTGCTGACGCCTGCGAGGTGGTCCTGTCTAACCGCTTCAGCCAGCTGAAGGAATTGGGCCTTCCCCCCGAAATGACCCAGCAGGCGATCGAGCAGCGCTCGATCGTTGTCGTTCCGGCTTTTCCTACACAGGGCGAGACAGCTCACGGTGTCCAGGGTGGTGAAAAAAGCCCCTCCGTGCTCTGCCTTCCCGTCATCATCGGTGAAGAGACCGCCGCATTGATTATCGTGTATAAAAGCGACCCTGCCTCGCGCGAATTCGACCAGCATGATATTCAAATGGCTGTCGCCATCAGTCATCAGGCTGCGCTGACGATCCAGAGGATGAATTTGCTTGAGCAAGCGCGTATTTTGGAGGAATGGGCGATCACCGACAGCCTGACCGGCCTGCACAATCGCCGTCATCTCTTGGAGCTGTGTGATCTGGAGTTTCAACGTGCTAGGCGCTACCAGCATCCCCTGGCGATCGTGATGCTGGATGTGGATCGACTCAAGCAGGTGAACGACACCTACGGCCACGATATCGGTGATGTGGTTTTAAAAACGGTGGCACGCAGCTGCCGGGAGCAGCTGCGCAACATTGACCTGATCGGCCGTTATGGCGGTGATGAATTTGTGATCCTCTTGATAGAGTCCAATTCGGAAGCCGCTCGGGGTGTTGCCGAGCGCGTCCGGCTGCATGTTGCCGGAGTACCCGCCGAGACGGATCGAGGTCCTCTGAACGTAACAGTCAGCATCGGGATCTCCGTTATCGACAAGGATACTCCGAACCTGGATGCCCTGCTGAGTCAGGCGGATAAGGCCATGTACTCAGCCAAGAAGGCAGGAGGGAATAAGGTTAAGGTGTCGATCCTGACAGTGCGCAGAGAGGAACCCCCAAAGAAATTGTGACAGCCACCGTTCGATTCTTGGATTACCCCAAGGCTCTTAAGGGGCGAAGATTTCCCTTCCCGATCTTTATTCAATTGAAGGCCATGGCTCACAAGCCATGGTCTTCTTTCTTAAGGATTCCTGTGCTGTTCTGTGAGCTTAAGCTCAGGGTTTGCTCCCCAGCCGACGGCGTCGTGCTGAGGAGCAGAGAGTGCCCGTTCCCAAATTCCCGTCTCTGTCAGTAACTCATAGGGGTTGAACCCCGGTCACAGTGCTGTCTCTCGGATCTGTGCCGAAGCTGCGCACGATCGCCAGCCTTCATCGAGAAATGGGTGATTGACAGGGATCTTTAATTACGATAAAATCGGTGCGAATTATCCAACAGCAGCTGGAGAATGTCAAACTTTGTGGTAGGTTATTACGGAAGCAATATGTCTCAAAGTGAGCCCAAGACGGCGGTGGCTAAGGCTAAGGGATCCTCTTTTCTAATAGGTCGCCCTAGAATTAATTTATATCAAACGTTTAACCTACAAGGAATGTAGGTAGATTTCGAATCAGCGAACTTCAGACCTCCGGGGTGAAATAACCCTCGGAGGTCTTCATAAAACAATCATCATTGGTTCAAGGGCAAGAAAGTAAAATTGCGCGTCCTCGTTCTGCTTGGATCCATTTTAGTTCTTACTGCCTGTACACCGGGTTTCATCCATAACCACCCTGGTGAAGCAGCGGCTAGGGTCGGTTATGTTTCCACGCCGGTAAATAGTTCCATTCCGATTGACCTGTTGGCGTTCTCCAAGGCTGGAGAGGCAAAAACCATCCCCATGGTTGGGAAGAAAGCCGACTCGATTCTCCAACTCGTGCAACCCTTCGCCGATCTCGAGCATCAACAGCCGCGGCAAATGATTGACCTGTCCCTCACGCCTTACGGGGGGGCGCGCGCCGAGGAATATCTAATTGAAAAACCGGAAGAATGGAAATTCCCAACCAGCAAATCTCCCAGTCGCTCGATTCCCGAACTCAGAAAGAACGTCACGCCGGATATGCTTGCCCTGCGAGAAGGAAATCAGTGGCGCCTTCTCCCATTCCGCAACAATCCTGCGTTGACGCGGTTCTGTTCTGTCAGTGCGCAGATGGGAATGAGACGTGGCGGAGGCATCAGCTTCCAGGACCTCGCCTCCGTCACTGTCCGAAAGATTTACTCCACGGATCGATCCAAGGATCGTTATTTGATTATGCGATTGATCCCTCCTGTCGAATTGTTTCCGGTTGGGACACTCTCCCACTTCCCGGGTGAGCAATATTTCCAGATTTCGGTTCCCGCCCGGTCGGTCCCGGAGATGGTGAAGTCCTTGCCACCGGGTGAAGATTTCGTGATTGTTTGGGGGACCGGGACCAACCAGGCCTATTGTCCGCATTCTACTGCTCCTGCTGCAACCTTCGGGACCAGCCCCGGAACCGCCTCCATCGTTGCTCAAAACGGGGACAACTCTACGACGCGGGAAGCGAACGCCCCGGATATTATTCCGTTCGAACGCCAGGGGTCGACCAAAGATCTGGTGTTCAGCTGGTTAGAAGCTTCCTCCCTGTGTATGGTGATCTATGGCAGTCGAGCGCCCCCTTTTCTTTGAAACCGGATTTCCAGCCCCCGCCCACCGTGGTTGTTGAAGTGTTCTTCAACTTTATAAAACTACATTCCAGGAGAGCGCTTCTCTCAAGGTCGCCCACGGCTTCAGCGCAAGAACAGACGAGGGATCCACACCTGGTAACGGGTCAGGTCCGGGATAGCAGGATGTTTCCGGATGATCGGTGTCCAGTTCTTCGTCAGGCGCTGGATGAAGCTTAAAGGTCCCAGGTGGGATCCATTCTGAGCGAACTCGATTCCTGGAACCTCTGCCGTAATTATCTTGAAGGATTTTATGAAAACACTTTTCCGATTGAGTATTTCGGTTGTTGTTTTGAGCTTCCTGGCTTCATGCGCAATCCCTGTATCCGCGCCTGCTTCAACATCGGTCAGTCAACCGACCACTGCAGCGACATCGGCGCCGACCAGCACGAATCCGGTGTCTCCCACGACGCCTCCATTACCGACCAATGTGCCCGCCTCCACAGCCTCCAGCACAGGCACACTTGTGAAGGACAAGATCAAGCACATCGTGATCATCATGCAGGAGAATCGCTCATTCGATGAGTACTTTGGCACCTACCCCGGTGCGGTCGGGATTCCGATGCAGAACGGCGTGCCAACCGTGTGTGTCAATGACCCCAAAACGGGCACGTGCGTGAAGCCATTCCATAATCCCAAACTTGTCAACTCGGGCGGCCCGCACGCGGCCGCCTCGGCGACCACCGATATCAACAGTGGAAAAATGGATGGTTTCATCAAAGCCTTCCGCGGGGCCCAGAAAGCCTGTAAAAATCCGAATACCCCAGGATGTTCTGCCGGTGAAACCCCGGATGTGATGGGCTGGCACGACGCCCGCGAGATCCCGAATTACTGGACGTATGCCGAGAACTTTGTCCTTCAGGACATGATGTTCGAGCCGAACGCTTCCTGGAGCCTGCCTTCCCACCTCTTCATGGTGTCAGCCTGGTCCGCTCAGTGCTCTATCAAGGGTGATCCGATGAGCTGTGTCAATGCCCTGGACGGTCCCAAAACGGCTGCGAGTGCCTTGAACACAAGTAAAAACGATTATGCCTGGACCGACCTGACCTATCTGCTGCATAACGCCAATGTCTCATGGGGCTATTACCTGAGCGAGGGCAGTGAGCCGGATTGTGAAGATGATGCTATGCTCTGCCAGTCCAAACCGCTTTCCAAGAACGTCCCGGGAATCTGGAACCCGCTGCCGGCTTTCGACACTGTTAAGCAGGATGGTCAACTGGCGAACATTCAGGATGTTGACAAGTTCGTTTCCGCCGCCAAAGACGGAACCCTGCCGGCTGTTTCGTGGGTCGTTCCTGAAAATACGGTCAGCGAGCATCCGCCTGCTAATATCGCTACCGGCCAGGCGTATGTCACCGGGCTGATCAACGCGGTGATGCAGGGTCCGGACTGGGACACAACCGCGATCTTCCTTTCCTGGGATGATTGGGGGGGGTTTTATGATAACGTGGTCCCGCCCACGGTGGACCAGAACGGCTATGGGTTGCGCGTCCCGGGCCTGGTGATCAGCCCCTATGCAAGGAAGAGCTATATTGACAATCAAACCCTCAGCTTCGACGCCTATTTGAAGTTCATCGAAGATGTGTTCTTGAACGGGGAGCGCATCGATCCCAAGACGGACGGGCGACCTGACCCTCGGCCGACCGTGCGCGAGGACGTGTCGATCCTCGGCAACTTGATCCTTGATTTCGATTTCTCGCAACCGCCGCGTCCGCCGATGGTCCTGCCGACGAACCCTCCGCCCGGACCTGCCTCGATCCCGGGGACTTAACTCCATCCCGTTTCGAAACGCACTGCCCTGCCATCTCGGCAGGGCAGTGTTCGTGTGCGCCCAGCATGGGCGTTGACTAGGGAGTGAAAGTCTCTTGCAGAGGAGATTGCCCCAACTGCTAGCGGAAGGCAAGGGCGTCGCCGTGAGGCGGGGACTGGAGGAAGCCGGAAGCAAATCTGCGGCTTGAGGAACACGAATCCAATCTGAGGCCGTGAGGCGGGGCGAGTTGGCACGAGACAACGAAGCCCGAGCAATCAAGGGTCGAAGCGGTAAATT
>JBEKFY010000012.1:0-93411 GCA_050013095.1 Anaerolineales bacterium | reverse complement strand
GTCGTGACCTGAGCATCTTTCAGATCGGTTTGCGGTTCATCCAAAAAAGAGTGACCAATGGTCTTTCGGTTCAAATTCCGCTTTGTTCCTACCGATGACATCAAAGTGTCAGGTGGCTAGTATCTTTGAGCTTGTAGTTTATACATTGAAGCATAGAGGCCATTTCTGGTAATCAATTCCGAGTGTGACCCGTTTTCGACGATATTGCCCTCATCAAGTACCAGAATACGATCAACTTGACGGACGGTAGAGTACCGATGAGAGATCAAGATTAATATCCGATCACTTGCCAAATATTGTAAGTTATTATATATCTCGTACTCAGCAAATGCATCGAGGGATGCGGTCGGCTCATCCAGGATTAAAATGGGTGAGTCTCGCATATACATACGTGATAGAGCTATTTTTTGCCACTCGCCAAGGGATAGGTCGATTGT
The DNA here is from genome assembly GCA_050013095.1 of Anaerolineales bacterium. Lineage (GTDB taxonomy): Bacteria > Chloroflexota > Anaerolineae > Anaerolineales > Villigracilaceae > UBA877. Next base: position 92,974 of record JBEKFY010000012.1, on the reverse strand, counting down.
AGAATCCCCAAGCCATCGACCGAGAATTGTGTCATACCCCTTTGGTAATTTATTTAAAAACTTATCCGCTCCACTCTTACGTGCTGCTTCCTTTATAAGTTTTTCATCTTGTAGTGCTTCAATTTGACCGAATCCAATATTCTCTCTCGCACTTAAATTATATTGCGCAAAATCTTGGAAAATCACACTGAGTTTCGAATATAAATGGTCGATGGCATAATCTCGCAAGTCGACACCGTCAAGTGTAATTGTTCCCTCATCAGGATCGTATAATCGTGTAATTAATTTGACTAAAGAAGTTTTCCCTGCTCCATTGGGACCCACTAATGCGACCTTTTCCCCGGGCCTGATTGTGAGGTTAATATTATGTAAAACTAATTTGTTTGTACCCGGGTATTTGAATGACACACCCTGTAGGCATATCCCTTCTTGGATGGGCTCGTGGATTCTTACACTTTTATATTCATTAGAAATTATATGGGGCTGTAATTGTAAATATTTGAATAAATTTCCCCAAAAAAGATTCTGCTCATAAATTCCTGCTAAAGTCGTCAGCAATTCTGCTCCCACTGATTGTGCCTGCGACATGACCATGATATACATTGTCATATCACCGAGCGTAATTTGCCTATTTATTGCCTCGACGGCGATCCAAACATACATTCCGTAATATCCCGATGTTGCTAAAGCATTCAGCACCATCTCCAGGGAATATTTTTTTATATGTAATGATCTCCTCTTAAAAGTAATTTTTGTAATAAGGTCTTTATATCTTCCGAGCAAAAGCTTTGTGAGTCTAAAGAGCTTAATTTCCTTAATATACTGTTTAGTTGTGAGCAACGAGCCAAGGTATATTAACCTGCGCTGGTCGGTTACTTGGTCGTATTGCAATTTAAATCTTTCCCTCCCGAGGTAAACTTGGAGAATAGCTAATGGTAAAGTCGTGAGGAATAATATGAGTATCGCAAGGGGATTAAATCGAAATAGGAGAAACACTAAAGAGACGATTGTCACAAAGCTTCCAATAATTGAAAAAACGCTTTGAAGCATTATCAATGGGCGATAACTAGCTTCCTGGTTTGCACGTTGAAGCATATCGTAATATGATGGCGTTTCAAAATAGGACAAATCCAAGGTGGCAGCTTTTTCCATGATTAATATATTGGTTTTTTGGCCTAGAATATCACCCATTATTTCGTAACAAACTTGAGCGAGGTGTGAAGTCAACTGAAAAAACAAACCCAAAATAAATGCTATTAATAAGGTGATACCTAGCCTTTGCCATTCTTTATTTCCTGCAGTAATTTCCTGGACAACGGTGTCGATAATTAATTTCCCAATCCATGCCATTGCAGCCGGTGTAAGCGATTGAACTAGTGTTAATAACGCCAGCGCTATTGTCAAGCCCCTATGAGTTTTCCATATCAATCTTGCAGCATGTAGTAAGACTTTAGGCTCAAAACGCGTATCATCGTTCACATCTTTTTTATCGTTCACAAAAACCTCCGTTAATATAGAAGGGGATTTATACGCAAGATATAAAAAGTTTTTACGAAGAGGGCATTGTACACTCTAGAACAGGGATAACTAACTACTCGTTAAGAACAGTCCCCATTAAAGGTCAATTATGTAAATCTTCTTGTGATTCGAAAAAAATCAGAACATCTACTCTGGAATTAAGTTGCTTTTAACTTGGTTCGAGGTTTATTTCTATAAATAAAGTAAAATCGAGTACTTTAATAGCAACTATTATCAAATTAGTCTGGTCTTTAAAAGTCAAATTTGTAATTCCTTTTTGCCATTGATCGTCAATCTCGTCGAGAACTGCTAGAAATTTGCGAAAGTAAGATTTAGCGTTTCCCCAACTAATTAAGACTTACAATCTTGGGGAAAACCAGATCAAGCATAAGCCTTTTTCCCGGACTTGCTTGTACCAGTCATCTATGAAGGGAAGGGCGGACAGATACTGAATGTAGATTATGTCGCCATTTCTCCAATTCTAAATTCTTCCATATGGCTGAACGGCCTACCAGGAGTAAAGATACCATCGTCTTGAATGATTGCAATACGATATCTTTTCCCTTGCCGATCAAAACGTCATGCGCGTGTATCTATACCGGTGCCCACGATAATGTCAGTTTACGACGGAGCCTTTTCTCTAAAGCTTACCGATGAGAAGCACTTACCTGTATATACGGGATAGCAAGCGAAATTCCTTCTATTTTCGTTTGGACTGTCTTTGGTATGTATTAATTGGTATTCTCATACCATTCTGTCATTTAATGGAGAAGTTGCGATTTTTATGCATTGTATCCATTCCGTCTATATAGCCACATCACAACCGAACGGGACAGATTGGACAGGACTTGTTGATATCGTCTGGAAATCCGCTTCAGTATATCTCGAGATCGAGTAAAACCATCTTGAATGTTACTTTTGCTGTCCTTAATTCAATATCAAAACGTTGAAGAAAATACTCGACCTCGTCTTTTTCGTATATAACAAATTAATTCCTAATAATCCTATAATTCGTAAAAGTATTATAAAGACGCCGTACTCAGGATATTATATATTTGTCCATATAATCAAATGCCGACGGGTTTTTTTCCAAGATGGAGCAATAATTTGTTATTTTTGTTTCAAACCATTTCAATTGATTAGGACAGTCAACAATTTGGAAGTTATTAGGAAATACTCCATTAGTTCCTTCAGTAAAACACTTTTGGCACAAATGTACCCCCCAACAGCTCCTACATGTATCCGAGTCCATTGTCAAGGCAAAATCATTAAATATGGTTTTGATCCTTTCGACATCATAGCCATTCCAAACATCTCCAATTGGAAAGTGGCGATTTACTCGTTCACACATATGCAGATTTCCATCCACATCTACAAATACTTTTCTCTCACCCGGAAAACATGTGTTAATTCTGTGTAATGGGTCTACGGCTTTATTTAAAACATTTCTTCGGTGGAGGAAAAGATAATCTTGTTCAAAAAACTGCCGCGAAAAGGAGTTTAAAAAGTCCTTGTTCGATGTTTTACCAAAGATATGAGCATTAATATATTCTCGATGCAAATCTTCCAAATCTTCATTCCTATTGAGATAAGGAGGATGTCTTTTAAAATAATCCGCATTTCCTTCGGAGATATTTGAAACTTTCAATTTGCCATCTCCAAATAGATGGCTATATCTTTCAAAGAAGTTACGAAGATCCATTAAATTACTACAAGGACAAATAACACAATTTATCAAAATATGATGTTTGTAGAAATGCTTGTCTTTCTTATAGATCTTTTGAAGATTCTGAAAAACAATATCAAAGCTTCCGCGACCATTTGGGAAAACTCGGTGCTTGTCATGTATTGAGGCTGGACCATCGCAGCTCACCGTTATTGAGAATTCTTTTTCCATCAACCAAGAAATCCGTTCATCATCTAGAAGAGTTCCATTCGTTGTAATTGAAAAATCCAAGCGCCTATCTTGACCATTAATTTTTTCCACCTCTCGGGCATATTCGCAGCATTTTTCGATAACATCAAAATTCAATAATGGCTCACCCCCGTAAAAACCAATAGATACTTGTTCCTTTCCTTTTTTATGAGATAAGTAATAATCAACTGCCGCCCTTGCAGTCTCAATTGATATATTACGAGATCCACGTTGCCGATAGAATTGATATCCTCCTGAAAAAATACAATAATCGCAGCGCATATTGCATGAATCGGTAGCTTCGATTGTCAACATTTTTGACCCGTTGCGTATCTGTGCGGCAGTAAAATCATTGCAAACGGGAGCTACTCTTTGTTTCAGTGGGCCTGATTGAAATAAACCATAATTGTCTGATAGCTCTTCCAATTTGTCTGAAGCACTTTTAACCATTTGATTATCAGGTTTAATTGAACCAATGATATTTTCTTTTGGGGTTTCTCGAAGCGAATCGACTAATTCGAACATCTCAGCGGTTACTCGCATCAAACGATTACTCCTGGCGTCATAAAGGTAATAGCCCGAATCCGTTCGTATTTTCTTTACAAGGGGTTTCCATGTATCGGCTTGCATCTTTAATTTTCTATTTATTAAAATGAGGAGGCGAGCTGTCTGATGCCCAAAAGGCAATTATTTTCAGAATGCGTTATTAACCTTCGTAATTTGAGGCATTAGAATGCCACTGATTAGTCTCCTTTTTAGTCATACCAGGAGTTGAACTGGTTACTAAGTTCCCATGTTTATTGATGCCAAGTGGGCAAAGACAAAGGCAAGTACAATTACACCCACAACCACATTGGCATCCAACTCGGGGACTCCCTTGCATCATTGTTAAGCTATGGGATGACCTAACATCATCAAGCATATTCCCTCCTCTGGTACTACTATTCTACTTACTCAGTTAGCTCTCCTCCTCATATATTAATTATATACCTATCGTCAAGCAAATTCCTTTTTATGGTATCTCAATACAAAGCGGTAAACAAACCATCCTCCACAGTGCATTATTAGGAATTGATTTCCAGCTGTCCAGGGATTAGATATGCTCGATGGTTTAGCTTTTATATGACAGCTAGGATTTCTGGGTTCGTGAAGCTCGGAAGCTAGGCTTTATGGCGCCTCGGGCCTGTAAGGTTATTTGACAGCACTCATTAAAAATTCTCTTTCCACTTCAACCATAGACGGCAGAGTCCTGTCAGGCCAACCAGGGTGATGACAATAATCAGATACATTAATATGACCCGGTCGAATCCGACCATGGGTGCACTATCTCTTAGGAGAGTGTACGGTGCAACGCCTGAAAATTTAGCCATTGTGTCCAAAGCTAAGGAGTGATAATTTTGTATTACATAGTAGGCAGCCACATCCACTTGCGATAATAGCTGGACCTGGGTGCCGAATGAGACCCGCCATAGGAAAATGCCTAGGATGCCGGCCAATATGCCCGGGAACACCGCTGACCGACGTGAGTGGAAGACGCTCCCAACCAAGATTCCGACCGATGCGCTTAAACCTAGGATGGGCAGCCCGTCCAGCAGAGTGAATCTGACAAAGAAGCTCACCATGTCGACAGGCACTCCAACTTGGAAGGCATTCTGGAAGACCCCTTGGAGTACACCGAAGAACGCTCCTAGCGGAATCAAGCCGACCATCATCACTGTTACGAGTACACCTAGGACCTTACCAACCAGATAGCTACCTGCGCTTATAGGCATGCTAAACACTAGCTCTGCCATCCCGAACGAGCGATCGGAGGGGAGGCTCGTGGAAGTGGAGGCTGGAAGGAGAAGGAAGGAGGTGAGGAGTAGAATGGGCCACACTGATGGTAGGGATAATACAATATCCTCGGCTATCGTACTTGCAGCTATTTGTCGATAATAGTCGACGGGTAACCCCTTTTCTTTTAATCGTTCAATCATCGCTGGGCTTTGTAAATTATAACGAAGATTCTCCTTGGATATACTCAAGTTGGAAAGTCCATCCCACAAGAAGGCACCTCCGACCACTAAACCGATTATAAGGGTGGTCACTACTGGCACGCCACGTCGCAGTCCGAAGCGGATTTCGGTGCGGCTGATGGCAAAAATCTGCCAAAGAGTTTTCATAACATGCTCTTTCCTAGCGACTTATCAATTCCTCAGCAGGCCGTCGCTGCCATTGAGAGGGCTTTCGATCGGACCGATTGTTGCAAACTTGCATGTTATATTTATAGTTATGATCCTTGCCAACGGACATTAGACCAGTCGTATACCTTGATAAGAATATCAGTCGCAAAGCCTGCCCGCTAAAAATTTAGTTAGCTCAGTACGGGTCGGGATCCCGGGACGAGCTCCAAGGCGGGTGCAGCTCAGGGCGGCGGCAGAGCTGGCATAACGCAAAGTCTCCTCCCAGGCTCGCCCTTCCGCTAGGCCGACTGCCAGTGCACCATGGAAAACATCACCAGCCCCGGTGCTGTCCACCACCTTGACCTGGAAGGCGGGCAAATGTTGGACTATTCCTGCCTTGCACCACACCAACCCATCCTGGCCCAAGGTGATAATGATCGTGGGTGCCAATTGATTCAACCTAGCTGCTGCCCACTCCGGGTTTGCCTGACCCGAATATTCCATTGCAAACTTTTCCGAGCAGACTAGGTAATCGACCTGATCTGCCAGCGTGTGAGTTCCGGCGTGGACCGATCCGGCGTCCAGAATGATGGGGACGCCGGCTTGTTTCGCGATGCCCGCCAGAGCAAGCGAGAGCCAGGGCTGATGACCGTCGAACAAGAGCACCCGTGGATGCACCCCGGAAAAATCCATACTGTCTTGCGGCAGGTAATCCGTTTCCCCATGATAGTTGATAACCGTGCGCTTCCCATCGGGCTTGACCAGGATAGCTGAGAGTGGGGTCGGGGCGGATCCACGGATGATGAAATTGGTGTTGACGCCCTCGTCGTGGAATTCCTGCAAATGCCGGTCGCCCCAGGGATCATTCCCCAGGTAACCAGCGAAAGCCGCGCGCAAGCCCAACCTTGCCACGGTCACAGCAGCGTTGGCTGCTGGTCCACCCCCGGTGCTGACCAATGCATCGGCGACACCTTTTTCGTCCGGGCCTGGATGGTGCGGGACGACGAAGGTCAGGTCGAAACAGGCGTGCCCGACGCACAGGACGTCAATGTCTAGCTTGGGAGTAGGCATATAAAGTATAGATTAAGATAATAGCGCACATTAACTGAACGATCGTTTGCCATAAGTCAATGTAGATGAACGATATAGTTTCAAGAATAATCCTGATGAATTGATCCCACTATCCATCCCAATCATTATTCATCTCTGGTGAAAAGGCCGATTCCAAGTTTATCTCTTTTGGTTAAGAAGACATCTATTTCATTTTCAATTGTATCCTTTCATATCTGAAATAGTAATAGATTTCCGCTTAGGAGGGAGGGCCAGCCTCATTCGATCAATGTGTGCCGGGCTTGCTGTAGTAGAATCTCGGCCGGATCAGATTGAAATCCATATAGAACTATGGTGGACATTTCGGTTTGAGTCCCTGTTCTATTCTCCCGAGAAAAACCTGGTTATTGTAGATCTGGAACACTAGGATCCTTAGGATGGTTTTTGCACCCCTAGTCAATCGATTCGGGAATCGACAAATCCCAACCCACAAACTTGCTCAAATTTTTAAATAAGAGTATTATTGTAAACCTTTTGAATCCAGGTCGATTATAACTCGTGAAAACAAGAGAGTTTTGTTTTTCTGGGTACAGTATATGCAAGAATTCCGCTACTGCTGATTCGGAAAATTACGGTCGTTTAAGGATATCAAGAAGGTAACTTATGAAAGCTGTTGGTTATCGACAATCACTTCCGGTTACTGAAGCGGATTCGCTGATCGATATAGAACTCACTGATCCGGAACCGTCGGGCCGGGACTTGCTCGTGCAGGTGAGAGCCGTTTCGGTCAACCCGGTTGACACCAAAACCCGCATGCGTTCCGCACCTCGGACCGGCGAGGATGTAAAAGTGTTGGGGTGGGACGCGGCAGGAATTGTACTGAAGACCGGACCGGATGTACAGCTTTTCAAACCCGGGGACGCGGTCTGGTATGCAGGCTCCATCGATAGGCCGGGCAGCAACTCGGAGTTGCACCTGGTCGACGAACGCATTGTCGGTAAGAAGCCCGTTTCGCTCGGATTTGCCGAAGCCGCTGCCATGCCGCTCACAACGATCACGGCATGGGAGCTGTTATTCGAGCGTTTCGGCGTAATGCCGGGGAAATATCCTACTGATGCATCGCTTCTGATCATCGGCGCAGCAGGTGGGGTGGGGTCGATCCTCACACAGCTGGCCCGCAGGCTGACCAGTATGACCGTAATCGGAACGGCTTCCCGCATAGAAACCAAAGATTGGGTTCTGTCACACGGTGCGCAATATGTCATCGATCACAGCCAGTCGCTTCCGGATGAGTTACGGCGCATTGGTATCCCGCAGGTGAGCCACGTCGCCAGCCTGACCCAGACTCCGCTGCATTATCCCGAGATTGTCGAGTTGCTTGTACCACAGGGCAAATTTGCCCTGATCGATGACCTAGGGCAGAGCGACATGGGTCTGCTTCGCCGCAAGAGCATCTCTTTTTATTGGGAATATATGTTTACGCGTCCAGTATTTGCCACAAAGGATATGGTCGCTCAGCACGATCTGCTCTGTGAAGTGGCCGATCTGGTTGATGCCGGCGTGATCCACACCACACTCGGTGACCATTTTGGACGCATCAATGCGATAAATTTGAAGCGCGCACACGCACTAATCGAAAGTGGTAAAGCCAGAGGTAAGATCGTGCTTGAGGGTTTTTGATTGCCTCCCACGGAGGCGTGTAAATTGGGGGAAATGTGTAAGTTGTGGGAAGCATGGTCCAGATTTTGCCTGTTTCACTAGCGGCCGGCTCGCCTACCCGTTTTCCGAATGGATGGGTGTATTACACTGAGGCGAAGGACTTCTCTGAATAATTTGAGGCGAGCCTTTGAAAACCAGGAAGCCAAATTTATTCGGGCATATGGGAATGATGATACGCGGATTTAATCCAAAAACTTCAGTCCCCTGGTTTTCACGATACGCACAATTCCAAAAATGATGGGGATGCCACCCAATAAGATCACCAATTCGCTTACAGAAACCGCCCCAATCAAGAACCAGATCCCCCCGGATCCGAACATGTAAAGCATTAACCCGACTGCCGACCCCGTCGTCAGTGCATAGATTGTTAATGGGATAACCGGCCAGCGCTTACGCAGTAAGATGTAAATACCCCAAGCGACCACGCCGCCCGCCATATCCGTCAGCGGCATCCAGACCAGCTCCCAGGGGCTGACGAAAGGACTGGCCAAGTTGGCAAAAAAAGTGCCGATTCCGATCCCCAAGGCAGTGTAGGGGTCAAATAAAACAAACACCTTGAGAATTTCACTCACCCTGAATTGAATCGGTCCATAACTAATCGGAGCTATGGCAATCGTAAATACAGCATAGAGAGCAGCAATGATTGCAATTTTCACCACTCTTTGTGTAGACAATTTTGCCATCGTCAGATACGATCTGGGCTTGATCATAGGGATCCTTTATTTCCACTGCGCGGGGTGGAATTATACCCTGTTGATGGGCGTGGAATTTCGCTCAATCCGGATATAAAAGGAGAAGAAATAACCCGTTCTTCCGAGAAAGCAAGAAAAGCGTTTTCATTGAAGACATCCAAAACAAACCGATGGTCTTCAAACGGTCCCCTGGGGCGATATTTGGCCGTCTGCATTCTTTTCAATTGAAAGAAGGTTCCTCTGCCAGAAGGGGAGTACTATAATTATGAAACAAGTCTCAAATGCAACTTGACACTCACGCCCATAAAATCTATCATGTTTTCGAAGGGCCGTTGAATGGTGATTAATCGCGAAAGCAGTTAATCAACACCGTTGGGTTGGCTCAATTACAAATCCTAACCATCGATTTTGATCCCACCGTATCCGTCCGGAATCAACCCATCGAACAGGGGCAATCGAAAGTGGAATTCACTGGATATTTGAATTTCTGATTTACCGCCCGGCTGCTGCTGGAACGCGTCGAGACATTTAAGAGGAGCACTTGTCCATCTTCTCCAACTAAATTGATAAAGTATATTGCCACCAGTAGCACACGGCGGGCGCTCTAATTCTTGGGATTGGAGCTCACCGGAGTCCGTTCTTAACCTTCCATACCGGGGACGTGCCTACTTGACAGGAATCCGGTACAGCTGAGATCAACTTTCTCAATCTGGCCATAAAATTGCGCCCGTCAGGTTTCGACGGCTTAATCGGTATGGAATTTCGCCTCCCGACCACTGAAGTGGAAGCCCTCCGCTGAGTAAAGGCGATCTTTCAACCGGATTAGACCAGGAAGTCGCTTTCAGAAGATGGCGAGGGATGGACCAGACGCCTTTCTGACCCACCCAGCGACTTTATCGAATACACACAAAAGACCACTATGATCATTAAAGATAAAACTGCTCTTATCACGGGTGGGGCGATCCGGGTGGGCCGGGCGATCACCCTTGGGCTGGCCGAAGCGGGCGCCAATGTGGTGATTAATTACCATCGGGACGCAGAAGCTGCCGCGCGGACTGCTCAAGAGGCTAAGATGTTCGGCGTTTCTGTTTTGACTGCCCAGGCGGATATCTCCGATTGGGAACAGGTCAAGCGTATGTTTGCCCAGATCCACCGCAAGATTGGCCCGATCGATATACTTGTCAACAATTCTTCCGGCCTCAAACCAACGCCGCTTCCGACAGATTCAATTGAGGCCTGGCAGGAGGTCACGGGTATACTGGTCAACGGGGCGTTTTATGTCTCCAATCTGGCCGCAATGGATATGCTGGAGAAAAAACAGGGCGCCATCGTCAATATCATCGACCTCACGCCCTGGGAGGCATGGTCCGGGTATGCTGCACACGTTGTAGGAAAATCGGCCCTTTTGGCGCTGACCCGCCAGCTGGCCATCGATCTGGCTCCCCATGTGCGAGTCAATGCGATCGCTCCAGGACCGATTTTGCCCCCTGTAGGCTATTCTCCCGAAAAAATCGAAAGAATAGCCGCCAAGACCCTTCTTGGCCGCTGGGGTACTCCGGAGGATATTTCGAGAACTGTGAATTTTCTCATCGAGTCAGAATATATCAACGCAGAGGTGATTACCGTAGACGGCGGCGAACTTTATGGTCGCCGGAAAGCAGGAGCTGATTAAACAATCTTTGGAGAATCTAATTATAGGTGTAACTCGAAGGATGACGCATATTATTACAGATTAAGGGGGTACAGCCTGGATTCGTACAGAGAAGTATCACAGGCGCTCTTCGTCTTTTTTTAATTCTTTGTATATAAACGGTATTATCCATGCTGCCGGATGAAGGGGAAATACACCCAGGAAATCACCCCGAAGACGAACATTATCGCCGCGCAGGCCATCGCTGTGACCGGAGCGCCGAAGCTCTGGGCAATGGCCCCGGTCATCAGCGCCCCCATGGTGTAGGCGCCGTTCATTACCATGGCATATACGCCCATTACCCGTCCACGCAGGACGTCGGGGACCTCGGTCTGGATCAGGGAATTGTTGTTGTTGGTCATCAGCATCATGCTCCAACCGATGACGACCAGGATACCCAAAGAAAGCGGGACCCAGCCTACCCATGCAAAAATAAAGAGTGCCACCGGCATGATCAGGGAGCCGAGCATCCACAGTTTTCCGCGGATCTTTTGCCTTCCGAGAGAAGCCAGCATCAGCGCGCTAACGAGGGCACCAAAGCCACGGGCTGATATCAACAGGCCGTTGGTGGTCACGTTGCCGTGCAGCACGTCCGTTGCCCAGGCCGGCAGCAGGTTTAAAAAACCAAATCCGAAGAAGTTCACCATCCCCACAGCTCCGGTCAGGCTGAGTACCAGAGGGTTGGAAAGGACGTAGCGTACCCCCTCAGCAATTTCCGCCATGGCGTTCGAACTGCGTACAGGCTGGGGCTCCAGTCTAATGTGCATCAAGAGCAAAGCCACGATCACGGCGACGAAGGAAAGGCCATTTATCATGAAGCACCAGGCCGGTCCAAAAGCAGCATAGGTCAGGCCGGCGATTGATGGTCCAATGACCGTGGCGATATTGTACATGGTCGAGTTGAGGGCGATGGCGTTATTCATATCCTCGCGCTCGACGAGCTCAAGCACAAACGAGATCCGCGCGGGGGCATCGAAGGCGTTCGCCACCCCCAGCAGGAAAGCCAGGACCAGGATATGCCAGGGCTTGACGATATTGGCAAAGTCCAGGGCTCCCAGGATGAAGGCCAAGATCATCATCGCGGTTTGCGTGATGACCAACAACCTCCGGCGGGAGATCCGATCAGCGACCCAACCGCCGTACAGGGAAAACAGTACGGTCGGCACTCCCGCCATAAAACCGACTAGACCCAGATAGGTCGTGGATCGGGTGATCTGATAGATCAAATACCCCTGGGCTGTGCTCTGCATCCAGGTACCCATCAGGGAGACCATTTGGCCCATGAACCAGAGCCGGTAATTGTAATGTTTAAGTGCCGCAAAGGTCTCGTTCAAATGCAAATTTAAGCTGACCTTATCAGGCGAATTATTATTTCCCAATCTGGACCTCTAAAAAGAAGGATATCGTGCAGAGAGACAATCGTGAATTAGTCGAGGTAACCCGCACTTACGGGCTACCCCTTATGGATCCGATTTTGAGTTACCTGCTCTATTCACCGCCATTTGGGTATTTTCAAGAAGTCGATCATTCATCCGACCGGAGAGTATTGTAATCTCAATCCTCGAGCCCGCTCGAACACGATTAATTCTTCTTCAAGATATCGAACGCTGTCGATACCAGACTAAAGATTTTCAACTCAATTTATTGCAACTTAATATTGAATTCGCCAGACCGATTCGGCGTCGGCGCTTTTGCTTTAAAAATATTGGATGCGGTTTGGGCAACTATGGTATAGCTGTTTAGAAAAGCTGGAATTAAGATTGAATTTCCTTGATGAAATTCTTGTTGTTTTAACTGGTACTTTTCTCGCCACCTTATTTGGATATTACCCTTGGTTATGAGTAATATCTCGGGTGAATTTCCTGGACAAGAATCTATTTTTCTATATTTATTTAATTTGATAACGCTAATTCTGAATTCTTCAGCTACAGTGTCGTAAACGGTTTCAAATGGATCGATCGGATGGGCGGATACATGTATATTATGGGGTGCATAGCTGATAATATTTGCGAGCGTTTTGAGATCCTTATATTTAGGGGTTAGGCCTGCTCGAACCACATTGTCAGAAGTAGCCATACATTCGACGATATTCCCATTGACGTATGCATGCAGGATCCCTGGACTGGTGAAGATTGCCTCTCCCTGTTGTATCTGGACTAAATTTAACAGGAACAAGAATAATAGCCCAACATCACCAGGATATTTGTTGGTCAGCCGCAGGAATATGTCTTCGGTTTCATTTCTGGCTCCTGATTTTTCAATTCGTTTCTCAATGCGAGCAATTAAACTTGAAAGATATCCTTCCTGAAGAGAAATATGGATTAATGAATTGCAAATCGCGCGTAATATTGCTTCTGATTTTTCGACCGAGGAATCAGTTCCGGTCTTATCCTTTGGATTTTGATCCTGAGTAAGAACTTTCAATTCCGGGTATTCTTCTAATGTGTCGACCAATTGATCATAATCCTTGAAACCCAAAAACGCAGTGAGCGAGTCTAGTGCAATCGCTATTTCCGGTTTGTGGTTTTCGTCGGGGTAATTGATCGGATCTTGACCATGGAGAATCTTGGCTTGAACACGATTGGGATGAGCTTGAATGGATAATGGCTCCGCAATCGACAGGACTTTGAGGAGAAAAGGAAACTTTGTGGAAGCTCCCTGGGCGCCCATCGATGTGCCCAGTATTTCGTGGGGGAAATCATCGATCAATTTATTTAAAGGTACCCAGGTTCGGCCAATCAAAATATCCGAGGGAGCAGACGGGTGAGCACCCATCCATAGCTCCGCGTATGGTTTGTTTATTTGGGGATCAAGCCCAAGAAGCCTGGGGATAAAAGCGTTTTTCCCCATTGTCCCCCAGGCATAATTTTGAATCTTGTTTTTCATTAAGTAGGGTCTTGGGTACATAACTTGTGCACGTGATCCAATCGATGATTGATTTATGAAAAATGAATGTCTCAATTGATATCTTACAGAGGAACTATAATGATGTTGATGTAGGCCTTCCTTATGAATTATAGTCTATTCGGACAGGGGAGCTTGCGGGGTGCCATCCATGCCTGAAAGCCGGCAGGAGGGTTTTTGAGGTGCCGGAGAGCTGTTTGCTCTCCGGCACAAGTCTACGGTTTGCCTGGGTCGGGGGACGAGAGACATGACTCTTCCCGAATTCAGGGATGGGTCATGTCTCTTTGAGCTTTTGTATCTATTTCGTAGGAGCTCCTGTCCTCGCGTCAGAAGAAAGGCGCAGGACCTTCCGGGCCGGAAGTCGGCCAGCTAATATATTCTGGATCACCTCGTAAGCGGCATCCGGTGAAGCGCCGCCAGCCACTGCGTAGATGACCATCTTCAGCGTGTCGCTGCCTGCGAGTCTCTCCAGGTCGGCATGTGCGGCGAGGAAACGTACGGCCTGCAGGAGGCGGGCGGCATTGACCTCCCGGGCTGTCGTCCTATATTTCGAGAGAGTTGTATCCCCGATAGTGACGAAATCGATCGGGATCACGGCATCGCCGAGGCGTGCAACGCGCAGCGTGCCTCCCAAGGAAGGGGTATCCTCCTGGCTCAGGTTCAATGGACAGGTGCAGTCAAACGCGAGGTACCCGAAGCATCGATCGTACTCCTGCGCCGGTCCGATGAGGGCCTGGAACGGGCGGTAAAGCTGTCCGTCCTTTGCAATGAGCCTGGCGCCGCAAGTAGGACAGCGCATGTCAGGCAGGTAGCCGATCTGGTCAATGCTCAGATCGAGCAGGTAGGGTTTGAGTGTATTCATGTTTTCCTTCTTTCTGTGGGGGAGCCTCTCCGGACGTAGGTCTAACTGGCGTTCGGAGAGGCTTTTCAATAGAGAGTGGATTATTTTCTATTACGAGAAGCCCAGGCCGCGCTCTTTAAGCGAAACGAAGCGGCTTCCACCGATGATCAGGTGTGAAGTAGGCACAAAGCGCCTTGCCCGCATTTCTGCGGGTAGGTTTCTTCATACCCCTTCCCGAACCGGACATGAGACTTTCGCCTCATCCGGCTCTCCAGTTCCGAAGTGGTATCTAGCAATTCTGCGACTGACTTCGCTTTGGGGATTGCGATCTTTGCGATGACAACTTGCGCAAAGTGCAATCATCTTGGCTTGGTCGTTTTGTCCGTTTACCTTATGTTTCCGGATATGATGTATTTCGACCCTATCCTGACTTCCACATAAGGCGCATCGGTTATCGTCCCTGCGGCGTACTTCTTCCCGCTTTTCCGTCCAGTCCTCACCATAGAAGCTGTTGGTTCCATCCCATTCTCTCTTGCCCGGATAGGGGTCGAGATGGTAGGGTAGGTTAACCGGCTTGGTTGGATCCAGGTACGGATTGGGACGATGTGCATATCGCTTGTATTTGATGGTTGTCATGGATGTATGGTAGAGACTTACGCCATTTGCCACCCATGTGAGCCACCGATCTCCTCTGCGATAGTATTTCTTGTAGACCGCTCTGACCCGCTGCCGTGTTTTCTTGCACAGCCAGAGTTGCATTCGTTCAAAGGCATAATGGCCTATGTTGTTGAATGTAGAGCTGGCGCAGGAATGGCGAAAGTAATTTGCCCATCCCTCAAGCAAGTAATTCATGGCTGTTATCTTGTCTTGGACACTTGCGAGCGTGGTGCCTCGTTTGGTCATAGACTTGATTTTGCCTTTCAGCTTCATCACACTTTTCTTGGACGGGTAATACCGGAGTTGGTTGTAGCCTCTGGCATTATCGATGTGACGTTTCATCGTAAAGCCGAGAAAGTCATAACCTTCTGTGATATGTGTGATGTGGGTCTTTTCCTCCGACAGTTCGAGCCTTAGGTGTTCACGCAGAAAGGCGCTCAATTCAGCTTTCACTACTACGGCGCCTTCTTTTGTGCCGTTCCAGGCCACAACGAAGTCATCTGCATAACGGATGTAGAAAGCATTACCTTGCTTTCTATACCGTCTTTTGTTCTTCTCGCTGGGCTCTAGTCCGGTGTACTTCTCAACCATCCACTTATCTATCTCATGGAGATAGATATTCGCAAGTAGAGGTGATACGACACCACCTTGGGGCGTTCCTTCCGGCGTTCTTTTGAAAAGTTGTCCTTCCATTACTCCGGCTTTGAGCATTAGCCAGACCACAGATAGCAATTTCTTATCCTGTATTCTCCTGCGTAGGAGGTGGATAAGGATTTTGTGTTGGATATGGTCGAAGCATCCCACGATGTCGCCTTCGATGACCCAGTTCATCTGCTTATGCTTGGGTGATGTCTGCCGATGCAGATAGGCCAATGCGGTGTGGCAACTTAGTTGGGGTCTAAAGCCGTGACTGCATGGATAGAAGTCGCTTTCGAAGATTGGTTCTAGGATGGCTTTCACCATCATTTGAACCAGCCGGTCTGTCAGAGTTGGGATACCGAGCGGGCGTTGTTTCCCGTTGGGTTTCGGGATGTATACCCGACGCACGGGTTGGGGTTTATACGTTCTGGTTTTCAGGGCCGTTCTTAGGTTGGCAAGGATTTCATCCCTGTGCTCTATCGCAGTCCTTTTGTCCATCCCGTCTATTCCTGCCGTGCGTGAGCCCCTGTTAGTCATGAGCGTCTCAAATGCCCAGACCATAAGCGGTTCCCATGTGAGCAGGTCATACATTTTGGTAAAGCGATGCTCGGGACATTCTGTCGCTTTCGTTGCCAGCCTCCTTTGGAGTTCGGACACCTTTGTCCGACACAACTCTTCTGTCGGTGTCACAATTGGAGTTTCCATAGTTCTTATTCTCCTGTTAGCGTCCTATTGTTTTAGAAGGCTTTAGAACCTGCCGCCCTTCGCCATGTGCTAGGCTTTCCCTAGCTCGGACTACTACGGCGGCTCCGCCAGCCCATAAGCATTTAGGCTTCATGCCAGCCGAACCCTTTTCGGGTGGCCTATGGGCCTTCTCGTGTTGACGTTGCTGTCGTCAGCATATGAGCTTAGGCACTCTCTATTCGCCTGTGCCTTCTCCTTGAAGGCTCGACAATCTCGTCCAGTCCTTGCCTACCTGACTGGTCGTGCCCCTGGACCAAAGGGCTGTACCATCGTCTCGATCATGACTAGGTTAGATTGTCTCTTACCCATATCTCCACCATTCGGGGTAAGTCGAGTTTCGAGGCGGTTCGACTAAGAGTTCGCTTTCGCTTGCCTTACTCATACTCAGCCTTGCGGTCAGAGGACGGGTGGTTTTCATCCTGTTCCCGCTTGTTCCCAGGGCTTCAGACAACGGAGGGCATATCATCCGCTGCCTGCCCGGTCAGGCTCAGACGGGGTAGGCGTCTGTCTCTTTCGAGCATTACAGCAACATCCTTCACGACGCACGGTCGAGCAACTCGATATCCAAGAGTTTCCCGGCCTGTACCATGGCGCGTGTCACGGAGATGTCATCCGGAGAAGGCGTGGGGTCCGCGCTGGGATGATTGTGGGTTGCAATAATGGCCGGGGCCATACGCTGGATGGCAGGCTTGAAGACCTCCGCCATGCGCACCTGGGACGAATTCACCGACCCGTGATAAACCTCTACGATGTCCAGCACGTGATTGCGATTGTCCAGCAGGATGACCTTCAGGTATGTAGGGTAGGCGGCTGGCGAGGTACGTCTCCGTCCTTTTCCAACCGCCCCCCTCCGAACCGGACTTGATACTTTCGCATCATCCGGCTCTCCCGTGATTTCTAGCTATTCGCTAAAGCAGGGAGTGGTTTTCCAGCACTGATCAGATAGTGACATTCTCGACACACTACCAACGTCTTACGTTGTCGGCTTGCCATATATCGCTTCCAGTCAGTGCGTGCGTTTTTGGGCCCCATCACGTTCTTTATTGCCTTGATGTGATGTACTTCCACGTCGCCTGTTTTCCCACAGATCTCACACTTGTCTGCGAGCAGACGTTGTATGATTTCGGTGCGGGATGCTTTGGCGTTGTATGGAATGGGCAATTGGTCATACACCGTCGTGAACTGCTTTCGTTCCATGGAAAAGCCTCCAAACGTTGCAACCAATGGCTTTTTACCTTCTCGGTTCACTCTGACCTGAATGCATTTCAGAGTTTTCCCCTTTTCTGTCTTTATGCTTGTTTTATATTTACCAAGCATTACTCTGACTGAGCATTTATGCTTTGCCGCCAGAGTTTTCATTAGGGATTGCTCCATAATCCACTTCAAGTCATGGAGTCGGCCTACATTGGTGGCAAGGGCGTAGTACTGGTACAGTCCTCTCAACTTTGTTTGATAATCATGGACTATGGAAAAGTCCTGATTGATCATTAGGAAGGAGTTGTGTATCGGTTTTCCGTCCTTCAGGTATGGTGCGCTTTTCTTCTGGATTACGCTTTTGGGGAGCAGCAATGCGATATGGCCATTTACAGACCGTCTTTTAGTAAGGTCCGCTCTCATGGTTATTTTTGAATCGCAGCTTTGGTTTTGGATTTCGTATCCGAGGAAATGAGCGGCTTCTTGGGTTGCATTGGTAATCAATGTTTTCTCTTCTGATAGGTTTAACTTCAGTCTATCGAGGAGAAATTCGCTGATTTTCCGCTTTAGTTCCAGGGCATCCGATTTAGGGCCAATTATGCCAATCAGGAAATCATCGGCATACCTGATATATCGAGTTCGTCTAAAATTGGGGTCGCCGAAGTCTTCTGATGGGAGTTTCCTCATTTCTTTCAGGAGGGCTTTAGCTTTGACTCGGTCGCCCTTGGTTTTGGCTCGATCTCTTCGGTTGTTTAGCCTTTGGTATTCCAGATTGGGTGCTCTCCGTATTCCTTTGTTGTAGGCTTGGATGCATTCTTCAGCGTAATGGTCGAGCTTGTCCAGATAGATGTTCGCCAGTAGAGGTGACAACACACCACCTTGCGGTGTACCGCTGTACGTTCTGTTGTATGTCCATTGCTCCATGTATCCGGCTCTTAGCAGGTTTTGGATTAGCCTTAAGAAACGGTTATCCTTGATTTTCTCTGCTAATATGCCGATCAGCACCGAGTGGTCAATCGTATCGAAGAATTGAGAAATATCCCCTTCGATAAACCATTTAGTGCCAGTCCATGTCCGTACTTCGATTAGGGCTGTGTGACACCCCAGACCGGGTCTGAAACCGTGCGAGTGTTTGCTGAACTGGGGTTCGTAATACGCCTCCAGTATGGATCGGATTACTTCTTGCAGCAGTTTGTCACTCCAGGTTGGCAGTCCCAGTGGTCGGAGTTTTCCATTGGCCTTTTTGATGGAGATGCGTCTTACAGGGGTCCATCGATATTTTTCACTCTGAAGAGCATTGATAATGTTATCAATTCTCTTCATGGACATTCCATCAACGGTTTCCGGTGTAGCTCCGGGCGTCATTGCGCCTTTATTCGGGTACAGTTTGGCGTAAGCCCTCAAGTAGAGTTCTGGGTTATACAGCATCCTGTACAGTCGTTCTACTGGTTGACCTTTTCTTCCACGTTCCTGCATGACAGCATAGATCGTGTTGGCGGTTTGCATTTCGCATACCTTCCTTTCTGTTAGCTGTCTTAAATCACCTGCCGCCCTTCGCCGTGTGAACGGCTTTCCCGTTCTCTGACTACTATGGCGGCTCCGTCACCATGGGCCTCGCGGCCTTTAGGCGATCACGATTTCCGTCAAACGAGTACTTGTTCTAGTGCTGGTTAGGTTGCCCACTCATCTCTTAACCGCTTCACTGGCGGCCCCACCATTATCTGGGAGTTGCACCGGCCACAAGAATAAGCTGGTGCACGATAATGGATACCGGTTTCACGCGATTTCCGGTGCGTGGCTCGGATACACATGGGTAGATTGGGCTTCAAGCAGTGTAGCTTTAACCATACAGCGCGGGACTTGCGGAACTGCGCTCTTTGTCGCTTTCAGAACCATTCCGCTTTACCAAAATGCTAATTTCCCCTTCAGGTTTCCCATCCAGGTTATTTGGTTGTCCCCAGAACTATCTCCCAGTTCTGGCTCACTGCGTGAGCGATACTCCTTTGCGTTAATCGTCGCACTCCTGTTCCAGCAGGCTCATCTCATACTGTACGAGGGCTGCAGCATCGGCAGGCGAATTCACCAGCGGGCGTTCGCTGGTCGGCTCATGGAGTTTGAACCCCAGGGCTAGGGCAGCCTTAAGGCGCACCGCTGTGTGCTGTCCGACTCCCGCCACCTGGGCGAGCTCGGACACATGTGCCTTGTGGATACGCTGGATGTCTCCACCGAAGTGGGCGAGGAGACCTTCCGCCACCTCGATCTGCTGTGCTCCGCCGATGACTGCAGCCAGGAGTTCGATCAAGCTGCATCCGGCGGCATTAGCACTGACGCGGTAGGCGGGCTGCTCCCGCAGGGGCAGCGATCTCAGTTTGGTGGGTCGGTAAGCGGGGGGGAATTTCAAGAGGGTGTCCATCATCCGTTCCTTTCTGTGAATAGCCAGGGACGGATGGGTCCCCCTTGGGGGGCGGACATCCGTCCCCGGCGAGGGGGAGTACGAACTTCTTTTTATGGTGCGTTTCCTTTAGGCCAGAGAGACAGCCCAAGTATTATGCGCATAGCTTAATATAGCGTAAAGGTCAGCAGATACGACCTTTGCTGGGCACGGCGGCAGACCGCCTGCGGCCTCCTTTCAAAGTTATTGAAAGGGGATACGTGTCGGGCTTAGGTGATATTTAGAGTGCAGCCCGGGATTGAAGCAGATGGGAGCCGCTCAGGGTCGTACCCATCCGGGAAGGAGAAATCTGTGCACGCTTGAAAGTGGGCCGGGTCAAGGCCCAGCCTCTTCCACTTCTCCGCGTAGGCCGTTTGAAGAGCCTGTGCCTGGTGCTTCCAGTAGCAGCCTACCCCGCCTTTTTCGCACCGCCAGCCGAGGCCGCGGTTCCTTGATGTCAGATGGGGGTCATATTGCACTCCGGCACCGCAGGTTGGGCACTTGTGTGGGACTGTTGGGAAATACCCTGGGCGCGGCCTTTTGGCTTCAACACCTTGTTCATTCTGCAAATAGTATTTGACCGCTGTTACAGCCGGGCAATCCTCTTCCAGGCGGCAGGTGCAGAACAGGTCGTGGGAAACGATATGCACCTGCGGACGGACATCCGGACCGAAATCGACCTGGTAGAAATAGGTCTGGTAGACCCGGATGATCGCCTCCTTGAGGATGCTGGTCAGGATACGCTTGACATCCGCGCTTCGCCGCGCCTGCGAAGCGCTCAGGCGGCGGTCGAGGACGAGCGTGGTCGCTTTGATGGGTGACATATTCTTGCCTCCGTCTGCTTGTTTCTCAGGTAGTCTGCGAGGGAAATAAAGATCTGTGTGCCGGCGTTCATGAGATGCCTCCTTCGAGCGGCGGCTCCTCCGCGGAGATCCCATGCGGTATCTCGCCGGAAAGGTTCGTGGCTTTCAGAACGCGTTTCGGGGCGGGGTCCAGGAACTGGACCTGTGCTGCGTTGACCTCAAAGTCGGCGCGCGCTCCGCCGTCCTGGGTCATCCAGATCACTGGCCCGCCCTTCTGCGGTCCGTCTGTCTGGCTGCCCGTGATCCTGCCGGACACAAGTACATGGCTGCCTTTGTGCAGGAACTCGCTGCAGGGAGCGGCGAGGTTGCCCCAGGCCGTCACTTTGAAACGGGTCAGCGTTTCGACTGGTTGGCCGGAGCCATTTGGGTGGATGTCGTTGTTGGCCACGATCAAAGTCGTGACCGACGTCCCTTTGGAGGTGGTGTGCATCTGCGGTTCCGTCATCAGGTTGCCGTCGAAGATCACTACTTGTAGGTTCTTTTTGCTCATTTTCTGTACCTCGATTCTGTTGGGTTCTGTGGAAGTAATTCGGAGTGGATGGGATAGGTAACGCTTATCCGGTTTGCCTCGCACTTCACCGGCGTTTCAGTCGCCGCCATCCTGAATGGTTTTGGATCGTTCGGGATGAGGACCTCCTTTCTGTTTTCTTTGGATTCTGTTTTTCTTTTTGAAATGCTACCTACGAAATACCTGGCCTCGCGAGGAGAGGGCCAGCTAACGAAAGGAAAGTGGCTCTGCAGGGCAGAGGCACACCGAAAGGCTCAAACGTTCACGTTTGGACCCTCGGGTGTGCCCCGGACCGCGGTTCGAGGCCACAATCGGTTAGCTTGAACTGCTGTCGCTGGACGACCGGACCTCCCGGCCATCCAGCTCTTCGTGATCGCTCTGCGTGGGTACGTGTGGGTGAGCGATCGAACTTTCTCTTCGATATGCAGTCTTCGGCAGTCGCACTCTGCTTCCGAGCTGGTTTGTCAAGGTACGGATCGAACAAAAAGGGTGATTAAACAAAAAAACGAGAGAAGCCCGCGTATAAAAGCGGGAAGAAATGCTTCTCTCGTTTTGGATCTCGCTCACCGGTCACGAGGACGGAGCGAGTCGATCGGCTTACTTGGATGGCCAGGGTAGGCCGTCCTATTCAGTTGTAGGACAAACTTACTTCTTTTTACCCTTGTCTTTCTTTTCAGGTTTTTCTGCCACTTTTTTCCCGGATGCGGTTGGCGGGGACATCGGCTCTGCATTGAGACTGGATTCCGGGACCTTGTCGGATTTTGAGGCCACTTTCCTTATCTCAAGCTTAGCGGCGGTCTCGGCAGAGTCCTTGCCGGGCTGCAGGCCGCCCACCAAGGGCTCGGAGGAGTCCTGGGCTGCTGCGGTGTCGTTCAGGGCGGGTTGCATTACCGCACCCTGCGAGCGCTTGTCTCTGTGATCCCTGCGCCCGCCCGCCAGTCTGGCTCCAGGAAGATGAGGATACCGGAACTCGAGGGTGGTGCAGCAGACCTGGACAGATGGCCGGGAAACCTGGATGGAGGCGATCTCGTGCGGCAGACCGATGTGGAGCTTGCAGTGGGAGAGGATTTCGCCGATCGTCTCGGGGATATCCCGGCCTTCCATGCGCCCGCGCACCAGGAGATGCAGCCCTTGTGTCGCATGCTGCATGTCGAAAGGTACCGACGGATCCAGGCGGACTGTGACGTAGTCAGACTCGACCGGAACCCTTCCGCCTGTCTGCCCGCCTCGTTCGGGAGGGCGCTGGTTTGCCAGCCGCAGGTAGCGGTAGGGCTCGTGGATCCAGGCTCGCACGAGATACCCTTCCAGGGTGACCTGGTTAACCATGCTCAGCAGGGTCTGAGTACTCTCTTTTCGGGGTGGTGTGGGGTTTGCAGTGGGCGTTGTCATATTTCTGTTCTCCTTTCTACTTGCCTGATTCGGATGATTGCGGGGCGTCTTGAAAACAAAAATAGACGCCACATCTACAGCGGAAATGCTGCTAATGTGGCGTCCTAGGAAGGCGCCCGAAGTCTGGCTGACGGGTTCGGCCGAGGAGATTTATTCCTCCTGGCCGATGGTCCTTTCGGACCGGTTAAATATATAATAGCACGGAATGAGGGTCTGTCAAGAGTTTACCAATAGCATCCTTAAAAGCGTTGTTTGTAATAAGGTTTCAACCCTCCATGTTGGATGCGTCTGGCCTGGATTCATGGAACGGAAGCGGGGCCCGGCGCCGGATGAACGGAGAGCACCAGGGGCAGCCGCGGGGTTTGGTTGAAGTCAAAATCCAGGACCAGGTTACCAAGCTGGGGCGCATTTTCGCGCACATCCGGCCGCGGGTCCGGTCGGCCGTCTGTGGTCGGGTCGATGCGCTGGCCGCCCAGGAAGACATCTTCCATGAACTTGACATAGGCATCGTGGCTTAGGGTCTGGTGATCAATGAAGCCTTTTTTGGCGTAAGGGCTGATCACGAGGCCCGGGACGCGCAGGCCGTAGCCATTTTGATCCACCTGGGGAGGCACGACGTGATCGTAAAAACCCCCCCAGTCATCCCAAGAGAGGAAGACTACCGTGCTGTCCCAATCCGGACCCTGCATGACGGCATTGATCAGGCTGGTCGTCCAGGCTTGCCCGTCGCTGACCAGCGCGGGTGGGTGCTCGCTATTCGCGCCGCTAGGGGTGATCCAACTGATGGCCGGCAGCGTCCCGGCTTTTGCGTCCTTGTAAAAATTAGTCACGTCTGTTATGTTCTGCAGCTGGCCATCATCCTTGACCGTGTCAAAATAAGGCAGCGGGTTCCAGATCCCTGGTGTCTTGGCATCCTGGTGGACCGGCGGGCAATCCGCCTCGTCGTCAGCACAGTCCGGTTGGGTTCCGGTCTGAACGTAGTATTTCCAGCTGACGTTGTTTTTGAAAAGCAGGTAGGTCAGGTCCGTCCAGGCATAATCGGGATTGACCGGGTTGACTTTCTTGCTTGGCTGGAAATCGGGGGGATTCTGGGGGGACTGGAGGGCGTTGATGCAGCTCATCGGGTCGCCGGCCTGGCTGCACTTTGCCGACCATTCGGAGACCATGAACAGGTGTTGGGGCAGGCTCCAGGAGGCGTTGGGCTCGAACAATCGGTCCTGCAGAACGAAGTTTTCGGCGTAGGTCCAGTAATTGGGAATTTCCCGGGCGTCATGGTAGCCCATCACATCGGTTTTGGACGTGAGGCCGCAGTCCGGGTTTAAGCTGTTCTGGCAGACAGCATTCCCGCTTTCGGCTTGGGCGATGAAACCGTCCATCTTGCCGCCATCGATATCGGTGGTGGCATTCGATTGTCCGTGTGGTCCGCCGTAGTTTTCGTTGGCCGGATCGTGGTACGGGTAGACACACTGTCCGGTATCGGGATCATTGATACAGACCGTAAATTGACCGTTCTGGACCGGGAAACCATCTGCTTCTGGATAGGTGCCAAAATATTGGTCGAAGGAGCGGTTTTCCTGCATGATCACGACGATATGCTTGATCTTGGCGCGGGCCTGGGTGAGGGGATCGACGCTTGTGGGCACGCTGGTAGCGGTGGAGGTCGGTGTGGACGATGAGGCTGGTGTGGGTGATGAGAGCGGTGTGGGTGATGAGAGCGGTGTGGGCGTCGCGACCGGACCGACGCTGGATGGGTTGGTGGGAGCCAGAGTTATGATGACTTGCGACGGCAGCGAACAACTCGCCAGCAGAAAGGCAAAGATCATGAAGACGGTTAAATATTTTCGGGCCATACCGCTTTTCCTTTCAATATCCTGTCAGGATACCCTGGCGTCGTTATCTGAGTATTAGCAGATTGTAAAAAAAAGGTAAAGTCTCATTAGCTGTTAATTGAAAGATAGCTGGACCCACAGTCAATCACATCGTGCCCAATACCGGGAATACAATGCAAAACGGTGGGATCAGGATTCAGGCGGTCGGATCCAGGTTCCACAAATGAGCCGGGGTTTTGCCCGTGGAGGTGAAGTTGTCCGCCTCGACGATTTTCATACTGGTTAGATGAATCTTCTGGCCGTGTACTGGAATCATATCACCGTTACTCCGCTGAGCTATTCAAGATAGTCATAATCGTACCTTGGTAGAATTGAACTCGCAGCCCCTACCGAATGGCAGCTTTCGGAGAATTTGCCCGATCCACCGACCGGCTGGCAGTTCCTATCGAACACATGGCGGGGGATTGGGAATAATATTTAACCTCCGAGACTTAGATTTCAGGGAAAGTGTCAATGAAATTCTATGGGGTGGGTCGTATATTATTCCATCCAGACCGGAACCTAATGGGCACCAGTTGCGTCTTAAAAGAAAATATAGACCAGGCAGAGGAGAAATAAAATGAAACTCTCATTAACCGTATTGATTTTGCTCACAGCCGTGGCTTGTGTGCCTCAAATAGTCATATCTTCGCCGACCCGGTTTCCCCTCCCCATCGTTACCGCTACCGAAAAGTCGGTTTCTTCGCTTGTGGTTTCCAGTACTCCCCTGCCTGCGTGTCCCTGTCCGAGCGGCGTTGTTACTCCAAGTCAGTCTCAGAGTGCAGGAATCGGCCAGTCTCCCATTATTTGCAATTGCCCGGCCATACTCTTCCCACCCACGATTTCGGCCACCGATGTAGGATCAAGTTCCTCGGACATCCCAAAACAAGGGATCACTTTGGCAGATAATGGAAAGTCTTTCATAGTACATACGGGGGAGAGTTTCCTGCTCAACCTTGGGGGTGGCTTCGACTGGACGGTCGATATTGACAACCCAAATGTGCTGATCAGGTTAAAAAATGTGAACGTGCCGTTTGGAGCCCAGGGGATCTATGAAGCCGACAGTCAGGGGCAATCCTCGCTCACGGCCGTTGGCGATCCATTTTGTCGTCGCGCAATTCCAGCGTGTGAGGCACCCTCAATCCTTTTCAAGATCACCGTGATCGTCCAATAGGTGATTAAAAGCGTTCGACACAGGAATTCGGTCCGGGTGTGGGGTAATCATACCTGGAGCTCATACTCGCTCGGTTGCAGGTGGGTGATCCTTTGAGTAAGTTGAAGTTCACAAATCGGCTGTTTTCATTTATGATGGGGTTCGTTGATCAGTATTTGGCATTTCCCAGGAGTTGTTTTCCTGGCGTGAACCTCATTATAGAGATTTTTACCGGTCGATCAAGTCCTTATAGCGAAACGGTCAGGTCGCTGGTTAACGAACGGATGGTAGAAATGAAAAAACGCTTTTTCCTGAACATAAGGTTACCAGGATAACCGCGGCTCTTTAATAAATCGTAAAACTGTCGGCGAGATAGTGCATGATCGCTTATGGAGATTCAAGATGGCAAAACAATCTGTTGGAAGGACGGCGCTTGGGACGGCAATATGCAGGTTGATCGAACAGTACCAATCCGACGAAACCCGGTTATTTAATGATCCGGTGGCCAAAGAGCTGGTGGGCGCACCCATCCGGGTGATGATGCAACTCGCCATGATGCGGAACTATACGATCAAACAGACGGATGCTGTCGCGCCAGGAATATTCGGTGTGCAAATTTGCCGCACGCGTTATATCGATGATGCTGTCCAGGCGGCCCTTTCTAAGGGTATTAAACAGCTCGTGATTCTGGGCGCGGGATTGGATACGCGCCCTTATCGCTTGCCCGGGATAAATGGTGTAAGCATATTCGAAGTCGATCTACCAGCGGTGCAGAACGACAAAAAGATAAAGATCAAAAAACTATTTGGACGATTCCCGGAAAACGTTGCTTTCATCCCGATCGACTTCGATACGCAGAGCCTCGAAGCAGTATTTTCCGGTACGACGTTCGATCCATCCAGGCCGGTGGTGTTTATTTGGGAAGGCGTGACTCAATACATCTCGGAAGAAGCTGTCCAGCGTACGTTAACCTTTGTTGGAAAATCGGCTCCCGGTAGCACCCTGGTGTTCACCTATGTCTTGAAAAGCATTGTTGAGCGTCGATCAGACATACCGGGAGCAGAACATATGATGGACGTGGTTGCAAAAACTGCTCCCTGGGTTTTTGGCATGGAACCTTCCAACCTGTCATCCTTCTTGAAACCAATTCATCTTGCCCTGGTCGCAGACGTTGGCAACACGGATTATCAAGAAAAATACCTCAAGCCCCTGGGACGCAACCTGGTTGTTTTTGAAGGCGAGCGGGTTGCTCAAGCGACCATTGTTTAAGTTTTGGAATCCACCATCGGTAATAGCTGCTGTTTAATGAGCTTGGTTGCGATGCGCCAGCGTTGATTCCGGCGGACATTTACTGTTTGCTGATCAAGTATGATACAAACCGCCCATTTACACCTTTCGCGAATTGAATCCAAAGTTGTGCGGTCAAGGAAAGGAGTTTCAGATGGCTCAACCTGTTGCAGTTCTCTGGCCTGATCGCTACGAACCCCGCAATTGTCCGGTCCATGTCCGCAACGACCTTGAGATGGGAGCGCCGCAAGACCATGTCTGGGCGTGGCTTGTCCGGGCAACGCTTTGGCCAACCTGGTACGTCAATTCCGCGAATGTGCAAATCCTTGAAGGGGGTGATCCAGATCTCGAAAAGGGCACGCGGTTTCGCTGGGTAACATTTGGTGTAAAGATTACTTCCGAGGTACTTGAGTATGTTCCCGGTGAGCGCATCGCATACGATGCTCACGCTTTCGGAATTGACGCATATCACGCCTGGCTTCTGCTGCCAACCCCCAAAGGATGTTATGTGCTGACCGAAGAGACGCAGCACGGGTGGCTGGTAAGATTCAGCAATCTATTCATGCCGAACCGAATGCATAAATTCCACCAGATATGGCTTGAAGGGCTTGAAAGTAAAGCCAGGAGTGGTTTACCGCCAGCCGTATAACCTTCCGTACTGGCTGGCTTCGATCACGAGAAATGAGATCGGTAGGATGGGAGTCCGCCCTGGCCAGATCTTGACACGGCCCAGCAATCTGGCTCGGCTCTGGAACCATTCAGAACACAGATGACGTTGGTGCCAAGGTTCAGAAGCTAACCCATTGATAGCACTAAGGAAAGTAAGCATGATGACAAAGAATAATATGATCATTGGTGCACACTCGATAATCTACAGCAGGAAACCCGCCGCGGACCGTGCATTTCTTCGCGACATTCTTGGGCTTTCCAATGTCGATGTCGGCGACGGATGGCTGATCTTCGGGTTGCCCCCTGCAGAGCTAGCGATTCATCCCTCCACCAAGAACAACGTGCATGAGTTTTATTTCCTTTGTAAGGACATCCATGCATTTGTTGGGACCATGCAAGCGCAGGGTATTTCCTGCGACCCTATCCAAAGCCTCGACTGGGGTGAACTTTCTAAAATTAAACTCCCCGGGGGTGGGAAACTGGGGGTCTACCAGCCTCTACATGTACGACCGAGGGTGGCTGGATCACGCACGCCGGCAAGGCCTCAGCGTCGCACAACGCAAAAGACAACCTGAACGCCTCTTGCAGCGGATTCGCGCACCCGACCCTCTAATAAACTGAAAAGCGAGAAGAAAATACACCTCCAACAATGCGCTGGAGCATGAGGCGCATGAGGGGAATGGCAAATCTATGTGGGCAGGCTGTCTATCGGGCTTTGGTGAGGTGTTTGTGAACAAGGTGCACAACCGCTGCATTATTTTGAAGAATGTAACTTCTCCGCTTTACAAGTGGGAGAGTTAGGTGGCTTTTGGTATAATCGATTTCACCCTGGTTACCATCCACCTCGTTCCGCTTCATGGATGTTTCGCTGTCGACATGGGTAGTCGCCACACAAGGCAAACTATTGCGCAATTATCATATTGGCCTTGTGTTTTTTTATAGCAGGAAATCCAGACCGGGTGGTTAAAAACCGACTGACGGAGGTTTCTGTGGCAGACCGCAAGTTCTCCCTGGTTGCGCGGGTTAGCACGGAAAACCCTGAAGCTATCAAGCAAGCGCTATACAAGCTCTTATCTGAGGGTTCAATTATGGAGACAGAGGATGGATTCCTCGTCAAGGCTGAGCTGAAAGGCGCCAGCGCCCGCGAATTGAATCGGGCCCTCCTTTCCGCTTTGCGTCGGGTTGAACGCAAGACGACGTTGCGCGCCGAGTGGACCTCACGCAGTACGATGGAGCGTTTTTTCGATTATGTGCCCAAGGGCACCCGTCAGGCCTGACATGCCCTGGCGATACAGGAGTCAGATTCCAGTTTTAAGAGGGTACCGATACGGAAAATAAAGACGAGATCGTTCAAGCCACGCGACCGGAGACGCGCAGACACATCGAATATAAGTGGATCGCGCTTAGTGTGACGACGATCGGTGCACTGATGTCGGCGATTGACAGCACCATCGTGATCCTGGCGCTGCCGGACATGATGGTAAAACTGCATGCCGACTTGGTCGAAATGACCTGGGTCATCATGGCCTATATCCTAATCAGCACCGTCTTTTTGATGACCTTCGGCCGCGTGGCGGACATGCTCGGGCGGGTGCGGCTGTACAACCTCGGCTTTGTCGTTTTCACGGTTGGATCGGCTCTGTGTGGCATCTCGCAGAGCGCGACGCAGTTGATCTTGTTCCGCCTCGTGCAGGGCTCAGGCGCGGCGCTGATGATGGTGAACGGCGTGGCGATCATCACCGAGGTCTTTCCACCAAACGAGCGTGGGCGGGCGCTCGGCATCAACGGTATCACATGGGCGCTTGGCGGGATTGCCGGTCCCATACTCGGCGGCTTGATCCTCGCGGTTGCCAGTTGGCGCTGGATTTTTTACATCAATGTACCGATCGGGATCATCGGCACGGTGTGGGGGTATCGCGCGCTGCATGAAATGTCCACTCCCAAGCAGGGCGAAGGCTTTGACACCATCGGTGCAGTGACATTCAGCCTCGGCCTGACCGCGCTATTGGTTGCGCTGACGCTCGGCATTGGATACAGCTGGACATCTCTGCCGATCCTGTCGCTGTTTGCGCTGTTTGTGGTGATGCTGGTCGTGTTCTTTATGTGGGAGCGGCGGGCAGTGAGCCCGGTGCTCGATCTCTCGCTATTTCAGAATCGCGTCTATAATTTCTCGGTTCTCGCGGCGATGCTCCAGTCGCTGGCGATGTTCGCCGTGGACTTTTTAATCGTGTTCTACCTGCAGGGAGTGCGCGGCTACAGCCCGCTGACAGCAGCCTTGCTGCTTATCCCACTTCCTCTCGTAAGCGCGATAGTGGGGCCTTTGAGTGGGCTGCTGGCGGACCAGATTGGGGCGCGTATCCCCGCGTCGATCGGTGTGCTGCTGCAAGCTACCGCGCTAGCCTGGTTCATCACACGGCTTTCACCTGTGACGCCTTACTGGGAGATCGCCGTGGGTCTGGGTTTGATGGGCCTGGGCGGAGGTTTATTTTGGTCGCCGAACACGAGCGCGGCAATGAACAGCGCGCCGCGGCAGCGGCTTGGCATTGCCTCAGCGACGCTCGCTACCTTACGGCAGACAGGAATGGTGACGAGTTTTGCGTTGGCGCTGGCAGTCGCGGCGGGGAGTCTGCCGAGCGAGGTGGTGATGGATCTCTTTATTGGCACGAACGTGGTGCTCGGTTCGCAGGCGATGCAAGCGTTCATCGTGGGTATCCAGAACGCCTTCCTGGTCTCCGCGGTGCTTTGCCTGGTCGCAGCCAGCTTTTCGTTTGTGCGCGGTAAGGAGAATCGGCGACAACAAGCTCAGCTGGACATCTCGGCGAAATAAGCTGGCGCTGGGAGGCAGATCATTGCGGAAACTGAAAAAAGCCAGGGTGGTAAATCAAACAGTTCCGCGGCAAGGCTAAAGAAACCATCTTCTACGGTCGAGGCGCGTGTAAGTCCGCCCACCAAGGTCTGCTTGGATCCGCGGCGGCCTTTGACTTGCCGTTCGGCTGTATACACTGCGACAATGGTAAAGCTTGGATCACCGACCCTTCTCCTACAGCTTTGCCACAGCCGGGATGATTTCCTTGCCGAACGTTTTCAAGGGCTCAATTTCGTGGACATTTGGCATGTTGAAGATGGCGTGCTGGATGCCGATGTCGGACAGGGTGCGGCACTGTGCAACCACATCCGCAGGGTTCATATGACCGGCTGCCAGCCAGACCGTACCCAGCGTCGTTTTCTCGATCGTGGCGTAGTCCCGGCCGAGGCGTTCGCAGTGCTGCTTCAGCACGTCCAGCTTGTGGCGGACGACCTCGATATCCGCGCCGGCGAACAAATTACATGCGTCGGCGTACTGGGCGACGAGACGCAGGGTCTTTTTCTCGCCCGAGCCGCCGATCAGGATCGGTGGATGGGGCTTTGACAGCGGCTGCGGGCTGTTCAATGTCTCGGCGAGCCGGTAGTGCTTGCCGAGATAAGATGTGCGCTCGCCGGACCACATCTGCCGGACGATCTGGAGTGCCTCTTCCAACCGCTCGAAGCGCTCGGCCACGGGCGGGAAGGGGACACCCAGCCCGAGCGCCTCGCGCTCGTTCCATGCCGCCCCGATGCCGAGGTAAGCTCGCCCTCTGGAGAGCACGTCCAGCGTCGTCACGGTCTTGACCAGTATGCCTGGGTGGCGATAGATCACTCCGGTGACCATCGTGCCCAGCTTGACATTTTTCGTAAGACCCGCCAGGTAGGAAAGGACGCTGTACCCTTCCAGCATCTCATCCTCGGCTGGGCCGAGCCCCGACTGGGCGTTCCGACCGCCGATCTGGAAGAAATGATCCATCACCCACAGGCTGGCGAAGCCTGCTTCGTCAGCCGCGGTGGCGATTTCCGCTAGTTTGGTAGCGATGCCGGCCGGTCCGCCGGGCCATGTAAAATTTGGAATTTGCAGTCCAATTTTCATCTGTTATCCTCTTAGTTTATAAAGGTTACATGAAAGGTTCTTCGAAGCGTTCGCGATGGGCGATTTCGGAGATCGGTTTGCGTTTCTTCTTGCCTTTTCCGATTACCTTGGCGGGGTATCCGAAGGGCAGAATGGCCAGCACGTCAATGTTTTCGGGGATGCCCAGGAGCGGCTTGACATCGGTCAGGTTCCCGAATCCTACCCAGTTCGAACCGACTCCTTCCGACCAGGCTGTCAAGATCATCGATTGAATGGCCCGGCTCGCATCAGACACCGCATAGATCGATTTCTCCATGGCAACGACAATCGCCAAGGGCGCCTGGGCGATGTACGGTCCGGAGCGGGCAAGCCCGCCCAGTTTTTTCAATGTTTCCCGATTTTCCACGATGATGAAATGCCAGGGTTGACCATTCACGCTGCTGGCAGTGAGATGACCTGCCTCAACGATCCGGTGGACGACCTCTGGTGGTACAGGTTTATCCTGGTAAGCGCGTACAGCTAATACCGTGCGGACTGCATCGTATACTTCCAAGGTGGGCTCCTTTCCTGAAATCCCGTTCGGGGGTCGAATGGTATTCGTTCGCAACGGGCCGGAGGGAGTATAACATTATAGAGGCGGTTATTGAGGAAATATACGAGGTCGGCCAGCAATTTTCCACGCAGTATGGGGAATATAAAAATGATGAGTCGGGCCGATCTGGGCTGGCTAGCCCCTCTGGGATGCCTCCTGGTTATCGCAAGCCTTCTACAGCTTGGATCACTAAAGATCGTCCCATGAATCGAGCTGGAAATGGTCCGCGGCTACAGGATAACCAGGGGAATGATCGTCAACGACCACTTATAAGATGTGAGCATCTAACCCGTTGCAAGCCAAAACACTGAAGCGGGATGAGGCCGGTGGGGTTTTAGCCAGACTCAAAAAGGGGCTCCGTCCGTTTAGGTAACAAAGCGAGGATTGGCTAGAGAGCCTTTTTTTCGATGCCCCAACTGATAATCCGCTTCGGCTTAATGCGGAACATCTCGTGATCAAAACCAGGACCGAGTTCTCTGCCACCGGTTTCCAGCACCTCGGCCTCTCCTCGAATCTCAACCCCGCGGACCATCCATGGATTGATGGAGGCGATGTCATCAACCACAAAGGCCACTTTGGGGTTGGCACGGACATCGCGAAACTTTTTTCTTTTGGCAAAGTCATGGCCGCCAATGTCGATCGTGTCCAGGTCCGGGTTGTAACGGAAGGACACCGGCACCACGTGTGGCTGATCGTCCGGACCGACCGTTGCGAGACGGCCCAGGCGCTGGCTCTGCAGATAACCGATTTCAGCTGGTGTGAAAAGGCCCATCTTCGTTTCCTAACTGCTATGAATATTGTTGTCCAAATATCTCTTGAGGCCAAGTATAACTTGAAATATTGAGCGTGATGTACGCTTAGCGGCGTGCTTCAGGAAATCGGGTGGCTGATTTGGCCCACCCCATTCGTTCGTCATCGATTCTGGTCGGCGTATTTCCACCATAAATAGGTTCCGACCATTCCAACCAGGCTTGTGAGGATCACGATTAAGAAGCTGATTGCCGGCAGGGATTCTTTTCCCTGTGCATATAAACCGAGCACCGACCAGGGGAAATACTCGCCCCAGCCGGCGATTACCACCAGGTTTGCCAGGATCAGGGTCAGGACGACCAGGCCGATCGGCAGCAGGTATCCCCGTCCCAGGCTGGCGAAGAACGCAAAGGGCAGCATGACCGCGATTACGAGACAGGCTGTGATCGCGGCACGGGCGCTGCCCTGCAGGATGATACCATTTGAGGCCTGGGGGAGCTGGATGAGCGCCCCCATGAGGAGGCCGAGTGAAAAAATGAGGACCGCCAGAGTAGCAGACCAGACCGCCGCGACCAGGAATTTTGCCAGCAGAATGCTTGCGCGTGGGACAGGCACGGCCAAGAGATCTTTGAGGGTTCCGTCTGAAAATTCGCGTCCGAACACCCAGCTGATGATCAGCACAAATAAGATCAACCCGCCCATCGCCAGCATCTGAGACAGCAACCCCAGGTAGGTTGGCCAATTGGTGGCTGTGGCTGCCATCAGGCTGGCCTTGGTGCTGATCAGTCCCAGCTGGCGGGAAATCTCCGGGTTCCGGGAAACGAAAAGCAGGAAGGCGATTCCGAGCGGCAGGGCCAGTGATCCCAGGGCTGTGAACAGCGGGATTTTTGAGCGGATCGCTTTCCGCTGCTCGACCCAGAGCATATCTGTAAAGGTACTCATTTTT
Organism: Anaerolineales bacterium; assembly: GCA_050013095.1. Taxonomy (GTDB): domain Bacteria; phylum Chloroflexota; class Anaerolineae; order Anaerolineales; family Villigracilaceae; genus UBA877. The sequence continues at coordinate 58,874 of JBEKFY010000012.1, read as the reverse complement.
CCTCTTTGTTCGATCCGACCAGCCGGAGGAAATATTGTTCCAGTTCCTCTTCCTCCACCAGCAGATGCGTAGGCGGGTTCCCGGCCCGGACCAGCAGGCTGGCAATGTCATCGGGACGTTCGATCGCAGATGGTTGGGTACACTCCAGGATCCCATCCGGAAGAATTTCGGTCGGATACCCCGCGCTAGACAACACCCGCCGGGCAGTCTCGATATCCCGCGCCCTCACCTGCAGCCGTCTGCGCCGATTCTGTTCCAGTTCATGGACGTCCATCTCCTGAAGCAGGCGGCCCTCATGGATGATGCCGATCCGTTTTGCCAGCCGCGCAACTTCGGCCAGGATGTGACTGGACATGAAAACCGTCACACCCTCCTGACGGGTCAGCTCGAGCAGCAGCGCCCGGATTTCAACAATCCCGGCCGGGTCAAGACCGTTGGCCGGCTCGTCCAGTAGAAGCAGTTGGGGGTTATGCAGGAGGGCTTTGGCCAGTCCCAGGCGCTGTGCATTTCCCTGGGAGAGTACTCCCGCACGCCTGTCTGCGTAGGCAGCCAGCCCCAGGCGTTCGATCACCTGGCTGACGGTTTTCCTTTCTGTACCGGGATGCAGGCGCCGGGCGGCTTCCAGATTTTCGCGCACGCTTAGCTCGGGGTAGGCGTGGGGGATCTCGACCAAATACCCGACCTGGGCCCAGGGTTCCCGGCTGCCCAGGCGGACGCGCTTTCCCAGCACGGTGGCGGTCCCGCGAGTGGGCTTGATCATCCCCAGCAGCATGCGGATGGTGGTCGTTTTGCCAGCCCCGTTCAGGCCGAGGAAAGCATAGATCTCGCCCTGAGCGACCCGCAGGGAAAGACCCTCCACGGCGGCGACATCCCCGTAGCGCTTGCCGAGGTTCTCGGTTTCAATGGTCCAATTCATGATCAATCGCCCTTCCCGTTAATGCACATGCCTGCCAGGCATTATCACACAGAGCTTAACCAGGTACATTTCTCGTCTTGCGATGGCAGGCTTCATGCGGAACTTTGGGCAATGAAGTCAGCCATCCGGAATTGTTTTTGGTTAGGTCCTACAGAAACAAATCTTCGTCCTTGTCGAGGCGATATTTGAAGATGTGATAGATCACCAGGCAGATGGTCCCGGAGACAGCAACCTTGATGAGCATCAGGATGAACCAGGTGAGCAGGAGCATGCCGGTATTCAGGCCGGCAGGAATGGAAAGGCCCGGGGTCTTGATCAAAGTCGCCAAAGGGATGGACAAGATTCCCACCAGGACCACGGTAAGGGTCACGCCGCCAAAAACAACCCAGAGGATGGTCCGCAAGTTCCGCAGTTTCTTTTCTTTCGGTGAAATCGGGTTGGTGTTCATCAAGTTAACCTTTCTGGTTTGCATTGGATGAGAGTGTTTTTTGGATCAACTCGGCCACATCCGGCTGTTCGAAGATCAGGATGTTGCGTGTGACGAAGCGGCTGAAGAGATCCCGTCCCAGGTCGGTCAGGAAGAAATAGCGCCGGCTGGGACCGGTCTCGGAGGGGAGCACTTCGCTGTCAACGATCCCAGAATCGGCCAGTCGGTAGAGAGACCGGTAGATGCTGTTCTCGTCGGCGTTGATCGTATTGTGGCTCATTTCGTTGATGGCGTCTCGGATCTCGTAGGGATAAGCCTTGCGCTGGGCGAGCAGCAGCAGCAGCCAGAAGCTGAGCAGTCCCTTTTTATAGGTTCCTTCCCATTGGCTGAGCAAGCTTTCGATGTCGGTTTCTTCCATAGCCATCCTTCCATATGTATTATACCAATAGTATAATACATATGGAAGAGCATGTCAAGGACGATAGAAGGTCAAGACCATCATCTCCGTTTACACGAGTCGGGGCAAACATGGAACGGACGTGGCGCCTGGTACCATTCCTGTTCTAAAGTATCTGCACATCTAGAAGTTGTCTATAAAAGTTCGATCCTAACGTTGACCCCTCGAATTTCCTTCACTGAGGGGGCGCTAGAATCGAGATGCTGGCAAACTGTTCTTGGAGAATGGAACCTAGCGATTGAACCCGACAGCATCTATTAGGTGCTGGGCGTGTCCGTGGGAGTAGGAGTGGGTACGGGCAAGTTTGTCGCGCTTGCGGTGCTGGTAGCGGTGGGTATACTGGAGGGCGCGACCGTCTCCGAAGGTGTTAAGGATGGCGGATTGGAAACCGTCGCGCTCCGTGTGTAGGTCGGCGTTTTGGCGCCCGTCGCGGTCGGTGTGTAAGTCGGCGTGGCGGTGGCGGTCGATACGACAATGACGACAGTTACCTGCCCGCCAAAGGGATTCCCTTGACCATCGGCAAGCTGCCAGTAACCCTTATAGCTGCCTTCCACAGAAGGAGCCGTTAGGGACACGGAAACCTGCCCCTGCTGCGAGGGGGCCACGGTGTTGCTCAGGCTGGTCGCGGTCCCGCCCATTTGATCACCGGTGATAAAGATCAATTGATAGTTCGTACTCCAGGTGCAGGTGCCTGTATTTTCGAGCATCCACGTCTTCACGAATTTCGCGCCAGGAGCGAGGACAGTCCCATCCGGGATGGTCACATCGCTGATATAGATGGCGTTATTGCAACCAGCCGAACCGCTGAAACCGGCCGTCGGGTTTTGTGAGGCAGGCAGGGTGAAACTCAACACCGGGAAATTGGTTGACGAAGGCGTGGGACTCATTGGACTGGTTGGCACGACTGGGGGGGTCGGCGTGATCAAGGCCTGTTCTGAGGCAAGCGTGAGGGCACTAATAGTAAGGGATTCGGATGTGGCGTTTTGTTGGGAGGCAGGACTGGTGGGTGCCTTCAGGAACGATATCAGCAGGAAGATTCCGCCCACCAGGGCAAGAATGATTCCCAGCGAAAACCAGCGTGCCCATTTTGGGAAACGGGAAATTGTCGGATGCATCATATCACCTGAGAGATAGTTTATCAGGAATGTGAACCATAAACGGAATGAATTTGCGATTGAATTGTCTGGGTTTCAGAACCAAGAAGAGACCAAAAAGATGTACTTTTGAACTTAACAATTGAGACTGGATGAACCTGTCAGCCATTACATATGCTGTACACCTTGGCCGTCCAGGGCCACAGCAATCAATAAGGCTTAAGGGTCAATCCTTTCGTGTAGATATCTGCGCGTTCGATACCACAGCTCCAAAAACGTACACAATATCTAAATATGCTTTTAAGCCTGCGCTTAGCCTCATCGACTAAACTAACCATCCAGGTATATTCAAGGAAAGGTACAGATCTTTAGCACCGGTTCGAGTCTTATCGGATCGAATTCGTTCGCGGAGATTTGCCTGTTAGCTTGAAAACATTCTCAAGGAGAAAGTATGAAACACAATACGGTTTACTTTATTCTGGTGGCAATTACAGGCCTGTGCATGCTGTTGAGTGCCTGCAGCTCCACCTCCACACCGACACCCATAGTGGCACCTACTCAAGCAGCCACTGCCAGCGCGGCGGCCAGTCAGGTGCCTACTGCCAGCGCACCAGCTACCCAGGCACCTACTGCCAGTGCGCCTGCTACTCAGGTGCCTACTGCCAGTATGCCAGCAACCCAGGCGCCTATTGTCAGCGCACCAGCCACCCAGGCACCCATCATCAACGAGCCAGTGTACTCGGCGCCCACCCTTCCGCCTTCGACACTTTACCCATGAGTTGACCTCCATATGAGGGGCGGGAGTTCCCGCCCCTCAACTTGCTACTGAACTCCAGAGCCCGAATTCGATTCCTGATCAAGATCTGGGTGTGCTTTCGATGGGTTGGTTGGGGGAATACATAAGATGTTACCATGTTTTCATGCGCCTATCTCATGGCTTTGTCCAGCTGAACGGGGTGTTCTCAAAATTTAAAAATAACGCTACCCACGGCAGAAATGCTACTCGGGCAGCGTCCCTTCCAAGTCTCTGAGATCCGCTTGAAGGGGTCGGTCCGGAGGGGATTTATCCCTACCGCCAGCTCGTCACAACTGTATAGTTAATTGTATTAGAATACGGATTAAGGGGCTGACAAGAGCTTTGGAGAAAAACCCTTTTGATACCGATTTTGAAGTTGAAATGATGCCTTCTCGCTCTTTTGACTAGCGGGATTATCCGTGTCCAATGTAAACGGTTTTTGTGCGAGTGTAAAACTCGATCGCAGAAGGCCCTTGTTCTTTGAAGGTATTTGCGCTGGAATGCTTAAAGCCGCCGAAAGGTGCTTGAAGGGCAAGGCCGGTGGTGGCCTCGTTTACTTTGACCACACCTGCCTCGACCTGGTTGGCAAACCTGAAAGCATTATGCATGTCGCGCGTCACGATCCCTGCGGACAAACCAAAGGTGATTGCGTTGGCTTTGACAATGGCATCTTCCAGATCTGTCGCATGGATCATGCTGATGACCGGGCCAAAGATCTCCTCTCGGGCAATGCGCATCGAGATATCGACCTGGTCAAAAACAGTAGGCTGGATGAAATAACCGCCCTCCTGGGCCCGTTTTCCACCCACCAGTAATTTTGCCCCTTCGTCCTGCCCAATTTGGATGTACTCCAGATCGGTATCTAACTGGTCCTGGGTGACAGCCGGCCCCATTTGTGTCCCGCCTTCAAGGCCATTGCCCACTTTTAGCAAACGGGCAGCTTCCTGTAAGGCTCTGGAAAATTCTTGGACGATCCCTTCATGCACGATCACTCGGCTGGTTGCGGTGCAGGCCTGTCCGGTCAGACCAAATCCACTGCGGACGACCAGCTCGACCGCCAATTTCAGGTCGGCGTCGTCCATAATCACGAGCGGATTTTTTCCTCCCATTTCCAGTTGCACCCGGGTCAGGTTCTTGATCGCCCGCTCGTAAATTTGTGTCCCGACAGGATAGGAACCGGTAAAACTGATTCCATTAACGGATGGATTTTCTATAAGTGCGCGGCTTAATTGACCTCCCGCGCCGGTGATGCAATTCAGCACCCCTGCTGGAAGACCAGCATCAACCAGGGTCTCGGCCAGCGCCAGACCAACCAGGGAGCCGTACTTGGCAGGTTTAAAGACCACCGTATTGCCGTAGATCAAGGCGGGAGCTATTTTCCAGGCTGGGATGGCGATCGGGAAATTCCAGGGTGTGATGATGGTGACGACACCCAAGGGTTCCCGTTTGGAATAGAGCATTTCATCTTTCACGCTGGCCGGATAGACACTTCCCGCATGCCGCCAACCTTCGCCGGCAAAATACCGGAAAATATCGCGCGCCCGGCTAACTTCCCCACGGGATTCGGCAAGCGTCTTACCTTCCTCCCGCGTGATCAACACAGCCAGCTCTTCGGATCGGGCCTCGATCATGTGACTGGCCGTGTCAAGAATCTCGCCCCTGGCCGGTGCTGTAAGTTCAGCCCAGGCTTTTTGGGCTTGCCGGGCAGCCTCGACGGCCCGATTGGCATCCTCGACCGTCGCCAGCGGAAACTCAGCATTCAGCTGATTGAGATCGGCTGGATTTCTATTGGCACACTTCGCGCCGTCGCTGGCCTCCATCCATTGGCCGGCGATCAAGATCTTAAAAGACTTCATGTTGAACCTTTCGGCCGTGAACTTATTCCGTGTCAGGGAGAATTCTTGGATCTATCTGCCCCTTTTAATTAAAGGTGAAATTTTGATAGCTTCAGCCTTTTTTCGAGTCCAGGGGCGTGAACTTCAATGAGCTGCTTGGTTCTTCTTCAGTAGGAGTCGATTAAATAACCAGGCTGAACTAAATGCGAGGATCAATCCACCCGCGATATCCGCAACATAATGCTGCTTAATCAGCACGGTCGAGGCGACGATCAGCACCGTCCAGATCGCAACAACAATCCCGATCCGGCGATCGAAACGGAACCAATGGATTGCGAGAATAGTCGAGATCGACGTATGCAGGCTTGGAAAATCGTTGTACGGGTTATCCCCGGCATAGACGTTTTGGATCATGCGGGTCAGCAGGTCCGTGCCGGTCAGAACGGGACGGATCACTTCGGACTGCAGGAAATAGTAAAACCCGAAGCTTATAAACCACGTGAGAATCATTGCCAGACAGGCGGATTGAAAGATGCGTGTTCTGAACAACAGGAATAGGACCAGGGTGGCATAAACAAACGGATTGAGGGAAACATAGGGGATGACGAAAATGGGGACCACAGGCAGTGCTGCGTCCAGCGGGGTTCTTAAATTGATCACCGCGGGTCCATGATTCAGCAGAAAATAAATCTCGTTGATGAAGTAGACAGCCACAGCCAGCGCAATGCAGATGATGGCATTTTTCCATCCGGTTCCGAAAATGCCTCTGCTGAAAAGGCTCCTTATTTTTTCTTTCATCGTGTTCTCCTTGAAAGGGATCCACCCAGGCTGTTGACGAATGGTAAGTGAATGGGAAAATTTATTACGACATCTTTATCTAGATTATATCCCCAGTCGGTTTTTACAAGCGTGTAGGACTTTACCCAATGCGCCGTATTTTTTTAAATGTTGAGAGGTACAGAGGAAGTAGGCTTTCTTTGGATCTCATTTCCGTTCAGGCTGAGGTTTACCGAGCAGCCACTCAAGAGCGAGCTTTCGATCGGAGAACACCCGGAGGTTGAAACCTCGGTTGACCGCTACCGTCTCAATGAACCAGCCTCCTAATCCGGGGGCCGCCTGGTCGACGATTGCCACTTTTTGAATCCCCTTGCCTCTCAACTTGCGGAAATCCTGGGTGACGATATTATAGCTATCGAGTACCTTGAGAAGTCCCTCGAGTTCCTTTACATCTACCAGGATTTTAGAACAATGAACCTCGATACAGGCTTTGGCGATTTCCTCTGTGAGGGCGGATACCGTTTCGCGTGTGCGTTTTCCGCGGGGAATAGCTTCCAGATAGCCCCCTTTGTCCTCAAGGTTGAGGACGTAATCTTTATCTTCATATTCTTTTCTTTGACCCTGATCTTGGGCCATTGACGCCCCGCTGGGATTGAAATTTGAAAAGGCTAAATAGAATTTATTTATCGTGATTGTAACATGACATACCCGCGTTATCTGCAAACCTTGCCAGAGGTCTATTTCGTTCGATAGCTGGGGCCAGTGCAGCTGGTGCATGATTCGGATGGAATTTGTGTCCAAATTTTATAGAACCTCCAGACGAGCGGCCCTTGCCGCATCCAGGTATTCACCTCATTCTTTTGGGAACAGAACCAGGCTGCGGAATACAGGCTAAACCATAATGGGGGAGTATATGCCAAACTTCGTATAGTCATAACATGGTTCATTTTGTTATTCAAAACACCCAATCACTTTATCAAGAAAGCGGTGGGATACTAGAATTTTCCTTGGCAGCGTGCTAAAGTCTAAGTGTATAAAAGCCACTCTTATCGAAGAGGGGCTGTCAGCCGAAGGACCTGTGGCCTGAATTTGGCGGAGGTGCGTAATGGACATTCCTATCGGGACCGTAACCCATTATTACGAACATCTCATGGTAGCGGTACTTTCCTTCACAGGAAAATTGAATGTGGGTGATACCATCCACATCCTAGGCCATACGACCGACTTCACCCAGATCGTCGAATCAATGGAGATCGAACATAAAAAAATCGAATCGGTCAACCCAGGGGATGAATCGGCTCTCAAGATGGCACAACATGTTCGAGAAAAGGATCGTGTCTACAAAGTGGTTGAAGAGAAGACTTAGCGGCAGACAAACACATCTTTTGGACCGTTAGGTAGACAGGCGGATTGATTCTCGCGGTAAATATCCTGCCACCAGGCAGCATATCGATGTGAGACGATTCTTGGGCTCTAAGCAGATTGTCACTTGGAAGTTAGCCGAGATACTCTTTTGAAACGTGAGAAGGTGCCAAAGCTATGAGCGAGTATCCATTTGTCCGCGAGTCGCTTCTGCAGGAGATATCTGGCAATAAAGTCCGTTGTAATGTGTGTGAGCGTCGATGTCTGCTCGTGGACGGCGGTTGGGGGTGGTGCCGAACCCGGCAAAACCGCGATGGCAGGCTCGTCACCCTGATTTATGGGGCCGTTTCATCCATGGCGGCCAACCCGATCGAGAAAAAGCCGTTTTATCACTTCTGGCCGGGGACCGGGGCCTTCACGGCGGGCAGCTGGTCATGTAATTTCGGCTGCCCGTGGTGTCAGAATTGGGATATCAGCAAGCAGGCTCCTCCGGTGCGGGGTAGGTATGTCTCCCCAGCGGAGTTCGTTGCACGGACTCAGGGAACTGGCTGTTCGGGGACTTCGATTTCGTTCAATGAGCCGACCCTCTCATTGGAATGGTCGATCGATGTGTTCCGCCTTGCCAAAGCACACGGCTTATACAATACCTTCGTCACGAACGGCTATATGACCCCCGAGTCCCTGACCCTGCTGATCGAAAGCGGCCTGGATGCCATGAATGTGGACATCAAGGGCAGCAGTGAGGCGGTCAGGAAGTACTGTAAAGCGATCGAAGTCGAAAAGGCCTGGGCTGCTTGCAAGCTGGCAAGATCCAGCGGGATACACATTGAGATCACGACATTGGTCATCCCGACCGTGAACGATCAGGATGAGGATCTGAGCAGTATCGCAAAACGTATCGCCGCGGATCTCGGACCTGGAACGCCCTGGCATGTGAGTGCCTATGCTCCGGCCTATCGGTTTGAGGTCCCCCCGACCCCGGTTGGAACCCTTGAGCGTGCCTGGAGGATTGGAAAGGAGGCCGGCCTGGAATTTGTCTATGCGGGAAATGTGCCCGGGCACCCTTATGACAACACGTATTGTCCGCACTGCGATGCAGTCCTTATCCAGCGCATGGGGTTTCAGGTATTAACGAACGAGGTTCATGCTGGACACTGTCCCCAATGTGATTATCCCATCGCGGGGGTCTGGAACGGGAGCATGGCGCCAAAGCCTGCTTCGGGGGAGATCAAGGGGTCCACGAAAAGAGTTCAATGATTGATTGCAAGAAACCGACCGCCTCGGCCTTTAAGCGATATCTTGCAGCGATCGCGGAGGCGTCCCCCTCAACGACTCATTTGATTGTTTCGACCGGATCCATTCGATATCAATTTTTAGTAGGTTCTTATTTTGCGTAGCGTTTGAGCAATTTGGGAAGTTCGCCGACCATATAGTCCCCTTTTACGAGAACTCCATCAACCCGAGGATTGCCACTGCGCTGCATCCGATAAGGTTGGGCGGCCTGTGGGTCGACGGTGATGATATACAGCGGAACTTTCATCCAGCCAGGGTTGGCGCGCGCGGCGCGTAGAACTACGTCCCCTTCCACGTTGGGCAAATGCAGGTCAAGCAGGACCAGATTCGGTATCGGCTCCACATCCAGCCTCTTCATAGCGACCGCTCCATCCAGGATGACTTCTGCTTCGTAGCCTTCCAATTCCGCAAGCTGGCGCAGCAAGGTCATAATCTCCAGATCGTCTTCGATAATCAGGATCAGGTTCTTGTCTTCCATGGGTCAGCCTTTCCTTGAAAGCAGCAACGCTATTAAACCTTTTAAACGATAAGCTACGCAAAGTGGTGCCATTCTGGGACAGGGTTTCAGCACCCTCCTGGGACCTACACCGGATAGTTTTCTGCGTATTTCGTATAGTCGATCAGTGCCAGAATGCGGGTATGAAAACACGCACCAGTGAATCGATCAGCAGTCCAAGCAGGAACAGGTTTCCAAAAGTGCGGTTGTGCACGAAAGAGACGGTCGAGAACCAGCGCGGCCAGATCGGATATCCCGGGGGCGGCGCAGTGGGTCGGGGTTTCGCCAGGCGCTGCAATGCCTTCCATGCCTCTCTGCCCGCGATGAAAACGATCAACATCACCGGCGTGAAATAATGGCTGATGAAGATCAAATAAAGGACCAGCGCGTAGGCGACTACGATCGCACCGATATTCAGGATGCGGGCGGCGGTTTCGCCGATCAGGACAGGGAGGGTGGTAACACCTTTGGCCTTGTCCTCCAGCCGCTTATCGATATGCTTGCCGATGTTAATGCTCGCAACACACAGCCCGAACGGGATGCCTGCCAGAACAACATTCCAGTTCCAGTGCTGCGCCAGAACGAAGTACACACCACCGATCATGATCGGTCCCCAGATCAGGAAAATGGCGAGTTCGCCGAGCGCAAAGTACTTCAACGGATAGGTATAAAAAAGGAGCATGAGCGCACCGAAGGCAAACATCAGGATCACGACCGGGTTGAAATGGGTGTAAAAAAGGGCGTAAACACCGGAGAGGACCGCCAGCACACCGCTCACCGCGAACCACCTCAGCTGCTGAGGCTTGCTCCAGAAACCCTGAACGAGGGGATGGACGCCGTACTGGATGCGGAAATAATTATCCTTGTCGATCCCGCGGCTGTAATCGGTGTAGTCATTCAGCAGGTTGTTCGTGCCGTGCGCGATAAATAACCCGATTGTCACGATCAGCCATGGCAGCCAAGAGAAAGTGTTATCACGCCAAGCCAGCAGTGCCGCGATGATGCAGGAATAGATGGTCACTGTGGTGACGCCGGAACGAGTGGCGATCAGCCATTTCGAGACGATGTCCAGCGCGTCCCACTCTTTCTTATCATCCATTTGAACCAGCTGTGAGGCGGCCGTACGCCACATTTTAAAATTGATCCCCATAGTGAACTACCTACCTTTCTTGTGGGAAGGAATTATAAATCCGTTTGTAGTTTTCGAAGGTGACCCGGGGTCAAGAAAGTTAAAGCTGTACTTTTAAAAACGCTGTGCCCAAAAAAACTCTTGGGCGCCAAATGATCAACTTTCCATTGCTGCTGGATCCTCCTCAGCAAACTGCCGATCAACTAAATTGAATTCGATCCGGCCCTGAGCTATACTATCTTCAGCGGGTCATCGGGTTGATCCAAGCCTGGATGAAAGGGGATTTGAATAAAGTTAATCCACACGAAAATACTTGAAGGAGAGTGCTGATGAAGAGACTTTCCATCATCCTTTTAGTTGCTTCCTTTTCCTTGGCATCTTGTGCGCCGGCCGCAATCCCCACTGAGCCCGTGACACCGCCTCGGATACGTGAGAAGGATGGGATGATGATGATCTTTGTGCCAGCCGGTCCTTTCACCATGGGCATTACGGCTGAGCAGGCGTTGGCTGACTGCCAGAAATTTCCAAAAGATTGTTATCAGAATTCATTCAACAATGAACAACCCCCTCATCGCGTGAACCTGGACGGCTATTGGATCGACAGTACGGAAGTGACCAATAGCATGTATGCCCGGTGTGTCCGGGCGGGAGCCTGTCAGCCGCCCTTCGATAACTCGTCCTCCACTCGCACCAGTTATTATGGGAATTCTCGATACTCAGACTATCCAGTAGTCTACGTCGATTGGGCCAAAGCCAGGGACTATTGTAGGTGGGCAGGGGCAAGCCTGCCGACCGAAGCGGAGTGGGAAAAAGCAGAGCGCGGTACGGATGGCCGCACCTATCCGTGGGGGAACTCGCCTCCGACATGTCAGCTCTTGAACTTTCAGCCCGTCTCCGGTAGTTGTGTCGGTGATACGAGCGCCGTGGGAAGTTATCCTTCCGGAGCCAGCCCCTACGGGGTGCTGGACATGGTCGGGAATGTATGGGAGTGGCTGGCAGACTGGTATAGTGAAACCTATTATGCCAGCTCACCATCCAACAACCCGACCGGTCCGACTTCTGGAATGTATCACGTACTTCGAGGCGGATCGTGGGCAGGCGGCGAAGGACTGGTCCGCGCCTCGAATCGCGATTGGGAAAACCCCATGCTTTCCGCTAATTTTATTGGTTTCCGTTGCTCCCGCGGCTTAAACAACTCTACCGCGAGCTTCTTTCCTTAGTTCGGAAGTCCATTCTTGTCCAGGAACAAAAAATCCTCCCTGCGGTCTGGAGAATTTTTTGGTTTTAAGATCCAGTGGACATGTGGCGACGTCTCCCGAGCCACTCGATTATCTCTAGGCGATCAGCTGTCTGGCCATGCGGGTCGCGCTTGAGGCATCCGCCGCGAATGCGTCGGCGCCGATCTTGTTTGCGTATTCCTGGGTAAGCGGCGCACCACCTACCAGAACTTTGACCTTATTGCGGATGCCTGCCGCCTTTAAGGCTTCAATGGTGGTCTGCATGCTGCCCATCGTGGTCGTCAATAGTGCAGACATCCCGATGATCTGCGCACCGTTCTGGGCAGCCTTCAGGAAGGCCTCCGGTGCAACGTCAACCCCCAGGTCGACGACCTCGAATCCGGCGCCTTCCAGCATCATCGCCACCAGGTTCTTGCCTATATCGTGCAGGTCACCTTTGACCGTCCCGATGGCGACCTTCCCCGCAGCTTTTACATCGGCTTTTGCCAGGTAGGGTTTCAGGATCCTCAATCCGCCTTGCATGGCGCGTGCTGCCACTAGCATCTCGGGAACAAAAAGTTCACCGGCTTCAAAGCGCTGGCCGACCTCACCCATGGCAGCTATCAGGCCCTTGTTCAAGATCTCCTCCGGCCCTATGCCGGCGTCCAGGGCAGCTTTTACGCCTGCTTCCACTTCGGGTGCTTTCCCGTCAATCACGTTCTGGTAGAGTTCTTTGAGGTCCATATTCATTCCTTGTTCGTCCAGAGAAGGTTTTTATGGCCTGTTCACATTGCTAGCGATCCCAGGCCGGGACAATTGCTTAATTTCAACCGGACTGCTCAGAAACCCCAGTCACCAATTCTTCCTCGATCACGCGGTCCATGATCATATCGTACGTGTCACCGATATCATCCAGCAGGGCCTTTCGGGCAGTTTCAACGTCGTGGGTCGCCAGGGCATCCGCGATCTTCTGGTGGGTGACCAGCATGGTCTTCCCGGCGTGCCTCAGGACCATGAAGCGTGCAAGCCGGTCATGCAGGCGTCCAACCATCTCGGCCAGTTCGTTGTTTCCGGAAGCCCGAGCTAGCAGGTAATGGAATTGACGGTTCTCGTCCGTATAACGGTCGTACGATTCGTCGTCGTCCCCCGTATAACCCGCGTGCACCGCAAGTAGTTCTTGGATCTGCTTGTCCGTGATGCGCACGGCAGCCCGTTCGATGGAGGCCATTTCAAGGACTCGGCGCAGATCCAACAGGTCGCGCAGCTGCTTGAGATTGGTGTGGGTGATGAAGTACCCTGAGCGCGGTTTGATATTGACCAGCCCTTCCTGGGCCAGCATTTGAAAGGCATCCCGGACGGGAGTGACGCTGGTCGAGTACTGCCTGGCGATGGTTTCCACATCCAGCCGCTCACCGGGTTTGTGATGTCCCATGATGATCGCGCGCCGCACCTCGATATAAATAGCGTTTTTCGAGGTTTTTTCCTTGTAAACTGGGAACATACGCACTCCGCTTTAAAAATATTACCATATGATATATCAAATTACAAGTCATAATATATTTAGATCTTTAGTTATTGACTTCTGATATATTAGATGCTATGATAAATGGGTATGATAGTTTACAAGCAATCGAATTAGCCATCATCTGCCTAGAAAATATCCCGAAATGCAAGAGGAATAAAGGCCCAAGCTTTTGGATAGATTGGAGGTGAAATCGGAACAAGAAGATCCTTAATTCTGACTATCCAAAATTTTTTCCATCCCCATTTGATTTCAAATGAATAGAGGAGAAAACCGCAATGGCTCAAGAGAAATTACATCCGATCGTGAATCAGGCCCAGATGGCGCTTGCCCATGGATTGATCTCACGGCGCGAGTTTCTGAGAGTCGCCACCCTGCTGGGTGTCTCTTTCACAACCGCCCAGATCCTGGCCGCCTGCGCACCGACGGCAACCCCGACCGCCACCGCCATGCCGGCTACGATGGCGGCGACCACGGCCCCCGTTGCCACCGCCATGCCGGCCGCGACCGCCACACCTGCCACGTATGTCCGGGGCGGCACCCTGAATGTTGCCTGCCGGGTTGAGCGTGTTTCCGATCCAGCCCAGTTTTCGCTGGTCAGCGCTTCCCATCCCTGGCGGCATGTATTTGAGTATCTCACCCACACAGACCCGGGGGGCGTTACCCACCCCTATCTGCTGGACAGCTGGAAGGTCAGCGACGACTTGAAGACCTGGACGCTGTTCGTGAGGCAGGGCATCAAATTCAATGACGGCACTGATTTTACTGCCGACGATGTGGTCTTCAACATCAAGCGCTGGCTGGATCCCAATACCAAATCGTCCATGCTCAGTGCAATGAGCTATATGGATGGCAGCGGTGTTGAGCAGGCCGGCAACTATACCGTCACCCTGCACCTGAACCAGCCGACCATCTTCCTCCCGGACAACCTCGCTCAGTATCCGGCCGCCATCGTCCCGGCTAACTTCGGTGGGGATATCACCAAACAACCGATCGGAACGGGACCCTTCGTCATGGTGGAATACGTGCCGGCCGAGCGCGCTCACCTCAAGGCCCGCCAGGGTTACTGGCAAATGGGCGCCGATGGTAAACCGCTGCCTTACCTGAATGAGATCATCATGGTCATGCTAGGCGAAGACCAATCCGCTTACATCTCGGCTCTGCAGAGTGGCCAGGTGGATACCGTTTTGGAACCCACCGTCTCCAGCTGGGAAGCGGTCAAGGACGACAAGCGCTTCACCATTGTTTCCACGCCGACCGCGGCCACCCGTGTGCTGCGGGTGCGCGTGGACCAGGATCCCTGGAAAGATAATAATGTACGCCTGGCTCTCAAGTACTGCCACAATCGGGATAAGATCCTGCAGCTAGCCCTGCAAGGCCAAGGGGTTATCGGCAACGACAGCCATGTCTGCCAGGCCAACCCCGAATATAGCGATCTGGCACCCCTGCCGTTTGATACCAACAAAGCCAAAGATTTGCTTACCCAGGCCGGCCACCCGAACGGCCTGTCCGTTGATCTGACGGTGGCCAGTGATTGGCCTGAATCCATGGCGTATGCCCAGGCGCTTCAGCAAGATGCCGCGGCGGCAGGATTTACCATCAATCTCAAGACCATGCCTGCCAGCCAGTATTGGAACGGTTGGACCGATTTCAACATGGGCATCACCTGGTGGGCTCACCGCACGCAGGCCCTCATCACGCTGGGGCTGGCCTATACCGCGGATACGAAGAGCGGCCTGCCAGGCGCTTGGAATGAAAGCCGCTGGGTGGACCCGGAATTCAGCAAGATCCTGACCCAGGCGACCAGTACGCTGGACCTGACCCAACGCAAAGCGCTGACCTTGCAGCTCGAAACGATCCAGCAGTCGCGCGGCTCGATCTGCACCCCGTTCTTCATGGATGTCTGGAAGATCTACACCACCCATGTCCATGATGTGGAACCCACTCCGGACGAGACGGGGAACTTCATCTCGGCTTGGAAGGACGCCTCCTAGTTCGAGAGCTCATATCCTTGAATTCCTCCCGTGCTGCCAGGACAATCTTTCCTCGGCAGCACGGGAACCCCCTGCTATCAAATTCCAAATTATCCCATTTTATGAGGCAAGACGATGATTGAGACTCACGGTACGAGCACAACCAGCGCCCATTACACGCGCATGGGTGCACAGGAATGTGAAAAGATCCACCTGGCCAGCCTGGAGATCCTCCAACGGGTCGGCGTGGATGTCCACGACGAAAAAGCCAGGGAAGTATTGGTGAAAGGGGGCGCCAACACCGACGGCCTGCGCGTCCGTATCCCTGAGTATGTGGTGGCCCGGGCATTAGGGACGGCTCCCAAGCGCATCACCCTTTACGATCGCAACGGCAAGGTTGCCATGCGCGCCGGCCAGTACCATACCTATTATGGGGGCGGTTCCGATTGTCTCAACATCCTCGACCACCGCACCGGCCTGCGCCGCAGGCCGCTCCTGTCCGATGTGAAAGAAGCTTCGCTCCTGATGGATGCCCTCCCGGAGATCGATTTCGTCATGTCGGCCTTCCTGCCGGAGGATGTGGACCAGCGCATCTATGACCGCTATCAGATGGAGGTCATGCTCAACAACACCACCAAGCCGATCGTCTTTGTGACGCCCGATTTTGAGGGCTGCGTGACGGCGGTCGAGATGTGCGAGGCGGTGGCGGGAGGTGCGGACGCCTTCCGTGCGCACCCCTTCGCGACCTGTTATATCAATGTCACCTCCGGATTGATCGCCAATGCCGAGGCCTTGCAGAAGTGCATGTTCCTGGCAGAGAAAGGCTTGCCGCAGCTGTACATCCCCCTGAATGCGGGCGGGGTCAATTCGCCGACAACCACCGCCGGCTGCATGGCTTCCATGAACGCGGGCATTCTGCTGGGGATCGTCCTTTCGCAGCTGGTGCGGGAAGGCGCGTCCGTGGCGGTTCCGGGATGGAACGGCGGCCCTTATAATCTACAGACCATGGTGGGGAACTATGTCCTGGCCGACGAGCAGGGGGTGCCCACCTCCATGGGCAAGTTCTATGACCTGCCAGTTTTCGGTCTGGGCGGCTCCACGGATTCAAAGGTCATGGACCAGCAATGCGGATTCGAAGCCACAATCAGTTTAATGACCGCACTGCTGCACGGCGCGAATATTGTCCATGACGTGGGCTTTATGGATGCCGGCCTGCAGGGCAGCCTGCAATTAATTGCGATCTGCAATGATATCCTGGGCTTCCTGCGGGCGGCTACAGCCGGAGTCCTGGTGAATGATGAGACTCTGGCACTGGACGTCATCCAGGAACTGGGCCCGACCGGGAGCTACCTGGGCCACGACCACACCGTTCGTCATTTTAAAGATGCCTATTACTCGAAATTGATCGATAAGAATCCCTACTCGGTGTGGCAGAAGCGCGGTGCGACCAGCATGGAACAGCGCGCCGCCAAGATGGTGGACGAGATCCTGGCCAAGCATCAGGTGCCCCCTTTGCCAATGGAGGTTCAAAAAACCATCCATGCCATCGTGGAGCGCGAGCAGGCCCGCATCGATGGCAAAAGTTAGCTGTTGAGGACGGCTTGGACATCGATCCAACACCTTTCCTGCTGTGTAAACCGGGAGACCGTTTCCTTCGGTTACCAGCCAGGCTCGACGGGACGGAGGATGTAAAGTGGCGAGATACATTGTCCGGCGATTGCTGACCATGCTGTTCACCATGGTGATCGTTTCGATCATCGTGTTTGCCATTGTGGAGATCGCCCCCGGGAACGTAGCCCGCAATATGATCGGTACTTTCGCTACCCCGGAACAGCAGGAATCCATGACGAAACAGCTGGGCCTGGACCGCCCAGTGGTCATCCGCTACATATCCTGGCTTTTGGGCTCCGACTGGCAGGCCGCCCCGAAGCTGGCGCTTCCACTGAAGGAAACCATCACACAGGTAGGCCTGGTGGCCAACTCGCGGGATTGGTGGGAGGTTGAACCCAACGGCGATCTGGTCCAATACGACGTGGAAGACGCAGCATTGGTCAAGCTGATCCGCCAGTCCGACGGCAGCACGGTAAAAGTACCCGATGAACAGGATTGGAAGGTCGACAAGAGCGGCCAGGCCTATTTCTGGGGCGTGGACAACAGCGGTCAGGCTGCGGAATGGATCAAGGGTTCCAAGACGATCCAATACGTCTACGATTATTCTGGATGGCAGGAAAAGACCGATGCCCCCATTGAGTACATCCCCCTCAGCAAGGGCCTGCTGCGCGGCGATGCCGGCATCTCTTTACGGTTTAAAGAGCCGGTTTCGCAAGTGATTGGCCGGAGGATTAGAAACTCATTGGTCCTGGCTTCTCTGGCTTTCCTTTTCTCCATCCCGACCGCTGTGGTGCTCGGGTTGATCGCCGGTTTGAATGAAGGCAAGCTCGCGGACCGGATCATTTCGATCGCTGGCTTGATCACGGCAGGATCGCCGGATTTCGCAACCGGCATTTTGCTGATCGTGATCTTTGCCTTGTGGCTGAAAGTGCTCCCCGGGGCCGCGGTATTTACCAGTGAAAATGCAGTCTTGGCGAACCCGCGGCTGATCGTTCTGCCGGTGGCGACCGCTGGCCTGGTCGAAGTGGGTTACGTGCTGCGCATCACACGCTCCAGCGTGGTTGAAGTCCTGAACAGTCAGTATGTCCGGACCGCCATCCTGAAGGGCCTGTCCTACCCACAGGTCGTGATCCGCCATGTGCTGCGCAACGCCATGATGGCCCCGATCACCGTGATCATGCTGCATGTGAACTGGTTTATCGGTGGATTGGTGGTGGTCGAATCCGTTTTCGGTTATCCCGGATTGGGAAGTTTCATCCTGGAAGCTGCCCTCTATAAAGATATCTATTCGATCGAAGCCGCGTCGATGGTTCTGATCCTCCTGGCTGTCGGGACCCAGTTGATCGCCGACATCATTTATTCGTTGATCAACCCGCGCATTCGTTACGCATAGGAATCCATTATGGCGACGGAAAATCTTATGCCCCAGAAGCAGGAACGATCGGGCGCTCCCTCCGGATCCGCCACGGCTTTGAAGGACCTCTGGAAGACTGTCAAAGATCTTGCCGACTTGATCTTTTCCTCCCCCACAGCAGTAGTCGGCCTGGTCGTTGTCCTGATCTGGGTCCTGATCGCGATCTTCGCACCCTTGATCACCAAGTACACCCCGCTGTACGAGGATTACATGCACATCGACAAAGGTCCGTTCGGCCAGCATCTGCTGGGGACGGATGATCTGGGGAGGGATGTCTGGTCCAGGGTAGCCTACGGGGCGCGCACCATCCTCTCCCTGGGTCCACTGTCTGTGATCGTGGCGTTCGTGTGCGGTTGTGCCCTGGGCTTGCCGGCCGGGTATTATGGGGGCTGGGTGGATGAGGTCGTTATGCGTATTCTGGATTCGTTCATGGCTTTCCCCACCATCCTGCTGTACATGATCATCATCTCGGCGGTTGGCGCCTCGTCGTTCAACGTGGTGATCGCGATTGCCATCGGAGGCGCTCCCGGTATAGCCCGATTGGTGCGGGCCCTCACGATGGACATCAAGACCCGTGAATATGTGGCTGCCGCCAAGCTGCGCGGCGAACCGGATTTCATCATCATGCTGCGCGAGATCCTGCCCAACTGCCGCGGGCCGCTCATTGTGGACTTTTTGCTGCGCATCGGTTATGCGGCTTTCTACATCGGTACACTCGGCTTTCTTGGCCTGGGTCTGCCCCCACCGACGCCGGATTGGGGAGGCATGGTCCAGGAAGGGCATAGTCACATGACGGTCAATGTATGGCCAGTTTTGTCTGCGACCCTGGCGATCGTCACCCTGGTCATCGGGCTCAATATGTTCGCGGATGGGTTGCGCGAAGAGAGCATGCGCTACCAATAAGCGGAGAAAATGATCCATGGATCCGTCTCCTATCCTTAGCTTGAAGCACGTGGCGATTACCTATAAAACGCGCAAGCGCGATGTGAACGCGGTTCGCGACGTCTCCTTTGACATTTCTCAGGGGGAAAACCTTGGCCTGGTCGGCGAATCCGGCTGCGGGAAGAGCACTGTGGCTTTCTCGATCGTCAATTTCCTGGGGCCTAACGGCCGGGTTACGCACGGGGATGTCCTGTTCAAGGGTGACCAGCTGCGCGGCCGCTCGGAAGAAGACCTGCGTAAACTGCGCGGCGCCGACATCTCGATGGTCTATCAGGAGCCCATGTCGGCCCTGAACCCCTCCATGCGCATTCAGGACCAGATGGCCGAGAGTCTGATTGCCCATCGCGGCTTTTCCAAAAAAGAGGCGTACGGGGAATCCGTCGAGGCGCTCAAAAAGGTCTATATGCCTGACCCGGAGTCGGTCATGCTGCGCTATCCGCACCAGCTTTCGGGCGGGCAGCAGCAGCGCGTCCTGATCGCCATGGCGATGCTGAACAACCCATCCCTGCTCATCATGGACGAGCCGACCACCGCCCTGGACGTAACCGTCGAAGCGGCCGTGCTGGACCTGATCGCCGAACTGCAGGAACGTTACCAGACGGCCACCTTATACATCAGTCACAACCTGGGCGTGGTGGCACGGGTTTCTCACAAAGTGGCCGTGATGTATGCAGGCGAGATCGTTGAATTGTCCGACACCCGTACGATCTATCGCAACCCGATGCATCCCTATACGATGGGCCTGATGCGCTGCCTGCCGGATGTGGACGCCCCCAAGGGCACCCGCACCCTACATCCGATCGAAGGCCGCGTCCCGTCACCGGATCACCTCCCGGTTGGATGCATCTTCTCCCCCCGCTGCGAACTGGCTTCCGAGAACTGTTCTCAAAAGCACCCCGATCTGGTTGAAATGGTGCCCGGCCACCAGGTGCGTTGTCTGCGTTCCCTGGAATGGAAGGACGCCAAGAAGATCTGGGAGATGGAAGAGCTGGCGAAGGAACCCTGCCCGGACCGGGTAGATTCGAACCCCGAAACTGTGCTCAACGTCGACCGGGTCAAGGTCTATTACCGGGTGCCTCTCAAGACCGTCGGCGGCCTCTTTGGTCTGGAAAAGAGGAACTACGTGCGCGCCTCCGATGATGTCAGCTTTTATATCCGGCGCGGACGCACGCTTGGAATCGTTGGCGAATCCGGCTGTGGGAAAAGCACGCTGGCGCGGGCCATTGTCGGCCTCGAGCCGCTATATGCCGGGAGGATCGATTTCCTCGGCCTGGATGTTTCCAAGCCTTTGAGCAAACGGACGGCCGCCACCATCAAAGAACTGCAGATGGTCTTTCAGGATCCCAATGGGGTGCTCAACCCCTCTTTCAGTGTGGGTGACCAGATCGCTTTTTCGCTCCGGCGCTTTCGGACCGTGCCTCGCAGTCAGGTGCACGCCGAGGTGGAACGTCTGCTGCAGGCCGTCAAGCTGGATGAAAGCTATTACAACCGCCTGCCGCGCCAGTTGAGCGGCGGGGAAAAGCAGCGGGTCGGTATTGCCCGGGCGATCTCCACCAACCCGGCCATGGTCGTTTGTGACGAACCGGTCTCGGCGCTGGATGTTTCCGTACAGGCGGCGGTCCTTAACCTGCTGCTGGAGATTCAAAATTCGAACAACACGACCATGATCTTGATCTCGCATGATCTGAGCTCGGTACGCTTTTTTGCGGACGATGTAGCGGTCATGTATCTCGGTCGCATTGTTGAAATTGGCCCCTGCGAAACGATCTACCAGCCCCCCAACCACCCCTATACAACCGCCTTGCTGGCGGCGGTCCCGCGGCCCGACCCGGATCTCAAACCGTCCCATATCCGCCTTTCAGGGAGGGTGCCCAGCGCGGTCAACCCGCCTTCCGGGTGCCGTTTCAATACACGCTGTCCGTTCAAGATCGGTGAGATCTGCGAGCAGGAAGAACCGCCTCGCCGTGACATGGGAAAGGGTCATCTTATTTTCTGCCACTACACACCGGAACAACTGACGGCACTCAAGTCCTGATTCCGCCTTGGTATCTTAGATCGGAGGGTTTATAAACATGGACAAGGAACGACGATTTTTTATCCGCGAGCCCTGGAAGTTCGATCCAGCTTTTAAACGACCTTCACAGCCCACAGACGATCTCGGTTTTGATACCAAGATGCTGCATGCCGGCTTCCGTCCCAATGAGAACATGGAGCGGTTCCGCGCCTTTGTCCCTCCCATCGTCCCCTCCATGACCTACCCTTATGAGTGCTTCGACAAGATCCCCTATCCGGTCTACGGTCGTACCAAAACGCCGACCGCCGATATCCTTGAGCAGCGCCTGGCGGCGCTGGAGGGCGGCCAGGCGGCTGTAACCGCCGGCTCCGGTTCGCAGGCTCTCTTCAGCCTCATCTCAACCATCGCTCGACCGGGTGACAATGTCGTGACCACCCTGAACATCTTTGGGGAGGGGTACAAGCAGGCCGCCTCGATCTTCCCGGAGCGCTGCAGTGTCCAGTTTCGTTTTGTGCAGGACCCCTCCGATCCGAAGTCCTGGGACAAGGAGATTGACGGGCACACCAAGCTGGTGTGGATCGAGACCCCCAGCAATCCGGTCCTGTTCGTAACGGATATTCAGGCTGTGGCGGATGTGGCTCATAACCACAAGGTCCCAGTGATGGTGGACAACACCACTGCCACCGCCGCCCTGCAGCGTCCGATGGTCTTCGGGGCGGACATCATATTGCTGAGCATCACGAAGTTCCTGGCCGGGAATGCCACGGTCCTGGGCGGGGCGATCGTCGGGCCGGAGGACCTGACGGAGGACATTCGCTGGAACACGACCGAGTTTATCGGCGCGATCATGCAGCCGTTTGATTCGTGGATGACGCTGCAGTACCTTGAGACGCTCTCGCTGCGCATGGACCGCCACAGCGCCAACTCCCAGAAAGTCGCTGAGTTCCTGGAGGACCACCCCAAGGTCACCCGCGTTAATTATCCGGGCTTGAAGTCCCATCCTCAATATCAACTGGCGCATCGCCAGATGAAGGCCGGCGGCGGCATGCTCTCGTTCGTGGTGCCGGGTGGGATCCCGGCTGTGCGCAAGGTGATCGACAACTTCAAGCTCATCATCCATGCCGTCACCTTCGGCACAAGTCGTACGATTTGCATGCACCCGCGTACCATCACCCACGAGCATATGACCCAGGCGGAGCGCGATCGGGCCGGTATCGATGACGGCCTGATCCGCCTTTCGGTCGGCCTGGAAGACCCCCAGGATATCATTGCCGACCTGTCCCAGGCCCTGGCCAAGCTCTAAGTCCACGGTGATGGAGGGTGAATGTCGCTTGAACGAAAGGTACCGGTCAATTTGTGGACTGGTACCTTTCTAGAGCAGGAAGGGAACAATGTCCAAACAGTTAATCCAGACCGACAGAGCGCCTGCCCCGGGTGGGGCTTATTCCCAAGGGTTGCGTGTAGGTGATTTTGTCTTCTCTTCCGGGATGGGACCCTGGCATCCTCAGACCCGGGAGGTCGTCGGGGACACCATTGAAGAACAGACCATCCGAACCCTGGAGAACATCCAGGGTGTTCTGGCAGCTGGCGGAGCCACCCTGGCGGATGTGGTTAAGGCCACCGTCCATCTCAGTGACCTGAGCCTGTTCAGCCGGTTCAACCAGGTTTACATGCGCTACTTCCCGGACCCCAAGCCGGTTCGCACAACGGTCGGCAGCCAGTTGAGTGGAATCCTGGTCGAGATCGACGTCATCGCCTATCTTGGAAAATAATGCCCGGAAATGAAGCCCTCTTAGACAGGCTACGTTTGTCTGCCGCGCGCCTGGAAGAAATCAATTCGGCCCTGTTCACAGGCGATTCGCGCGTCCTGTCGGACTTCCTGGCGGTCGTGGAAAAATACGGTTCACCGCAGGCGATCAACCGCAAAGCGGAAGAGGCCCGTGCCCTGCCTGCTCTGCTCGAGCTGGTTCGCCAGGCGCATCCTGAGTATCTGACCGATCTGGAATGGCTGCGCCAGCAGTGTGATCACGGCACTTTCATCCGCATCTCCGATTATCGGCGTAAGGTGTTGGGCGAGCGGTGGGACCGGATGCCTTTCCGGCCGGAAACGGCCGTGACCCTTGAGATCAGCGCCTGTCAGTACTTCCCCTGGCTGATGGAGATCGCCCATCGCGCCCGTGAACGCGGCGAGATCATGCCCGGTCGATTTGTCCGCATCCGAAATATGCAGGAGCAGGAGGCTGACGGCGACCTGCCGGCTTTCGCGGCTGCGATGCAGATGATTGGTGCCAGTTACGTCGAACAGCTGGACACGCGCGGCTCGGATGGCTCCAACATCCACCTCGGAGGAGCCGAGACCCTGATTGGTTACTATGGAGGGGTCGGAGAGCCGAATGATCACGTTTTGCGCTGGCTGGATGAGTACCTGTATTACTACACCCGCTATGGCGTGCGCCAGGTCTTGAACGTTAATTCCGGCACCGTTTTGATCGGTTACCTGCTGCACCGCCTCGGGGTGGATATCCAGTTTAAGATCTCGGTCACCCTGGGGAACGATAACCCCTATTCTGCGCTGTGGACGTTGATGACCGCCACGCTGTTCGCCCGTGAGGATGGCACGACCCCTCTGGTGGGCTTCAACTGGAGCAACTCGGTGAACAACGAGACCATCGAGATCACTGCCCAATTCCGTAAAAGCCTGGGGCTGGAGGACCTGGTGCGCTTCGAGCATCACGTCACCGAGACTTGGAAGGGGCTGGTCATCCAGCCCTATCAACGCAGGCCGGATATCCTGGACCTGGCTGAGGTCGTGGCCAATCTTTCGGCCAAGCATGAGGGCGGCGATCCGGAGATCGAGCAAACCCGGGAACACCCTTCCGATGTCCAGGATTACTACCGGGAGAAGAGCGAGATCGTTGCCTCAGGTGATTGGGCGGCTTTGACGTTGAACTTCCGCGATAAGTTTGATGCACTTAACCGCACGGCCTGGGCGCTGACCGAGCGTGGCCTGGCCTTCGTATCCGCTCAGAACCTGCACCGACCATGATCTCCCATCGCGCCATCCCGCTGGAAAGTATTCAAAGCGCGCGGCGCCGGATTGCGGCCACGATTGTCCGTACGCCACTCGTCCCCCTCAACCTGGAGGAAGCACCGGCCGAAATTTACTTGAAATTGGAGAATTTGCAGCCGGTCGGATCTTTTAAAATGCGCGGGGCGGGGAATGCGCTTATGTCACTTGCACCGCTCCAGCTGGAGGCCGGGGTGTGGACTGCCAGTGCTGGGAATATGGCCCAGGGGCTCGCCTGGTATGCCCGACGGCTAGGGGTCCCGTGCACTGTGGTTGTTCCGGACGACGCGCCCGAGGCCAAGCTGGCTGCGATCCGGCGTTTGGATGCCAGCATCATACAGGTCTCCTTTGCGGATTACCAGGGAATTGAACGTGAGCATGCCTATGCCGGTATGGAGGGTGTGCTGATCCATCCCTTCGGAGATGAAGCGGTTATGGCCGGCAACGGCACCATCGGGCTGGAGATCCTGGAAGACCTGCCCGAGGTGGATGCGATCGTCATCCCCTTCGGCGGGGGCGGTTTGAGCTGTGGAATCGCCTCCGCCCTGCGCGCCCTCAAGCCGGAGGTCAAACTTTTTGCTGCCGAGGTCAGCAGCGCCGCGCCCCTGGCGCCTTCCCTGGCAGCCGGTCGTCCGGTTGAAGTTACCTTTACCCCCAGCTTTGTCTCCGGCATCGGTGCCCCTTACGTTTTTCCAGAAATGTGGTCGCTCGCCAGACAGCTCCTGGACGGGTCCCTGGTGGTCGAGGTCGCCCAGGTGGCTGAGGCCATCCGGGTGATGACTGAACGCAACCACATCGTCGCTGAAGGTGCAGGCGCCGTCGCCTTGGCCGCCGCGCTTGCCGGCAAGGCCGGTCGCGGGAAGATCGTCTGCATCGTTTCCGGCGGGAATATTGACCCGGAGAAGCTGATCCAGATCATGCGCGGAGGTGTTCCATGATCACGAACCAATTCAGAGATCCCGGAATTCGAAGGATCGTCGCTCGACAGGACCGCCGGGCCTACGGCATGGGAGTGGGGATCATCCTGCTGGATGATGTTTATCCGGGTTTTCCCGGGGATGTGCGCAATGCCAGCGCCTACCCCTTCCCGATCCAGTACGAGGTCGTCCAGGGGGTGGACATTCAAAAACTGGTCGTCGAACAGGACAAATCTCCTTATCTGGGGCCGATCCTGAGGGCCGCTCAAAAGCTCGAATGGATGGGCTGCCGGGCGATCGCAGCGGAATGCGGTTATTTCGCCTATTTTCAGCGTGAAGTCGCCGCCGCGTTGAAAATCCCCGTCTTCATGTCCAGCCTGCTGCAGGTGCCACTCGCCCAACAGCTGGTGGGGCCGGACCGGGTCGTCGGGATCCTGATGGCGCAAAAAAAGTACCTAACCGATCACCATCTGACGTCGGTCGGCATCACCCTCGGCTCGAACTATGTGGTCGCGGGTGCCATGGACGACCTGCGCTGTCAGGAATTCGACCACTTGTGGACGGGAGGCCTGCGCACGGATCCGCCCTCGGCGGAATATGACAAGGCGGAGGCCGAATTCGTGGGCGTCGGGAGCGAGTTTTTCCATCGATATCCGAACATGGGTGCCATGGTGCTGGAATGTACTGGGATGCCGCCCTTCGCCCGTGCCCTACAGCGGGCGATAGAAATCCAGGTTTTCAGCTGGGGCACCTTGCTGGATTATGCCTATTCGGTTGTGGTCCACCGCGACTATTATGGGCACGTATAGGAACGGGCGATTTTGCAGGGGAAATAACCGGCTGTACGCCTGATCGGCTCTGCGGGAAGCCGGACTCCTACAATCCATTTTCACCTACGGTGCAGGTGGAACCGAAAAGCTACTCCCCTTGTCATCGGGCAAGGGGAGTATTTATTTTCATCCAGCCTGGACCGCCTGTACTATCCTAAACGACCGCTGTCCAGACATCCGTTACCAGCTTGGGTGTGACATAGGCAAAAGGCATGTAAAAGTACCCGTGATCCCCCCAGGCCGTGCCCCAGCTGTTCTTGATGATCAGGTAGCCACCCCCTGCCGTTCCCGGATTGGTCTGGTAGCCACACGCGAATACGGCGTGTCCGCCGACCGTGGCTTCCCCGTTCGCGGGCATGGGCATCCTGCCCGTCTTGGCTACGGATTGGGATTCGAAACTTTCGTAAACTACAAAACCCAGGACCACGCCGGAGCCGCCTGCCAGGCAGGTCTGGATGTCGTTCAGGGTTGTCAGGCGGTGATACGCTGCGATTTTGAAGTTGGCAGCATCCTTCAATGCCAGGGGGATTGGCTTTTTCTTGAAAGCCGAGACGCGGTAGGGGTCATCCTTCTCGGGACTGCAGCCTGTTTTGAGCAGCACCTTCATGCCGTCGCGCGGCTGAGCGCCGGAATCCTTGGTCACCGAATGTTCCAGGACACGCTCTTCGTAATAGAGAAAGAGGGGGGCCATTGGAACCAGCGATGCCCCGAGCTTGATTTCCCAGAATTCGCGCAATCCGACCGCGATCGCAAAACCGGTACAGCTGCCGAGCTGGCCCTGGTCACGAACCGGTGAGCAGATGTGGCGCAGATCGACGGAGGCCGGCAGGGGCGCAACCATTGGGCGGACGGTTTGAAAGAGAAAATCGCGATCGTCCTTGGTATCCGGCAGGTACCCGTAACTATGTTTTGGCATTCTAACCTCCTTTATTGCCTATGTGTCTATGGGGCGACAATTTGAAGAAAGAACCGTTGAAATTCCATCCTGACCCAATTTATAACATATTTTCTCGTTTTCATCCACAGAAAGATTCGAACATGCCGGTCGATTTAAAACCAATGATTCCCTTTTGTCCTTTCCGGCAGGTTGCAAAGATATCCCCCGTTCTACCGGCTACTCTCCATCCAGTATTGGCGTGCTAAGCGACCGTCCGCTTTTGGCGCAGTTGCCGGCGGTGCATCTTGGCACGGTTCCCGCACTCTTCCATCGAGCACCAACGCCGCAGGTGGTTCCGGCTTGTGTCGAGAAAAAGCCAATCGCAATCCACGCCCTGGCAGCCTCGTACGCGCCGGATGTTCTTCGAGGTCAGCAGGTCGACTGCTGAGCTGGATATCGGCTGGAGGATGCTCTCCAGGGAGGAATTGTCATCCCATTTCATGGCGAAGCCGTCTGACATGCGCACGAGACGGGTGTGTCTCTGTCCTTCATGCCAGGCCGCATTCAACTGATCGAGCTGATCCGCCCGGGGTTCTCTTTCGCCTGCCAGCGCCGCAAAAATACTGAAGATCGTCTCACGCAAGGCGATTGCTTTCTGATACGCGGAAGCGGCTCTGGCGGGCGAGGCAAGGGCTATCTTTGATAACCGCCTGGCATCCCGTGGAAGCAGAACGTCGGCGTGAAGACTCCAGCGCAAGAGGTCCTGGTACCCATGAAGATACTCATGCTGGCGAAGGCGATGGTGTCCGTTCAGGGTGTTGGCGAAATCCAGGCACAGTTCCCCACCGATGAGACGATGAATCTCAGCCTCCCGACGTGCGCGCATAGGTTCCCTTGACTCCCTTCTGAAAAAGTGCTATTCTCCATCATACACCAGTATAAATAAATATACCAGTGTCATCTCTCCTTTGAAAGGTGATTGTTTATGGATACTAAACATGTGTGGTTGAGAAACATCGCTTTGTGGGCCGGCTTGATCACGCTGGCCGCCTGCGCGGGAGCCAGCGCATCGGCATCGTAGAGCACCAACTCCGCCGCATCCTGTCCAAAGGACGAGATCTCCTGCAATGAGATCGCTGGTTATGCCGGCAACTCGGTGGTGAGTGGGGTGACCGGCGCGACGATCGGCGGCGGCGGCCTGCAGGGTTTACCCAACCGGGTTTCCGGGGATCAAGGCACCGTCGGCGGAGGCGATGACAATCTCGCCGGTGAAGGCTCGACGGTCGCGGGGGGCTTCGACAACACGGCGTTGTATTTTCACGCTTCGGTAGGAGGAGGTCAGGATAACCAGGCCACGGCTGAAGAGGCCACTGTCGGCGGAGGATTGAAAAACACAGCCAGCGACCGTTTCACCACCGTGGGTGGCGGTGCGCAAAACCTCGCTAGCTCATTTTTCGCAACAGTGGCCGGTGGTTCTGGAAATACGACGAGCTTCAACTTTGCCTTCGTGGGCGGAGGAACCCTCAATCAAGCCAGTAATGAGGCCGCGGTTGTCTCGGGGGGAAATTATAATCTTGCGCAAGGATCTTATAGCGCGATCTTGGGAGGCATCAATAACACGGCCAGCGGCCAGAGTGCGGCGGTTGGTGGAGGTGCCGGGAACATAGCCAGTGGGATATATTCGATGATCCCGGATGGGTTTGCCAACCAGGCTGCCGGGGACTACAGTTTCGTGGCAGGACGCCACGCCATCGTGAATGCAGACCATCCGGGCGCCTTCCTGTTCGCCGATTCCAATAATGTTCAATTCCCATCGATCGCTCCGAATGAGTTCGCCGTGCGCGCGACCGGTGGTGTGCGCTTCATCACCGCGATCGACTCATCGGGTAATTCACAATCGGGCGTGCGCCTCAGCCCGGGAGGGGGGTCCTGGGAGAATTTGAGCGACTTCCAGGCGAAGACTGGCATCACACCGGTCGACGGTAGTCAGGTCCTGGACGGGTTGATGTCCCTTCCGATCAGCACATGGTCTTATCGCAGTCAGGATCCCTCCATCCGTCATATCGGCCCGATGGCCCAGGATTTTTACTCCGCTTTTCAGGTTGGCGATGACACCCACTACATCAGCACGGTCGATGAAGAGGGGGTGGCCTTGGCCGCGATCCAGGAGCTGTACCGGCTGGTTCAGAATCACTCTCCTCAGCTGTCTTCTTCCCTGACCGAAAGCCTATCCCTTCAGGCGCAGATCGCCAGTCTAGAACAGCGCCTGGCACTTTCAAACGGGCTGGCGGTGGTTTCCCTGATCACCGCGCTTCTGGCTTTAGGGAGGCGGTCTATGGTGGCAGTCCGGAAAAAATGATCGAGCGGATGGATGGGAATAGCACGAACAGGCCAGAATATCCACAAGGTCCGGCCATGAAAGGTGCGTGAGACGCCCTGATCTTGATCCGGGACAGCCTGCGCTGGATCACCTCAGGCGCGCGTTTCCAAAACCCCATGGATGAACAGCTCGTTCACCTCAATCCATGCCAATTTCCCCCGTTCAGATCACCCAGGAAAATATTGCGATCCTCCGCATTTCCGATCGCCCGGCCGCTTTCTTCTGCTGTCTCGAGGAATTGGAGGGCTAGATCTCGATGCCCTGCCAGTGCATGGACACGGGCCATGCCTTCCATGGCATACGCCTTGTCAAAATCCATCATCAAGTCCGGGAAGGCGTTCGTAAGTTCGAGACAGCGCGAGGCGTGCCGATAGGCGGAGTCGACAATGCCAAGCTCGGCATAGACATGCGAAATGAGCCATTCCGCACGCTGGTGGTGGAGCTCTGTCCCGGCCATCAACCAGTGATAACAGGAGGCGTGAGCCGCGTGGATCATGAGCTCATCTTCTGCTTTGGAACGGTCCGCCTTACCGAACAGCTCCCAGACCTTCCCGTTCAGGTTTTTTGCAAAATGGAGCTGGGCTTCAGCTAGGGTGTATGAACTTGGTTCGGCCATTGTTGAATTTTCCCTTTTGTACGGATCCCTTGGTTACGAGGAGAAATTATTATAAACCAAAGGATTAACCAGCGGTGCCGATGATCGCATCTGATTAATGGCTTGATGTTGTTGGACGCACTTCGGATAATCAATTCTTTGATATTATGAGAAATAATGAAATCTGTAAAAGAGCTGCCTGATCACTACGTGGCCTGCCGAACCATGGACTTCAGAACCAAGATAGCCCTGGTGCTCGGATTGAATTTGGTAGGGATCGTCCTTTTCTTTGGGTCTGGCTGGTTTTTCCTATGGCTGGCGCTGGCCATTCGTCCCCATTTGGTGAGCGCGGAGAATTTCAATCTCGACCGCCCGTTCGCACTTTGGCTGATCGTCGCGGGCATCCTGGTCTTCATCTTTCACGAGCTGATTCATGGGTTGTTCTTCTGGATATATACTAGGGAACGGCCGTCTTTTGGGCTGACATCCTCCTTTGCTTATGCAGCTGCACCCCGTTGGTATCTTCCCCGCAATCTCTACCTGGTTACAGGATTGGCTCCGCTACTGGGAATATCCCTGCTGGGTTGCGCCAGCTTCTTTGTCGTCCCGGTCAGTATATTATTTATTTTCCTATTCTCGATGGCCCTCAATGCCGGTGGGGCGGTTGGTGACATCTACCTATGCAGCCTGCTGGTGGGATTGCCAAGAGACGCATTGGTTCAGGATACAGGCCCTACGATCACCGTTTACCGGCGTGAACACCTTTAGTGTGTCTCGAGAGAGACCGACCTCCTCGAGCCTGGATAATTCGGTTTCGCCTCTGCCGACCGAAGGAAGATGGGCAATGGACAGTTGCGGGTCAAACAGAGATCGTCGATGTGACCGGCAGGATGCATTATAAGATTGCACCAGAAAAGCGGATGCACTCAGGGGTGAGTTTGCAGCGTGTCAGGAATTCAATGGGGTTGAAACAGCTTTGAGAGAAATGATTTCACCTCCCTGGAGGCCAGTACTTTGAATATCAGGGTAGGAGCCAGGGCCTAGGACCAGCGGAGCGGCATTGTGCAGAAAGGGATCTGCAAATTGCGGGCTGCGGTAGAAGCTCCAGTTTCCTCCGAGGATGACGAAGGAGGATCCCAGGTTGCTGACGCCTCCTCCCTGAAATGTGCTCAGGTCAGGATTGGCACTCTGGATGTCGATCAGGTTTCCGCCAAAATTCTTCTCTTCGAAGAGCAGGATGCGGCCCGAGACTGCCGCCTCCGCTGGGGGCATGGAGAATGCATAGTCCGTATGAAAGAAACAGAAGACGGACTCGCCGGTCGAATAGGTGACGGGGGTGGCGTGCTGTGGATCGGATAGGTTCAATCCCAAGGTTATCGTATCATCGTTGTGATAATTCGGATCATAAATGTAAAGTGTCAGGTAGTTGTCTTTCAGATCATAACCGTAGGTGAGGACCTGATGATTGTGGCCCAATTGACCCAGGTCGTTCGATTTTACTTTTATCAGCCCCAGCGGACATGCCTGGTCAGTGTCCAACTTCTGTTTGATCGCCGGCCATTCCTGACGGATCATGGTCCAGGCCCTGCCGTTTACCGCCGTGCCTAGATTCCCAATCGCCGCTTGGCCATCCGGAAACAAAGGGTTCATCATTGCGATGTATTTGAGCACGCCCACAGGTAAATCGAAACTGTCAAACAATCGTTTCACGATGTAGTTGAACGGGTTCCCACTTGAAGGGGGGGTGCTATCTGCAGGAATGGTCAGGCCAGCATTGAAGTAATCCATTGCGGCATAGACCATTCCGCCGCACAAACCGTTCGAGGCGTCCCCGATTTTCAGATCGCCTAAAGGGGTGTGGAACACCAGGTCGGGGACGGCCGGGAAGTTATTGTCAAAGTGAAAGCCGTGGGTGCTGGGTAAAAACTCCGTCATCTGCCTTGTGATGGACGGTGCGCCCGGTACCAGGAGAGGGGCGGCAGTGGACGAAAACGCCTCCAACTGATACTTTATCACCGAGAGTGCACCACACTTCCAGCTAACGACGAATTCGATATTGCCGGTCATTCCCGGGGTTGGCTGGGTCGCAATACTGGCATCCACCTGTGGATCGCCGGAGAAGATCGTCAAGCGACAACTATAAAAAACTTCACCGGAAGGGATCGTAACCGAAAAAGTGTCTTCCCCGTCGGTACCTGGTGACCAGAGGCCTCCATGTTGACGCGTTTCGTTTAATATTTTTGGCATGCCTAATTCTCCTAGTTATTTTTTCCTTGCCTGAGTGTTGAGGTACATTGATATCTATCAATTAAATATCATAATTATCCTAATTATGCAACCCATAAAACCCTCGATTAACTCGAGTGGACAGACCAGCGAACCGTCGCCCGGTTCGGTACTTGAAGGATCTGAGTACTGCCTCTAAACCCTGGCAGGCAATTCATCCAACTGGCTGTTAAAATTGATAGGGTTATATAATGGGTTTAATATTGTTACTTTGACCGATCGAGCTTATCATGAACATAACCAAAGAAATAACGCGACCTCATCTTCATCTACGCTTTTTTTAACGCTCTCTTTATCAACTTGAGGAATTATGGGAACTATCGCCGGGAAAATCTGCTCGGTCTGTAAGCGAAAGAATGAGCCCAGTGCAAAGTTCTGCGTGTACTGCGGCGTTCCGTTGGAACATACCCTGGTCAGCCCCGCCGCTACCGAGCCCATGAGTAGCTGCGCTATGCCTGAAACGCATGTCCCGCCGTTGATCAGCCTTGAAACCATCCAAAGGGCCCTCAAACCACCCCGTGAAGGAATCGCCATTTATGTCGAGAATTATGCGGTGCCGGCCGAAGTCCAAAAGGAGGAAGAATTCGTTCTCGGCCGCAAGGTGGCGGAAGACGGCGATGTGCCGATCACCGATCTCGCCCCATTCGGTGGTGTGGAAAACGGTGTGTCGCGCCGACACGCCAAGATCCGCCGGGCCAATGGTGGCTATGAGGTCATCGACCTGGAGAGCACCAATGGCACGTGGTTGAACTATAAACTGCTGCTGCCCAATCAGCCTTACCCCTTGCAGAGTGGCGGGCAGATCCGCCTGGGCCGATTGCAATTGGTCGTCATGTATCAACGCTCGAGCGCGTAAGCCCGGTCATGATTAGAGGTTTTTACTACGGCCCCTCGGTTCACCGAGGGGCTGTTTCCTTGTATGCATGTGTCATGCCCCTATTCGAAAATGCCTGGAGCAAGTTTGAAATCGCGGAATGTTTCGAAGTTCGACTAGATGGCCTGTTTGCTCAACCACTCCAGGCAGTAATCTGCCACTTCCTCCCAGTTATTCTGGCCGATGAGGAAGTGATTTCGCTCGGGAAATTCCTTGTAGTCTGTCACGGAAGGAGAGCCTTTGTATTTATTATAGAGGGTCTTGATCAAGGAGGGCGGGATGAGATGATCGACAGATCCGGCGATCAGCAGCAGGGGGACATGAGGCTTCTTGAAGTCGATCCTGGCGACCGAGGTCAGAGATTGGCGAGGCACCCGACGCGATTCTGGCACCGCGTATTTTTCAAAGGCGGCACGCTGCTCTGCAATGGGCATGGTATTTACGAAAGCATATTGGAACCGCTCGAAGGACATTTGGACCGGCTTTTTTTGAGCGACGAAGGGGGTGACATGCCCCCAGTTGGCCTTGAGGAACGGCCATTGGGTTGTGAACACTCCCATGGGCGGAGCGGAATCGATGGCGATGCCCGCGGCAGCCAAACCTTGTTGAAGCAGGAGCTGTGTCGTCAGGCCACCCATCGAATGTCCGATCAGAATCGGCTTTTCGTCCAGCGATCTGATCGTGCGGGCCAGGTTCTCAAGAACCTCTTGCAGGGTGAGTTTGCCCAGCTCTATGTTCGGGTGGTTCTTGCGCAAGGTCTCGACCGGTTTGTCTCTGCCGGGCCAGGCCGGTGAAAGACAATGGTAGCCTTTCGCTGCAAAGCGTTTCGCCCAGTCTTCCCAATATAAAGGCGTCATATACATTCCGTGAATAAACACGACCGTTCTTGTGCTTGTCATTCGATTCTCCTAGGGGTGCGTAATTCTACCCGAGTACGGTAAGATCCTCAAAGGATGAAATATTGTTAGATTGTGTACCGGATTCGGGGTTTCGAAGAAAATGACACCTCCCTCGGCGGACATGCCTTTGGCTCTCGAGGCCAGCTCGGAAAGACCGCTTCAAGAGGGCTGGGTTGTCATGGCTGTGGAGCATATCCGTTGGCGCGGTACCACTCCACTGCTTGTCTTAGGGCGCCATCAATAGGATGGGATATATACCCCAGTTCTCGCTTTGCCTTGGTGGAATCATAATAGCTGTGCAGCCTACCGACGTTTACTGCCTCCGGTACCGCCCTGGGTACACGACCTCGGATCATTTTTGACAGGCTGACGTCCACATATGACCAGGCCAGCGCCAGCCCGTATGGCAGTCTTGTTTTAACCGGCGGTAAGCCGGCGATCGCAGACAACCGGTCCAGGTACTCCTTAAGGGTCATGTTCTCCCCGCCCAGGATATAACGATCGCCTGCCATACCTCGCTTCGCAGCCAGCAGATGACCTTCAGCGACATCCTCGACATCCACCATGTTCTGGTGGCTCTCCACATAGGCTGGCATTTTCCCGTTCAAATAATCCACGATTACCCTGCCGGTGGCGGTGGGTTTCCAATCCCCGGCGCCGATCGGTGCGCTGGGGTTCACGGTGACAACCGGCAGCCCGAGCGCGACATACTCGCGGACCACGCCTTCGGCCAGGTATTTGCTGCGCTTGTAATTTCCGACCAGTTCCTCATAGCGGGTGTGAGTGGATTCGTCGGCTGTGTCCCCATGCTCCGGAGGACCGAGAACCGCGATCGAGCTCGTGTGGACGACCCGGCTGACACCTTCTGCGAGGCAGGCGGATAGGAGATTGCGGGTGCCTTCCACGTTGGATCGAAGGAAGTCATCCCAGCCGTACCCCCAGAAAGCATAAAGACCCGCCACGTGAAAGACCCACTCGCAACCCCGGAGCGCCGCTTGCAACCGGCCGGCATTGGAGAGGTCTCCTTCGATGATCTCGATTTTCAATCCTGCGAGCTGCTGCAGGTTTGCACCAGGTCGGGCCAGTACGTCCACATCAAAATTCTCTCTCAGTAGATGGCGGACCAACGTGCTTCCTACGAAACCTGTTCCACCGGTGACAAATACGCGCACAATTCCCTCCGGTCTTAATCCAGTGCTTGGCAAACGTTTGAATTGATTCTCGCAGCCGGCAACCGGTGAACGATTCGGTTAAAGTAGATACGCCATATCATACCCTGGGCAGGGCGGAACGTATCACCCGGAGCGCATTTCTTCCCATGATCTGTGCGATCTCGCGCGCTTCGAAACCCTGATCGAGAAGCGCTTCGGTCAGCAGCGGCAGGCCGCTGACATCGATCGGGCAGGTGATGGCTCCATCCATATCGCAGCCTACCGCCGCGCTCTCCACACCTGCCAGATCCGCAACATACCGGATCGCCCGGGCCGTGGCCTTGACGCTGGATGCGCCAACCGCCATGTCGAACATAGCGATCCCGATCACGCCGCCCGTGGCGGCAATTCTGCGTACCTGTTCATCGGATAAGTTCCGGCTGTTATCGTGGGTGCCGCGTACTCCAGTATGGGAGGCGATCACCGGACCGTTCGAGATCTCCAATACTTCGTCGATCGCCTGCGGGGAAGAATGGGCCAGATCGATCAGCAGGTGATCCCGCTGAGCTTTTTCCACCAGCTTTCGGCCAAAAGGGGTCAATCCACCTTTCCGTAAGCCGCGTGAGGAACCGGCTGCCGGGGAGTCAGTAAAATGGGCTAAACCGATGACCCTCACTCCAGCCGAGCAGAGACGATCCAGCTTCTCGAGATCGCCTTCTAGACAGTAGGCTCCTTCCAGCATGGCAAACCCGCCTACCACCTGATGATCGTGTGCATGGGTTTCCACAAGAAGGTCGAGATCACCGGTATTGCGGACGAGGATGAATTTTCCTTTCGCAAATTGCTCGATTCTTGCGAGTTTCCTGGCTTGAAAAAGGGCACGCTCGAACCGACTGATCCAGGTATGCAGTGGCCAACCCTGGAGAATTGACAGGGGCGTAATGAGGTCTGGGAACCAGGTGGGGTTACGTTCTAGATCAAACCCGAATGGGAACTGCGTCACGATGCCGAACACCTGGAAGGCCAGATTCCCGGCGACCATGCGGGGGAGATCCACCTGCCCGTAGGTATGTTGCTGCAGAAGATCCCGGTTCCATAGAAGGGGGTCTGCGTGCAGATCGACGACGAAGAGCTCCTGATGCAGGGCTGCCGCCTCCTCAGAAATCCGGTAGGGGGGTCTGGTTAAAACCTTATTTAATCTCTTGTCCACGAGCGAGGAGGCCATATCGGACACCGCCCGGTTCACCCGAACCATCGTCGTGATTGCCAGGAGGACGGCAAGTTCAAGCGCGGAGTTATCGGCCCTTCCTTCTGCGATCATGCGTGTTATAAAATAGCTAGGCTCAATCCGGAGCCTGGCTTTTGGCTCTCTATAAGAGTTTATCAATAGCGCCCGCGGGTCTGGCGTGCTTCGGAATCGACCAACGCGCTTTCGCTGGCAGGCGATACCCGCACCGCGCAGGCCTTGTACTCCGGTATCTTGGCCAAAGGGTCGAGGACATCGATGGTCAGGATATTCGCGGCCGCTTCGTAGAAATGGAAGGGAATGAAGACCACGCCGGGGTTTGCCTTGGGTGTGACCGTAGCCCGCAGAACGATCGAACCGCGCCGGGAGGTAATCCGCGCGGCCTGCTTGTCCTCCAGTCCCAAGCGGGCAGCATCAGCGGGATTGATCTCCATCAAGGCTTCCGGATAAAGGTCGTCCAGCTGGGAGTGCCGGGTCATCGTGCCGCCGTGCCAATGCTCCAATACCCGTCCGGTGGTGAGGATCAGGGGATACTCGTCATCGGTCGGTTCGGCGGAGGGGTTATAGTTTAAGGGGTGGAACTTCGCTTTGCCGCGCGGGAAGGTTTTTTCAAACAGGATTGGCGTGCCGGGATGATGCTCATCGGGGACCGGAGTTTGCAGCCCTTCCTGTTCCAACCGTTCGTAACGGACTCCCGCATATTCTGGCACCAGCCGCCCCATTTCGGCCAGCACTTCCGCAGGGTGCTGGTAATCCCAGTAGGCCGAGTGCGGTCGTCCAAGCCGGGTTTCAATACGCCTGGCCAGATCGCATAAGATCTCCCAGTCCGGTCGGGATTGGCCGCGGGGCTGAATGGCTTGGCGCACGCGCTGCACACGCCGGTCGGTGTTGGTGAAGGTCCCTTCCTTCTCTGCCCAGGAGGCGGTCGGGAGGAATACATCTGCATAGGCGCTGGACTCATTGATAAAAAGATCCTGGGCTACAATGAACTCAAGCTGTTCCATCTGGAGGCGGGTGTGGTTGAGGTTGGGCTCCGACATCATCGGGTTCTCACCCATGATGTAAAGCGAGTGCACGCCGCTGGGGCCAACCGCGCCGAGAATCTCGGTCGTCGTCAGACCCAGCCTGCGGTCCAGCCCGCCCGGCTCGACGAACCAGGCTTTTTCAAATTTAGCGGCGTTGGCCTCATCATCGACGCGCTGATACCCGGGATAGTGCCAAGGCATGGCCCCAGAATCGGAAGCGCCCTGTACGTTATTCTGGCCGCGCAGGGGGTTCAACCCATTCCCTTTGCGGCCGATATGGCCGGTCAGCAGGGCCAGATTGATCAGGCTGAGGGCGTTATCGGTGCCATGTGAGCTTTCCGGGATACCTAATGACCAATAGATGGCGGCGTTGTTTGCACGCGCATACATGCGAGCAGCCTGGACAATCAATTCCCGATCGACGCCCGAGATTGATTCGGCATACTCCGGGGTGAATTTCTTCATCGAAGCCGCAAACTCTTCAAAATTTTCGGTACGATCCTGTATAAAGGCATCGTTATAAAGCTTCTCTTTGAGGATCACCTGAGCGATGGCGGAGAACACAGGCACATCGGTACCTGGCTTTAGGGGCAGCCAGAGCGCCGCCCAATCCACCAGTTCGACCCTGCGGGGATCGACCACGATCAGTTTTGCCCCATATTTTTCCACGGCCGCTTTCATCTGGATGGCTATGATGGGGTGGTTTTCGGTTGTGTTCGATCCGGTGACGATGAACACATCGTTATAGATCACCTCGGATGCAGTATTGCTCATGGCTGAGGAACCCACCGCCATTTGCAAGGCTACTACCGAGCCGGCATGGCACAAACGGGTACAGTGGTCAATATTGTTGGTACGAAACAAGGCCCGGTAGAGCTTTTCGAGAAGGTAGTTGTCCTCGTTCGTTGCTTTCGCACTGCAGTAGACCGCCATGGCGCGGGGGCCATCCCGCCGGTAGATCTCCACCAGGCGGTCAGCCGTCAGATCGAGAGCTTCATCCCAGGAAACCGGTGTCCAGTCCTCTAATTCAAATGCCTGGGTGCGAGCGCCCGGCACCTGGGGTGTTTTTCGTATCAGTGGCGTAGTAATCCGTCCCGGATGATAGATGAAATCGTAGCCAAAGCGTCCCTTGACACACAAATTCCCATGATTAACGATTGAGGCAAAAGGCGAGGTTACACTGTAAATAAAATCGCCTTTAAGATGCAATTCCAGTTTGCAGCCAACCCCGCAATAAGGGCAAGTCGTAGTAACAGTCCGGTCAGGTTGGATCATGGCTGATCTCCCGGGACCCTGGTCTGGTGTTGGCTGGCATCTGTGCTGCGCTCCCCTCGAAGAGCACCGCGGCTTTTGCGCCGTCGCTCTGTGCGGGTGGTCTGGATAATTTCATCGGCGGAGAGTCCCTGTTCCAGAAGCCACTGGCGTTTGGGTTTCAGCGCACCGGTCGGGCAGACGCCTACGCACTGCCCGCAGAAAACGCAACTGGTTTCGAGCATGGGATGGTCGAAAAAGGTGCCGATCTGGGTTTCAAATCCTCGGCCTTCGAAGTTGATGGCGTAGGTATATTGGGCGTCGCCAGCGCATACCTGGACACAGCGCCAGCACAGGATGCACTTGGCGTAATCGCGCACATACATGGGATTGTCGTCAATCAGTGGTCGAGCGCGTTTGGCGGCCCCTGGGAATCGTTCCGGGTCTGCGTCGTATTCGGGCATCATCGCTAGGATGTCCGGGGCTTCGGAAAGATCCACACTGGCATTCAACATTTCAAGGATGGAGCGCCGCGCCCGCAGCACCCGGTCGGTCCGGGTATGGACCTTCATCCCGCTGCTTACCTGGGTTACACAAGCCGGTGCCAAAGCGCGAGCACCTTCCACTTCCACCACACAGATCCGGCACAAGGCGTTGGCCGTGCAGAAATCGTGGTAACAGATCGTGGGGATTGAGATGCCCACCTCAGCGGCGGCCTTCAGGATCGTCGTTCCGGGTTGAACGGTGATGGGCTGATCATCAATGAGGATTGTCAGGGGGTCAGGCATATTGGTTATCCTTTAAATAACTCAGGCCATAAACGCATAGCGCTTAAAACAGAAGAAGCAGCAGTTTGTCCCAGACCGCACAAAGAAGCGTCAGTCATGGTCCAGCCTACATCCGTCAATCGGCTGGCATCCTCGGGCAGAGCTTCACCAACCGCCACTCGCTTCATGATCTCATATTGGCGCTGAGTACCGAGCTGGCATGGGTAGCACTTGCCGCATGATTCGTCGGCAAAAAAACGCGCCAGGCGTACCAAAACATCCCGCAGGTCGCGGGTCTCATCAAAAACCGTCACGCCCCCGGATCCCAACGGAAGTCCGGAATTTCGCAGGTCTTCAAAAGTAAGGCGCACGTCCAGGTCTTCGGCAGTTGCGAAAGCCCCGGCTGCGCCGCCTAAAAGAATGGCTTTCAACGCGCGACCTTCGCGCACCCCCCCGGCTAGATCGACCAGCAAGTGGCGAATCGTCACACCGAAAGGCACTTCATACAATCCGGGGCGGGTCACATCCCCGGAAACGCAAAACAGCTTGGGCCCTGGCGATTTCTCGGTGCCGATCTGCCGGTAAAGGTTGGCACCCTGCATCAGGACCAACGGGATATTACACAGGGTTTCAACGTTATTGATGACCGTCGGCTTTCCAAACAGACCACTGGTGGTAGGAAAAGGCGGCTTGACCCGCGGAAAACCCCGTTTGCCTTCGATGGCTTCGAACAGGGCGGTTTCTTCGCCGCAGATGTATGCCCCCGCGCCTTTGCGTAGCTCGATCTCGAAATTAAAACCGGAACTGAATATATTCGTTCCCACATAGCCGGCCCGTTGGGCTTCCTCCACCGCTGAAGTCATCACTTTTAATGCCCATGGATATTCACCCCGGATGAAGATATAACCTTTATGGGCGCCAATGGCGTACGCGCTAATGATCAGACCTTCGATCACCCGATGAGGGTCCTCTTCCATCATGACCCGGTCTTTAAATGCACCCGGGTCAGCTTCATCGCCGTTGCAGACAACATATTTTGGTTCACCCTCAGCCCGCGCCGCGCCTTCCCATTTCATACCTGTTGGGAAAGCGGCGCCGCCCCGCCCGACCAGGCCGGAGGCTTTGACTTCCGCGATCACTGCATCCGGTGCTATCTGCAGAGCCTTCCTGAGGGCGTTGTATCCACCGCTCGTTTCGTACTCGGCTAGGCTGGTAGGACGGCCCTTCCCGCAATTGCTGGTTAATAAAGAAAGATCGCCCCCGATGATGCCATAAGGTTTTTCACCGACCTCTTCGGTGAGGGCAGTTGCTAGGTTTACGGATACACGGCCCCGCTGCGATTCCTGGACAATGATGGCTGGAGCATGCTCGCACAGGCCCAGGCAGGGGGCGCGCTCTATAGTGATCTCGCCAGCGCCTCCGCCCTTGCGCAGGTCCAGGCCTACACGCCTATTCATTAATTTGAAAAGCGCGTCTGAACCTGCCATTGCACAGGCGAGGTCATTGCAGACATGGATGATGATCTTTCCGACCGGCTCAGCATAGAACAGGGCATAGAAGTCGATCACCCCGTAGACATCGGCCAGGGGGACATTCAGCGCCCGGCCTATTTCTGTCGCAACCGGTTCGGGAAGGTAACCATAGAGTGCCTGGGCGGCGTGTAAGACAGGCAGGAGGGCAGTACGGCCTTGAGGGGCATAATTTTTTAGCAGGGCTCGCAAGGGGCTGAGGTCGAGCTCCGGCATAGAACCTCCTTGAAAAAGATATAATCAAATGATTGACTATGCTGCCAATCAACATGCTTTCCATCGTGATCCAGGCTGGAGGCGAATCCCGGCGGATGGGACAGGATAAAGCCCTGGTACCTTTCCTGGGCCAGCCGCTCATCCAACGGGTCATTCAGCGTTTGGCCCCGATCGCCGCCGAGGTCCTGGTAACCACCAACCATCCTGAGCGCCTGGAGTTCCTGGGCCTCCGCATGGAGGGCGATCTGTGGCCCGAGCGCAGCAGCCTGGGAGGTTTGTACACCGCAGTGCACGCGGCCAGGTATCCGCTGGCAGGAGTGGTCGCCTGTGATATGCCTTTTGCCAATCCGACACTCTTGCAGGCTGAAGCTGAACTCCTGCTGGCGGGAGCCTACGATGTGACCATCCCGCAAGAAGCGCAGGGATTGGAGCCGCTCCATGCCGTGTACAGGAGAGAGACCTGTCTTCCCGCCATCCGATCGGCGCTGGAATCCGGAGAGAAGCGCATGATCTCCTGGTTTCCGTCTGTAAAAGTTAAGGTTCTCGATCTTGAAGAAGTGCGGATTTATGATCCAAGTGGAATTGCCTTTATTAACATCAATACCCTTGACGAGCTCCATCAGGCCGAAGAAATGGCCCGGGGTAATTAATTATCTGCGGCCGATCGATCATCAACCGCACTAACTTCTGACAGGACGAGTTGGTACCCAGCATTCTGATCCATTTCAATATTTTCGGGGTGGGCATAGATCGTAAACTGGTCACGCCGGGTATATCCAATCAGGGTCATATTCCAGTGCTCAGCTAATTGGACCGAAAGACTGGTGGGCGAAGTGCGCGAGGCCACAACGCTCGCGCCCATCCGGGCAGCTTTTTGCAGCATTTCTGAACTGATCCGCCCGGTGGTCAGCACGATCAAAGGGTTCATTTCGATGTGTTCCAGGAGCATGCGGCCGGCGAGTTTGTCCAGAGTGTTATGCCGACCCACGTCTTCCGCCTTGAGCACGATCGTCTGGCCGTTGCAAAGGGCTGTGGTGTGGACACCACCCATTTCCTTATAAAGGGACTGGGATTCGTACAGCATTCCCATAAAATTCAGAAGGTTTTCAGCTGTTAGCGGTCGTTCTAACGGGGGAATCAAAACGGAGCCTTGAAGGTCGGTGGATGTCATGCCACCCGTGCAGCCGGATGTGCGCCTCCAGTTAGCCGGTCGTTCGACGGCGTGATTCAGCCAGACATCGACATTATCCCCGGTAGGGCAAACCCGTACGGAGGCGATTTCACTCGCGTCGTGGAGCAATCCCTCATTGACAATAAAGCCCACGGCCAGGGCTTCCAGGTCGACCGGCGTACACATCAACCCTAACCAGACTTCACCATTCACCGTCAAAGTCACGGAGGTTTCGCCGATCACCTTGGCGGGTACCGTTTCCCACCTTCCCATCCGATATCTTCGAAGGACGACTGCTTGATCTGGCTTTAGCATTCGGGGACCTCTAATAGTGGAGTTTATGGGTGAATTATAGAAAATATGGTTTTATTTTACCTCAAAAAATTTCTCCTTCCTGAATAAATCTCTGATTAATGAATAGTCATAATGCCCGCAATTACAGCAATTTTGGTTCATCTCCTTTCGCAATACTCCGTAATTCATTCTCCTTCAACCTAAACCTTGTTCAGCGTGCTTGCCTAAAAGGTTGGGGATATAATTTAGCATCTTTGGGCCTTTTTTGGAAATGACACATCAGATCGTACCTAAACCAGACAATTCTGTCTCCTTGCCGCCCGACCTGCTCCAGCGATCAATGGTGGATCGTTTTGAGCAAGTGGTGG
This sequence comes from Anaerolineales bacterium, assembly GCA_050013095.1. Lineage (GTDB taxonomy): Bacteria > Chloroflexota > Anaerolineae > Anaerolineales > Villigracilaceae > UBA877. The sequence goes on along the minus strand of JBEKFY010000012.1, from coordinate 15,856 downwards.
CCGCCGACCCGGAGAGAATCGCGGTGAGCGTCAGCGGTGTATCGATGAGCTATCGGGCCCTGAATGAAGCGGCCAATCGTCTTGCTCACTTCCTTTTATCATCCTCCATAGATAATGTCCCGATTCCTTTCCTGATCGGTCACGATTCAGGTGCGGTTATCGCTATGATGGGGATATTAAAAACCGGCCGACCTTATGTAGCCCTAAACCCAGACAATCCTCTGGACCAAAACAATATCATTCTTGCTGACCTGGGAGCACACCACCTCCTGACGGACCCTGCTCATCATTCCGCGGCCTATAGAATGATCGGTGCGCTCCCGGGTTTGAGGGTATTGGACCTGGGCGAACTCGACACTAGCGGCCCAGGAGAAAATCCTGGGATTCCGATCGGGCCTGAAGCTCCAGCGAATATCACCTACACTTCAGGTTCCACAGGTGCACCCAAAGGTTCGATCTCCAGCCATCGATTCTTAAATCATCAAGTTCAAATTCTGGTCAGTGAGTGGGGTGTATCGCTTGACGATCGAATCTTATTGCTCACCAGCTTGAGTTTTGCATTTTCTTCTTCCAGCATTTTTTTGGCCTTCCTGACCGGTGCTGCGGTAGTGATGCTTGATTTTAAGTCCCTTGGGCTGAACGCGGTCGTCCGCCGACTTGCTGACGAAAATATCACGATTTACCGTTCGACGCCCTCTACTTTCCGAGCTATCTTTTCTCATATGTCGGAGGACGTGATCTTCGATTTATTTCGGCTGATCAGTTTAGCCGGTGAACCGGTCAATAAACGGGATATTGCCCTCTTTCGGACCCACACCCGGGACACATGTTTGTTCTATATTGGTTTTTCCTCAACAGAGGCTGGGATCCTGGCAGGTTACTTCATCGACCATTCCATGCCAGTCGCGGAAGAAATCATTGCGGGGGGATATCCACTCGAATACAACGAAATCCTGATTGTGGATGAAAACGGGCAACCCGTCGACGAGGGTCAGGTCGGGGAGATCGTGGTTAGGAGCCCATTTATTTCGCCCGGATACTGGAACCGGCCTGACCTGATGGCTGAAAAATATTCCCTTGACCCGCAGGACCAATCCAAGATCGTGTTTCACACGGGGGATCTTGGACGCCTCCGCCCAGATGGGATGCTGGAGCTCCACGGGAGAAAGGACGCTCAGGTAAAAATACGGGGGTACCGGATTGAACCGATGGCGGTGGCTTCCGTTCTTTATGAGCACCCGGGAGTCCAGGATCTATTCATCACCACCCGTCCTACCCCGCACAAGCCTGATCAAAACAGGTTGATCGCTTACCTGGTTCCCCGGCCCAGCGTCTCATTAACGGAGAAGGGACTCCACGATTTTCTTGCCTCACGTCTGCCGCATTACATGATCCCTGCCCGCTTTGTTTTTCTTGAAGAGCTGCCTCTGAACTCGAACGGCAAAGTGAACGCCCAAGAGCTGCCGGAGCCCGGTCTGGGGACGAGTGAGCCCTATGCTCCACCCCGGGATCCTTTGGAGCAAACCTTGGTTCAGATCTGGGAGCAGGCTTTTAACCAGAATCGCGTCGGGATTAGGGATGACTTCTCTGAATTGGGCGGGGATTCCCTTCTGGCAGCCCAGATCCTGACGGAGGTTGAATCGCGGCTTAATGAAACGCTGCCGCTTGCGTTTTTGGCGGAATGCCGGACGATCGAAGAAATGGCGAAGATGTTGAAGAGTGGCCGCGGTATATCAGCGAGCAGCCTCGTCATGTTGCAGCCGAATGGATCCGGTGCGCCGCTCTTCCTCTTCCCAGGTCGACTGGGCGATGTCTTCTATTTCCACGACCTGGCCCGGCTGCTAGGCACGGGCAGGCCGGTCTATGGGGTAGAAATAATCGCCTCGGGGACACGCTCCTCCCCGTCGATGCAGCTCGAAGAAACAGCAGCAGCTTACCTGGGTGAGATTCGCGAGGTTCAGCCAACCGGACCGTACTATCTTGCCGGTCATTCCTTTGGCGGCCTGGTCGCCTTTGAGATCGCTCGCCAGCTCACAAATTCAGGTGAACGCGTCGGCTTCATTGGGTTGTTGGATACGTATGCGCCAGGATCGGTGTTGAGAGCTTCTCCCGCTGAGCGTGCTTCCATGCACCTTGGCCAGTTGCAGCACCTGGATTGGGTAGGGAGGAGGGATTACCTTCGTGCGCGGGCGCAGAATGTGTTTAATGGCCTGATGCGTGTCCGGCCATTCTGGAGTGCCGCCAAGAGGCTCCATTCCTTCCCCAAGGATGTCTCTTCAATTAACGGCATCGCTGCACGAGGGTATCGCCCGGTGCCGTATCCTGGAAAAGTCGATCTCTTCCGCAGCGGCGAAAGGCCGGAGTATGTTCGCTCTGATCCTACCGCCTCATGGCAGCACTACGCACCGGCTCTCCAGGTCCACGACATCCCTGGGAGCCACGCCTCTCTGGTCGAGGTGCCTAATGTCGACCGCCTGGCAGACGAGATCATCAAATGTCTTGAGGCAGGGTGAACCGATGAGACCTTTCAAGCTCGAGCGATACTTTGCCAAATACGAATTTAATAGCCGCTACCTGCTCAGTGCATCGGATTGCGAAAGCCTCTCGTTGCAGGATCTGTTGCAGATGGCAACTCCTGAAAGCCTGGAAACATGGAACCGGTTGAAATTAGGGTATACCGAATCGCAGGGCCACCCAGGCCTGAGGACGGAAGTCGCTGGTCTCTATCAGCATATCTCGCCCGACCACGTGCTCGTCGCTGCACCCGAAGAAGCGATCTTTATCGCCATGCACACCTTGTTGCGATCAGGCGATCACGTGATCGCGGTATCGCCGGCTTACCAGTCCCTGTATGAAATCGGGTCCTCTGTCGGCTGTGAGGTCACACCCTGGAAATTTGAGCTGGAGGGAGCTCGCTGGCAGCTTGACATCGATCGTCTCGAGCGATCCATCACCAGCCGTACACGCCTTCTGGTGGTCAATTTTCCTCACAACCCAACCGGTTACACTCCCACGCGCTGTACGCTGGATCGAATCGTTGCGCTGGCCCGGGCGAACGGCCTGTACCTATTTTCCGATGAAATGTATCGGCTTCTAGAACCCGAGGCCGCGATCCAGCTGCCGGCGGTGTGCGATATCTACGAAAAGGGTATCTCGCTGTCTGGCCTTTCAAAAGCGTTTGCTCTCCCTGGGTTGCGCATCGGTTGGTTGGCGACCCAGGACCATGGACTTGTCGATCGTTGTCTGGAGTATAAGGATTACACGACGATCTGCAGCAGTGCGCCAAGTGAGATCCTGGGGATGATCGCTTTGCAGAGCAAAGCAAAAATCCTTCGCCGCAACCTGGATATGATTCGCGAGAATACGACCCTTGCCGAGGAATTTTTCAGTGGATGGAAAAAGGATTTCCTGTGGGTTCCTCCGCTCGCCGGATCGGTGGCTTTCCCGCTCTGGATGGGCGCTGGAACCGTGGAAAGGTTGGCTGAGGATCTTCTCAAGTCACAGGGGGTAATGATCGTGCCTGGGTATCTGTTCGAGTTTCCAGGGAACCACTTTCGCATGGGTTTAGGACGACGGAATTTCGGAGAAGCCCTCGGCCGGCTGAAGGCTTATCTCGAAGCCTGAGCGCGCATCCACAACGTACCGAGGCTTCGCTATTTGGGCAGTAGGACCGACCCCAACCTCTGTGACAATCTCAAAGCACCAATCAGGAGACGACGGAGGATCAGGACGGTGCGCCCTCACTGGTAAGGCGCCGCGCCCATTCAGGCCAGAAAAAGACCCCGCTGCCTCATGAATAATGGCACAATCATTGAATTATGAGAAAGTTGCTTCCCGCACGATTAATTGGCAATAATTAAGGTCAATTTAATCTTGTAAAGGTAGCATTAACCAGATTATGCTCATCTACCTACCTGGAAAAGTGAATGGATAAACCTTCGAGATCTAGAAATGAGCTGTGGCAGGGCCGCCTGCGTCGTCTTCGTCCGTTAATGAGCCGTGCCGGGTTGTTCGCGGCGGGCATCGCCGCGGCCTTGGTCGCAATTCTGGTATACCGTCTTCTCGAGCCAGGGCCCCATCTTCTGACTGCGCAGGACGTGAACAATACAATTTCCCAGGTAATGGCGTCGGCGACGCCGCCTCCCCCGTTTTCTGTGGGCGTGTACCAGGCGATCCTGCCCTCCCTCGTCTTGATTCAAACCAAGATCCCCGGTACGGATGGCAGCGAGGAGGATGGCCTGGGGAGCGGCGTAATCATCGATGACAACGGTGACATTCTCACCTGCCTGCATGTCGTTGCAGGCTCTAACACGATACAAGTTACCTTTGCAGACGGCTCCCAATCGAATGCAACCGTGACGACCCAGCAGCCGCAGGACGACATTGCGGTTCTGCGCCCGGACCAGCTTCCGGCACAGTTCGTACCAGCCACCCTCGGGAATCCCAATGGCATGCAAGTCGGCGACGAGGCGTATGTGGTCGGTGCACCTTTTGGCCTCTATGACACGCTGACCGCCGGGGTCATCTCCGGGTTCAATCGCACTTTTAAGAACCCGGCCAATAATCAGGAGATCAAAGGGTTGATTCAAATTGATACGGCCGTGAATCCCGGAAATTCAGGTGGGCCCCTGCTCAATCGGTACGGCGAGGTGATTGGCATAGTCGAGGGGCTCGTGAATCCGGTCGGCCAGGATTTCTTCGTCGGCATCGGGTTTGCGGTGCCGATCACCACCGCGGGTGGTGCCCTGGGCCTGCCGCCGGATTGACAGGCAGGCCTGAGGAAATTCGCTCTGGAGGCTGCCGTGCGCTGGGCAGAGGATACCGATGGGCGGCCTCGATCATCCAAGTTGAAGGAGAGGTTTAATGGAGCAAAAAACAGATCCCGAAAACCGGAAGCCCATGGAACGCGTCCTCTACGAAGTGAAAAAGGTGATCGTTGGGCAGGATCACTTGTTGGAACGCATGATCGTCGCCCTGCTGGCGCGCGGTCACATCCTGGTCGAAGGCGTGCCGGGGCTGGCCAAGACGATGGCGATCAAGACTCTGGCGGAAGCGATCGGCGGTGAGTTCAAGCGCATCCAGTTCACCCCTGACCTTGTCCCCGCCGATTTGATCGGTACGCGCATCTACAATCAAAAGACGGGGGAGTTCAACACCTCACTCGGGCCGGTATTCACGAACCTGCTGCTCGCCGATGAAATCAACCGTGCTCCCGCCAAGGTGCAGAGTGCTCTACTCGAAGTGATGCAGGAGCACCAGGTCACCATAGGTCGGGAGACCTTCAAAGTGCCAGAGCCTTTCCTGGTGCTCGCCACCCAGAATCCGATCGAGACCGAAGGCACGTATCCTCTGCCGGAAGCGCAGGTGGACCGCTTCATGCTTAAGGTACTGGTCGGTTATCCTAGCCCCACCGAAGAATTCGTCATCGTAGAACGCATGACCGGCATGCTGCAGGCTGTACAGAAGGTGCTGACCACCAAACAGCTGCTGGCCTTGCAACAGGAAGCGGATAAAGTCTTCGTCGATCCAGCCCTGATCGAATATGCAGTGCGCATGGTAACCGCTACCCGAAAGCTGGCTGAGTATGACCTCAAGGACTTGGAGCGCTACGTCATGTTTGGTGCAAGCCCGCGTGCCTCCATCAATTTGATCCTCACGGGGCGCGCCCTTGCCTTTGTGCGCGGGCGTGATTATGTCCTGCCGCAGGACGTTCTGGATATGGCGCTCGACATTATGCGGCACCGCCTGGTGCTGTCCTATGAGGCGCTTTCGGACAACGTGACCGGCGATGACATCTTGAAGAAGGTTCTCGACCGTATACCGATTCCGGTGGTGCCTCTCCATGAGCATGCAAACGTCAACAACAACGCCTGAACGCATCCTGCAGCGTATCGACTGGGAGGTGATTCACCGGCTCGATGGCCTGATGCAGGGTGATTACCGCAGTCTATTTTATGGCTACGGGGTGGATTTCGCCGATCTGCGCGAGTATCAGCCCGAAGACGACATCCGCTATATCGACTGGAACGTGACGGCGCGGATGGATACTCCCTACGTCCGGCAATATGTCGAAGACCGTGAGATCACCGCCTGGTTTCTGCTCGATCTCAGCCCATCGGTGGACTTCGGTACCACTCAGAGCCTGAAGCGTACGGTACTGATCGATTTTGTCGCCACTATGGCGCGTTTGTTGACCCGTCATGGGAATCGGGTCGGCGCGATTTTCTACGCCAGCCGCATCGAGCGCATGGTCCCTGCCCGGGGAGGGCGGGTGCAGGTGTTGAGTCTGATCAACGATCTTATCCAGCAACCGCACCTGCAGAAGGCACCGTTCACGAACCTGACCCCTTTGCTCGAGGGTGGATTGAATGCGATTAAAAGGCGATCGCTGGTATTCATCGTGTCGGACTTTTTCAGTGTTCCCGGGTGGGAGAAGCCGCTCCATTTATTGAACCGCCGGCACGAGATCCTCGCGGTCCGGTTGTGGGATCCGCGCGAGATCGAGCTGCCTGATATCGGACTGGTTCTCATGCAGGATTCCGAGACGGGCGAACAGCTGTATGTCGACACGAATGATCGAAAATTCCGTCAGCGTTTTGAGGCGGCAGCCCAGCAGCGCGAGGCCCTCTTGAAGGAGGCCTTCAAGCACGCTGGAGTGGACATGCTGTCGCTCTCGACGGAAGAGGATCTGGTTCAGGCGATTGTGCGTTTTGCTGCGTTGAGGCAGCAGCGGCGAAAATGAAGACGGACTTCGGGCCAGCCACAGACCTTTTCAAATCGTTTGCATGATCGGACCGGCATTGGATTAAACCATGACATTTATCTGGCCCTGGATGCTTTTTTCATTATTATTGATACCACTGTTTATTGGGGTTTACATCTATCTCCAACAACGGCGGCGACGCTCGGCAGCCAGCTTTGGCGGTCTGGGGATTGCCCAGGAAGCTGGAGGACAGCCTCTCGGTTTGCGCCGCCATGTGCCACAGGCTTTTTTTCTGGTCGGGCTGGCCGTCCTGCTGTTTTCCCTGTCCCGCCCGCAAACAGTGGTCGACCTGCCGAAGGTGGACGGCACGGTCATCCTGGCCTTCGATGTCTCCGGAAGCATGGCGGCCGATGATCTGAAGCCGACCCGGATGGAGGCTGCGAAGGCCGCCGCGCGGGATTTTATCAGCCGGCAACCCCTGACCGTGCAAATTGGCGTCGTCGCATTCAGTGACACCGGCTTTTCCGTGCAGCCGCCGACCGACGACCAGAGTGCGATCCTTGACTCCATCAACCGGCTGACGCCACAGCGCGGCACCTCGCTCGCCCAGGGCATTCAGGCTTCGCTCGATGCAATTTCTCAGAGCACCAATCCCGGCCCGCTTCTCTACAGCAGCCTCGCGTTGACACCCACGCCCACTCCGACCCCGGTGCCGCAGGGCACGTACACCTCGGCGGTGATCGTCCTGCTCACGGACGGCGAGAACAACGAGTCCCCCGACCCGCTTGCTGCGGCCCGGATTGCGGCGGATCGCGGTGTGCGCATCGATACAGTCGGCATCGGCAGCCCGGAAGGTACGACCCTGCATATCAACGGTTTCACCGTTCACACACAGCTCGACGAGGCGACGCTGCAGCAGATTTCCCAGATCACGGGTGGTACCTATTACAACGCCCAGTCCACCCAAGACCTGCGCAAGATCTATGCCAATTTAAACACAAAACTGGTGATCAAGCCACAAAAGACCGAAGTCACTTCGGTCTTTGCAGGTGCCAGCATGCTGGTCATGTTGATCGGCGGAGTTTTTTCGCTGCTGTGGTTCGGTCGATTGCCGTGACCCTGTTGTGACTTTATTCGGTTTCGCGGGAGATAGCTGATGGATTTGCTCTGGCCCTGGTTCCTGCTCCTTTTAGGGTTAATTCCTTTGATCGTCGCCATCTATATTTTAATCCTGCGTAGGCGGCGGCGATTTGCGGTACGCTACTCCAGCCTGGCACTGGTGCGTGAGGCGCTGCCCCGTCATTCCTGGGTCAGGCGCCATCTCCCATTCATCTTTTTCCTGCTGGGACTGACCAGCCTGATCCTGGCGCTGGTTCGGCCGGTAGCGATCGTGCGCGTGCCGACCGATCAGGTCACCATCATCCTGGCCATCGATGTTTCTGGAAGTATGCGTTCGAATGATATTCCCCCCAGTCGCCTGGAAGCGGCCGAACAGGCTGCCATTACGTTTATTCAGCATCAAAAATCCTACACCCAGATCGGTTTGGTGGCGTTCTCCAGCTTTGCGGAGCTGATCCAGCCGCCCACGAACGATCAGGAAGCTTTGCAAACTGCGATCGAGAGCCTGACCGTAGGGCGCAGGACCGCGATCGGGAGTGGGATCCTGGAATCGCTTGACGCGATCGCCCGAGTGGACAAGGCGGTAGCTCCAAGCATCAGCGATCCCTCATCGGGACAAAAGGTCGTGCCGGTGCCACCCGGCGATTATGTCCCTGATATTATTGTCCTGCTCACGGATGGGGTGAGCAATACCGGGATCTCACCCCTGGATGCCGCCCAACAAGCCGTGGACCGCGGCGTTCGGATTTATACGATTGGGTATGGGACGCCGAATGGTTCCATCCCGTTTGGCGGGTTCGGTGGAGGAGGGTTTGGGGGCGGCGGATTTGGTGGGGGAGGTTTCGGGGGCGGCGGGTTTGGTGGGGGAGGTTTCGGGGGCGGTGGGTTTGCGACAGGAATTGATACCACGACCCTTACGCAGGTCGCCAAGATGACCGGTGGAGCTTATTACACTGCCCAGAGTGCTGAACAGCTTCAGTCTGTGTTTCAGAAACTCCCCACCTATTTGATCACCAAGCACGAGGTCGTCGAACTGAGTGTGATCTTCAGCGCCCTGGGAACGCTGCTGGCTGCCATTGCCGTGATTCTGGCGCTGCTCTGGCATCCGCTTCCATGAAAGCGGTGTCTTCTCGTTTCGGGCTGCGGCCCGAGCTTGGGGGATCTGTGCCCTCCTAGCGGGCGGTGGGACCATTAATCAGCAGGCGGATTGGTCAACCCTGAAGGCAGCGGCAAGGCAGAATTCGCATCGTGATCGGGGAGGTCGGTCTCAACCTCGCGGATACGCCTGGAGGAGAAGGCAACCAGGGTTACTATGATCATTAAAAATCCGAGCAGGCTGATCAGAGTTCCCACGCCGCGGCTTGCTCCGACCCCAAAGATCGGGCCGAGGACGGGAACCAGGATACCCCCTGAAGCCATACCTGGCTTGAAGAGGTAATCCGCTAAAGGCGCTGCCAGAAGAGGTGCCACGATCTGGCTCGACCAGGCTATCGCACGCCGGACCGCAAAGACCCGCCCCTGCACATCTGCGGCCACCTTCGATTGCCAGATCGCCTGGCTCGAGGCGTTCATGAAGGGGGTGGAAAACATGAAGCCAAAACCGCAAACCGCCAGTAGCGGAATTGAGGCGCGCAACCCGGCCCCGGTAAGGAACAGCGCGCAGAGCATACCTCCGCCTAACAGGGTAAAGACCTTGCGCTTACCACCGCCCCAGGCACTCATTACGAGGGTTCCAACCAGCATTCCGACACCCATGATGGTGCTGAGGTAGCCGAGGACATCTGCCTTCCAATTATCCAGGATCAAGGGGGTCAGTAGCGGCTGCATGACTCCGGTCAGGAAGTTGGTCGCCAGGAAGAAGAGCAGCAGCGCCAGCAGGCCACTGCGGGCCATGATGTACTCCCAACCGAACCTCATCTCTCTCCAGACGGAGCCTTTGGCCTTCAGCCCAGCCTCTGTCCTGGGCGGATCGGGAATGCGGACGAACAGCAGCATCAGCACGACCGAGAAGAGGTAGGTTCCAAAATCGATCAGAGCCATATTGCCAACGTGAATGACGACATACAGCATTCCGGCCAGCGCAGGACCGGCGATCTGAGGGATGGCTTCGCCCAGCTGGACAAATCCATTTGCTCTACCGTACTGGCTCTTTGGGACCAGCAGCGTCACTGAGGCGGTGTAGGCTGGCCACATCAAGCTGTTGAAGGATGCCATCCAAAGGTTGATGGGGATCACCATCCAGGGTCGAAGCTGTCCGGTGATATACAGCACTGCAGCAGACAGTACGGCTAGGCCTGCCCCAAAATCACTGATGATCATCACGATCCGCCGATTCCAGCGGTCCACCAGTACGCCTGCGAGCGGGGAAAGCAGCACGTAGGGAGCCCCGATAGCGATTTGCGTGAGGGCCAGCATCAGAACCGAGCGGGTCAGTTCATAGACCCAAACCCCCAGCGCAAAGCCGGTGAGCTGGGAACCGATCAACGATACCAGCTGTCCGGCCCAGACCGTGAAAAACGCACGCATCCCTGCGGGTGGCGATTTTGGTTGCATTTGTCCTTTTATTAATGTTGATTGATTACACCCTTCAAGCTATCAGCCCATTGCGACAGGACAATATCGTCTGCCCTGTCATTCATTGTGCTCAGCCATGAGCCTCGACATCGTGATCTTTAAAGTAAGAGCGCCAAGGGCCGGTGCCGGCGATGAACGGCTGCAGCAGGGCATGTTCAGCCTGGACGGCGTGCATCAGATCGTGTCCAGCCCTTTCGTGGAGCATCTCTTGCAGGGTCACGACCCCCAGTTCGCTGTGACGAGCCGTGCGGGGCAGGTCGGAGTTTTTAACCTTCGACAGGAGTTCCAAGCTGCCGGCCCGCAGGTGGGCGAATTCAGCCGCCAGGGCCGCGGGCGACCGCTGCAGGTCGAGCTTCCGCCCCTGCGAGTCCGGGTCAAAATTGGGAAAATCCTTTCCTGCTAAAAAGGCCTGTACTCGAATCGGGAAGACCGACTCCTCGGTGTCGAGCAAATGCAGCAGGCATTCGAGAGCGGACCATTCCTTGCCGATCGGTGACCGTCTCAGGAGATCGAGTGGTATTGCCTCAGCGAGTCGGACCCAACGTTCCGGAGTCGTCGACAAAACTGCCTGGACGGATGTTATCAGGTTTTCCATAAAAAGCACCCTCGAATCTGAAGAATGGCTACCGCGTAAGGGCAGCAGCTTTTGGGGATCGTTCACGGTCGTGGATGGCGGGTTGGGAACCAGTCACCGCTGCGAAGATATTCAATCGGTTATCCAGGTATGCTAACCGACGGGCAGCCGCCAAAAGAATCTGATACCCTCCCAGGAGGGGACCGCAGTCTGAAAGCTTCACCTCGCCTCTTATGGCTTGGCAGAGAAATTTTTGTATTTTCTGGTTATGGGCAAAAAGGGATAAGGCAAACCGTGGAAATGTTGCGAAGAGGCCAGAGAGCACCTGACCGGTGACGATCTCGGGCATAAGCTCATCATCGATATGCTGTTCATATTCCCGAAAGTCCGGGCTTTCCCCGGATTGAACTTTGAAGATCTCTTCGGCGGCGATTTGCGCGCTCCGGATGGCATAATAAATACCTTCGCCTGTGAATGGTTCGACGAGACCAGCGGCATCTCCAACGAGTACCACCCGGTTTCGTTGAATGGGCATCCTGTTCTTTCGAACAGGAAGGTGATGCCCCTTGATCTTGGGATAGGCCAGGGGGTCTTCGATGGACCGACGTATCAGCCAATCGTAATACCGTTTGATCTCGGGAGTGAGCCCGACCGGAGCGCCCACCCCAATCGTGGTATGTTGTTTTTTGGGGAAGATCCAGCCATACCCGTTGCGAATGCTGCCCCAATCGACGAGGATCGTATCCGCCTGTTGAAGGTTGGATTGGCTCCGGGCGGATGCTTCCCCTTCCAGCGCTAATAAAAGAAATGGATCGAGCCGCAGCCCCTGCGAGCGTGCCACCTGGCTGTTCGCGCCGTCCGCTCCTACCACGACTCTTGCCCGAAAACGGGAACTCTGGGTTCGAATCTCATACTGACCCTCCTTCTCCTGAATCTCCCTTACCGATTGATTCTCGAGAACAGCAACTCCTTCTTGGAAGGCTTTCTCGGCCAGAAAGTAATCGAACTCCGCCCTCATTGAGGTGTACAGGAGCGGCTGACCGTCCTCGATGACCAGCCTCTCTTCGCCTCGATAAAGCAGGATCAGGCGTTGAACCGTGCAATGCACGATCGGGCTGATATCGAAGGGCAGAAGGTGGGCAGCTTTGAGGGTGATGCCTCCCCCGCATAATTTAGGCCGTGGCAGTTTTTCACGCTCCAGGATCGCAACCTCGATACCTTTCCTGGCAAGTTCGTATGCCAGGGTTGAGCCCGAAGGACCCGAGCCGACGACGATAACGTCGTAGTATTCCCTGGGTTGGTCAGTTTTTAACATTTTTCCGACTCGGGGGGTTCGTTGCGGCAATTTGATCCATTCTGAAAATCCCAAATTCGTCTAATGTACGGTGAATTTTAATGCATTCTCTTGCCGAATTAAGATACAAAACCAGCGCATACAGGAGGGGTTAGGCGTTAATCCTTACTTGAAATCCAAAGTCCTTGCAGGACCGGCTGTTGACCTGTGCCGGGGAGCTGTACAACTTCCATCTTGATTTTTAAGGAAGACCTGGGATGAAACCCATCCTTCGTCTGCGGCGAGGGATTTCGGTTTGGCCTTCACTGCCTGTGTCCGTATGGGTATTTGCCTGAAGGGGTTCTTCGAGCCTGAATTGTAGCCGGTGGAGGTGGGCGTACAAGCCATCACGTTGCAAGAGCTCACTGTGCGTCCCGATCTCGACGATCCGACCAGCGTCAAGCACAGCGATGCGGTCTGCGTTCTGGATGGTCGAGAGGCGGTGTGCGATGACAATGCTCGTCCGTCCACGCATCAGGCGGTCAAGAGCTTCCTGGACCAGGCCTTCGCTTTCACTATCCAGGGATGAGGTCGCCTCATCCAGGAGTAAGATGCGCGGGTCCTTGAGGATCGCCCTAGCAATGGCGATCCTTTGGCGCTGGCCTCCGCTCAGTTTGGCCCCGCGCTCTCCCACCAGCGTGTCATAGCCTTTGGACAGCTGAAGGATAAACTCGTGTGCATTGGCAGCCCGTGCAGCTTCAACGACCTCTGTCTCGCTCGCGTCCAATCGACCATAAAGGATATTCTCTCGCACGGAACTGCCGAATAGCAGGGTCTCCTGAGGTACGATGCCGATCTGGCTGCGCAGACTTTTAACCTGTAAAGATTGCAAGGGATGGCCGTCAATACAAATCTGCCCGGAAGTAGGATCGAAAAAACGCGGGATGAGGTTGACCAGTGTCGTTTTCCCTGCGCCGCTCGGACCGACCAGTGCCAGGACTTCTCCGGGTTGAGCTTCGAAGCTGACCCCCTCCAGAATCGGATTGTCGGGATCGTCTTTATATGAAAAAGAGACATTCTCGAATGAGATCCGCCCCTCCACGTGTGGCAAAGGGGCTGCATCGGCGGGCTCGGTGATATCCGTGGTTGTATCCAGGATATCGAAGAGCCGGCGTGTGGCGCCCAGGGTCTCCTGCAGGCTGGTCCACAGGCTGCTGAACTGTCCGATCGAGCCGGCGATGGTCAGGGTCAGGACCAGGAACATGAAAAGCTGTCCTGGGGTAATATGACCGGCCAGGACCTCATGTCCGCCGAACCAGAAGATCGATACGACTGCCCCAAAACCGAGGAAGGAGATGACCGGCCCGAAAAGATTGGAGACCCGGATGCGCTTCATCGCCAGTGAAAAAGTAGCCTCGATGCTTTTACGGAACCGACCGATCTCATAATCCTCCCGCGTAAAGGACTGTACGACGCGGATCCCGCCGATCCCCTCTTCTAGGACCGTGGTGGCATTGGCCAACTGGTCCTGAACCTGCGAGGAGAGGCTGCGCAGCCTCCTGCCAAAGAGAACCGCGATCAGGATGACGATGGGGATCAGGGCGAACATGAACAGAGTCAGCCGCCAATCCGTGACTAGGATCAGGATGAGGGCACCGATGAAGGTCAGGACCTGGCCGAGGGCGGTGGCGATATCGCCGGTAACGAGCGACCGCACCGTTCCCACATCATTGGTTACCCTGCTCACCAGTTCACCTGTCCGGCGTTCATTATAAAAACTGAGCGAGAGGGATTGAAGGCGTTCGAACAACTGGATGCGCAGATCGGCCATGACCCGTTCCCCGACAAAGGAAAGCAGATAGCCGCGGATGAAGTAGGTCACACTCTGCAGTAAAAAGATGCCCACCAGGATCAGCGTGATCAGATTGAGCAGGTGGGAATCATTCTTCTTGAAGACAGCATCGATCAAGAACTGCAGGGTGTAGGGGCCCGCCAATCCCAATATGCTGCCCAGCACAATGACCACGAAGGCTATGTACAGTCGGACCCGGTACGGCTGGATAAAGGCGAACAAGCGCCGGAATTGCCCCATGCCTTGGAAGGGATTGGTCCGTGTCTTTTGAATGGGTGGATTTGGTTCCATGTTTCCTCGTCTTGGGTTATTATCATATCGCCCAATTAAGCAGCTTAAAGAATATGGAATAAAAGACGATCAGTGTTGCTTTGGACTGATCGTCTTTGAGAATGTCCGATCTCAGGTCCCTGACCGGACTTGCTATTTATAAAAGCCGTTTGCCACATACTCCCTGGCAGGGCCGCGCAGACAGGCTTTCCAGTTGAATTGAAGCCTGTCCATGGCATTCGATAAGATCGCGAAATCCTTGCGGGGGATGATCTGCGAGGAGAGAAAATTAGCACCAGGGGAACAATAGCGCACATGAATGCCCGGATCGGTGGGGCTGTTCTCGTCATAGCAATCGAGCCCCATATCGGCAATGTTCCATATCAGGTCGGCTAGAGTTTCAAAATCCGTGGAGAATGGATTCTTACCCTTTTCTGCCCCAGGAAGCAACCTATCCAAACGGACAGAGCTGGCGCGTTCTAATGCTACCAGGGAGATGTCAGGTGAACTTCTGACCAGAGGTGGGAGATCCCCTTTGAACTTTCGGCGTGCCAATTCATATCGGTACAATCCGATTCTCAGCTTGTCCGGATTTACCCCTTTTTTACGTTGCAAGTCATAAATCAGTTGGGCGGATTCACAAACCAACCTGTCTGCGGCAGCGATGAGTTCTTGTACTTCTTTTTTCATGACAACTCTCCATGTTGGTTTTTGGATTCATAAAGACGGTTGGAATATTCCGGGTCAGAAGCCGCCTTTGCAGCAGCACCCCCTCGATTGTATCTTTGTGATCAATATCCTAAAAGGGATGAAAGTAGGACCTAGATTCCCGCCATGTCCAGGTCTTCTAGCGCTTCTTCGATCATGCGGGTCAGGGCGGGATGTGATACCTCAAAGTGTTTGATTGCCTCGTGCAATCGCTCCAAAAGTGTTTGGCTTGGTCGAAATCCGGGTGCGATACCTTCTTCGAAGTAGTGCAGATGTTCCTGGATATCGGCCATGAGGTTTTGCACCAGGGCCAATTCATTTTCGTCTAGGGAATGGATCCGTTCCAGCTCATCATGAAGCTCGGTGAGCCTTTGTAGAATCTGACGGTCGTCTGGTTTTTGCTCAGCCATGGTTTGACCTCCTCGTCTTTCCTATATTTTAGCGCGTTTTCATGGGGAGAGTGGAGAGGATGCGCGCCAGTCGTTAGTTAGCGCGGAGTGCGCAAGATCGGGTGCCATCTGGCGATCTGGTTCACGCGTCATCTCCCGAATGCCCGTAGACTCTATACCGAGTTTATCGATATTATTAGTAGAAAGAAGGGGACCATCGATAATAATTTCAATTCCCCACCTCCCTCATCATTCAATGTGCTTGACTGTCCCCCGGCTCACCCGGATTGGTCGTCAAGCGATTTTGGGCTTTCGGCCAGAGGGGATTCCTGCAGCGCCTCGGCAATACGGGCCTCCAACGTCTGCCGGCTGGGCTTGCGTTTGCCCAGGCTTT
>JBEKFY010000011.1:0-95924 GCA_050013095.1 Anaerolineales bacterium | reverse complement strand
GAATGGGATTGTCCCGTGTGTCATGCGCATCATGACCGGGATGTGAATGCGGCCCTGAATATTCTGCACGAAGGGCGCGCTAGATCCGAAGTGAAACGTAGGGCAGGAACAGCCCGAACGGACCGTAAGTGCCGGTCCTTACGGCCAACGCCTGGGGAGACCCGTGCAAGCAGGGCGGGTCTACGAACCAGGAAGCTCCCCGCTTCAGCGGTGGAGCAGTTCACTTTCTCATGACCCGCCAGGCATAGACCCCGAGTCCGACGCCACCCAATAATAAGACCGCTCCGAGAATACCCAGCAGGGGAGAATGGGCTGAGCCCTGGCCTGAACCGCTGGGGTTGGTCTTGGGCTGAGCGCCAAAATCCACGTAGGAGATCTGGCCCGCCTTGACCGAGTCCAGGGTAAAGGTCAAGGTGGTGGTCGCGTTATAACCATCCGGCACCGCAGCGGTCACGGTGTAGCGGCCCTCAGGGATACCGCTGAAGCAGATGCCCGGATAGGCAGTCGGGTCCGATTGGATGACCGTCGTCTGGGTTTGTGAGAAGGTCCCCGTCAGGCTGGTCAGGCTGACCGCGCCCCCCGCGATAGCCGGTTCATTCGCCTGGAGAAAGCCATCCCCGTTGATGTCCTCATAGAGCTCAACACACACCTCCGCCGTGCCGCCAATACTGGGGGTGGCGGTCGGCATGACAGGAGTCGGCGTGGGTGAAGGCCCCGGGGTCGGCGAGGCAGCCGATGGACCACCCACACCGAGCATAATGGCACTCCCGGCCTGGAGAGTGCAGTTCACGTCAAGGTGGTTCGTCGTGCGAATGTAGTCAACAGAGACACCGTACTCCAAGGAGATCTGGAGGCAGGTTTCGCCTGGTTTAACCACATACAGGATCCGACCATCCGGACCGGGCGTCGGGGAGGCAAATTGCTGCACCTGGGAGAGAGGAGCGGCCCGCACCACCGCTGAAATCCAGACCGGCAGGATGGCAAAAAGAAGGATTCCAGTCAAACGGAGAAGCCAAGTTTTCATCAAAAATACCCGCACAAAGATTATATCATTCCCGGGAACCCGTTCTCCGATGTTTGGGAGTGGTAACCGGAACGGCGTCTTGATATAATGCTTGTGTAGGCTCTCCGGAGAAGAACATGCCTCTTCAGATCGTCATCGGCGCTCAAGGGGGGGTGAAGGCAAAGGCCGCATCTTGGACGGATACCCCGCTCAGGCCGATATCGCGGCCGGGTACCGCGGGTGTGGTCACGCCGGACATACAGTCCGAGTCGACAACCGCGTTTTCAAGCTGCATCTGGTTCCCTCCCCGCCTGGTCTTGCTCGGGCCAGAAAGAGCACAGCTCACCCAAATTCTGATTAAAGGAAAATCTGTCCACCCCTTGTCAAGGGAGCGGACACCTCATCTCATGGTCACATGGAGGCCCTATGCGTAAAAAAGCAACGCTAATCACCGGTGTAGTCGGCGAAGTCGGACAGGCGCTGGTGAAGAACCTGGCTGACCTGGGCGGCCCGGTCATCCTCACCATCGACATCCGCCCTGCCCCCGAAGAGATCAGCCAGCGGGCGACCCACTTTCAAGGGGACATCCTGGATAAATCCCTGCTCAACCGCCTGGTCAGCCAGTATGAAATCACGACCATCTACCACCTGGCTGCGCTGCTCTCAACCCGAGCCGAGTTTACCCCGGTGGAAGCCCACCAGGTCAACGTGGAAGGCACCCTGGGACTGCTCCAGTTAGCCGCCGAGCAATCCGAGTGGCGCGATGAGCCGGTCCAGTTCATCTTCCCCTCTTCCATCGCGGCCTACGGCATGCCGGACCTGAAAACGAAAACCGAATTTGCACGCCTGCGCGAATGGGAATGGAATTATCCAATCACCATGTACGGCTGCAACAAACTTTACTGTGAAATGCTGGGCACTTATTTTTCCCGATACTACCGCCAGCTGGGCGCCGAACAACCGGTCATGCTCGATTTCCGCTGTGTACGCTTCCCAGGCTTGATCTCGGCCTTCACGGTCCCTTCCGGAGGAACCAGCGACTATGGACCGGAAATGCTGCATGCCGCGGCCAAAGGCGAAGCCTATGCCTGTTTTGTGCGGGAGGATGCGGTGATCCCGTTCATGGTGATGCCGGATGCCATCACCGCTCTATTGAAGCTCGCCCAGGCCCCCCGGGAGGGCCTGAAACGCTGCATCTACAACGTGACAAGTTTCAACCTGACCGCCGGCCAGATCCGCGAGCTGGTGATCAAGGCCTTCCCGAAGGCCCAGATCTCCTTCCAACCCGATCTGAAGCGCCAGCACATCGTGGACTCCTGGCCCGCTGATTTGAACGACGACGACGCCCGGCGTGATTGGGGCTGGAAGCCGGAATACAACGTCCAACGCTCCTTTCACGAATATCTGATCCCGAACATCCTCAAACGGTATCAAAGCTGATCTCAAGGCCATGTCGAGAGCAGGTTGGCTCATCACAATGAGCGCTGTGGTACTGGGGATGACAGCTTGCAGTGGTCTGATCCTGCCAGCCACGGACACTCCAACCCCTCCATTGCCCTCTCCGACTGAAACTGCGACCATCATCTGGTTCCCCCCGACCATCACGCCGACGGTCTTTCCGACGAACACCTTTGGCCCGACCCAGGAGCCGCCTACCGGGATTGGCAGCCTGATCTTCACCGATGCCTTTGACCAACCTGCTCTGTGGAACACGGCCATATCCGCTTCGGCCAGTGCAGTCGAGGAGTCTAACCGACTGATTCTGTCGCTCAGCGGCCCGGGGCCCTCCCAGATCCTCAGCCTGCGCTCTGAACCGGTGCTGGGCAACTTCTATGCCGAAGCCACAGCGTCCCTGCAGCTATGCCTCGCGGCGGACAGCTACGGTGTTCTCTTCCGGGCGTCCCCCGGTGGAAATTATTATCGACTGGTGCTCAACTGCAAGGGTCAGATGCGCCTGGAACGGGTGCGCTCCAACCAGGCGGAACCCCTGGGGGACTGGCTCTCGAGTGGCGACATCCCTACCGGGGCACCGGCCGATGTCAAATTCGGCATCTGGGCTGTGGGAGGCAACCTGCGGTTCTTCCTGAACGACCGCTTCCAGTTTTCGGCGAAAGACCCGCTCCTGTCCTCCGGCACGCTGGGTTTCTTTATCAAAGCCAACGGGCTCACACCCGTTACCGTTGACTTCTTGAACCTGTCCGTGTATTCGGTCTCCGCGGTCGCCCTCACCCAAACTGCCGTCCCCCTGGAGACGCCGTCCCCATGACCAACAAACTCAACGACCTGGACTCCAAGACCTGGTTGAAATTCCAGAAATCCTGGTTCATCCACAACCCGCCACCGCGCAAGAAAGGCGTGCTCACGCATCCGGCCAAGTTTCCGGAAACGATGGCCCAGGAGTTCATCGAATTCTTCACGAAACCCAGCCAAAACGTGCTGGATCCGATGGTCGGAACCGGTTCAACCCTGGTGGCCGCCCTGCGGAGCGGCAGAAATTCCTTCGGCATCGAGTTGAATCCGAAATATGCCGAGATCGCCCGCCAGCTGGTGGCTGAAGAACGCGCGGCCCTGGGCGAGGCTGCCCAGGGACTGGCAGCCGAGGTCATCACGGGGGATGCCGCCTGTGCTGCGGATTACCAGCTGCCAATCATCGACTATGTGCTCACCTCGCCGCCTTACTGGGACATGCTCCATGCCCGCGGTGCAGAGACTCAGAAGAAACGCCGTGCCGCTCCCGAACTGGATGTTTTTTACTCCGACGACCCGCGTGACCTAGGCAACATTCCCAGCTATGAGAAGTTCCTCCAGGAACTGGTGTCGATTTACACCGGGCTGAAACCGCGGCTGCGCGACAAAGCCTATCTCACCGTCATTGTCAAGAATATCAAGAAGGGGGGCAGGCTCTACCCGCTGGCCTGGGATCTGGGCCGCGAGCTCAGCACGGTGTATACGCTCAAGGATGAGCGCCTCTGGCTACAGGACAACCAGCGCCTCGCTCCTTATGGCCTGGGCAGTGCCTGGGTGAGCAACACCTTCCACCATTATTGTCTGCAATTCAGAAATGAATGATCCCGCCGCAGAAGACGAAGCGGCCTGACCCAACCCCCAGATGGACAGTGAAGGTGTTCTCGCCTGCTCTGGACCTGGGGAAAGGCCCCATCCCTTTTTTGAATTGACGCCCATTTGCTCTTGTGGTATTATCCCGAACACAATTTCATAGCCCTTAACGGCACTCTTATCCAGAGAGGTGGAGGGACCGGCCCTTTGAAACCTCGACAACCACCGCACACTTGCGGATGGTGCCAATTCCGGCAGATCATCTGGAAGATGAGAGGGCAGCCGAATGCCTGCGCAATTGCCCTTTCGTACCGGAAGGGCAATTTCTTGTTCTTGAGGAGACCCAAACCTGATGAGCACAACCTTCATGACTTCCCCCAAGCTCCTGTTCACCTCCGAATCGGTGACCGAAGGCCATCCGGACAAGCTCTGCGACCAGATCGCCGACTCGGTCCTGGATGCCTGCTTCGAACAGGACCCGATGTCGCGCGTGGCTTGCGAAGTTGCCACCAAGACCGGCTTTGTGATGCTGCTGGGTGAGATTACCACCCAGGCTTTTGTCAACTTTGACGATCTCGTCCGCCAGGTGGTCAAGGAAATCGGCTACGACAACTGTGAGATGGGCTTTGATTGTAAGACCTGCGGCGTTCTTTCAGCCATCGCCAGCCAGAGCCCGGACATCGATATGGGCGTCAGCCAATCGATGGAAGCCAAGGGCGGTGACCAGGATGCGATCGACCAGGTCGGCGCCGGTGACCAGGGCATGATGTTCGGTTATGCCTGCAACGAGACCCAGCAGCTGATGCCAATACCCATCTACCTGGCCCACAAGCTGACCCGCCGTCTGGCCGAGGTGCGCAAGTCCGGCAAACTGCCCTGGCTGCGTCCGGACGGCAAGGCACAGGTCACAATCGAGTACGCCTTCGGCAAGCCCAAGCGCATCGATACGGTGCTGGTCTCCACCCAGCACTCCCCGGAAGTCTCCCACGCGGAAATCGCCGAGGGGGTCATGGAACACATCATCGTCCCCACCTTGCCACCGGAAATGGTGGACAAGAACCTCAAGGTCTTCGTCAACCCGACCGGGCGTTTCGTCATCGGCGGCCCGATGGGCGACGCCGGCGTCACCGGCCGCAAGATCATCGCCGACACCTACGGCGGCATGGGCCGTCACGGCGGCGGGGCGTTCTCCGGCAAGGACCCGACCAAGGTCGACCGCTCGGCCGCTTATGCGGCCCGCTGGGCTGCCAAAAATGTGGTTGCGGCCGGTCTGGCGGACCGAGTGGAGATCCAGGTGGCCTATGCCATCGGGGTTGCCCACCCGCTTTCGGTCAACATCGAAACCTTCGGGACCGGGAAGATCGCCGACGATAAGATCGCCGAACTGATCCTAGAACACTTCGACCTGCGCCCAGCTGCCATCATCCGCGACCTGGATTTACGTCGGCCCATCTACCGCAAGACAGCCACGTACGGCCACTTCGGCCGGGATGACGTCCAGTTCCCCTGGGAGAACACCGACAAGGCCGAAGCCCTGAAAAAGGCAGCCCGGCTCTAAAATCTAAATTGCCCGCCGTATCGAAAGCGGCGGGCAATTGATTTCTCCAGCGGACTCATCCCCTGACTCTCACCCGGACGCAGGCACATGAAAATGGGAAAGATTGCAGTGATGCAGCAACTCATGATCGCCCAGGATCTCTGCCGGCTCTCCCGAAGCCACGACATGGTGTTCCTCGTCGAATACGAGGATGCGGGTGGCGATCTGTTCGGCAATGGTCAGGTCATGCGTGGCGGTGACAAGGGTCTTCCCCGACTTCCGCTGGTTGAGGATGAACTCCACCAACCAGCCCTGGCTGCGTGGGTCCAGGCCGGTGGTCGGTTCGTCTAACAGCCAAACATCCGGGGAGAGGCTGAGCACGGAAGCCAGTGCCACCCGCCTCTTTTCTCCGCTGGAGAGCTGGTGCGGAGGACGATCACGCAATTTTTCGATTTGCAAAGCCGCCATGGCCGAGGCCACGCGCTGCTTCACCTCTTCCTGGCTCACACCCAGCTGCAACGGGGCAAAAGCGACCTCGTCCCACACCGACGGCATGAACAGCTGCACATCGGTGTCCTGGAACACCAAGCTGACCCGACGGCGGAAATCGAAGTTGAAGGTATTCTCCAGCAAAGCCGCCTCGGTCAGCGGATTCCCGAAGGCACGCACGGAACCCCGGTCGGGGAAATAAAGCCCGTCCAGGATCTTGAGCAGCGTGCTCTTCCCGCACCCGTTTGCACCCAGGATGACCAGGTGTTCCCCCACCGCGACCGCCAAATTCACATGATCCAGGGCAGGGATCTTTTGATCGTAGGCATAACACAGATCGGTCACATCAAAGATCAATTCGTTCTCCATCGCATCCATTTTTAAAGACCCAATCTTCGATCACCGCCCCAGCCAGATCGCCGCCAAAACCACGAGCGACACGATCACGCCGGCCGCCCAATCGACCGGACGCATCTCAAAGGTATCGATCGTGCGGGGGTAATCCCGAAAACCTCTTGACTGCATAGCCAGATACACTTCGCTGCTGACCTGCAGCGATTTGTTCAACAGGGTGCCGGAGGTGGCCCCGATCAAGCGCCGGTTCTCCTCCCCGGTCAGTGGACGCAGCAGGCGGCTCTTCCGGGAGAGAAACATATCATTCGTAATATTGAGCAGCAGGTGAATATACCGATAGGTCATCCCCAGCATCAGGATGATCACTGCCGGGAGGCGTAAAACCCCCAGTGCCTTGAGCACGCTGTTCCAGGGCGTGGTGAGAATGAGCAGAATGCCGACCGAAACCGAAGTGCCGACCCGCAGCAGGAGGAACAGGGCCGTCTGCACGCCGGTCGTCGTGATGACCCATCCGAGCGGCAGATGGACCCAGACCGGCCCCGGGACGATGAAGAATGCTGGCAGGGCGATGATGCCGGTGAAGAATGGGATGAACAACCAGACGCGCTTGACAAAAAATCCCGGGGGCACCTTGGAGAAATACGCCAAGCCGAGGGTCAGGAAGTAGAGAGCCGCAATGACCAGCAGGCTGTGGGAAAGGCTGACCGCCACCAACAGCATCAGCATCGCGATGATCTTCAGGCGCGGGTCCAGCCCCTGGAGCAATCCCGGTTGCCGGGCAGTGTTCTCGGCAAACAGAGACTGCTCCAGGGTGTGATTGATATCTATCAGCGTCCGCTCAACGAAACTGCTCCGGCCGGTACGCTTCTGCGCGGATCGGGAGGCTGCGCTCATTTGGATTCCGGCTTATGCGTGGTAACCAGCATGGTAAACAGCCAGGCAACGATTCCGATCACGATCGTCCCTACAATTCCCGAAAGGAGGTAGCCCAGGTTGGAATTTCTCAAGGCAGGCAGGTTGTAGCCCCGCATCGGAGCGGACCAGAGTCCGGATAGGTTGGCCATCCCCTGAGGAACGAAGCCAAGTCCCCGGCTGGTCAGTTGCTGCGCGCCCCATTCCCCCCAGGCCGTGCCAGGCGCCAGCAGACCAAGCGGGACCAACACGATCAATACCACCAGTCCAATCCACAGGACACGCCACCTTGCAAACCCGCTCATTTCAGGTGAAATTTCGCTGCGCTTCACAATCTCCAACGCGGACGGGTTGGCTCGTTGCAGGTAGGCGACCACCAGGGCGGTCACCAGGGCTTCGACGGGCGAGGCGATCAAAGCATGGGCAAAGACCATCGCCGGGATGGAAATCGAGAGGGGATACGGTGCATAGAGAGGGGTGCCATTCGCAGTATGGAATAACATCGGCTGGATGCCAAATTCAAAACCGGTGAAGAAGGCAGCGACCGTAAGGCCGGTCCAGCCGCCGAGGGCGGCGCCGATGATGCGCCGTTTGGAGGTTGTCGGCTGGTTTTTCGAAAGGGCCTGGTAGATGGCGTAACTGACATAAGGCAGGACTACCGCCATGTTGAAGCAGTTCGCACCCAGCGCCAGGATGCCTCCATCGCCGAAGAAAAATGCCTGGATGACCAGCGCGATCGATACGGCCATCGTCGCAATCTCAGGGCCCATGATGATCGCGGCCAGCGCCCCGCCGACCGCGTGGGCAGTCGTACCGCCCGGGATCGGCACGTTGAACATCATGATCACGAACGAAAAGGCAGCCAGCAGGGCGACCAAGGGAACATTGCGGGCCGTCAGCCGCTCGCGCAACTTCCTGACCCCCATGATCCAAAATGGCAGGACGATGATGAACAGGATAACTAAGGTGACAGGGCTGAGGTACCCGTCCGGGATGTGCATTGCAGTGGTCCCCAACCACAGGCCTAGGCTTCCGTAATAAACCAGCAGGAAGCGCGGGAATCGCTGCCAAGACAGAGGAAGGAACGATGGGAGCTTTGACATGCTCTCTCCTAGCCTCGCGAAGGCTGGCAATTCGGGCAAAGGCCGGTGAAGGTGAGGTGCCCGGCATCCAGCCGGTAGCCGGTCTGTTTTTCGAGCTGGCGGACCATTCCCTTGAGGACATCCGCCTCCAGGTCCACCTGAGCACCGCAGGAGCGGCAAACCAGATGGTGGTGCGAGCCTTCGGCCAGTTCGTAGGTGAGGTGCCCGCCGCCGTTCTGGGCCGGGTAGACGATCCCATTCTCGGCGAGGAATTCCAGGGTGCGATAGACGGTCGCCTCGGTCATCCCCGTCTGCCGGACTCGCTCGTAGATATTAAGGGGAGAGAGATGTCCGCCGGTATGCATGGCCTCCAGGATGGCAAGGCGCTGCGGGGTCATGCGAAAGCCGCGGGAGCGCAGGATCTGGGAATGACGGGACAGACAGGACATCAACGGCCTCCTTATTGATAATTCTTTCAATAACAATTATATGTAAAGAGGACGGGCCCGTAAAGGTTGTGGCAGGTCCAGCCTGCCTCCTTCTTCTCGCCTTGAGAACGACGTCACCGGGGCACCTTCAGCCGCTCGGGCGCATCTCGCGATACAGAAACCAGTGTCCCAGGCGGTCGCCGGCATCCTTCGGGGCGCGGTCGTAGTAGATGTCAAAGACCTGGCCGGAATCCACCTGGACCCGATAGTAGAAGCGGCCTACTCCCAGCGAACCGCGCCCGGCGGCCACGGCAGCATGGGCGGGCTGCATATTGCGTGCCATCCGGCCGCGGCGCGTGTAATCGAACCACTCTGCCAGCTTCTCGGTCACCTGGTAGTGTTTCCCATTCCAATCGAACCCTTCCGGGCAGGGTGGCGTCTTCTCCCGGGCCGGAGGCACCGCAAATTGGACCCGGATCTCCAAATCGAAAAAGTGCAGAGGTTTGTATTCCACCATCGCCGCCTCGACGGATCTGGATTGGCAGACCGGCCAGGCCCATTTCACAGGGAAGGCTGGCATTCTTTTTTGCCCGCCTCCGGAACGGACCTGCTTCCTAGTCCTTCAGTTCTGACCAGTCCCAGACAAAATAAGCCAGCCCTTTCCATTTTCCCCAGGACGCGAAAGCTGCCTCGACCTCCACCGGTGTAACCGGCCGGCCAGCATGCCATTCATTGGATACCATCTTCAACGCCCAAGAATCGATCGGGAGGTAATCGTACCTTCCCAGGATGACCAGCAGATTGGCCGCGGCATAATTCCCCACCCCTTTGATCGCCAGGAGCCGTTTGCGCAGTTCCGACGTGGTCAGGCGGCCAGCCTTCAGCACCTCCAGGTCCAAGGCGCCGGAGGCGATCGAGCGGGCCAGCTCCAGGATATACGGGGCGCGGTAGCCCAAGCGGGTCTCGCGCCGCAGCCGTGCCTCTGTCGTCCTGGCCAGACGCTCAGGCGTCGGGAAAGCTTTCCGGGAAGCGTCTTCCGGCAGGGGCTCCCCGAACTGCGCTACCAGGTTGGCGGTCATACGCCGGGTCGCGCCCCACAGGGTGTTGGTGGTCAGGATCGTCTTGACCACATCCTCAAACAGGGTCGGACAGCGCAGCACACGCCCCTGGGCCTTCTTTTCCGCGCGGGAGAGCTTGGGCTCCCGGCGCGCCTCGCTGTAGAACTCGGAAAAATCCATATCCAGTCCCAGCATCCAGGAAATGCGGTGCCTCAGCTCGGCGCGCTCAGTCGCGGACAGGCCCCTGCCCGCCTCCACATTAACGCCTCCCGATGCTTCCCGGATGCGGTACTCCAGCACCCGGCCAGAACTCAAGCGGTCCAGGTAGGTAAGCAGGCCCGTCTGCTCATCAAAGCCATAAGGAGCCAGCTGCATCCAGCCGTGCGACATGACGGTTGATCGGAATGAAAATGGAGGGCGGGCAGTCAGGGTGATTGTCATGAAGAGAAGCTTCGATTGGGGGATAGGGGCGCGTGCAGGCCCCTTGAATTAAGGTCGCTGTTGCGGACGCACCAGCCTCCAGAACAGGACCCCCGCCAGGAGGGCCAGGGCCGCCCCGAACAGGAAGGGGGCAGAAGCGCCCAGACCTTTCCAGCCGAAGGCCCCCTGCCAGAGCAGGCCGGCGATCAGCGAGGCCGGGAAGGCGGTCAGCCCGATGGCGGCGTTGTAAAGGCCGTAGGCCGTACCACGCCGTTCAGGCGTCACCAGATCAGCGATAAGCGCCCTCCCTGAGCCATCCGTGGCCGCGTAGTAAATGCCATACAGGGCGTAGAGTACCCAGACCTGCCAGCCGGTGCGTGACAGGCCGAAACCGAGGTAGACCAGTCCATAGGCGATCCAGCCGCCGATGATCAACCGCCGGCGGCCGACTCGGTCCGAAAGCGCCCCCAGGGGCCCGGAGAGGGCCGAATAGATCAGGTTGAAGGTCATCAGCATGAGCAGGATCTGCAGCACGTCCAGGCCACGCGTCTGGCCGAGTAAAATAACGAAGGCGTCGGATGAGTTGCCGAGGGTGAACAGGACCAGGACCAGCATAAAGAACCGGAAGCTGTCGTCCATTCCTTTCAAGCTGAGCGCAGGAACCTTCGACCGGCTCCGGATGCCAGTCTCCTTGGCGCCCACGGCCAGCACGATCACCGCCAGCACGGCCGGGATGATGCTCACTAGAACCGCAACCTGGAAGGTGTGGCGGGTCAAATCCGCCGCCCCACGCTCGGTCAGCCATACGATAAGGGCTGCAATCAACACGCCAACGACGGCTCCGGCGGTGTCCCCGGCGCTGTGCAACCCGAACGCCAGGCCGCGCTGCTTTTCGTCGATGCTGTCCGCCACCAGGGCGTCGCGCGGGGAAGTGCGGATACCCTTCCCCATGCGGTCGGAGACGCGCACGCCCAGCACCCAGCCCCATGCATCGGCGATGTAGAGGAAAGGCTTGGAAACGGTCGACAGGGCGTAACCGGCGACCGTGATCCACTTCCGCTCCCCAAGCCTGTCGGAGAGACTTCCGGAGTAGATCTTCATCAGGCTGGCGGTGGTCTCAGCCAGGCCGTCGATCAGGCCGATCACCGCCGTGCCGGTCTGGAGCACGTTGGCCAGGAAGAGCGGAACCAGATTAAAGATCATCTCGGAGGAAACGTCCGTGAGGAAGGAGGTTGCCGTCACCACCCACACATTGGCGGGCAGGCCGCGCAGGCCGGGTTGTTTATTATTCATGGTTCTCCAGGAGTCTGAATTCAGGCGGACTGGTCTGTCCGATGGGAGGTAAGGGTCATGGGAACAATCTCCTTGCCTTGACCTCTGCCACCGCATCCGGCCGATATCGATACAGCCGGGCCGGACGGCCCTCGCCGGTGCGGAGGCGGGAGGTCTCCTCGATGATGCCCGAGGCCAGGATCCGGCGCCGGAAGTTGCGCTTGTCCAGCCGCTCATCGAGAATGATCTCGTAGGTGTGCTGGAGCTCGGAGAGGGTGAATTCCTGTGGCAGGAGCTGGAAACCGACCGCGCTATACTCCAGCTTATACCTCAGGCGGCGCAGGGCATACGCCAGAATTTCGGCCTGGTCACCGATCAGGAGCGGCAGCAAGGTCACCGCCGCCCAATGCACCGCCGTTCCGGGGAGCAGGCCCGTGCCGGCCGGGACCAGGGCAAAATACACCACGCTGACAGTTGCCGGCCGAGCATCCCGGGCCGGGTTGCCGTAGGTATAAAGCTGCTCCAGGTAAGCCTCCCGTCGCTTGATCAAGGTTGCGAGAACCCGGTTGGCCGCCTCCTCGAGCCCTTCGGACTCGCCGACCCCCTCGCCCGGCAGCTCCCAGCGCTCGCCCCGGGGCACCAGCAGGACCTGCAGGGCCTCATCGCGCAGGCTGAAAAGGACGACCGTGACCATCAATGCCCGGGGGGCCATCATTCCCCCATCAGCAAGAAGGCCATCCCCGCGCTGGCCGCCATCCGACGCGGGGATTGAAAGCTGGCGGGGTTAGCGGGGATGACATTGAATGAGATGAGGTTGGACATGGCAGCCTCTCGATGATAAGGTGTGTCCCGATCGTTCCTTAATCGGCTAATGGTTGGGTGTGTTGGCCCAGTCCCGGCCTGCAGGCCAATCCCGATTATACAGGAGAGCAGGCGGTTCAGGAAGCATCCTGTCCCACAGGGTCATCCACGGGCATGGACAAACCAGCGGGGATAGGATCTGGCCGGGCCCACCGCTTCAGCCTCGCTGCTTGAGCCACTCCAGCAATCTGTCGACCGGCCAGGCATTGATTACATCCTTCCTGGTCAGCCAGGCGCGGCGGGCGATGGCCACACCGAAGAACAGCACCTCGAGCCCCGCCGCGGTGTGGGCATCCGTGTTGATGCTAAGAGGAATGCCCATGTCCCGGGCGCGGCGGGCCATGATATCGTCCAGGTCAAGGCGAGCGGGGTCGGCATTGATCTCCAGGGCCACACCGCTCTGCGCCGCCTCAGAAAGCACAACCTCCATGTCCAAATCGGCCCCCTCCCGATCGGGAAGCAGACGCCCGGTCGGATGGCCAATGATGTCCACGTGCGGGTTGCGGACGGCCTTGACCAGGCGTTCGGTAATCTTCTGGCGCGGCTGACGCAGAGAGGTGTGCAGGGAGGCCAGGACCAGGTCGAGCGAAGCCAGGAACTCGTCAGGGTAGTCTAGCGTCCCGTCAGCCTTGATCTCGACCTCCGTGGCGTGCAGCACACGGATGCTATCACCCAGGGTACGCTGGACTTTTTTGATCTCGGCCTGTTGCTTGCGATGGTCTTCCAGGCTCAGGCCGCTGGCCACACCCAGGCTGATCGAATGGTCGGTGAAGGCGATGACCCGCAGGCCGCGTCGGGCTGCAGCGCGGGCCATCTCGAGCATGGAAAGCTTACCGTCGCTCCAAGTCGAGTGCACCTGCAGATCGGCATGGATGTCCTTGACCTCGATCAGCCTGGGCAACCGGCCTGCCTGGGCGGCCTGTACTTCGCCGCGGTCCTCGCGCAGCTCGGGCGGGATCCAGGGCAGGCCGAGAGCCGCGTAAACTTCCTCTTCGGTGGCGCAGCGGATCTCGCCGGAGCCATCCGTCCTGGTCAAGGCATGCTCGGAGAGTGACAGGTCCCGATCCAGGGCGAGCGCACGCAGCCTGACGTTATGGTCTTTCGAACCGGTAGCATACTGCAAGGCCGTGCCGAATTTCTCCGGCGGGTGTACCCAGACCTGGGCGCGCACCCCGTCGCCGAATTCCACGCTGGATTTGGTGTCCCCTTTGCCCAGGACGCGCACGACCCCCGGCAGGTTGACAAAAGCCTCCATGACTGGCCCTGACTCTTTGGAAGCGACCAGGATATCCAGGTCACCGACGGTCGGACGCATGCGCCGCAGCGACCCGGCCGGCTCGGCCGCGATCACCCCCTTGACCTTCTTCAGCACTGCGATGATCTCCTGAGCCAGCGGATAGGCGCGGCCAAGAGGGATGCGCCCGGACCGGCGCGCCAAGGATTCGATCCCGGAAAGAATCTGGGCCTCCGACTTTTCTCCCATGCCGGGCAGGTCGCGCAGCTTGCCGGCCCGGGCAGCCTTCTCCAACTGCACCAGAGTGGTGATGTCCCGTTCTTTCCAGATCAAAGCAACTTTCTTCGGTCCCAATCCAGGAACCCGCAACCAATCCGCCAGTCCGGGCGGAACTTCCTTTTCGAGTTTCTCAAGGAATTCCAACCTGCCAGTGCGCAGCAGTTCATTGATCTTCTCGGAGATGGCTTTCCCTACGCCGGGGATATCCTGGAGTTTCCCCTCCTTCCAGTACTCGTTGACGTCACGATCCAGGTTGGTCAGGCTCTCGGCCACCTTGCGATAGGCCAGAGTCTTGTAAATAATCTCACCCTTGATTTCCGACAAATTGGCGATCAGGGTGAAAACATCCGCCACTTCACGGTTGTTCATCGCATATGCCTCCAGACATCTCTTACCAATAAGGCTTTGGGCATGCGCTCCTGCATACCGGTTAGCTCAGGGATGGATTGCGTGCGCTGTCCCAATTACCATCACCTGTTGTAGAAGTGACACTCCCCGGCAGACGGGTTCTCTTTGCGATAGACCTTCACCTTCGCCAGTTGCTCGAACTGGCCAACTGTCCGCTGCTCGTTCTCCCAGGCTGCCTTCCGTTCTGCCAGACAGGTGTTATACCAACCCCGACACGTCTCCAGCGTTTGATCCAGCCGCTCTTCCTGCGCTTTGGTCGGATACAGCCTGTACTTGAAAGTCTTCAGGATCATTACAAACCCTTCTGGGCGGCTATATACTGCTGGATCACTTCTGCCGATACATTCCCCACTATTGCCGCAAAATACGAGCGTGTCCACAACGACGGCAATCGTTTTAAGATCGAATATTTCCCTCGCAGCTCATGCGAAGTGATCCCCTTACACTCTTTCACGATCTCCGCCGCGGACGTGCTCGGCCAGGCTCTCACAAACAGGTAGATATGGTCGGGTTGAACCGCCAGCTCCAGGATCGCCCAGCCCTTCTCGTTACATTTCCTTTCGATCAATCCTCTGCAGTCTTTGGCGATCGCCCCGGTTAGAACAGGCTTCCGTCGTTTGGGAGTCCATACCAGGTGATACACGATCAAATGGACTCGATGCTCATCGCGTTGATAGTTGTTTTCCATGTATATAAAATATATCAAAACTATAACCTTTTCAACCACTCAACTAAAGCCCTTCAAGAAACCCGCCTTATCCACCACCGTTGAAACGGCATGGCCTGCGGCGGGTTTCAATCAGTCAAGTTCATGGTTCCTGTGTTTTGGCTGCGGGCTTTAGGAAATATAATTCCAGGAAATAAAATGCGAACGTCAGGATGAAATTGGTGGCCATCCCGTGGGTATCCCCATTGTTTTGAAATCCGGAAAGGACAAAGAGCAGCCCGGTGGTTGCTGCCAGGAGGGTGGACAGGAAAGCCAGAATGCCAAAGACCTGCACACTCCTGATCCTGGATCTCAAGGACAGAATGAGGCCGATCATGGAAATAATCACCAGAACGCCTCCCAAGACTGCATGGAACACGGCGGTTCCTCCGGCCCGATAGAGCGCATCTGAAACCCCGACAAGTGAAAACCTGAAGGCGGGAATTGTGGGCGGGTTTGCGATGTTGACGGCCATCCCCAATTCGAATTGAAAGGCGAGCAGGACCAGGAGGACGATCACCATAACCCTCAATAACCGGACACGTTTCACAGACATCCGTCGTTTTCTCCTGAATATCCGCATTTTACTACGAAGGACACACGCACTCATCCACCAGATGACGCACCAGGGCTGCGTGGCGTGTTCGTCAAGAGCGACCGCGTACTTCTAGGCAACCGTGGCAACGAGGGGCCGATCTGCTTCAAGGGTACGGGCCCCTCGTTGATTCAATATCCCAATTCCTTCAAAAGCTGTGCTTCGGACTTCTTCCCCCCCGCGCCCAGGAGTTCTTTCCAGAAATCATCGTCGTAGCGTCTCGAGCGCACCGGCAGCGGCATGGGGATACCCCAGCCCAGCAGCAGGACCTCCTCCTTGGGTTGCAGGTGCGCCAGCATGCCGCGCAGTGCCTCGCGCCCCGCCAGTCCGGAAAGCACGGCATGGATGTCATCCTCATCTCCCAGCCAGCCGGAAATACGCGTACCCAACTGGGACATCACCTCGTCGTCAATCTGCGACGGACGCTGGTCGATGATCAGCAAGGTCACGTAGTACTTGCGCATCTCCCGGGCAATGGCAGCGAAAGTGGTCTGACCGGCCATCTCTCGGTTTAAGAGCTTATGGGCTTCTTCGACCACGATGACCAATTGCCGCGGTTCGTCCTTGCCCTGCGAGCGGAATTGGTTGGTCTTTTGCTCCCATACCTGCTTGATCTTGCGCGTGAGCAGGTTGCTAACCAGCAGGTAATCCAAGTCGGTCTCGTAAGCTTGCCCGAACGACAAGATGATGTGCTTGCCGGCCTCCAGCGACTTGATGATCTCGGCCAACGAGTCGGCAGCAGGCTTCTCGACAATATACTCTTTGTCGAAGAGGCGCCGCAGTTTGTCGTGCAGGGCTTCCGCGGCTATGACATTCACACCCGCTTCGTCCGCCCAAGCGGCCACGCTGTCGTGATCCGGCACTTTCTTGACTTTACCGGTATTCTCGTCCTCCACCTCCACCTCGTTCCGGTTCATCGCCTTGAAACGCCGGAACCAGTCGCTCTTGAAGGACGCCACCAAGGCGTGCAGTGTGGTGGGAGTGGTCTCTTTGAGGTTCAACTCAGTGGTCAGAAGTTCAATATCGGCCGGGGTGATGTCGGCCATGCCGATCTGCAAGTTGAAGTCTGGGGTCGCGTTGCGGATGGTCGTCCCAGCGCCTAATCCCACCACCTGGACACGGGTGGCGAACCGGGTCTTCAACCCGGTGACGCGCTGCCTGGTGTCGGAAGCGGTGTCGTTGAAACCATACTCGTTATGCATATCAAAGACCAGGACCGAGGCAAGACCCGTGTGAATCAGCCCGGCCAGCACAATGCGGGTCAGGAACGACTTGCCGGTGCCAGTCGCACCAAACACGCCAGCTGAGCGCTGAACGAACTTCTCCAGGTCAATGCAGACCGGATGGCCCTGTTCGCGGGTGGTGCCGATCACGAAGTTGCCCTTTTGAGACGGGTCACCGAAGATCTCGGCGATATCCCCCGGCAGGGCCAGCCTGACCGGGGCGTGGTGGGGCGGCACGGTCTTGACCGGGATCGGACGCGGCGTATCCTCACCTTTCTGCTTCCGCCAGGCCTCATACTCGGCGGTGCCCGGTTCCGGTCCGCGTTCGAGCATCAACGCCGGCAAGACTTCCAGGTTGGTGTATAGCGTCTGGCCGTGCAGCGCCTGCGCCAGGGCCGGCGGCAGGCGCGTCTCGGACGGTTCATCGGCAAAGCGCGGGTCGGTGGCGCCCAGCTGCAGGTCCGTCACCAGGCCGTAGAACTGCCAATTTCCGCTGGGAATGACCACAAAGGCCCCTTCTTGAACTTCCTGCGGGGGAACCGTGAGACGAACCCGGAAGGACTCCTTCAACCCCCCGCCGACGATATAGCCGATGGGGGGGATTTGAAGGTCAGGTTTGGATTGAGCCATACAACCTCACCAATCGTTCCATAGAAAATGCCTGCAGCCGAAGGATACGGGGCCGAGACCCTTGAAGGCGGAAGGGGAACCGGGGACAGTCGGGATCTTAGGATATCCCTGCAATTTCCAGCGCGGCGGCGATGTCCTGCGCAATCATCCGGCGCTTGCTTTTTTCGATGAAGAAGCTCGGGCCGGCCTGCAGGTAGGACGGGAAGGCGCGAGCGCCTCGGAAGGTGAACTCGCCACTGCGGATCTTATAGGTTGGACCTGCCGGGATGACGCGCGGCGCGCGGTTGCGCCGGGCGATAGCGTTGGCCGCTTTGATCGCCACGTCGCCCATCAATAAATAGGCCTTGACGTTCGGGAACAGGGCGATCTCTTGTTCTAACAGGTGCGAGCAGTGCTCGACGGTTGCTGCAGCAACGCCGTAAGCGGTCTTCCCGCACTTGACCGCCGTGGTCAGGTAAACACCCCGGTCGAGGATATCCTGAACGGCAACGACCCGCAACCCGGCGTCCTGGAAGGCCAGAACGGTGGTCTGCGCAAAAAGGGCATCTTGACCGGCATAATAGTAATCGCCTAGCTTCTCCGGGGCGGTTTCAGAGATCAGCAACACCGAGATGTCCGCCGGATCGACCCGCACCTCCGGGAGTACATAGCTGCTGCGCCGGGTATCCCCGCAGGGAAAATCCACACACTTCACATCACTGCCGACCTTCATAAGCCACTCTCCCGAATGCGCTTCTCGGCCAGCTCGACGTACTTCGGGTCGAGCTCATACCCGACGTAATGCCGGTGGCTTTTGAGTGCGGCGATGGCGGTCTGCCCGGATCCCATGAACGGATCTAGGACCACCTCGCCTTCGTAGGTGTACAGCTGGATCAACCGGCGCGGCAACTCGACCGGGAAGGGGGCGGGGTGACCCACCTTGCGCGCCGGCTCAGCCGGCAAATTCCAAACGGACTTGTTGAATTCCAGGAATTCCTCGCGGCTGATGGTGTTGTCCCGTTTGGAGGGGTTCGGACGCCTGAAAGTCCCTTTACAGAAGATCAGGATATACTCGTGCACGTCCCGCAGGGTCGGGTTCGCGGCAGACTTCCAGGAGCCCCAGGCTGTCGACGGGCTGGCACTGGCAGCCTTGTTCCAGATGATCTCGCCGCGCATCAGGAGGCCGAGTTCGAGCACACCTTGAGTGATGAAGGCATGCAGGGGGATGTAGGGCTTGCGGCCAAGATTGGCGATATTGATGCACATCCGCCCTCCAGGGACGAGCACCCGGCAGGTCTCTTTCCAAACGCGCTGCAGGAAGGCCAGATATTCTTCCAGGGTCAGGTCGGCATCATACTCCTTGCCGTTATCGTACGGCGGGGAGGTGACCATCAGGTGCACGCTGGCCTCCGGCAGCTCCGACATCGCCTCGGCAGACTTGCAAAAGATGCGGTCAAGGTTTCCAGCAGGAACCGGGTTCTCGAGGTAGGCTTCTCCGCTTTCCTGGGGCTGGCCATCGTAAAGCCTGCCGGAATAGAAAGGGGTGGAATCATGGCCCGCACGCCCCGGAGAACCGAATGCACTGGTCTGTGTGCCCTTACGTTTTGCAGCCATCTTTTGCCTCAAGCCGGCAACGCGCCGCCCAGCGCTTCGAGGACCGCCATCAAGGTGGAGTAGTCATCCCGCAGCAAGGTAACCAACTCCTGCGCGGCCCTGATCGACCATTCCTTTTCCCCTGCCTTGGCATGGGCGATCTGGGCCTGTCCCACATGGGCGGCCAGCAGTTCTCCGATCGGAATGTCCTTGGCCCGCAGGATATGGCGGAAGTACCCGAACTTCCCGGCGCTGGTGAACCGGACCAGCTCCGCTTCCGAACAGAGGTGAATGACATCCAGGCTCAGCGGCGGACGCGGCGGCAGGAGCTGATAGATCCTCCCGCCCTGCTCGTAGCCGACCGCCAGCACCGACATCTCGACCGGCACGATGCGGCGTTCGCGGTTGTCGTGCATCACTTCCGGACTGACATCTCCAGCCGTGACCAGCTGGCGCACCAGGCCGTCGTCATCAATGTGGATATCATAGATCAAACCGTAGACGCGGTAGTCTCCCCCCAGCGGGGCCTCGACGAGGGCGCCAAAGGAGGGGGCTTCGAGCTGCGAGACCGAGCAGCCCACCACGAAGCCGGACGTGCTGGCACGAAGAAGGTGACCGATTTGGATTGACACCATGCTGCCTCCGCTACCCGGTTTTGCCAGCTCACTTTGCGGTGAGCAATTTTAGCAGATTTTTCGTTCCGGCCGGACAATTAGAGGACAGGCCGAGAGTTTGATCATTTACGACCTGTCCGGCCCTTCAAATCCTTGGCCGCCTGCTTGCCCGAAACGGTTTCGATCTCGCCTCCATTGCGGCGCAGTTCCAGGGCAAGCAGCTGTTCAATCTGCTCTCTCTCCGCAAACTTGACCACCGCAGCTTCGTGGGCCCGGTGCAGAGGGTAGGGGTAAGGCTTGACCCCCATGACCCGGCACTGCTCCAGCAGAGCTGCATGCAGGAGGTTGAGCTGATCGGGTCGGTCTGAAATCCACTTGGGAATTTCCACGCGCGCCAGCGCGGGCTCGGCCTGGTCACCGACGTTCAGGTAAAAGAAGCGCAATGCCAGATCGCCTGCGTAGGCGGTCCGTGATCCCGACTGCAGGCCGAAAACCGCCGAGCGCTGGCCTGGTCCAAGCAGGCCGCTGAACAACCAGCGGTCGCTGACACCCCGCAGGGGATGGGTCGTGCGCAGACCCGCGAGTTCCTCATCGGCCATCCGGGCAAGCTCCAGGAGGCGGACGACCAGGTCGGCCGCAGGCTTGTCCACGAAGCCGGCCACGATCACCTCCCTGGCCTGCAGTTGGGAGAGGATCGACTTGTAAGTTTCCAGGTTGCGGCGGTATTCGTCCGCCTCGCCGCCTTTTCCTCCCCACAGCTCCAGGGGGCCATCGGTCAATGTGATGACCGGGGCCGGGTAGTTCGGAGCGAGGGCAAGCAGCAGGCGGCGCTCGGCGATGTCACGACGCTGCTGAACGGCTTCCTCGGTCAGCATGCCGGTCTGCGTGTAAAGCTCATCCGCGAAAAGCAACTGGCTGTCGGTGATGACATCCGGTGCCCGGCCGGAGCCAGGCTGCAGCACGATGGCCCCGACGTTGACCAGGGAATAAAAGACGGCTGCGTGCCGGTCCGGGGCGATCTCAGAACCATCGGCTGCGATGAGGGTCACCCCA
The DNA here is from genome assembly GCA_050013095.1 of Anaerolineales bacterium. Lineage (GTDB taxonomy): Bacteria > Chloroflexota > Anaerolineae > Anaerolineales > Villigracilaceae > UBA877. Next base: position 75,137 of record JBEKFY010000011.1, on the reverse strand, counting down.
GCCTTGTGGGCTGGTTCTGGCTGGGCCGCGTCCAGCGGCTCGTCCAGCGGCATCGCGCAGCGCAACCCAGGGTCGATCTGGCAGGCGCGCTCCACCTTTGCGCCGAGCTCGGCCGTCTTGTTCGCCCAGGACTCCAGCAAGGAACGGGCCTGCGCGCGCAGGGCCGCCTGGGCCGCCTGGCGGGTCTGTACCGAGGCCCCGATGAGGCGGATCTTCTCCACCACCTGTTGGAAATTCAATGCCATGCTTGATCCTTGGAATGTTCCTGGTTCATTATAGAACATTTGTACAGATTTTACAAGGAATCGATCAAAAAAGGAGGAGAAATCGTTCCCATGAACTTTTGCAGACCGGACGGTATCGATCTAAGTTATACTCAACTCCTATAAGGAGGATCGAATCCATGCGTACCAAACTCACCTTTGTCAGCACTCTCCTGGCTCTCATCCTGGCGCTGGTGCTAACAGCCTGCGGCCCGGCAGCCGCCCAGGCACGCACACTGACGGTCACCGGCACCGGGACCGTCTACCTGACCCCGGATATCGCCTACATCACCATCGGCGTGCATACCGAGGATCCGGATATCACCCAGGCGATCGAGAGCAATAACAGCCAGGCCCAGGCGGTCGTGAATGCCCTGCAAGGCAGCGGCATCGATGCCAAGGATCTTCAAACCAGCAATTTCAGCCTCAACTCCTCGACCCAGACGGACCAGCTCACCGGCAAACCGACCGGTACGACCTATATGGTGGACAATACCGTTTCGGTCACCGTGCGCGATCTGAGCAAGCTCGCCAGCCTGCTGGACACCGCGGTCCACGCCGGCGCCAACAATATCAACAGCATCTCTTTCGACGTGGCCGATAATACCTCCGGTCTGACACAAGCCAGGCAGAAGGCCATGGCAAATGCCGGCACGCTGGCCACCGAACTCGCCAAGACCGCCGGCGTCAATCTGGGTAGCATCCAGACCATCACCTACAGCGAGAACCCGGGTGTACCCTTTTATGGGTATGCCCTGGGTGGCGGTGGCGCAGTCGCCGCTCCGAGCTCCAACGTGCCGATCAATCCGGGCCAGCTGCAGTTGACCGCGACCGTTACCGTCACGTACGGCCTCAAGTGACCCGCCCCTGATCGAACCCCGCGGCCTAGCTGATCTGAGCACCAGGAGTTCAGGCGCGGCGGGAACTTTTCACAGGCTGCTTCGTCTGGTAGGTGAACGATTCACACTACCCGATCAAGGAGCCTCTGATGCGTAATAAAATCCTTTTCCTGCTCGCAGTCCTGATCCTCGGCGCGCTGCTGGCCGCTTGCGGACCTTCGACCGTCACCCTCCAGCCCCAGCCCACTCAGCGCACCGTGACCGTCACCGGCACGGGCATGGTCACCCTGACCCCCGACATCGCCTATATCTACATCGGCGTCGAGACCCAAAACTCCATCGCAGCCCAGGCGGTCGCCGAGAACAACACCGAGGCGCAGGCGGTCATCACCGCCATCAAAAGCTTCGGCGTGGCCGACAAGGATATCAAGACCACCAACTTCAGCATTTACCCGCAGCAACAATACGATCAAAGCGGCAAGCTGACGGCGGTCACCTATCGGGTCGACAACACCGTTTACGTCACCGTCCGGGACTTGAGCAAACTGGGCGGCCTGCTGGACAGCGTGGTCCAGTCCGGGGCCAACACGATCAACAGCATCCAGTTTGACCTGGCCGACAAGACCCAGGCTCTCACCCAGGCCCGCCAGGCCGCGGTCGCCAATGCCCGCCAGCAGGCCGACGAGCTGACGAGCGCCACCGGCGTCAAGCTCGGTGAAGTTTTGACGATCTCCTATGAGGACAGCACGCCCCCAGTGGCCATCGCAGTCCCCCGTGCAGCATTTGCTGCTGACAATAGCGTGCCGATCTCTTCCGGCTCGATGCAGATCACGACCACGGTCACCATCGTCTACCAAATCCAATAAGCGTACCCGTACAACCCGACTTCCCTGTTCGGACTGAGGCCCCGGCCGAACGAAACGGCCGGGGCCTCTTGCCTGTGGGAAGGGTATAATTTCCGCATGCCCCTGCCCAAGGAGTCTGCCATGCTGAATATCGGTTATATCGGCCTCGGCCTGATGGGCAAATCCATCGCCCGCAACCTGCTCAAGGCCGGATTCCCGCTGGTCGTCCACAACCGTTCACGCGGCCCGGTGGACGAACTGTGTGCCGAGGGGGCGCGTCCGGCTTTCTCACCGGCGGAGGTCGCTCTGCAGGCCGAAGTGGTCTTCACCAACCTGCCGGACACCCCGGATGTGGAAGAGGTCGTGCTGGGGAAAAAAGGCATCCTCGAAGGCGCGCACCCCGGGCTGATCTGGGTGGACAATTCCACCATCAAACCCGCCGCAGCCCGCGCCATCGCCTCTCGCCTGGCGGCTGAAGGCGTGACCTCCCTCGACGCCCCGGTCAGTGGAGGCGATATCGGCGCGCGCGATGCCACCTTGACCATCATGGTCGGTGGGCCGAAGGAATCCCTGGAGAAGGTCATGCCGGTCTTCCAGGCCATGGGCAAGACGGTCACACATGTCGGTGAAGCCGGAGCGGGCCAGGTCGCCAAGGCAGCCAACCAGATCATGGTCGCAGCGCAGATGGTTGCGATGGGCGAACTGCTGATCTTTTCCCAAAAGTCCGGGGTCGACCCGCATAAAGTGGTCGAGGCGATCAAGGGCGGCGCAGCCCAGTGCTGGACGCTGGACGTCAAACCTCCCCGGCTCTTCGCAGGCAACCGCTCGCCCGGTTTCAAGGCCGCCATGCAGGCCAAGGATCTGAATATCATCCTGGAAACAGCCCGCGAATATGGCATCCCGCTGCCCTCCGCCGCGGTGGACGCGCAGCTCTATAATGCCATGCTCCAGCTGGATATGGGCGGGTTGGATAACTCGGCGGTCATCGGGGTGATCGAGAGGCTGGCAGGTGTAAAGCTGGCCGACTAGGGGAGGCAGGATGCAAGCCACCAGGAAAATACCGTCTTCGATAGGCGACTATCTGCTCATCACCGCCGGCGCGTTGCTGCAGGCGGTCGCATTGCGCTTGTTCCTCGTCCCGGCCAACCTGGCGAGCGGCGGAGTCAGCGGGATCTCCCAGATCATCAACCACTTCACGCACTGGCCGATCGGCCTTATGGTCTTCGTGGGTAACCTGCCCCTCTTCTTGCTCGGTTGGCGGTTCCTGGGCGGACGGAGGTTTGTCCTGCGCACGGTGACAGCAGTCGTCGTTTACTCACTCGCCACGGACCTGTTGCTGCTCATCCCATTTTTTCCGAAGCAAGGCTTGACGGGGGATCTGGTGCTGAATGCCTTGTACGGCGCGGTGGTGAGCGGGATCGGCTACGGGCTGGTCTACCGGGCCCAGGCGACGAGCGGAGGCTCCGACATCCTGGCCCGCATCCTCAACCACTGGCGCGGCATCCCAATGACTCAGAGCTATTTGATGACCGATACCCTGGTCATCCTGGCTGCTGGTTTTGTGTTCGGCTGGCAAAAAGCACTGTATGCGATCATCGTCCTTTACGTGAGCGGCTTGGTGGTGGATACCACCATGGAAGGCGGGAGGACTGCCCGAACCGCGCTGATCGTCAGCACCCGGTGCCAGGCCGTCTCCGAGCGCATCCTGAGGGAAATGGAACGCGGGGTGACCATCCTGGAAGGGACTGGCGCCTACACCGGAACGGCCCGGCCGGTCGTCTACTGCGTGGTGACCCGCTCCGAGGTCCAGCAGTTGAAGGCCATTGTGCATGAAGAGGACCCGCAGGCCTTCATGGTCATCGGTGTGGCACACGAGGCGCTCGGCGAAGGGTTTCAGTCCTTCCGCAAGATGTGAGGCCTGCCCGTTAAAAAAGCCAGAGGCTTCCACCTCTGGCTCAGTTTGAAGAGAGCGGGTTTCCTGCTCATTTCCCAAACTGAAGCACCGCCCCGAAGATCAGGGCAATCTGGCCCAGGTGATAGAGGACCATGTTGATCAGCCGGCCGTTCCTGACCGGTGTAACGAATCGGTCCCAGGCCAGGAGCAGGTCGGAAAAATAGAACAGGATGGCCCCGGTGGAGACCACCAGAGAGGGGGTCGACTTCCAATCTCCGCGGAACAGCGTTAGCATGGCTGAAAGCAGCATTACCGTGATGATCATGCCGGACACCAGGACCGGGACGACCAGACGGCCCAATCCTTTGGCTGCCAGTCCACCCGTGATCCGCCGCAGCACGCGGGCTGAGCTCACTCCCAGAAGCAAGGCAAGCCCGATTGACACGACCGGAGAGACGTCCGGTAAAGGCAAATTCAAACCAACGATATACATCACCTGAGCCAGCAGGAAGGCCACCAGGCCCGCAAGGAACCAGCGGTCGGAGATCATCAGGAACACATCCCCCACCAGCGAGAACAGCACGCCCAGGCCGAACCACATCAGAACACCCCGCAGGTGGGACAGCACAACCAACCAGACGAATAGGAGCAGCATGGTGGCCGGCTTGGCAATGTACTCGGTCTTTTTCCAGCCTTTGGCGACCGCCGCCCAGTCTGCCACGGCCGCCACGAATACCAGGATCAACAATAGGTTGGCATTCATTTTTTCCGCCTCTCCGCTACATGTCCAACGGACTTGATCTTATAGCCGAACCGGCGCAGGGCGGCCTCATTGTCCCGCCAGCCCTTTTCCACCTTGACCCGCAGGCTTAAATAGACCTTGCGGCCGCTCATGGCTTCGATCTCCTTGCGGGCTGCTGAGCCGATCCTCTTGAGCATTCCCCCCCCTTCGCCGATGACGATCCCCTTCTGGGAATCGCGCTCGACGAACAGGGTTGCAGCGATATAGGCGCCCTGCTCGCCTCGCTCGGTGAACTCGTCCAGACGGACAGCCAGGGCATGCGGCACCTCCTCCCGCAGGAAGACCAGCGCGGCTTCCCGAATCAACTCGGTGGCGATCTCCCGCTCATATTGATCGGTGATCTGCTCGGCAGGATACTCCGGCGGGCGGACGGGCAGGCGGGCGACCAGCGCCGCCAGCAGGTCGGCCCGGCCGTCGCCACGGGAGGCTGAGAGCAGGAAAGCCGTGGCCTCCGGGAGCATGACCTGATACTCGGCCCGACGCGCCTCCCACAAAGAGGGCGGGACCAGGTCGATCTTATTCAGGCCCAGGAACAGGTCTGGAGTGTGCCTCTGTCCCAGGAGCAGGCGTGCAACTTGACGGTCTTCATCATCCGGCTCGGTGCTGGCGTCCACCAAAAAAAGGTCCATATCCACCCCGTCCAGCGCCTCCTCGGCCTCCTGGTTGAAGAATTGGCCCAGCTTGTGACGTGGGATGTGGACGCCGGGTGTATCCACGAAAACGATCTGGGCCTGTGGCAGGGTCAGGATGCCCAGCTGGCGACGGCGGGTGGTCTGCGGGCGCGACGAGACTGCGGCTATCTTCTGGCCCAGAAAGGCATTCACCAAGGTGGATTTGCCCACATTGGGCTTGCCTAGGATGGCCACAAAACCGGAGTGAAATTCATTCATGGAAATTCACCGCGGCTATGCCTGCCCTTCCCTTTCCATCCGCAGCAACCACTCCTTCGTCTTTAAACCCTCTCCCATGCCATAGCCGTGCAGGCTGCCGTCCGTGCCCACCACCCGGTGGCAGGGAATGACCAGCGGCAGGGGGTTGGTGGCCTCAGCCCGCCCGACGGCTCGGGCGGCGCGCGGCCGACCAATCTGCGCCGCGATCTGGGCGTAGGTGCGCGTCTGCCCACGCGGGATGGCACAGGTGGCGCGCAGCGCGGCTTGCTGAAAGGGGCTCAGCGGGGTCCAGTCGATGGCCAGACTGAATTCGCGCCGCGCACCGGAGAGGTATGCCTCCACCTGTCCGGCCGCCTCGCACACCCGCTCCGGGGCATACTTGACCGCCCGTTTAAAACGGCGCTCGAGCCAAGCGGTGAATTCGGTCCGGTTCAAGCCCTGTTCGATCGCAACCAGTCCCCGGTCCGAGACAGCCAGCCACAGCCTGCCGAGGGGGGTCGAGGCTGTCCGGCCGATGTAAAGAATCATGTTCGTATCCATGCGGTGCTCCTGTCATCTGTTCTAATAATTGGTCACCCGGTCGATCAAACCGCGCTCGCGCGCCCGGTGGTCGCAGGCCCGAAAGACGAACACCGAAGCGATGCCGAACAGGACGGACAGCAGCGTCAGGATGGCGAACAGCTGTCCGTTGGTATAACCGGCCAGGGTCGGGAAGGCCTGGGCCACGCTCCCGACCAGCGAGCGCCGCACCAGTTCCAACCAATAGGTGATGGGCACGACGAAACCGATCGGGCGCAGCCAGACCGGGAGCACCTCGAGCGGGAAGATCGCCCCGCTGAAAATGTAGAGCGCCCCTGCCACTGCATCTGCGACGAAGTCGCTGTGATGGGCCAGCAGCAGGCTGAAGCTCCCCAGCATCAGGCCCATCATCGCCAGCATCACGACACCGACCGCCAGGGTCAGGAAGAACAGGGGCCAGTTTACCTTTGAGATGTCGAGAGACATGTGCAGGAACCAGACGCCACAAAGGATCGTGATCAGCACCGAGAACGAGCCGGTGATGAAACGCGCCACCCCGCGCCCGAACAGGTAGACCGGGATGCGGATGGGGGCGATGTACATGTACTTGAGCGTCTTGTAGTGCTCGCGGTCATCGATCACTGCCCAGGAGACGCCCGTCATCACCGCGCTGACGTAGGTGTAGAACGCGTTGCCAATGTAAATGTAGGAAAAGAGCGGGGTGTTGAAATTGCCCTTGCTGATCAGGCCGTACATCACCACCAGAATGGCGGCCCCGGAGAGCGGCTTGATGACCGAGTAGATGGCGAACAGGAACGGGTCGGCCCAGTTGGATTCGATCTGCCAGCCCAGCCAGGCAGCCACCCAGAACGAGCGCCAGACCTGGGAGCCGCGTGATAACGGGATCAGCTTGCGGGTCGTAAGGGTCGAGTCAGCCATCGCCTATCTGCGTGTCTCTGTCAGCCGCCCCTCCCGGATAGCAAGTTTTTCCATATACCCCAGCAGCAGCTTCGCCCCGACCAGGAAAATGACCGCCAGCCCGACCAGGATGCCGACCTCCAGGCGCGTATCCAGGAAACCCAGTGTGAAGCCGGATGGGAAAACAAGCTGCCGCATGGCGTCCAGTCCGAGGGTCAGCGGGATGATCGAGGCTGCAGCCGCCACCCAGAACGGCAGACTCCGGATTGGAAAGTAAAATCCGGAGACCAGGTAGACGGGTTCCTGGGCCAGATTGGATAGATGCCAGGCTTCCCGTCCCAGCAGCAGGAACAGCGAGGAGGTCATCATGCCCATGCCGTACAGAGCCGTCATCGCCAGGACGAACACGGCGAACAGCTGGATGAAACCGGTCACCACATAATGCACCTGAAAGAGCAGGGAACCGACCAGCATGACGATCACCGCCCGCAGGGTTGTGGCCAGCAGGCCTCCGAGCGCCATGCCCAGCAGGATCGCCATCATCGAATTAGGGGCCATGATGTACAGGGAGAGGTTGCCCTGCTCTTTCTCCCAGTACAGCTGGCTGGCCATAGCCCATAACACGTTCATCCAGAAGGCTGTCATCGCCCCGCCCATCACCACAAAACCGATGTATTGGTTCGGCGCGCCGATTGCCCTGTAAACGCAAACATAGGCGATCACCCCGCCGATCGGCAGGAGCGTATCGAAGATCAGCCAGGACAGGTCACGCTGCTGCCCGATGAGGCGCGGGTAAGCCCGCGCCCAGACGGTCTGCAGGAACAATCGCCAGCCGACAGCCTTGTGCGGGTGATGGGTCAGTACCGCCCTAGTGTTCATCCGGACGCTCCAGTTCCATCTCCTCGATGCTGCGCCCGACCAAGTCGACAAAGACATCCTCCAGGGTCAGCTCATGCTTGGTCAGCTTGATGATCCCGATGTCGGCGCGGGTCAGGGTGTTCACCACCCCGGCCAGGGCCGCTTCTTCCTCCAGGATCAAGTCGAGGGTGGCCATCCCATCCACGTTCCGGCTGGACACTTTGTGGACTCCCGGCTGTGCCCTGAGCGCCACCAGCGACAGCTCATTCAGCGGGCTGGTGTCGATCTCGAAGTGCGCCTCCTTTTGCAGACGCTTTTTCAGGGCGGATGGCTTGTCACAGGCCAGGACGCGCCCCTGATTGATGATGGCCACCCGATCGCACAGCTCGTCCGCCTCGACCATGGAGTGCGTGGTCAGCATGAGGGTGCGCGAGCGGTCGGCCTCCAGCCACTCGAGAACGAAACGGCGGACGTCACGCGAGGCGCCTACGTCCAGGCCGAGGGTCGGCTCATCCAGAAACAACACTTCCGGATCGGTCAGGAATCCGCGCACGATGTTCATTTTCTGGCGAAGTCCGGTCGACAGGTCCGAAGATTTCGTGTGCATCCGGTCAGCGAGCCCGACAATGCCCAGGAGCGCTTCGATACGCTGGTTCGCCTCACGCGTGGAGAGTCCGTAGAACTGGGCAAACATCCACAGGTTCTCGCGTACCGTAAGCAGGCCGTAGCCCGACGATTCACCGCCCGAGACCATATTGATCCGCGGACGCACCAGATGCGGCTCCACCGCCACATCGTACCCGGCCACGCGCGCCCGGCCGGTGGTCGGAGCAATCAATGTGGTGAGAATCTTGATCAAGGTCGTCTTTCCGGCGCCATTCGGCCCAAGCAAACCAAACAGTTCGCCGCGTTCGACCTGAAGGCTGACATCCGAAAGGGCAATCAGTTCCTTCTGGATCAGTTTCTCTTTCTTGTTACCCCGGATCCGGTAGACCCGCCCCAGGGCCTCGGTTTCAATCGCGAGAGAGGGCATGCGTGCTTCCAAAACCTTAAAAACCGATTACAAAATTGTTAGATATGCGTAGGGTAAACGTATGGGAATCGTCATGTACTTTTTAGACCTATATGGTACTATATCAACGTAAGGCGATTTCTCTTCTCCTCCTTTCAATTGAGAGCCAGGGTCGGCGTCCCTGGCTCTCACGATTCTATCACCGAAACCGCCAGGCGGAACTGCCGGCCATTCCCGGCACAGACGGTTCCGATGTTATAATCCCGTCGTCCTCGGAATTCGGGGAACACGCTCGCAGGGCAGCCAGCCAGCCGGGCGCTAAGGTTAGACCGACCATGGCTAATATTCGCCTCCGCCACCGTGCCAGCCAGTTCTGGCATGCCCTCCTCGCACCGAAAGAGGGCGTGGAAACGCGTGCGATCCAACCTTACCTCTCCCCGACCCAAATTGTCCTTTTCCGCCGGATGCACCCCTCTGAGCAATCTCATGCTTTTCAGGTTTTAAACCGCTTGAAAGAGGCCGGCCATGACGATACGAACCTGCTGACCGCCGCGCTGCTCCATGATATTGGCAAAATTCTCTCACCCCTCTCGATCTGGGAACGCGTCGAGATCGTGCTGGGCAAACATTTCTTCCCACAGGCGGTAAAACACTGGAGTGCGGGCCAAGCGCATGGACTGCGGCACCCCTTTGTCGTGGCCGAGCATCACCCCGCCTGGGGGGCCAGCCTGGCCGCCCAGACCGGCGCCTCCGCCCAGGCCGTCAGCCTGATCAGCCGCCACCATGAGGTGCTCGCAGAACCGCCCGCATCGCCCACCGACCGGCTGCTCGCAGCCCTCCAGCATGCGGATGATTCGTAGGGAGAGGATCCATGACTGTCCAGATCACCATCATCGGACTGGGGCAGATCGGTGCCTCGGTTGGACTGGCTCTCGCCGACCACAAAGACCAGGTCAGCACGGTCGGCCATGACAAGAGTCCCGAGATCGCCCAAAGGGCCAAGAAGATCGGGGCCGTAGAAAGGATCGTATACAACCTGCCCGCCTCGGTGGAAGCCGCGGACCTTGTCCTGCTGGCCATCCCCGTCGATCAGATCTACGATACGCTTAAGGCCATTGCTTTGGACCTGCGCGCCAAAGCCGTCCTGATGGACACCTCGCCAGTCAAGGCCGGGGTCGCTGCCTGGATCAAGGACCTGCTACCGCCGCAGCGATACTACGTCGGTCTGTCACCGGCCATCAACCCCTTGTACGTCGAAGAACCTGGGCATGGAATCGACCACGCCCATGCCGACCTGTTCCAGCATGGCCTGCTCGGCATCTGCGCCCCCCCGGGCACCCCCGGGGAGGCCATTCAGCTGGCGACGGGCTTTGCCAGCTTGTTGGGTGCCGTGCCCTATTATGTCGACCTATCCGAAATCGACGGGATCATGGCAACCGCTCATCTTCTCCCGCAGTTGTCCGCCGTTGCGTTGGTTAACGCAGCCATTGATCAACCGGGCTGGTCCGATATCCGCAAGATGGCCGGACAGCATTTCAGCCTACCGACAGCCCCGGTGGCCAGTCCAGAAGAAATCGGCTCACTGAGCGAAACCGCCCTTCAAAATCGGGAAAACATGCTGCGCGTGCTGGACAGCCTGCTGGCGGCCCTGACCGAGCTGCGCGATGCTATCGCCAAGGAAGATCGGGAGAGTCTGAAAGATCGCCTGGAACACGCCCGCCTGGGGCGTGCCAAGTGGTGGGCAGAACGCTCGCGGGGCAACTGGCAGTCCGTCGAAGGCGGAAAACAGGAATTCCCGAAGGCCGGCGATATCTTAAAACAACAGGTCGGGGGCCTGGGGAAACTCTTTCGCCGGAAAGACAATTCGGATTCCGATTAACGAAGAGCACAGCCCCCTAGAGTCGGGCCTCGGTTCCCTCATGACCAGCTTCTGCTATATTTTGGAGTGTGCGGACGGGTCGTATTACACCGGTTGGAGCAACGACCCCGAACGCCGCCTGCGGGTACACAATGCCGGCCGGGGGGCGCGTTATACGCGCAGCCGGCGCCCGGTCCGGTTGGTCTACGTGGAAGAATTACCGGACCGTGCCAGCGCCATGCGCAGGGAGCGTCAGATCAAAGGGTTGACGAAAAAGCAGAAGGAAAAGTTGATTCAACAGTTCAGCCCCAAGTTCAGGAACGGGGACGCCCAAGAGCGCAACCGCCGTTAAAAAACAAAGTTTCCACCAGATCGGTTTCTTCTGGCGAAACTCGTCAAGATTGGATTAATTATCATCAGAATCAGTTATTCATCATCCTTGCGCGATCCTGAATCTAATCCGTGAACAGGGGCAGGTGTCCCAAAGATACGATATGTTCCCATTGGGCACGCTCGCCCTCCGTCAGAATGGCTGCCTCACGGACGACATGCGCACCCGCCTTTTCCAAGATCATCTGCATGCCCTGCAGGGTCGAACCGGTGCTGATGACATCGTCCACGATCACCGCCCGCTTGCCCTTGGCCAGCTCCTGATCCTTTTCATCCATGATCAAGGTCTGCGGTTCCCCGGTCGTGATCGATAGGGTTTCGGCGATCAACGCCGCGCCCATATAGGCTTTATAGGTCTTGCGCAGGACGATATAGGGTTTTTTCGTTTCGACCGAAAGGGCGTAGGCGAGTGGGATCGACTTGGCTTCTGCTGTGACCAGGATGTCAAAGTCTGTCGCCTTCAGTCTTTTTGCCAAGTCCCTGGCGCAGGCCTGCACCAGCTCGGTATCTCCAAGAATGTTCAAGATGGCTATCTTCAAACCGGGCTTGATCTCAAAGAGGGGCAGGTTGCGCTTGAGACCGGCGATCACGATGTCATACGTTGGATGAGAAGACATGTTTCACTCCTTGCTGAGGTGAGGTCAGAGGTAGTTTATCACGATTTGTTCAGGGCGGCATGCGCAGTACTTTTAAGCCTGACCCAGCCCGTGGACCGAGAAGGGTATTCGCCAACCTGCTGCAAACGCGTTAGAATCGTGCCATGCTTCCCGAATTGCAGCTCAGTGACATTGTCCGCTTGCGCAAGCCGCATCCTTGCGGCTCCTATGAATGGACCATCGTCCGCTTAGGGGCGGATATCGGACTGGAATGTACCGTCTGCAAGCGGCGGGTGCTCTTGCCACGGCGTGAACTTGCCCGTCGGCTGAAAACAGTCATCTCGAGGGAAACCAATGAGCGCTCTTCCGACACATAAACCGCACGTTCTTTTCCTCTTCTCGGATACAGGCGGCGGGCACCGCTCCGCCGCTGAGGCGATCATCGAGGCCATCGGCCTGGAATATGGTGACGCTATCACGATCGAGATGGTGGATTTTATGAAGGATTATGCCCCCCCGCCCTACAATTCCTTACCCAAGATCTACCCGGATTTGGTGCGCATTCCTGAGTTGTGGGGGGTGGGTTTCCGTGTCAGCAACGGACGCCCTCAGGCACGTATGCTGACCTCCACCTTCTGGCCCACTGTCAGACGGGCAGCCCGCAAACTGGTGCGGGAACACCCCAGTGATATGCTGGTCAGTGTTCACCCGCTGGCAAACTCATTTTTCTTGAAAGCCCTCGGCCAAAACCGCCCGCCGTTCATCACCGTCGTGACTGATCTGGTCACCACGCATGCCCTCTGGTATGACCACCGCGCGGACCTGGTGATCGTCCCGACGGAGCTGGCCAAACAACGCGCTCTGGAATACACTATGCCAGCAGAAAAAGTCCGTCTGGTGGGGTTGCCGGTTTCCGAACGCTGCAGCGCCCCCCGCGGCGACAAGCGCCGATTGCGCACAAAATTCGGCTGGCCGCAGGACAAACTGGTCGCTCTGCTGGTCGGCGGCGGGGATGGTATGGGTCCGCTTGCCGAAACCGCTCAGGCCATTGACGAATCAGGTCTGGATGTCGGTCTGGCAGTCGTAACCGGACGAAACGCCAAGCTACAAGCCGAGCTCCAGGAACAGACCTGGGAGAATCCGACCTTCATCTACGGCTTTGTCCATGAGATGCCCGATTTCATGCGTGCTGCGGATGTCATCGTAACCAAAGCCGGGCCAAGCACAATTGCCGAGGCACTCAACGCCTCTTTGCCGATCATCCTGTATGCCAAGCTGCCCGGCCAGGAGGATGGCAACGTCGTGTATGTCGAGAGCGAGGGGGTGGGAGTCTGGGCGCCGGAGCCTCTCAAAGTCGTCCGGGCACTGACGCGCTGGGTCTGCCGGCCGCAGGAACGGGCTCAGGTGATTAAAAACTGCAAGAGTGCGGCCCGCCCACAGGCCGCGCGCACGATCGCAAGAATCCTGGGGAAACAGATTGGCTTTTAAAACAAGACGGCAGAATCACCTCCACCCTGATTGAAGGCCTGCGCCTGGTCCCCCTCCAATGCTAAAATCCAGCCAAACTCCGTGTAGTATAATCCCTCTGTCATGCCCATCCTGGATGCCAATACGTTTGAATTCTTCAGCCGCAGCCCCGAACAGACCCGCCGGCTGGGCATTCGTCTGGGAAAGTTCCTTCAGCCCGGCGACCTGATCTGCCTGCAAGGGGAGCTGGGCGCGGGAAAGACCACCCTCGTCCAAGGCGTCGCCCAGGGCTGGGGCTCTCTCGATCCTGTTTCCAGCCCAACTTTCGTGTTGGTGAACGTCTACCGCCGCCCCGATGCCAGCCAGCTTTTCCACCTGGATGCCTACCGGCTGGAATCAGCGCCGGAGGCGGAGGAACTGGACCTGAACAGCCTGCTCCTGGAAGGAGCGCTGGTCGTCGAATGGCCGGAGCGCATCGCATCCGTCCTGCCCTCCGACCGTTTGTGGGCACATCTGGAATACGAGTCCGAGGAGCATCGCGCCATGCGATTTGAAGCAATTGGTAATCGTCATCAACGCCTGCTGGAGAGCCTCCAGCAGGCGGTCTACGGGGTAGTTTGATGTTGCTGGCTATCGATACCTCGACTGCCCAAGTGGGTCTGGCCCTTTATGACGGGGTCCAGCTGAGCGGTGAGTTGTATTGGCAAAGCCACGCCCACCACACCCAGGAACTCGCCCCTGCCATCGCAGAACTCCTGGCGCGCTGCGCGACGACCATCGGGGAGGTGCAGGCCGTGGGTGTCGCCCTCGGTCCGGGTTCTTTCACCAGCCTGCGCGTCGGACTGGCCCTGGCGAAAGGGTTGGCACTGGCGAGGCATTTACCGCTCATCGGCATCCCGACCCTGGACGTGCTGGCCGCGGCGCAGCCGGTCCATGGTCAGGCCCTGGTCGCGGTTCTCCAGGCCGGGCGAAGCCATCTGGCTGTGGGCTGGTATAAAGCCGTCAAGAACCGCTGGCGGCCCCAGGGGCCGGTCACGATAACCACCATCGCCGAACTGTCCCGCCGCATCCGCCAACAGACCTGGGTCTGTGGCGAGCTCACTGCCAGCGAACGTAACCGCCTCGCCCGTAAATTTAAGAACGTGCTGCTGGCTTCTCCGGCCCAGTGCGTGCGCCGCCCCGGCATTCTGGCGGAGCTGGCCTGGGAGAAATGGCAAGCGGGCAGGATTGACTCTGCCACCTCCCTGGCACCCATCTACCTGCATCTGGCTGGAGGCCTCCCGGCGTGAGCCTGATCATCCGGCGAATGCGCCTGGAGGATGTCCCCGCTGTCCATGCAATTGACGAACTATCCTTCAGCCTGCCCTGGCCGGAGCGTTCGTTCAAATTCGAGGCAACCGAAAATCCTGCAGCGAGGGCGTGGATCGCCGAGGCGGACGGGCGCGTGGTTGCCATGCTGGTGCTGTGGCTGATCGTGGATGAGGCTCATATTGCCACCATCGCCACCCATCCCGACTTTCGCCGGCAGGGCATCGGCGACAAGCTGTTACTCCAAGCCCTGACGGCGGCACGGGCAGAAGGTGCAAAGTTGGCGTTTTTAGAAGTCCGGGAAGGGAATCCCGCGGCCCAGAGCATGTATTCCAAGCATGGGTTCGAGGTCACGGGCCGACGCCCAAGGTATTACAGGGATAATAATGAAGATGCCTTGCTGATGACGCTGGACCATTTGAATGCCTTGGAGGATCCATGAGCGCTGAAGAAACCCTTGCGCAAATAGCTAAAGAGGTTTCCATCTGTCAAAAATGCGCCCTGTACCATTCTCGCAAGAAGGCGGTCCCAGGTGAGGGGCCAGCCACCTCGGAAATCATGTTCATTGGTGAGGGTCCGGGTTTTCATGAAAACGAGCAGGGGCGCCCATTTGTCGGCGCGGCGGGTCAGTTCCTGGACGAACTGTTGGCCCAGGCCGGGTTAAAGCGCTCCGAGGTGTGGATCGGCAATGTGGTGAAATGCCGGCCGCCCGGGAATCGGGACCCCCTGCCCGAGGAGCTGGCCGCATGCAACGAGTATTTGGAACGGCAGATCGCGGCGATCAACCCGAGGATCATCATCACCCTGGGCCGTTTTTCCATGGGCAAGTTCCTGCCCGGCGCCAAAATCAGCGCAGTTCATGGGCAGATGCGCAGGGTTGGCAGCCGTTTCGTCATCGCCATGTTCCACCCAGCAGCCGCGCTTCATCAAGCCTCCGTGAGACCGACCATCATCCAGGACTTTGCCCAATTGCCGAAACTGCTGGAACAGGCCCGCGCGGCCATGAAGCGTTCCCCCTCTGACCAGCCAACCAAAGTTCCAGAGGAAAAACCCAAGCAGCTGAACTTGTTCTGAATTGTTCCTCAACCCCAATCCATCTGGGATGAAATCTCGAAACCCCCCAGGAGGGGCGGGGTTGCCTTCAGCTTGATTGTCTTTCCAGATGAACCACAGGAGGAAGAATGACCATTAAGGAAGAGCTACTCAAGAAGATACGAAATAAAACTGCCCGGGTCGGGATTTTGGGTCTGGGCTATGTCGGATTGCCGTTGGCGGTGGTCTTCGCCAAGGCAGGCTTCAGCGTGACCGGCATCGACCCGGATGCGCGTAAGGCCGATTCCGTCAACAAAGGCCTGAGTTATATTCCTGACGTTCCTACCAAGACCGTGGCAAAACTGGTCCGATCCGGCAGTCTGAAGGCCACCACAGACTTCTCCGTGCTGAAGGAATTGGACGCGGTGAGCATCTGTGTCCCGACCCCCCTCCGCCAGACCGGTGACCCGGATATGTCCTTCATCCTGTCAGCCACCGAAGAACTGGGCAAGCATATGCATCCGGGCATGGTCGTGGTGCTTGAATCGACCACCTATCCTGGGACAACACGCGAAGTCCTGTTGACAAAACTGGGGGAGGAGAAGGGGCTCGCAGTCGGCAAGAAGTGGTTTCTGGCGTTCTCGCCAGAGCGCGTCGACCCGGGCCGCAAAGACTATACCACCGTTAATACCCCCAAGGTGGTCGGGGGGATCACCGAGGCCTGCACGGAGGTTGCCGCGGCCTGGTATGGGGAAGCCATCCAGCATGTTCACCGGGTCTCAAATACCGAGGCGGCCGAGATGGCAAAGTTGCTCGAGAACACCTTCCGCATGATCAACATTGGTCTCGTCAATGAGATGGCAATCATATGTGAACGACTGGGTATAGACGTCTGGGAGGTGATTGACGCAGCCGCGACCAAACCCTTCGGCTTCATGAAGTTCACGCCGGGTCCAGGCCTGGGCGGCCACTGCATCCCCATTGATCCGCTCTACCTCTCCTGGAAGATGAAGGCCTACCAATACAACGCCCGCTTCATCGAGCTGGCCTCCGAAATCAACACCAATATGCCGCGCTATGTCGTCAGCCGCATCCTGGATGGCATGAACGCACGCGGCAAGGTGTTGAACGGGAGCAAATGCCTGGTCCTGGGGGCAGCCTATAAGCCGGATATCGATGACCTGCGCGAATCCCCTGCGCTGGACGTGATCGGGCTGCTCCAGCAGAAGGGGGCTCAAGTTTCCTACCACGACCCATACATTCCTGTCCTGAAAACCCACGACGGCATCGAACTGCGCA
Organism: Anaerolineales bacterium; assembly: GCA_050013095.1. GTDB lineage: Bacteria > Chloroflexota > Anaerolineae > Anaerolineales > Villigracilaceae > UBA877. Next base: position 58,347 of record JBEKFY010000011.1, on the reverse strand, counting down.
GCGTCCCGGACCTGATGGCAGCCGTGCGCACCTCGGATTGCATCGTCATTGTCACAAACCACAAGGGCTACGATTATCCCGCCATTCTTGGAGCGGCAAAATTCATCTTCGACAGCCGGAACGCGCTTGGGGACCTGGGTAAAAATAGCCCGAAGGTAGAGAGATTGTAAATGCCAGGATACGACCCGGGCCGGCCTGACAATCCGGTATTACGCTGGGCGTCCTATCTACAGGATGGGATTCTCCTGCAGCGGTTTCAACTGCGCTGGAACTACATCGCCGGTGACATCCGCCGCGCCCGCTGGAAATCCCTCAAACAGCGGCGTCAGTTCCAGGACATCCGCCTGCAGCCGGGTGTGCGCATGCGTTTGTTTTTGGACAGTGAAGTCTCGTATGGGATTTATGCGAAAAACTTCGAAATGAGGGAGCGGGTGTTTCACAATGCCTTTCTCAGGCCCGGGGATATCTATCTCGATGTCGGTGCCAATATCGGGCTTTTTACCTTGATCGCAGCCCACAAGGTCGGGAGGGAAGGGCATGTCTATGCCCTCGAGCCAACTTCAACCTCCTTCCAGCGCCTCTTAACAAATATCCAATTGAACCGGTTTACCAATGTGTCTCCCTTTCAAATTGCTCTCTCGGACGCGCCCGGCCAGGTCAGCATGCTGGTCTCCCTGGATGGATACGATGGACGAAACTCCCTTACCAGCCCCACTGCCGGAGAGAAATTTTCCTCCGAAATGGTATCGGCATTGACCTTGGACCAGTTCGTCCAAGACCAGCATCTCGGTCAAAAAATAACGATGATCAAAATTGACGTTGAGGGCTGGGAAAGCCACGTGCTGGCGGGAGGCCATGGAACACTCTCTGCAGCGAATGCACCGATTCTTCAGGTCGAATTCTCCGAAGAAGCCCGCGCCTCCGCCGGGTCGACCTCGGACGAACTCTATCACAGCCTGACCAGTCTGGGATATCAATTGTTCTCCTTCGAGGCCGTCGCCGGCGCTCTCGCCCCGGTTTCCCAGAACCAGGTGAAAAACGGCCATTTGAACGTGATCGCCGCCAAAGACCCCGTCATCATCACCAGCAGGCTCGAAAGGAGCTGAGCATGGCGAATTACCTGGTCACCGGCTCGGCCGGGTTCATCGGCGCGCGCGTCGCCGAAATGCTGATTGAACAGGGCCACACCGTCAGCGGTGTGGATAACCTGAACGATGCCTACGACGTGCGCATGAAGGAATATCGACTGCGGCGCCTCCAGACCCTACCGGGATTCTCGTTCCTGAGGCTGGATATTTCCGACCGGGAGGCGGTAGAGGGCCTGCCAGGCTTTGAAGCGGTCGTTAACCTGGCTGCGCACGCTGGGGTCCGGGCGAGTGTCGAGAACCCATGGGTCTTTTTCCAGACAAATGTCCTCGGTACATTAAACCTGCTCGAGCTCTGCCGGCGGAAGGGAATCCGGAAATTCATCCTGGCCTCGACCTCCAGCATTTACGGGGCCAATGCTCCCTTGCCAACACCAGAGACTGCCGACAGCGACCATCCGCTGCAGTCGTACGCCGCCAGCAAGAAATCTGCCGAGGTGCTCTGCCATAGTTATCATGCCCTGTACGGCATCGACGTGACCGTGCTGCGCTATTTCACGGTTTACGGCCCAGCCGGTCGTCCGGACATGAGCATGTTCCGCTTCACCAAGTGGATCCGCGAAGGCCAGCCCGTGCAGGTGTACGGCGACGGAGACCAGTCGCGCGGCTTCACCTATGTGGACGACATCGCCCGCGGCACGATCGCGGGCTTGAAGCCCCTAAGCTATGAGATCATCAACCTGGGCGGGCATGAGGTGATAAGCATCAACGCCTTGATCGGGCTGCTGGAAGAGCTTGTCGGCAAAAAGGCCGTTATCGAACACCTCCCCCCCAATCCGGCGGATATGCTTGCCAATCAGGCCGATGTGAGCAAGGCCCGCCGCTTGCTCGGCTGGGAGCCCCGGGTCGGCCTGACGGAGGGCGTTCAGACCCTGGTTGACTGGTACAACGCCGAGCGTAGCTGGGCGCGCCAGGTGGTACGACCGTGACCATCCTGCAAAAGATCACAGCCATATGGAAGGAAGACAACCTGCTGCGCAGGATTGTACGCAACAGCAGCTATCTTTTTGGCAGCAATGTCATCTCTTCCGGGCTGGGCTTCATCCAGGGGATCATCGCCTTTCGCCTTGTCGGGGTGACCAATTGGGGGGCAATTGCCCTGATCATTACCTTCTCTTCGAACGTGAATCGTCTGCTTTCCTTTCGCATGAGCGAAGTGATGGTCAAGTACTTCGGTCCGGCCCTGGCGGATGGCAAGAAGGCGGAGGCAGCCGCCCTAGTAAAAGCAGCCGGAATGACCGAGGCAGCGGTATCCCTGATCGCTTTCTTGATCGTGATTCTTCTTGCGCCCTGGGCATCCACGGTCATCGCCAAGGATGCACGTACGGCCCCCTGGTTTGTCTTTTACAGCCTGATTATCCTGTTCAACCTGGTCTATGAAACTTCCACCGGCTTCCTGCAAGCCACTCACCGTTTTGAACGCATGGCGCGCTATACGGTGATCCAGGCCGTAATTACTTTCCTGGTCATAGCAGGCACATATATTTTATATCGCTGGGTGATGACGGATCTACTTGCCCCCTATCTGGTTCCGGCAGTGCTCCTGGCCTATGTGCTCGGGAAGGCATATTATAATTTTTCGCAAGTGACCCTGACCCTGAAAGAATTGTCCTCTACCCTGGGGCCAGGTTGGTGGCGCACTTCCCTCAAGCAATTACCCGGAAAACGTGCGCGGCTGGCATTTGCCCTCAATACAAACCTAAACGGCACCGTGAACCTGGTCTTTCGGGATAATATTCAGCTCTATCTGGGCTATTTGCTTTCCACAACCGAAGTGGGTTACTTCAACCTGGCGCTTGGCTTCATCACGACCATTACCCTCATCCTGGATCCATTCATTGCACCCACCTATAGTGAAATTGCCCGCACGGTTGCCAAATACCAATGGGATACGACCCTGCGCCTGCTGCGGCGCGTCACCACCATCGCCAGCGGGATCGTGCTTGCCGTAGCCGGCTTCTGGGCGCTGACGGGCTGGTGGCTCATTCCCTTTGTGTACAAACCCCAGGCCCGCCCGGTCTATCCGGTCCTGCTGATCCTGCTCCTGGGCTATGGTTTTGCCGGTATTTTTCAGTGGAATCGTTCGTTGATGCTGTCCCTGGGAAAGGCGGGGTATCCTGTGTTGATCGAGGTCCTGGCAGGAGTTGTCGAACTGGCCTTGATCTTTTCCCTGGTTCCCCGCTTCGGTTACCTGATGATGGCCGCCATCCTCTCGGGTTACTTCATCCTTTCGATCGGTTTTATCGCGCTGCGCGGTCTCTGGGAAGTGCGCCATCGGAGGGTGATTGCTACCGTCCAGCCATGAAGATTGCTTGCGTTTCCGCCTCGCAAGTCCCCTCCGACTCGGCTAACAGCATCCAGGTGATGAAGGTCTGCCAGGCATTTGCCCAGCTGGGCCATGACGTCACCCTGCTGGTACCGGGCCGCGCACCAGCCAGGCTCGACCTGCGCGCGCATTACGGTCTGCAGACGGACTTTCCGCTCCTCTGGCTTCCCACCCAGGAGCGGCGCATCTTCCCATGGAAGGCAATCGATCGGGCACGTGCCCTGCACCCTGATCTGGTTTACACCTGGCCGGTGCAGGCGGCCGCCCTGGGACTCTTGGCCGGCCTGCCGGTCATGCTGGAGATGCACGACTACCCCTCCGGGCGCTTCGGCCCGCTCTGGTACCGCGTTTTCCTGGTCCTGCCGGGGAAGAAGCGCCTCCTGCCGATCACCGACGCATTGCGGAGCGCCCTCGAAAGAAGGTATGGTCCGCCCCGCCGCGGGGATACCCTCATCGCCCCGGACGCCGTGGACCTGGAGCGCTACGAGGCCCTTCCGGAGGCCGAGGCCGCACGCCGCTTGCTCGGCCTGCCGCCTGGCCTGACGGTCGGGTGCACCGGCCACCTGTACGCAGGCCGCGGAGCGGACCTGTTCCTGGAATTGGCCGCGTCCTTCCCCCAGGTGAATTTCCTTTGGGTCGGTGGCCGGCCGGCCGAAGCGGAGGTCTGGCGCCAGCGTGCCCTGGCCGCCCACTTGACCAACGTGACCTTTACCGGATTCGTGCCCAACGTGCACCTCCCCCTCTATCAGGCCGCGGCGGACGTCCTCTTGATGCCCTACGGGCGTGCCGTAACCACCTCCAGCGGGGGTAATACGGCCGAGATCTGTAGCCCGATGAAAATGTTCGAATACATGGCGGTAGGGCGGGCTAGCCTGACCAGCGACCTGCCAGTGTTACGGGAAGTGCTGGACGAAACCTGTGCAGTCTTCTGCCCCCCGGAGGACGCCCATGCATGGAAAAGCGCCCTGGGCGGCCTCCTGGCCGATCAGGAACGACGGCTGAGCCTGGCTAGAAGTGCACGAAACCGGGTTGCGAAATACACCTGGGTAGAACGCGCTCAGCGAAGCCTGCATGGGTTCGAGGTTTGACATGATCAAGTTTTTCCGAGATCTCAAAACCTCCTCTTGGCTGGCTGTGGTCATCCTCGTCGCCGCGACGGAACGCTTCCTCCTCTATATTTTCTACCGCCCGGTGTCCTATAATGACACGGCCACCTATCGGCGGCTGGCCGGACAGGTCGCGCAGGGCTGGGATCATTTCGAAGCCTCGCGCATGCCCGGTTACCCTTTCTTCCTGTCGCTCGTCGGACCAGACGAGCATGTTTACACCGTCCAGCTCGTGCTGGGCTTTTTGACCAGCCTGCTTTTCTTTTACATTGGCTGGCGCGTCACCGGGAAGGGCTGGTTTGCAGGACTGGCTGCCCTGGCCCATACGCTCAACCTGCAGCAACTTTTTATCGAAGCCGACTTGCTGACAGAGCCGCTGACGACCTTTTTCATCGCGCTGGCCTTGGCCGGGATGGCGTGGCTGCTGTTCTCCGAGGAAAAGCCCCCGCTCTGGCGGATCCTGCTCGCCGGGTTATTAGTCGGTTCTTCCTCAGGATTGGCCATACTCATGCGTGCCAATTATCTCTTTCTGCCATTCTGGGCAGCCTTCCTGGTGATCATCGGGTGGCGGGTTGGCCCGCCACTTCGCTGGGCAGCCGGAGCTGCCATCGGACTGGTCGGGCTGGTGGTTGTCGGCGTCTGGATCAACTATGTGCACCAGGACTACCACATGTGGAGCCTTTCCACCGTGGACGGATACCATCTCATGAACCACAGCGGCGTTTTCTTCGAATACGTGCCGGACCAATACGCAGCTGTGCGCGACACCTTTCTCCAGTACCGTGCCGCCCAGATCGCCCAGACCGGGAGTCCCGGGAACACCATCTGGAATGCCATTCCCGCGCTGGAGAAAGCCTCGGGATTGGGGTTCTTTGACCTCTCACGCCTGCTGGAGAAGATCTCCATCCAACTGATTCTTAAATACCCCGGCCTTTATTTACGCGATGTCTTCCTAGGGTGGGAAGCGTTCTGGAAGGCCCCCTTTCACTGGGAAGTTAGTCCAGGGGAGAACCCGTCCTTGGCGATCCTGCGGGGTGGGATCGTCTTGCTGGACCGCGGCATACTGATCTTGGCCAACCTGGTCTTCATCCTCGGCACATTGCTCCTGGCCTGGAAAAGGGCACGCCGGTTCTTGAAGATGGACACGTTCTGGTGGTTCGTCCTGAGTGTGATCTGGCTGACTTCCGTGATCCAGGCCCTGCTCGAATACGGCGACAACCCCCGCTACTCCGTCTCGGTCCAGTCATGGATCATCCTGATCGTCCTTTGGTGGGTGATCCAAATCCTCAACACTACGATCAGAAAAAAAGTATGAAGACCTTGATACATGACTTAAGGTGGACGCTTCCCACCAGTCTGGGACTGGGCGCCCTGCTCTCCGTGATCGCGAAGGGGACATGGTGGATTGGCTGGCTCGCATTCTCGCTGCTGATCCTGCTCGGGTCGTGCGCACTGGTTGCCCTCTGGCGCTGGGCCGGAGCAGGGCGGACCCTGGGTTTGATGTTGCTCCTGGCTGTTTTGCTTCGCCTCGGCCTGGGTGTATCCTTGACTTTTCTCCTCCCTGCCTATGGTACCGGCAGCCGGCTTCAGACTTATGGGTACGTGCTCGCGGATGCCTATGTTCAAGATTCGACCGCCTGGCTGCTGGCCAAATCCCCGGACCCGCTCTGGAAGGCTTTCGAGAAGTCCTACAATGCCGACCAGTATGGCGGTCTCCTGGCCTTAAATGCATCCTTATATCGCTACCTAAGCCCGGACATGCAGCGACCCTGGTTATTGGTCGTGCTCGCTGCCATGGCCTCGGCGATCGGAGTAGCCTTGGCCTGGGAAGCCGTACGAAAACTGTGGGGGGACTCGTTGGCAGTGCCTGTCGCGTGGATCCTGGTTCTGTACCCGGAAAGCATCCTGCTGGGCAGTTCACAGATGCGTGAACCTTTCCTGATCACCTTCGTCATTATGCTCTTCTGGGGGATTGTCGACTGGCAGACGGACCATCACCGCCTGGCCTGGCTCTGGATGGCTGGTGCTCTGGCCGGGATGCTACTCCTCCAGCCGGGAATCGTCATTTATGCCCTTCTTGGCCTGGGCGGGTGGGCCTGGCTCCGCAGCCGGGCAATCCGACTCCCCTGGCCAACTCTCCTGCTCATCGTGCTGGTTGTGATCCTGGCCCTGGCTTTATTATTGCCCGGCTTAGCGCGCGGACAAATATCGATCACCTCACCCGCCAAAGCCCTGGCGAGTTACCTGCAGGGCTCAGCCAAATGGAATACCTTCGTGCAGGAAGAAAAGTCCGGATGGCTGCAAAGGGTCTTTCAGGTTTTGCCCAAGTCCTTGCACCTGCCTTTTATGACCACCTACGGGATCCTGCAGCCGCTCCTTCCGGCGGCCATCGCTGACCCAACGGTTTTGCTGTGGAGGACGCTGAATACCCTGCTCGCCCTTGGCTGGTATGCCCTGCTGCCTTTCCTGGCAATCAGCCTGATCGCGATCTGGCCGCGACCGGGGAAGGAGGAACGGCGCGCCTGGATCTGGCTCTGGATCATCACCTGGGTTTGGATCATCGTGGCCTCCTTCCGGGCCGGCGGAACCCAGTGGGATAGTCCCCGCTACCGGTCATGGTTCCTTTTATTCCAGGCCCTTCTGGCAGCCAGAACGTTGCAGTGGTGGCATGAGACGCATAACCCCTGGATCGTACGGATCCTGGCCGTGGAAGCCGTCTTTCTGGTCTTTTTTGGTTATTGGTATGCGACTCGCTATGAGAACCTGGGGTTGCCCGTCCTGGACGTGTTTGTCGTCATGGCAGCAACCCTCGTGGTGAGCGTCCTGATCCTGATCGGGGGATGGTTGGCAGATTTCATCCGCAAGCGGGCCGGGAAGCGCGCTTGACTCTCAGGTGGGAATGACTATAATTCAGTGACTGAATTTTGAATCAGGAGGAAACATGCCGAGAGCTCTGATCACGGGCGTGACCGGGCAGGATGGCTCTTACCTGGCAGAGTTTTTGCTCTCCAAGGGCTATGAAGTCGTCGGGATGGTCCGGCGCTCCAGCACGGTTACCTTTGAACGCATCCAGCACATTCAAGACGACATCACCATTGTGCAAGGCGACCTGCATGACCAAAGCTCGCTGGTCGCCTGTCTGGAGCAATATAAACCGGACGAAGTCTATAATCTGGCGGCTCAATCTTTTGTGGCGACTTCCTGGAGTCAGGCCGTCTTGACCGGGGAAGTGACCGCCATGGGAGTCACCCGGATACTTGAATCAATCCGCCTGGTCAACCCCAAGGCCAGGTTCTATCAGGCCTCCAGCAGTGAGATGTTCGGGAAGGCGGTTGAGACCCCCCAACACGAAACCACTCCTTTTTACCCGCGCAGCCCGTATGGGGTTGCAAAAGTATACGGGCACTGGATCACCGTCAACTACCGCGAGTCGTACAATTTGTATACCGTGTCGGGGATCCTGTTCAACCACGAAAGCCCGCGGCGCGGGCTTGAGTTCGTCACCCGCAAGATCTCCGACGGGACAGCTCGTATTAAGCTGGGCTTGGCCAAGGAACTGCACCTTGGCAACCTGGAGGCGCGCCGGGACTGGGGCTTCGCCGGAGAATACGTGCAGGCCATGTGGCAGATGCTGCAACGTGAACGTCCGGAGGATTTTGTCATCGGCACGGGCGAGACCCACTCCGTCCGGGAGTTCGTCGAGCTAGCCTTCCAGCATGTTGGCCTGGATTATCATGATCACGTGGTACAGGATCCGCACTTCCTGCGCCTCTCCGAAGTAGACCTGCTCAGATCCGACTCGACCAAGGCCCGCAAAGAACTGGGCTGGGCCCCCAAAACCGACTTCAAGGGCTTGGTCGAAATGATGGTCGAGGCGGACCTCAAACGGCTGGCCCAAAGATAGGCCCCACGCAGCAACCCATTATGGAACCTTCCACCGATCCTGCACGCGAACTCGCCCTGCTCGAGAACATCGAGCGCGACCCCGATATTACCCAGGCCTCGCTGGCAACGCAGCTGGGCGTTGCCGTGGGAACGGTCAACTGGCATCTCAAGCGGTTAATCGCCAAGGGATATGTCAAGATCAAGCGTGCCCAGCGCAAGAAGTTGCGCTACATCATCACGCCGGAAGGCATCGCGCTGCGCGCCCGCCTGACCGTCGATTATATTGAACAGCAATTTTCCCTCTATCACAATACACGCCTGCGCGTGAAGGAGCACCTGGAAAAGGCTCGCCAGGCCGGCTATGATCGTATCCGCCTGATCGGGGATGGGGATGTGGCGGATATCTGCCGGTTGAGCTGCCTTGAACAGGGGATGGCGATTGCCGTGGATGGCAATGTGCCCGTGCTCGTGGTCGAGGGTTTAAAGGTGTCCTTACACCTCGGAGGAACTGCGCATGAACCCTGAGCGGCACGTCCTTGTCACAGGCGGTGCAGGGTACATCGGCTCCCTGCTGACCGCGGAATTATTGCGAACAGGGTATCACGTCACCGTGTTGGACAGCCTGCTGTACAGCGGCGAGTCGCTGCTGGGTTTCTTCGCACATCCGGACTTTCATTTCGTCAAGGCTGACGTGACCGAACCCGGTGCGGTGCGCGCCTCCCTGCGCCGCGATTGGCCCAAACCGGAGGCGGTCGTCCATCTGGCGGCGATCGTCGGCTTTCCGGCCTGCCAGGCGGTGGGCAAACAGGCAGCCTGGACCTATAATGTTGAAGCGACCAAAATGGTCTATGAGCAGGCAGCCTGGCTGGGGGCCACACGGTTCATCTTTGCTTCCACGTACAGTAACTACGGCCTCTCGACCGATGGCGAACCGGTTACGGAGGAATCGCCGCTCACCCCCCAATCCCTGTATGCCGAAACCAAGATCGCTGCCGAAGAATTCCTCCGCACCCAGAAAGGATCGCCCTGCGCACCGCTGATCTTCCGCCTGGCGACGCTCTACGGTCTCTCCCCGCGCACGCGCTTTGACCTGATCGTCAACCAGTTTGTGCTGGACGCCTTTACCAAGCGCCAGCTCATCATCTACCAGCGCGGCTATTCCCGTTCCTTCGTCCACGTGCGCGACGTGGTGGGCGGGATCTTGCTCGGCCTCCGCTCGCCCGAAGACAAGGTGCGCGGCCAGATCTACAATCTCGGCTCGGAGGACGGTAACTACACCAAGGATGAAATCGTCGGACTGGTCATCAAGCGCCTGCCCGAGACCGTCGTGACTTACAAGGACCTCACCTTCGGGGGGGATATGCGTGACATCACCGTCTCCTTCGAAAAAATCCGCCGCCAGCTGGGATTCCATACCAGCCTGACGGTGGATGACGGTGTGAGGGAGATCGTTTCCGCCCTGCATAGCGGCATCATTCGTGACCCGCAGGACGAACGCTACCGCAATTCCCGGTTCATCGTGCAATAACGGAGAACGCATGAGCGACCATTTCTGGAAAGACAAACGCGTGATCGTGAGCGGTGGAGCTGGTTTTCTCGGTACCTTTCTCGTCCAGGACCTGATCCAGCGTGGCGCGGCCGATATCCTTGTCCCCCACGTGGAGCAGTACAACCTGGTGGAGCGCAACGCGATCGACCGCCTGCTGGAGGAGGCCCTGCTCCAACCCGCTCGACGGCCGGCTCACCTGAACCCCCCAGGCTTCCATCCCGCCCCGCTCCCCAGCTTCAAGCCGTCTGACCTGATCATCATCCATCTCGCGGCACGCGTCGGTGGGATCGGCGCCAACCGCGCCCATCCGGCGGATTTTTTCTACGACAACCTGATGATGGGCGTGCAATTCATGCACCAGGCCTGGCAGATCGGCGTGGGCAAGTTCGTCGCCCTTGGCACGGTCTGCGCTTACCCGAAGATCACTCCGCTCCCATTTAAAGAAGAAGATCTCTGGAACGGTTATCCTGAAGAAACGAACGCCCCTTATGGGCTGGCGAAGAAGATGCTGCTCGTCCAGGCACAGGCTTACCGCCAGCAGTACGGGTTCAACGCCATCTTCCTCCTGCCGGTTAATCTATACGGTCCGGGCGACAACCTCGACCCGGCCTCCTCGCATGTCATCCCCGCCTTGATCCGCAAATGCCTGGAGGCCGAGGCGGGCGGCGAGAAGGAGATCGTGGTGTGGGGCGATGGTTCCCCAACGCGTGAGTTCCTCTATGTGAAAGATGCCGCCGAGGGCATCCTGCTGGCGGCCGAAAAATATAACGGTGCGGATCCGGTCAACTTGGGATCAGGCCAGGAGATTTCTATCCGGGTGCTGGCGGGGGAGATCGCCCGCCTGACCGGCTTCACCGGCCAATTGGTCTTTGACACGAGCAAACCGAACGGCCAGCCGCGCCGCGGCCTGGACGTGAGCCGGGCCGAAAAGGATTTCGGTTTCCGCGCGCATACGCCCTTTGAGGAGGGCCTGCGTGAGACCATCGCCTGGTACAAGGCGAACCGAAAGTGATGCCATGGCACGATCTGATGCTCTCGTAAAAAACGAACCTCCAATGCTGACCTTCCGCGCTTCGCGCGGCTGGACGGCCCTTAACCTGCGCGACCTGTGGACCTATCGGGAACTGCTCTATTTCCTGGTCTGGCGGGACATCAAGGTCCGCTACAAGCAGGCGGTCCTGGGCGTCGCCTGGGCGGTTCTCATGCCGGTGGTCAACATCGTGATCTTCTCATTTGTATTCGGATATCTTTTCCACCAGAATCAAGGGGGGGTCAATTATCCGCTGCTCTCCGCTGCCGGCCTGTTGCCATGGGGCTTGTTCTCCGGGGCCCTGGGTCGCTGCAGCAGCAGCCTGGTCGGCAACACGAACCTGATCACCAAGGTTTATTTCCCGCGCCTGATCATCCCGATTGCATCCGTTCTTTCCGGGCTGGTCGACTTCGGCATTTCCTTTCTCATCGTACTAAGCCTGATGCTCTTCTATCGTTTCCCCATCACCTGGAACATGCTCTGGCTGCTGCCGCTGACCGTGCTGGTCGTGATCACCGCCCTGGCGGTGGGGCTGTGGCTTTCTGCGCTGAACGTGCTGTACCGGGATGTGGGTTATATCGTGCCATTCCTGATCACGACCTGGATGTACGTATCGCCAGTCGCCTATTCGGCAGGGCTAATCCAGGGCCGGACACGCATCATTTACGGGCTGAACCCGATGGCCGGCGTCATCCAGGGATTCCGCTGGGCGATCATGGGCAGCAATCCGCCGGATGTGCTCTTCGTCGTCTCCATCATCATGGTAACGGTGCTTTTCATCAGCGGTCTGTTCTACTTCCGCCGCATGGAGCGCACATTTGCGGACACCATCTAGCCTATGACCACCTCCATCCGGGTTGAGCACCTCAGCAAGCGTTATCGGATCGGGTTGGCACCCCGCCGCTACCAGACCCTCAGCGAAAACATCACCCATTTCCTGCAGGCGCCCCTACGTACCATCCGCTGGATTCAGACACCCCACCAGGACGCCGAAGATACGATCTGGGCCTTGCGCGATGTTTCCTTCGATGTCAGTGAGGGCCAGGTTTTGGGCATCATCGGCCGCAATGGCGCTGGGAAGAGCACCCTGCTTAAAATCCTCTCCCGCATCACCGAACCGACCGAGGGGTTCGTGCAGATCCGGGGGCGCGTCGGCTCGCTGTTGGAGGTCGGGACCGGTTTTCACCCCGAGCTTACCGGCCGGGAGAACATCTATTTGAACGGGGCGATCCTAGGGATGAAGCGCAGCGAGATCGATTCCAAGTTCGATGAAATCGTGGACTTCTCGGAGGTCAAGCAATTCATCGACACGCCAGTCAAACGCTACTCTTCCGGGATGTATCTGCGACTGGCCTTCGCGGTGGCCGCGCATCTGGAGCCTGAAATCCTGGTGGTCGATGAGGTCCTGGCTGTTGGGGATGCCGAGTTTCAGAAGAAATGCCTGGGCAAGATGGGGGATGTGGCTCAGCAGGGACGGACGGTGCTGTTCGTCAGCCATAACATGTCCGCCATCCTACGCCTGACTCAGGAATGCTTAGTGATTGAAAAAGGCAAGCTGATTCTGCGCGCCGCCTCTTCCGAGGCCGTGGACTTCTACCTTTCAGCCGGCAACACCAACGCCGGAGAACGGGTGTGGGACGAGAGTGAAATCCCTCTCGGCGCGGCGCCCTTCCGACCGCTCACGCTGAGGTTGCGCGACAGCCGAGGTCAGGTACGCGATACCCTTCGTTCAACCGAAGCGTTCACTATCGAGATCGAGTACTCCATGAGCGCTCCTGTGACCGGACTGCGCATCGGTTTTTACCTGAACACCACCCGCGGCGAGGCGGTCTTAACCTCGTTCGACACAGACGACCCGCTCCTGTACGAGACGCATACCAGCCGTCCAGCCGGTCACTATATCAGCCGCTGCACCATCCCCGCGGATGTGCTCAACGCCGGACGTTACTCCCTCGGCATCAATGCCAGCTCCTTTGCCATCCGGCGTTATTTTGAGGAGGAGCAAGCTCTCGATTTCAATGTCGACGCCGCCGGCGCGCCCGGCACGCAATGGCCGGAGCCTCGCCAGGGCGTCGTCCGGCCACGCCTGCAATGGGAAATCACAGGATAGTTTCATGCCGACCTGGACCGATCTAACCAAAGGCATCCTGGGCCGCCTGCCCTATACACCTGAACTGTACCACTGGCTTTATCGCCAGCATTTCCAGCAGTACAACCGCTACAACCTGAACAGGCTGGAAAAGAATTTGCCCTCGTTATGCGAGCAGGCTGCCGCCTTCGACCGGCAATCTCCCAGGGGAAAGCGCATTTTCATATTCGCTTCGATCTACTACTGGATTGAACAATGTGCCGTGATCGGCCTGGCTCTGACCGGCCAAGGGCACCAAGTCACCCTCGGCTATTATCCTTACTACGACTATCGCGCGCGTGCCAGTCGCTTCGATCAGCGCTACCGGTCATTTTATACTCGCAAAATCCTGAAAGGCTGTCGGGGTTTGATGGATGCGGTGGACCTGCTGCAAATGCCCCCTGCTCCGGAGCTACCGGCAGAACTGGAGCAGGCCGTCGATACCATCTCCCTCTACGACACCCAGTATGTTCTGCATGTTGAAGAAGTCGAGCCAGAGTCCGATTTCCTCCGCATGCGTCAGGCGTACAACGATCTCACAGCCCGGACCACCTTGACCTGGTTACAGAAAGACCCGCCGGAGGTGATCATCATCCCGAATGGGATAGTGATCGAATACGGGGTAGCCTATCAGGTCGCCCACTTTCTCGGCATCCCGATCGTCACCTTTGAGTTCAGCGAGGAGCATGACCAGCTCTGGCTCGCCCATAATGATGAAGTCATCCGCCAGAACACCGACGCGGTCTGGCAGGCCAGCGATCACCAGCCCCTGCAACCCAAACAGCGCAGGGGCATCGAAGCGCTGGAAAATGCGCGCCAATCGGCACGCACGTTCGGGAGGTCTGAGCGGCGGTGGCAGGATATTCCCCCCCAGGGCCAGGAGCAGCTCCGTCAGGAATTACACCTGGATGAACGCCCTCTGACATTGCTCGCCACCAACGTCCTGGGGGACAGCCTGGTCCTCGGCCGCAATATCTTCAGCCAGAGCATGGCCGAGTGGATCGTGCACACAGTGGACTATTTTGCCAGACGTCCCGATCTGCAGCTGGTGATCCGCATTCATCCCGGTGAACGCTATGAGAAGGGACCGTCCATGGCGGATACCATCCGTGCCAAGATCCCACACCTGCCGGAGAATGTGACCCTGGTCGGCGCTCTGGACAAGGTCAACACTTACGACCTCATGGCGTTCGCTCAATTGGGATTGGTCTATACCACCACCACCGGAATGGAAATGGTCATGCAGGGGATTCCGGTCATCGTGGCGGGAGATACGCATTATCGACAGCGCGGCTTTACCATCGATCCACAGACCTGGGAGGAGTACTTCCAGGCCATCGAGGCTGTCTTCACTGGGCCGCAGCAGCACCACCCCACCCCGGAGCAAGTGGAACTGGCCTGGAATTATGCCTACCGGTTTTTCTTTCAATACCCGAGGCCGTTCCCCTGGCATCTGGTCGGCTTCTGGGAGTCCTACCAGGCCTGGCCCCTGGCCCGGGTTCTCGGCGAGGGCTGGGCGAAATTCGGGGCCACATTCCGTTCCCTGGTCGGAGATCCAATCGAGTGGACGGACTGGGAGCTGGATTGAAAAAATTGAAATATCCCGGAATCGATCGGCCGGTACGGATGAACCGCCCAGGTTATCCACAGCCCCTGCCTGGATATCCACAGGTTATCCACCTCCCGGAACCCATCTTTTCCCACCTTTTCCACCAGACTCGAAGGGTCTTATGCACAATACCCACGGAGTTATCCACAGAAAATCACGAGTTATCCACAGGCCAGCGGCTGGACGGCCTGCGCACCGCCGGGCGGCATATTGTTCTAGGGACGGGTCGAAAATGGTTGTCCATTCGGCTGATACAGAAGTGGCTTAGATGCTACCGGGAGCCTGATTGAAGATGACCATGATTCATGAGCGTGTGGAAGCTGCCAGGTCAGGAGTAAACCCGACTTTAATCTGTCAGGTCGCATCCGGTTGGGTGGTCCTGTGTGATCAGCAGTTCCTGCGCGGCTATTCGATCCTGTTGCCCGATCCGGTCGTCGACAGCCTGAATGCCCTGCGCCCGCAGGAAAGATCGAGATACCTGTGCGATATGGCCCTCGTCGGGGATGCGTTGCTGGAAGTGACCGGCGCCTACCGGATCAACTACGCTATCATGGGAAATTCCGATGCAGCCCTGCACGCTCACATCATCCCGCGCTACCTGAGTGAACCCGCCGGGATGCGAAAAAGCCATCCCTGGTCCTATTCAGAAGGTGTCAGGGAAGCAGTGAAATTCGATCTTGAACGCGACAGGGATTTGATGCAGCAGATCGCCCGCGCCATCCATAAGCGCGGGTGAAGTCTCTTGTCGAAAAGGTGCCTTGCATGCGCGTTCTCTGGTTTACCGGCGTTCAACTCCCCGCCCTGACCGGTCAGGGGTCGACGCGCGCCGGCTGGCAGGAAGGATTGCGCAAGGCGCTGGAGAGCTACCAGCCCCAGATCGAGCTGGGCATCGCCAACTTCGGCCCGACAGGGCGCGATCCCCTGGTCCAGGGGAACGCGACGTACTTTACCCTCCCGCGTAAATCCCCGCGCGGCACGCTCTCCCGGGCATTCCACGCCTGGCAGCACACGGTTTACTCCGCGGATGACCTGGGGCAGGCCATCGAAATGGTCGCCCGCTTCAAGCCCGACCTGGTTCACTTCCATGGGACGGAAAACTTTTACGGCCTGATTGCGGACCGGATTTCGCCGCCTTCGGTGCTGTCCCTACAGGCCATCATCCACGGCCTGCTGCCTTTCGTCTTCACCGATGCGGGCCTGCGCGACTATCTCAGGCAGCTCGCATCAAAGAAATTCGTCAAAGGAGGCGGGCTGATCCACCGCTGGCTGACCCTGAAAAAATACCTTCCGGTCGAGCAAAAAATCCTGCACGCCTGCAGCAACTATATTGGCAGGACCGATTGGGACCGGGCCGTCCTGGCGGCCTTGAACCCCAAGGCGCACTATTTCCACTGCGACGAGGTTCTGACCGACGGGTACTACACCACCGAATGGCGCGCCGAGGCCGCCAAGCAGGCGGTCATTTACACCACCACGACGGATGCCTTCTTTAAGGGCAGTCTGACCCTGGCCCAGGCGGTGGCGATCCTGAAGCGGCGCGGCTGGAAGGAGGTGCAGCTCCGTCTCGCCGGGGCGCAGGCCAGGAGTTATGTCGGCCTAGCCGTGACCGAGCTGGCTCGGAAGGAAGGCATGCTGGATAATATTGTCTGGCTTGGCCGGCTGAGCCCCGCCCAGATCAGCGAGGAGATGCTGCGGGCGGGGGTCTATGTGCATGCCTCGCACATGGACAACAGCCCGAACAGCCTGTGTGAAGCCATGCTGGTCGGCATGCCGTGCGTTGCGGCGTTCGCCGGCGGGGTGCCCTCCCTGGTCACGGATGGCGTTGACGGGCTGCTCTACCACGACCGGGACGCTTACATCCTGGCCGATAAGATCGCCGGGGTGCTCGGTGACCCGGTGCTGGCGTCTCGCCTGGGTGGCCAAGCCCGCCGCAGGGCCCTGACTCGCCATAACCCGCAAGGGATCGCGGCCCGGACCGCTGAGATCTACAGCCAGGTCGCTCAAGGCCAACCTGCCGCCTGATTAGCGATAACCATGCCTTTATCTGCTCTCTTCAAAGGTTGATCCCGCATGCGCATTCTTTGGTTCACCGGTGTCCAGCTTCCCGCCCTGACCGGTCAGGGCCTGACCCGCGCCGGGTGGCAGGAGGGGCTGCGCAAAGCCTTGGAAACCTACCAGCCTGACATCGAGCTGGGTATCGCGGCCGCCGCTCCTGAACCGCGCCCTCCCTTCATTCAGGCAAATACGACTTATTTCACCCTGCCGGGGGATGCCCCGCGCGGGCGCTGGGGCAGGCTGCGCAGGGCCTGGCAGCACGTCAGTTACACCCGGGCGGATTACGAGCAATGCCTCGACCTGGTGGCGCACTTCAAACCGGACCTGGTCCACTTTCACGGCAGCGAGAATTTTTTTGGCCTGATCAGCGAGCGGCTTGCGGCCCCGTCGCTCCTTTCCATCCAGGCCATTGTCAACGGGTACTTTCCCTTTTTCTTCTCCGATGTCGGCTGGCGGGAGATCACCCAGGAGCTCGCCACGCAGGCTTTTCTCCGCGGGGAAGGGCCACTGCACAAATGGCTGACCTGGAGGAAATACCTCGAAAGTGAACAACACATCCTGCGCAGCTGCCAGAACTACATGGGCCGCACCGAATGGGACCGGGCGGTCCTGCTGGCCTTCAACCCCCAGGCGCATTATTTTTCCTGCAACGAAGCGCTGGCCGACCCGTACTATACCCTCGAATGGCACGCCGAAGCGGCGGGCGGTGCGGTCATTTACAGCACCTCCAGCGGAAACTATTACAAGGGCAGCCTGCTGCTGGCCCGCGCGGTGGACCTCCTCAAACAGCGCGGTTGGAAGCAGATCCAGCTCCACCTGGCTGGCATTAACCGGAGCTATGACGCCGGGAAGATCCTGGTGAAATTTATCCGGGCGCACCATCTTGAGGAGAATATCCTGCTTTTTGAACGCTTGACCCCCGGGGAGATCACCGAGCAGATGCTGGGCGCCGCGGTCTACGTGCACCCCTCGCATATCGACAACAGCCCGAATAGCTTGTGCGAGGCCATGTTGATGGGGCTGCCCTGCATCGCCGCAAACGTCGGCGGCATCCCCAGCCTTGTCAGGGACAGCCAGGACGGGCTGCTCTATCACGACCGGGACGCCTACATGCTGGCCGACAGGATCGCCCAGCTCTTGAACGACCGACCGCTGGCGGCCCGCCTGGGTGCCCGCGCCCGCCAGACCGCACTGGCGCGCCACGACCGGGAGCAGATCGCCCAGCGCACGGTCGCAATCTACCGCCAGGTCATAACATCGCAACCCGTTTAGGTCTTAGCCGTGGCTACCGTACTGTACTTCTCGAAGGATTACACCCCGCACGACCACCGCTTCCTCTCGGCATTGTCGGAGACGGAACATCGGGTGTATTATCTGCGTCTGGAGCGCGGGCCGCGCCAGACCGAAGATCGCCCGGTGCCCTCTCGAATCGAAGAAATTCCCTGGGCAGGGGGTCGGAGAACCGCGCGACGCACTCAAGGTCCGCGTTTATATCTGGAACTTCAGCGGATCATCAGCCGGGTGAAGCCCGATCTCATCCACGCCGGCCCGATCCAGACCTGCGGCCTCCTGGCCGCCCTGACAGGCTTCCAGCCCCTGCTGCTCATGTCCTGGGGTTTTGATCTGATGCAAGACGCTGAGCGCAGTCCCCTCTGGCGCTGGGCGACGCGCTATGCCCTGCAGCACGCCACCGTCTTCACCAGCGACTGTGAAGCGACGCGCCTAAAAGCGATTGCATACGGTGTTCCTGAAAACCGCACCATCATGTTTCCCTGGGGAGTCGACCTGGGACAATTCTCGCCCAGGCAACCGTTACCCGGCAGCCAGCGCCGCTCGCCCTTCATCCTACTCTGCAACCGTTCATGGGAGCCGCGCTACGGCGTGGACGTAATGGTTGCAGCCTTTGCGAAAGCAGCCCGCCAGCGCCCCGAAATGAGCCTGATCTTGCTCGGCGGCGGATCACAGGGCACGCGCATCCGTCAAATTCTGATCGAAGGCGGCGTCGAGCCACAGGTCACCTTTGGCGGTCAGGTCCCGCAGGGTGAGATGCCGCGCTACTACGGGATGGCGGACCTGTACGTATCGCCGTCCCACATCGACGGGTCGTCCGTCTCGCTGATGGAGGCCATGGCCTGCGGGTTGCCCTGCGTGGTTTCAGACATTCCTGCCAACCGGGAATGGGTGGCGGAGGGCTTGAACGGCTGGCTATTTCCAGATGGCGATGTCGGAGCCCTGGCCGCCTTGATCCTGCGCCTGGCTGCAGAGCGGGACCTCCTGGCCAAAGTTGGCCTGGCCAGCCGTCGGATCGCGGAAGAAAAGGCCGACTGGAAGAAGAATTTTCAGAAATTGCTGGGAGCTTATAACCTGGCTTTCGCACTTGCCCCTGCCCCCAAGGCACCGGGCGGCAGGGCACCTGACGGCAGAGTGTCTGCCAGAAGTTCAGGGAGATGAATGACCGAACCCAACACCATCCTCGCCATCGTGCAAGCCCGCATGGGCGCCACCCGCCTGCCAGGAAAAGTGCTCGCGGACATCGGCGGCCAGCCGATGCTCATCCGTGTCGTCGAGCGCCTCAGGCGGGCGCAAAAGCTGCATGAGGTGGTGGTGGCCACCACCCGTGCGGTCCAGGACGACCCCCTCGCGGAAGTGTGTCGAGGGCGCGGCTACCCCATCTACCGGGGTGAGATGCACGATGTCCTGGACCGCTTCTACCAGACCGCCCGCAGCTTCCATGCCACCGTTGTCGTGCGCATCACCGCGGACGACCCCGTGATCGATCCGCAGCTGGTGGACTTGACCGTGAGCGAATTCCAGCAGTCCGCAGCCGACTTCGCCGCCAACCGCCTCCCGCCCCCCTGGCACCGCACCTATCCGAACGGTTTGGATGTGGAGGTATGTTCGTGGGCTGCATTGGAACGAGCCTGGCGGGAGGCCCGCGAGCCATTCCAGCGGGAGCATGTCATGCCGTTTTTCTACGAAGGGCTGCCCATTGAATCAACGCATGTGACGAAGAGCATCACTGCCGTCAGCCCGCGCGGCTTCCGCCTGCGGCTGGTCAACCATGATCCCGATTATGGGGACCTGCGCTGGGCGGTGGACACCCCGGAGGACCTGGATCTCATTCGCCGCATCTATGCAGCCTTCGGGAACCGGGACGATTTCACATGGGAGCAGGTCCTAGCGCTCTTCAAGAGCCAGCCGGAACTGGTGAAGATCAATGCCGCCGTAAAGCAAAAAAGAGTAGAGGAAGCAGAACCAGCACACCCCGACTCCTAAACCCTATTCATACCAAGGAGATTGCCATGTCTAAAACCAAAGTTCTCGTCACCGGAGCAGGTGGTTTTATCGGTCACCATCTCGTGTCCTTTCTGAAAGAGAAGGGGTATTGGGTGCGGGGGGTGGACCTCAAATATCCCGAATACACCCAGGTGGATGCCGACGAATTCGAACTCCTCGACCTGCGGCGTTGGGACAACTGCCTGCAGGCGACGCGTGGCCTGGAAGAAGTCTACGGCCTGGCTGCCGATATGGGAGGAATGGGGTTCATCTCTTCACACCACTCCGAGATCCTCCATAACAACTCCTTGATCAATACCCACACCCTCGAAGCGGCCCGCCTGAACGGCATCCAGCGCTATTTTTACACCTCATCCGCCTGCGTGTATCCGGAATACAAACAGGTGGACACCCAGGTGATCCCCCTTAAGGAAGAGGATGCGTACCCGGCCCAGCCTCAGGACGCTTACGGCTGGGAAAAGCTGGTGATGGAAAACCTGTGCACCCACTATCGCGAAGATTATGGCCTGGAAACGCGCATCGTGCGCTTTCACAACATCTTCGGCGATGAAGGCACCTGGGACGGCGGGCGTGAAAAAAGCCCGGCAGCCCTGTGCCGCAAAATTGCCGTTGCCAAATTGACCGACAACCCGGAGATCGAAATGTGGGGGGACGGCGAGCAGACGCGGTCCTTCTGCTACATCAAGGACTGCCTGGAAGGGATCTACCGATTGATGCGCTCAGACTACCCGTATCCCCTGAACCTGGGCTCGGACCGGATGGTGAGCATCAACCAGCTGGCGGAGCTGATCGCCACAATCGCCGGCATTAAGATCTCGGTCAAGCACATCCCCGGACCGCAGGGCGTGCGCGGCCGCAATTCTGACAACACCCGGTTGCGCCAGGTCCTGGGCTGGGAACCGCACATCTCCCTCGAGGAAGGACTCCAGCGGACCTATAATTGGATCGAACCACAGGTTGCCAAGAAACTGGGAGTCGCCATCCCCCGATAAGCGGGAGTCCCCATGGCCTTTCTGACCATTTTCACGGCCCCCAAGCCGTTCACCAACCCGCACATCAATATCATCCAGCGCAACGCCATCCAGGCCTGGACCCATCTGGAGGACGTGGCAGTCCTCCTGGTCGGCGACGAGCCCGGCATTGCCGAGGTCGCCAGGGACTGCGGCGTCAAGCATGCCCCCCGCGTGGACCGCGACGATCAAGGTGTGCCGACGGTCCGCTCGGTCATGGCCGCCGGCCATGACTCCAGCGACAGCCCCCTCCTGTGTTATGCCAACGCAGACATGATCCTGATGTCCGATCTGGTACAGGCCGCCCAACAGGTCGCAGCCCAGGTCAAAGACTTCCTGATGGTCGGTCAACGCTGGAATCTGGATGTGACCCAGCCGTTGGATTTCGACGGCGATTGGGAAGCCCGCTTGCTCGCCGAGGTGCGCCGGCACGGCGAGTACTACTCCCCCTGGGGGATCGACTACTTTGTCTTCCCGCGACATCTCTACACGGATGTGCCCGACTTCACGATCGGCCGGCCGGCGTGGGACAACTGGATGGTCTACCATGCCGAAAGGACCTGGGACCTGGCGCTGGACGTGACCCGCGCGGTGGTCGCGGTTCATCAGAACCACGACTACAGCCACCTGCCGGGAGGCAAGCCGCCGTACGGCTCCGAGGTTGCCAAGCGAAATCTCGCCAAGGCGGGAGGCCGCCGGTGCGTCTACAACATCCTCGATACCAACCGGGAGCTGATTGGCGGCCGGATCCAGCCGCCGAAGTTCTACCTCGCCCGCCAGCTACGGCGATGGGAACATATTTTTATCACCGATGATCTGGGAAGCTGGCACGCCAGGGTCGGCTTCCGGCTTCAAAAAATGCAGCGTCGCCTAGCCGTGATCCCGCGGAGATGAGCACCCATGCGCCTCGGCCAGAACCCGTCCAAAGATAAACTGCCGGCCTATCAGCCTCCCCGGCTGGGGGTCGCACTCCTGGCGTACATCCCCTCTTTGGCAGGTTATTTTGAACATTCGCTCGAGATTCTGAAATACCAGATCGCCAGCCTGCATCACGCCACCAGCCTGGCATTTAACCTGCTGGTATTTGATAACGGCAGCTGCGCCGAAGTACGCTCAGCCCTCCAGCAGTTGCATGCCGAAGGGTGGATCGACTTCCTGGTTTGCTCCCACCATAATCTCGGGAAAATCGGGGCGATGAACTGGATCCTGGCAGCCCTGCCGAATGAGCTGATCTGTTACGCCGACTCGGACGTCCTGTTCCGGCCGGGTTGGATAGAAAACAGCCTGAAAATCCTGGAGGCCTTCCCCACCGCAGGCATGATCTCGGCGCAGCCATGTCTGGATGATGTCCTGCGCGGCAACGGCGCGGCCCATCTGAGCCTAGCAGGCGATCAACGCTTCCAGATTGAAAACCGACCTCTGGACCCGCGGGTAATCGAGGAATATGCCCTGGGAGTAGGACTTTCCTCCGACCGTACGGCGCTCCTGCAAAAAACAGATGTCATGGTGGTCACTCGCCTCGACCTCGGCGTCCACGCAGTACTGGGCGCCACCCACATGCAGTTCCTGATGCCCTCGGAGGTGGCGCGCAAGATGGTTCCGCTGCCAACGACCTACGGACTGGGCCGGGAGGAGGATCGCAACCTCGACCGGAGGGTCGATCAAGCCGGTTATCTCCACCTGTCCACGCTGGAGGCCTACGTCTGGCATATGGGCAACATTCCCGACGAGAAGACCCTGAGGGAGGTTCAAAGCCTGGGCCTGCCAGAGCTGCTAGCCAGCCCCCCGCACAGGAAATCTCCGGAGAGGCAGAGCAGGTTCCTGCGGGCCTTCCGTCCCCTGGCGCGCAGCCGCCTTCTGCGAGGGGCTCTCTATCGGCTTTACAATTTTCTTTTCCGCCTGTATTCCCAGTGAGACGGGTGCCGGATGAAATTTCTTATTGCAGGACTTGGGTCGATCGGTCGTCGCCACTTGCGCAATCTGCAGGCTCTGGGTGAAAAGGATATCCTGCTCTACCGCACCCATCAGGCCACATTGCCCGAGGACGAATTAAACGGTTACCACGTCGAAACTGATCTCGCTCGCGCCCTCCAGCTTGGGCCAGAGGCGGTGATCATTGCCAACCCGACCGCGCTGCACTTGTCCGTCGCCCTGCCAGCCGCTGAAGCCGGCTGCCACCTGCTGATTGAGAAGCCGGTCTCGCACTCGCTCGAGGGGCTGGACGAGCTCAAAGCCGCCCTGAAGCGCGGGGGAGGGAAGGTGCTGGTCGGATTCCAATTCCGCTATCACCCTGGCCTGCAGCAGATCAAGCAACTGCTGGGAAGGCAGGCCGTCGGCAGACCGTTGTCCGTTCGCGCCCACTGGGGCGAGCACCTGCCGAACTGGCATCCCTGGGAAGATTTCCGCCGGTCCTACGCCGCTCGTCCCGAATTGGGCGGGGGCGTTGTCCTGACCCTCTGCCATCCTCTCGATTATCTGCACTGGTTAATTGGAGAGGCAGAAAGCCTCTGGGCGTTCACCTCCCGGACCGGCCTGGGATTGGAGGTGGAGGACATCGCCGAGATCGGCCTGCGGTTCAAGGACGGGACTCTGGGCAGCGTTCATCTGGATTACGTTCAGCGCCCGCCGCAACACACCCTGGAGATCATCGGCACGGAGGGGACCATCACCTGGGACAATGCCAGCGGGTCGGTGCACCTCACCCGGCCCTCCCTAGGGGAACCCAGGGAGGAGGGTCAGGCTTTCCCTGTCCCGGCAGGTTTCGAGCGGAACAGCATGTTCCTCACGGAAATGGCACATTTTCGCGAGGTGGTCAAGGGCGAATGCGAACCGATCTGTCCTCTGGAGGACGGGATCTATGCCTTAAAATTGGCTCTGGCGGCGCTACGCTCCGACCGGGAGCGCAGGTCCTGCGAGATTGGATGACCATGCTGAGATCAATCTACACCTTCCTTGTCAAACGCTTCCCCTTCCTGGGCAGGGTGACCCGCCACTTGTTGTCGGGCGGGTCCGGGGTCAGGCAGCATATCCAGGGCGAAGGCAACCTGCTCCAGGCAGAGGGCGCCACGCTCTCGAACCTGGAGCTGGACGTCGTCGGGGACCGCAACCAGATCCTGGTCGGCGAGGGCAGCGTTCTGAACAACCTCAGAATCCGCCTGCGCGGTTCCGATCATCGGATCGAGATCGGCAAGAACTGCCGGGTGAGTCGCGGCGGGGTGTTCTGGTTTGAGGACGACCACTGCGAATTAAACATCGGTCAGAACACGACCATGGTCGAGGTCTCCATTGCTGTCACGGAACCGCATTCCAAGGTGATCATTGGAGAAGAATGCATGCTTGCCAACGACATTGACATCCGCACCGGCGATTCGCACTCCGTCCTCGAGGCTGGAAGCGGCAGGCGGATCAATTTTGCCGAAAATGTGACCATCGGCAGGCACGTTTGGATCGCGGCCCATACGGTCATCCTGAAAGGGGTCACGGTCGGGGAGGATTCGGTCGTGGCGGCGGGCGCGATCGTGACCCGCTCCTGTGGATCAGGCGTCATCCTGGCAGGCAATCCCGCGCAAGCGATCAAGACCGGCATCACCTGGAAGCGGGAACGAATTTCAAAGAGTGAGTAACCCATGAGCAAAATCCTGGATCAATTCAAGCTGACCGATCGGACCGCCGTCGTCACCGGCGGGGCAGGGCTGCTGGGCGCCGAGTTCTGCCGAACACTCGCTGAAGCGGGTGCGGCGGTCGCGGTGGTGGATCTGAACATGGCTGGGGCTGAGAACGTGGCGGATCAGTTGAGCCACGCCGGATATCGAGCCCGGGCCGTGCCCGCTGACATCACCAGGCCCGAGTCCAGCGCGGGGATGGTCGAAAAGGTCCTCTCCGCCTTCGGGCGCCTCGACATCCTGGTCAACAGCGCCGGGCTGGATCCGAAGTTCGACCCTGAGGCCCTGGCGAAGGGCATTCCCCCGGGGAGGTTTGAGGACTACCCTCTGGAGCAGTGGAGCCAGGCTCTGGCGGTCAACCTGACCGGCATGTTCCTGGTGACGCAGGCCTGCGTCCGACCGATGCTGGCACAGGGGAAGAGGGGCAGCATCATCAACCTGTGCTCAACCTACGGGTTGAATGGGCCGGACCAGCGCATCTACCGCAAGGAAGGCCGGGCCCAGAGCTTCAAACCGGTCTACTATCCGGTGACAAAGGCCGGGGTGCTGGGTTTCACCAAATACCTCGCCGCCTATTATGCGGGTACTGAGATCCGGGTCAACGCCCTGACCCCCGGCGGGGTGTTCAACCAGCATGACGAAACCTTCGTCGCCAACTACTCCACCAAGACCATCCTCGGCCGCATGGCGCGAAAGGATGAGATGAACGGCGCCCTGCTCTTCCTGGCATCGGATGCCTCCACGTATATGACCGGCGGGAATGTCGTTGTAGACGGAGGCTGGACAGCGTGGTAACCGCGGATTTATGGAGAATGAATTGGAACCTGAACGCCTCCCCGCTTCCCATGGGGTGCAAGCAATCCTCCCGTGTTCCGGAACCCGATCCAGCCCAATTACGGCTGTCAAGCCCTTGGGTGGCCAGACCTTCTCCCTTCATGTCCCTCTCCCGAAGGTATTTTGAACGGCTGATTTGCATGGATATATTCTGTCGACTCATCACACATGAAAACCATGAACAAACTTGAAGTCCTCGCTGTGATCCCTGCCCGGGGAGGCTCAAAAGGCATTCCCCGCAAGAACATACGCCCGTTCAGCGGTTTCCCATTGATTGCCTGGTCGATCGCGGCCGCGCGGCAGGCGGAGACCGTGACACGCACGCTCGTCAGCACCGACGACCAGGAAATTGCCGCCATTGCCGTTGACCTTGGTGCAGAGGTCCCTTTCATGCGCCCTGCTGAGCTGGCCCAGGATATGACCACCGACCTGCCAGTCTTTCAGCAGGTTCTCCAATGGTTGGCGGACAACGAGGGCTACCGGCCCGAGGTGGTGGTACAATTGCGCCCCACCTCCCCGATCCGCCCGCGCCGGTGCGTGGACGAGGCGGTGCGCCTGCTGCTCGAGCACCCAGATGCCGACTGTGTGCGCGGCCTCGTGCCGGCCGGGCAGAACCCGCACAAGATGTGGCGGATCGATCCGGAGAGCGGTAGGATGGTCCCGCTGCTGAGCGTGCCCGGCATCCCCGAACCGTACAATGCCCCCCGTCAGGCCCTGCCCCCCATCTATTGGCAGACCGGACACATCGACGCGATCCGGGTGGGGACGATCCTTCAAAAGGGTTCCATGACCGGCAAGACGATCTTCCCGCTGCTCATCGACCCGCGTTATACCGTAGACATGGACACGCCGAACGATTGGGCCAAGGCGGAATGGCTGGTCTCCTTCGGAGGGCTGGAATATGTCTCGCCGGGCGCGCCGCGCCGCCCGATGCCGGAAGGAATTGATCTGCTGGTAATGGATTTCGACGGCGTGCTGACCGACAACCGCGTCTGGACCGACCAGGACGGGAACGAGTCAGTCGCCTCCAACCACTCCGACAGCGAGGGGCTTTCCCGGCTGCGTGCCAGCGGCGTGGAAGCGGTTGTGCTCTCCAAGGAGGTTAATCCGGTCGTAGCGGCACGCTGCCGCAAGTTGAAATTGCCCTTCCTGCAAGGCATTGAGGACAAAGGGTCTGCCTTGAAAGGCATGCTCAAGGAGCGCGGCGTGAACCCGAGGCGCGTCGCCTATCTCGGCAACGACACCAACGACCTGCCCTGTTTCCAGCTGGTCGGCTGGGCGGTGGCTGTGGCAGATGCCCATCCCGAGGTGCTGCAAGCTGCCGACTTCATCCTGAGCAAGCCTGGTGGGCACGGCGCGATTCGGGAGTTTTGTGACTTGATCCTAAAGAGGAAAGATACTCGGGCATGATCCTTGAAATCGAGGATCAACTCGTCAAGCAACGCGGTCAGGCCTGCCGCGCATTAAGCCGGCAAGCCGCCTCCGCACCAGGTGGCAAACAAGCCCAGTTGAAATGCGGAAAGCGTTCAATTTAAAAGGTAAAAAAAGCTGTTGCTCCATAAACCCGAGGAAGGTTTCAAATGAAACGCATATTAAATTTCCCCGTATTTCATACTGTTGTCTTCTGTCTTTATCCTGTCCTGTCCCTGGCGGCTGTCAATCTACTCTATGTCCCATTCGGAGATACTCTACGCGCGATGACGGTTGCGCTGCTTTTGGGGCTCTGCGTTTTAGCACTCCTGTACGTCTTTACTCGCAACTTGGAAAAAGCGGCCTTGATGACCTCCATATTCATCCTGGCCTTTTTCTCTTACGGCCATTTATACGACGCCATCAAACAAGTCTTCATGACCGGGATATTGGTTCGGCATCGTTATCTTCTGCCGATTTATATCATTCTCACCTTATCCTGCATGGTCCTGGTCTGGAAAGGGAGACCCGCCCGGTTTCGTTTAACTTTATACGTGAATGTATTTGCGCTTCTCCTGCTGGCGATCAGCATATATGACATTTCCCCGTATTTCACGCAGTTATTTGAAACACATCCCACGTCTCCCAAGGCGTCTGTGCCGACAGTCAATCCCGCCGCGGAAAGTAGTGGCGCATCAGGAACTCAAAAGTATCCGGATATTTACTACATCATTTTGGACAGCTATGGAAGAGAAGACATCCTTAAAAACCTTTATGGCTATGACAACTCATCCTTTATCAATGAACTCGAAAAACGAGGCTTTTACGTTGCAACTCAAAGTCGCCCCAATTACCCGGAGACAATTTACTCACTGGGTTCTTCCTTGAACATGAATTATGTCGAAGCCCTCGTTGCTAATTCTTTAATTCCTGGAAGGAATACCACCCATGCACAAATGGCGTCCCTGATCCTTTCCAGCCGCGTGCGCAAGATGCTCGCCGGATTTGGCTATAAGTATGTGGCGATCGACAACGATACGGGTACTACGGCTTTTGATGCGGATATCGTATTCACACCAGGAAAAGCCATCTCCAAGTCGGGTCTTGCTGTTAATCCATTCGAAGGCATATTGATCAATTCAACGGTTTTGCGCGCCTGGTCCGACTTGCAACATGAGCAGGGTAAACCTTCTTTTCTTGACCAGCTTGCCTATCATTCTGCCTACGACCTCCATCGTGATTACATCCTTTTCGATTTGGACGCCATTAAACGTGTCCCGGAACTGCCGGGCAGCTATTTTGTTCTAGATCATGTTATTTTGCCGCACCCTCCTTTTGTACTTGGTCCAACGGGGGAATATCTTTACCCGAGTGGCCCCTTCACTCTGGCGACAGAGCTTCCAGATCTGTCTTTTGATCAATACAAGAAGCTATACTCCGGACAAGTTGAGTTCGCCAACACCAAGGTCCTGGACGACATTGACACGATCTTCAAGAATTCTTCGACGCCTCCGATCATCATCATCCAAGGTGATCATGGACCAGGATTGTATTTCACCGCCCAGGCGCTGGAAACCACCGGTCTGCAGGAACGTTTCAGTATCTTGAATGCCTATTATTTCCCAAGCGGCGATTACAGCCATCTTTACCCCGATATTGAACCGGTTAATTCTTTTCGAGTAATATTCACCACGCTTTTTAACACCCCGATGGATTTGTTGCCACAGAGAAACTATTATGTGGTTAGCGACGGAACCATCGCACAATTTCTGGATGTTACGGACAGGTTGTCTCCTTAGTCCCTCTGTGACCCGAACGTTGATCGCATGAACCAAGAGAGGTACTCTGCGCCTATAGACGCCATTGCCTGGCCCGCAATACTTTCGAGCCTGAGCAATCAAGAATTAGTCAGAAGCGAGGACTGATGATGACCCGTGTTGTAAAACTTGGAAACAAATTTGTCGGCGACGGACAGCCCGTCTACATCGTCGCAGAGATCGGCATCAACCACAACGGAGATCTTGAAACTGCCCTACGCATGATCGATGCGGCGGTGCATGCCGGCGTGGACGCGGTGAAGTTCCAGAAACGCACACCGGAGATCTGTACGCCTCCCGAACAGCAGACGCAGATGCGTGAGACCCTCTGGGGCTACATCACCTATCTCGAATACCGCCACAAGGTCGAATTCAACCGAGAGGGGTACCAGAAGATCGACCGATACTGCAAGGAAAAAGGCATCCCCTGGTTTGTATCCGTCTGGGATGAACCCTCCGTGGACTTCATGGAGAAGTTCAACACGCCAGTCTACAAAATCCCCTCTGCTTCCCTGACGGATCATGCCTTGCTTCGCCATGTCCGCCGGACCTCCAAACCCGTCATCCTTTCGACCGGCATGTCCACACTGGAACAGATCCGGGCAGCGGTGGAGGTGGTGGGTACCGAGAACCTGATCATTACGCATGCCACCAGCGCCTATCCGTGCGAACCGGAAGAGCTTAATTTAAAAATGATCGAAACGCTGCGCAAGGAATTTCCCGGCGTGCCGGTCGGTTACTCCGGTCATGAGGTCGGTCTGGTCCCTTCGGCGGTGGCCGTGGCGCTGGGCGCCTGTCTGGTCGAACGTCACCTGACCCTCGATCGGGCGCTGTGGGGCAGCGACCAGGCCGCCTCGGTCGAACCCGGAGGATTTGAAAGGCTGGTCAAGTACATCCGGGTCACCGAAGCCGCACTCGGCGATGGTGTGAAGAAAGTCTATGACAGCGAAATGTCTGCGATGAAGAGAATGCGGCGGGTCGCCCGCTAGATTCAGATACGGGAAATGAAAAGATCCAACGGGTTTATGCTGCTCCTTCACAAGGCCCTCTACCGCCTGCGCGTGATCCTGCGCCGGTTGCGGGACAACTGGGAGATCGAACGCCTTGCCATCCGGCTGGGAAAGCACTTCCCACCCGCCAAGCAGCTGGACCCGGTCATCCTCTTCATCGCCTCGAGCGGCACCACCGATTTCACCTATAACGGTGCTTTCAACCTCCTGGCCGCCTGGGGCCTGCGGCTGGCCGGTGTGCCAGTCATTCATTTCGCCTGCCAGGCCGGCATGCTTCACTGCGTCCTGGGGACCAATCGCAATAAGCCTTACGACCCGCCTCCCTGCCGGGAGTGCATTCGTCATTCTCAGGCAAAGCTAAAGGGGGCCGATGTGCACTGGTTCTCTTTCGAACAGGACGAAAGCCTGGCAGAGGCACTCCAGGATCTCAACCTGATCGAGCTGGCCGCCTTCGAGTATCATCACACTTTCAACGGACTTCCCTCCCCCCTACCCCTCGGGGCGCTGGTCACCCCCGGATTGCGCTGGATCCTGCGGCGGCTCCACCTGCAGGACGATGAGCCCACCCGCTACCTGTACCGGGATTACATCCTCTCGGCCTGGAATGTGGCCAGACGATTCGCCGCCCTCCTGGAGCAGAGCCACCCCCAGGCGGTGATCGTGTTCAACGGACAGTTTTACCCCGAGGCGGTCGCTGCTTGGGTCACCCGCAAGCGCAACGTCCGGGTCGTAACACACGAGGTTGGGCTGCAACCCTTTTCCGCCTTTTTCACCGAAGGAGAAGCGACCGCCTACCCCATCCACATCCCTGCCGATTTCGAGCTGAACCACGAGCAGAACGCCCGCTTGGACGGTTATCTGGAAAAACGGTTCCAAGGACAGTTCAGCATGGCCGGCGTCCGGTTCTGGCAGCACATCAAGGGTCTGGACGAAGCCTTTATAGAAAAATCGGCACAGTTCAAACAAATCGTCCCGGTCTTCACCAATGTCATCTTCGACACCAGCCAGCCACATGCCAACACCGTCTTTCCAGATATGTTCAACTGGCTGGAGCTGATCGTCGATCTGATGCGCAACCACCCTGAGACGCTTTTCGTCATCCGCGCCCATCCAGATGAGACCCGTCCAGGAAAGGTGAGCCAGGAGACCGTTCGGAACTGGGTAGCCGAGCACAATGTGACCAGCTACCCCAATGTTGTGTTCATTGCACCGGGGGAATATCTCAGCTCCTATGAGCTCATCCAGCGTTCGAAGTTCGTCATGGTTTATAATTCCACCATTGGTCTGGAGGCAGCCATCATGGGTGCGCCGGTCCTATGTGGTGGAAAAGCCCGCTTCACACAGTACCCGATCGTCTTCTTCCCGCAAAGCGCAAAGGACTTTCGACAGAAAGCAGAAGAGTTCCTGGAGGCCGGCAGGATCGATGTCCCGGCTGAATTCCGCCGCAACGCACGCCGGTTCCTGTACTATCAACTTTTCCGGACCTCGCTGCCGTTCGATCCATTCCTGAGAACCAGCTCTCAGCCGAGCCTGACACGGTTCAGGTACTTTCCGTGGGAGCAGCTGCTTCCCGAAAATTCACCTGCGATTGCGGCGATCGTGCAGGGTATCCTGGATCAAGGCGACTTCCTGTTGGAATCGTGAGGGCTCATGAAATCACCTACCTTTCGGGCTTCTCCCTGGAAGTACATCGATTTTCGACTCTATTGTCTCAAGCAACGGCTGACCTATCAGACCTATCCTCTGGGGCTTGCCAGCCGGAAGCGCCTGACCGAACTCAAGGATAGCCATCGCGGGGAGCGCTGCTTCATCATCGGCAACGGCCCCAGCCTGCGGCAGACAGACCTGACCAAATTGCGCGGCGAAATAACCTTCGGTCTTAACCGCATTTATCTGTTATTCCCGGAAATGGGTTTCACGACCACCTACCTGGTCGCCGTGAACCGGCTCGTCCTGGAGCAGTGTGCCGAGGAAATCCTGGAGGTGCCGAACATCAAATTCATCCCGTGGAGCTTTCGCAAATCGCTGAAATCCACCGCGCTTACGGACACGATCTTCATCCAGAATACCTGCGGCAAGCCAACCTTCGCAGGTGATGTGCGCAAATCCTTTTCTTCGGGGTCAACGGTTACTTACGCGGCGATGCAGATCGCCTATCACCTGGGTTTCCAGACAGCCATCCTGGTCGGTGTGGATCACTCCTTTGTCACAGAAGGTAAGCCTAATAAAGAAGTCGTCTCCCGTGGAGATGATCCCAACCATTTTTCACCTGGATACTTCGGCAAAGGCTTCCGCTGGAACCTCCCCGACCTGCAGGCCTCCGAAAGGTCCTATCAGAAGGCACGTCAGGCTTATGAAAAAGCCGGGCGCCAGATCCTGGACGCAACCGTGGGCGGGAAGCTGACGGTATTTCCGAAAGTGAATTACCTGGACCTGTTCCAATGAGCCCGCCCTTGATCTCGATTGTCACTCCCTGCCTGAACCGCGCCAATTACATCGCCGAGGCGGTCGAGAGCGTCCTGATCCAGGATTTTCCCAGCTACGAACACATCGTCACAGACGGCGGCTCAAGCGATGGGACCCTGGACATCCTGCGCACCTATCCGCACCTGCGCGTGGTCAGCGAACCTGACCAAGGCATGTACGATGCGATCAACAAAGGCATCCGCATGGCAAGAGGGGAAATCGTCGGCCTGCTCAACACGGATGATCTTTACGCCGAGGGCTGTTTCGAAGCGGTCGCCGGGGCCTTTGAACAAAACCCGGATGCCGCGGCAGTCGTCGGGGGGGTCACGATCTTTCGCGATGAGGCTGGCGGAAGGCGCACGCTGACCGTTACGCCGGCCATCAAACCGGATGAGTTGTGGTTCCGGTTAATCCAAGGAAGCCCCGTTACCAACGGCTGGTTCTTTCGTCGCTCGGTATTCGAGCGGGTGGGATATTTTGACCTGCGATATCATATCTCCTCCGATCGTCAGTTCTTAATTCATGCTGCCCTCGACGGCGGAGTTCGTCCTGTCCCGATCCGGCAGGTGCTGTACCATTACCGCCAGCACAGTGGTTCCGCCACAATTACATCCCTCGGCTCGCGTTCGCCCCAGCATGGGCCGTTGCGCATCGTTATATTAAAGGAAAATGTTTCGATCAACGAAGAGTTCCTCGATCGGCCGGTACTGCCAAAGGAGGTTCGCCGCTTGATGCGCCATGCGCATGCAGAGCTCTGTTATCGTTTAACGGCAACCGCCCTCTATCATCACCAATGGTCAACGGTCAGGGATACCATCCGCCGTGGCTGGCGTCGAAACATCCTTTGGCCCCTGTTCTTTAGCGCAATGGCCATCCAGCGCATCGGGAAAGAAATCACCGGCCATGAGTAAAGCCAAGATCGCTTTTTTCTTACCCAATCTGGAAGGAGGCGGGGTGGAGCGAATGGCCATTAATCTGGCCACCGGGTTGCTGGAGCGCGATTATGCGGTGGACTTCGTGCTGGTGCATGCGGCCGGTTCCCTTTTGGAGGCGGTACCCCCGGAAGCCAAGGTAATCGACCTGCACGCCGCCCGGATTCTGGCTGCCACCTCAGGCTTATCCAGCTACCTGCGGGAGAATCGGCCGGCGGCTTTAATCGCCGCGCCGGATGCTGCCAACTTGACCGCCATATGGGCAAAGATGCTCGCTTCAAGCAGGTCAAAAATCGTGATCGGCACTTACACCAATTATTCACAGACCCTCCGCCACATCCACAAGATCCAGGAGTGGGTCTATCCGCCTCTCCTGCTGTGCTTCCATCGCTTTGCGGATGTCATTATCGCAGTCTCGCGGGGAGCTGCGGATGATCTGGCCCGGGTAACCCATGTCCCCCGTGGAAAAATCGCGGTCATCTACAACCCGGCCGTCACTAAGGAAATTGGGCCGCTCAGTCAGGTTCCCCTCGAGCACCCCTGGTTTAAACCAGACAGCCCGCCAGTCATCCTGGCTGCAGGTCGCCTCAATGTGGCCAAAGATTATCCCAGCCTGATGAACGCCTTCGCATTGTTACGAAACCGGCGACCGGCCAGGTTGATCATTCTCGGAGAAGGGGAAAAACGCGCCGAACTTTCTGCTCTGGCTGAAAAGCTCAAGATCGCCGACGATGTAGCCTTGCCCGGTTTCGAGCTCAACCCGTACCGGTTTATGGCGCACTGTGCCGTCTTTGTACTTTCATCGATTTACGAGGGCTTCTCCTGCGTCATCGCCGAGGCGCTGGCCTGCGGCGCCCAGGTCGTCTCAACAGACTGTCCGAGCGGACCGGGAGAAATTCTGGACCATGGAAAATACGGCCGCCTCGTCCCGGTAGGAAATCCTGCAGCCCTGGCGAGCGCGATTGAAGATGCCCTGATCCACCCCCTGCCCAGCGACCCCCTGCGCAGGCGGGCCCAGTTCTTCTCCGTTGAGGCCGCGATCGATCAATACCTGCTCGCCCTCGGATTGACCTGACATGTCTCTCAAAGTATTCCACTTGATCACGGACCTGAACACCGGAGGAGCAGAAATCTCGCTTTACCGTCTCCTTTCGGGTATGGACCGGGCCCAATATGAAAGCCAGGTGATCACTTTGCTCCCCATCGGGCCTATCGGAGAGAAACTGATCACCTCCGGCATCCAAGTGCGTTCTCTGAACATGCAGCCTGGACAGCTCTCTCCGGGGGCCTTCCTGCACCTGACCAGCTGGCTGCGCCGCGAACATCCCGACATCCTTCAGACCTGGCTGTACCATGCGGATTTACTCGGGATCCTGGCTGCCAAAGTCACCAGGACCCGGAAGGTCGTGTGGAACCTGCGATCGTCCTATCATGACCTTTCACAATACAGGCAGCTGACGGGAATTGTCTTAAGGCTCTGTACCTGGTTATCGGGCTGGCCACAGGTAGTCGTGACCAATTCACGATCCGGGCAGGAGTATCACACCCACCTCGGGTATCATCCGCGACGCTGGGTCTGGATCCCCAACGGGATCGATGTTCAGACGTTTAGACCCGACCCGGATCTGCCCTCGGCCATCCGCCGCGAACTTGACCTGGCTCCGGAGTCTTTCCTGATCGGTTTGGTGGCCCGCTTCGACCCGATGAAGGATCATGTTACTTTTCTGCGCGCGGCCGGCCTCCTGTCGCCTGCGTATGTGAACGTCCACTATGTGCTCGCCGGAGAAGGGGTCGATGCCTCCAATCGATCTCTGGTTGACCAGATCCGGAACGAAAATCTGTCAGGCCGTGTGCATTTATTGGGGCGGCGCATGGACACCCCGCGTCTGATGGCCGGGTTGGATATCATGTCGTCATCCTCCTCTGGGGAAGGATTCCCAAACACGATCGCCGAAGGAATGGCCTGCGGATTGCCCTGCGTAGTCACCGATGTGGGTGACGCAGCATTTCTGGTCGGCGATACGGGGATCGTCGTTCCCCCAAAAAATCCTGCCGCCCTGGCTGACGGTTGGAGACGGGTCATCCATCTCAGCCCTGAAGACCGTCAAAGGCTGGGGAACGCGGCCCGCCTTCGGATCGAGCAAGAGTTCTCGCTCGCGAAGACCGTCCAGGCATACCAGCGTTTATATCAATCTCTGGCCTGAGCGAATCTCCCGTCCTGCGGAAAACCATGGTCCTCCTCTCACGAGCCTGTATTTTATAACAAGGCCGGGAGGAAGCGATGCATCGAAGGGTAAAGTTGATCAACAGTATAATGGGACGAGATTTATGTGTGGCATCACCGGATTCCTAGATAGTTCCCATTCCCTGGGCGATGAAGATCTGACCGCCATGGTCATGCGGATGGCAGACACCCTGCAGCACCGCGGCCCGGATGATCACGGCGCGTGGGTCGAAGAGGCCCGTGGCATCGCCCTGGGGTTCCGCCGCCTGTCGATCGTCGACCTCTCCCCCACCGGCCATCAACCGATGCTTTCAGCGGACAGCCGGTACGTCATCGTCTTTAATGGGGAGGTCTACAACCATGGCGAACTGCGCGCAGAGTTAACGGACCGCGGGCATACCTTCCGGGGTACTTCCGACACAGAAATCATGCTGACCGCCATCATGGAATGGGGGCTCGAGGCTGCGATCCAGCGCTTCAACGGCCAGTTCGCCATCGCCCTGTGGGACCGCCAGACGCAGCATCTCTCTCTCGTGCGCGACCGGTTGGGCGTCAAGCCGCTCTACTACGGCTGGATGGGGAATGTCCTCCTGTTCGGTTCAGAGCTGAAAGCCTTGCGGGCCCACCCGGCTTTCGTCCCCGAAATCGACCGCCAGGCGCTGACCCTCTACCTGCGTCATAACTATATCCCCGCCCCATATTCCATCTACCATAATATTTTCAAACTCCCACCCGGCTCCATCCTGACCCTGGCTGGAGGCGGACAGAGCGCCATGCCTGAACCACGCCCTTATTGGTCCGCCACTCAGGCGGCCACAGAGGGTGTTTCTCAGCCGCTCCAGGGGGATGACCTGGAACTCATCGATCGGTTGGATGCCTCCCTGCGCACCTCGGTGCGGGAGCGGATGATCGCGGATGTGCCTCTGGGGGCCTTCCTCTCCGGCGGGGTAGATTCATCAACCATCGTTGCCCTCATGCAGACCCAAAGCCAGAATCCGGTCAAGACCTTCACGATCGGCTTTCACGAGGCCCACTATGACGAGGCCGGCTATGCACATGCGATCGCTGCCCATCTCGGCACCGATCATACCGAACTCTATGTGACCCCGGAGGAGGCCCGGGGGGTGATCCCCCGCCTGCCGCAGCTTTATGATGAGCCGTTTTCCGATTCCTCGCAGATTCCGACATTCCTGGTCTCGGAATTGGCCCGCGGCCACGTCACGGTGAGCCTGTCCGGGGACGGCGGCGACGAGCTGTTCGGAGGCTATCAACGCTATTTTCTGGCGCCCCGCCTCTGGCGGGCCGTGGGGTGGATTCCGCGCCCCATGCGAAACCTGCTCAGCAATTCCTGGGCGTTTCTCTCAGGGGAGCATCGACCGGAAGCGCAAACGAACCCAGCACCCGGTCGCGCTTGGCCGAACTGGCTTGACCGGGCCACCAAGCTGGCCGAGATCCTCGGTTCTGAGTCTTTCGATGCTTTCTACCTGCGCCTGATCTCCCACTGGAAAAAACCGGACAGGGTTGTGCAGAGGGCCCAAGAGCCTTTGACCCTGGCCAACCAGCCAGAGGCATGGCCCCCTTTGCGGGAGATGACCCAACGCATGATGTATCTGGACCTGGTGACATACCTGCCCGACGACATCCTGGTCAAGCTTGACCGTGCCAGCATGGGGGTCAGCCTGGAAGGACGCGTACCCTTTGTGGACGATCACCGCGTCGTCGAATTTGCCTGGAAATTACCCCAGCGTATGAAGATCAGGAACGGTCAGGGAAAATGGATCCTGCGCCAGGTCCTGTACCGCTACGTGCCGAAGGAACTGGTCGAGCGCCCCAAGAAAGGCTTCAGCGTCCCGATCGATGCATGGTTGCGCGGCCCTCTACGAGAATGGGCTGGTTCATTGCTGGATCCCGCGCGCCTGAGACGGGAAGGTTTTTTTGATCCTGGACCGATCCAGAAAAAGTGGGAGCAGCATTTGAGCGGAAGGCGCAACTGGCGGTATGACCTGTGGGATGTATTGATGTTCCAGGCCTGGCTGCAGTCCCATGCTTGAGGCCCCGTGAAGATCCTGTTTTTCGCTAACACAGACTGGTATCTCTTCAATTTTCGTCTGGCGCTGGCCCAAGCCCTGCGCACGGAGGGCTACCAAGTGATCCTGGTCTCTCCGGAAGGGCCTTATGCAGCCCGTCTGCGGGAATTGGGCTTCCGCTGGCTCCCCTTTCCGCTCTCCCGCCGGGGCATGAACCCTTTTGCAGAGCTCAGCACGATCGTACGCTTGGGCTGGCTGTATGGACACGAAAAACCCGACCTGGTCCACCATTTCACCGTCAAGTGCGTCCTTTATGGTTCATTGACCGCACGCCTGCTGAGGATAAAAACGGTAAATTCAGTGACCGGTTTGGGTTTTGTCTTTTTAGAAGGCGAAGGGATACGCCGGTGGTTGACCAAACTGGTCAAGGTTTTTTATCGCTTCGTCTTAAAAGGGACATTTGTGATCTTTCAAAACCCGGACGACCGGGCATATTTCCTGCAAACCGGCTTGGTCGATTCAAAGCAGATCGCCCTGATTCGAGGCTCCGGCGTGGATCTGGCCCGATTTTCGCCTGCCCCGGAACCCAAGGGCATGCCTCTGGTGATCCTGCCTGCCCGTCTGCTGTGGGATAAAGGCGTGGAAGATTTTGTCGAAGCGGCGCGCCTGCTTCGAGCTGAAGGAGCACAGGTGCGTTTCGCTCTCGTCGGCGATAGCGATCCCGAGAATCCTTCCTCCATCCCCGCCTCCCAATTAAACGACTGGTCACAGGAGGGCGTGATAGAATGGTGGGGTTGGAGAGGAGATATGGAGCAGATATACGCACAGGCGAACATCGTATGTCTTCCCTCTTACCGCGAGGGGGTACCAAAGACGCTGCTCGAAGCATCCGCCTGTGGCCGTCCAATCGTTGCAAGCGACGTGCCAGGTTGTCGGGAGGTGGTGCGGGACGGCGAAAACGGCTATCTGGTCCCTCCTCATGATCCCCCGGCTGTCGCAGAGGCACTCAAAATATTAATTAATGATCCCTCCAGAAGAATTCAAATGGGGAAGCGAGGACGGGAGATCGCCGTCAACGAATTCTCCGCGGCCCTGGTCATTTCTGAAACCCTGGCGGTCTACCGTTCGCTGGTCAAGGCAGAAGGATCGCAGGCGTGAACAATAACGTGGGCGTATTTCCCGTATTTGTGTTTTTCAACATCCTGCTGGGGCTGGGTTTATCCCTGGTGCTTGGCTGGGCGGCGATCGCCTTCGCCCGCCGCGTGGGGCTGATGGATATCCCCGGCAGTCTGCCGCACAAGACTCACGGCGCACCTACCGCCCTGGCTGGCGGGATAACCCTGGTATTGGCCCTTACAATCGGCGGTTTGATCTTCAATTTCTCAATGATGAGGAGCCTCTGGAATATTTTCGTGCCGACCGCCATCGTCTTCTTGGTCGGGCTGTGGGACGATTTCAGGCGCCTGCCAGCCTGGATCAAGCTGGTGGGCCAGGTGGCGGCCAGCATCGTGCTCATCAGCCTGGGCACGACCATCCATTTTGTTCCCCATCATTTTCTGGGTCTTCTGCCGGAGCGCACCAACCTCCTCGCTGACTGGCTGATCACCCTCTTCTGGATGGTCGGAATCACCAATGCCTTTAACTTCGTTGACAGCATGGATGGACTGGTCGTTGGATTGAGTGGGATTGCCATCTCCTTTCTGGTATTGGTGACCATCGGATCTCCACAGGTGGAACTCCTGCGGTTGTTGACCTTGATGCTCGGGATATGCGCCGGCCTGTTCTTTCTCAACATCACACCCGCCCATCTCTTTCTCGGTGACAGCGGCGCGCAGACCATGGGATTCCTTCTGGCCGCCATCGGCATCCTGTATACCCCCCCCAATTACCCACAGGCCTCCTCATGGTTCCTGCCGATCATCGTCCTGGGTGTGCCAATCTTTGATACCTGTCTGGTGGTCTTCTCACGTTTGCGGCGGCGGATGCCGATCTATCAGGCCGAGCGCAACCACACTTATCATCGCCTGGTCGATCGGGGAATGGATACGACCCGCGCGGTCATCACGATGCAGCTGGCCGCAATCGTCCTGGGCTGTCTGGCTTTCATCGCTCTTAACCTCCAGCCCCTTTATTCCAACCTGCTCTTCGGTCTGATCTGCCTGGCGGGCCTGGCCGCACTCGTTTTTCTGGAGAAAGAGGCAGCATGAACGACCGCTCCCCGCGCCTCATCTTCGAAAGGGCCCTCAGCACCTGGTGGATCATCGTCGTGCTCATGATCTTGGGCGGAATTGCCGGCTGGGTATTTGGCCATCTCCGCACCCCGCTCTATGAGGCGGCCGCCACTTATGAAGTTTCGCTGGACCAGCAGCAGATTGCGATGCGGCTGTCCCTTCCTCCCAGCCAACTGCCCCTTGACGCCCTGGCCCAAAATACCTACCTCGCTCCGGTCGAAATCCTCTTTGTCTCCCCGGATGTGCGGACCCGCCTGGTGGCGGATGCCACGGTCCGAGGCATCAAATTGAAATACCAGGATATCAACCAAGCAAACTTTTCCATCGACCGGCGCGGGACCCTCTGGTTCATCCGGGTGCGTAACACCGACTCGCTCGTTGCCGTAACCCTGGTCAACCTGTGGGTCGCGGAGGCGGATAAGGCCCTTCAGGAAGCTCTCGCCCACTCCGATCAAGCCCAGGCCCTTCAGGTCCAGCGCACTGCGGTCCAGAAATGTTTTTCGGAATTGGATTTTGCCCAGGCCAACCCGTGCGCGGGAACCACGTTTTCCACCCCGGCAGCTCTGCAGGCTTATCTGAACCAACTGGACCAGCAAATCAATTCCGAGGTGCTGGCCGATCAGGGTATCGACCCGGCGCTGACCTTCCACATCGGTCAACAGGCGGAACCGCCGGCAGAACCAGTTCTCTATGTCACCAGCGAAATAATCCTGGCAGGCAGCCTGATCGGGCTGCTGGCCGGCATAGTCATCGGGCAGCTGGTTCCCACCGCCAGGGCGCAGGTCCAATGAGAAACACCCGTCTCAGCCTCCGATCCGGGTTGACCTGGGGTGCAAAGCTGGCCATCGGGGGGGCATTGCTGCTCCTGCCATTCACCAGCCTGCCGCTGCTCTCCAGGATCATGGGCGGAACGCAGGTGGCACCGCCCACGATCCTCTTCATCTTCATCCTGACGGTCGGATGGCTGCCCGTGTACCTCCTGCGGGGAGGCAGACTGCCGGCAGAAATGACACCCTTCTTGGGGTTCGTGGTGGCAGCCCTGATCGCCTCGGCCGCGGGTTTTTTCCTAATGCTGCCTCCTTATAAAGGGGACACGGTCCTGGATGCAGAACGGGATGCCCTGGTCACCCTGGGGATCGGCGCGGCGACGTACCTGGTAATCTCCCTCTGGCATCGCGAACCGAGCCATTTCCGCTGGACCCTGCAGCTGATTGACATCAGTGGAGTGATCATCCTGGCTTGGTCCCTGGTCCAACTCGGCGTAATCCTGCTGCGAGGCGGTCAGTATCCCACCCAGATGGTTCGCATCCAGGCCTACTTGTCAGCCCGCACCCTCTTGGACGTAGGCTTCCGCACCCGCGTGGGGGGATTCACCTTCGAGCCTTCCTGGCTGGCGCACCAGCTGAACGTGGTCTTCCTTCCCTACTGGCTGGCAGCCACGCTCACCGGGTACACGGCCATGAAAAAGTTCCTGCGCCTTTCCTTGGAGAACGTCCTGCTGGTCATCGGGGCCATCATCATGTTTTTTAGTTTGTCGCGCATCGGCCTGGCGGCGTTCTTGCTGACCCTCACTTTTGCCTTTTACCGCCTGAACCTTTATGGAGTTCGCTGGCTGCAGGGCCGCTTCCAAAAACAGCTGGCTGGCCTGCGTTGGCACCTCGCTCAATGGGTCCAGGTGCCTCTGGTCCTGGCGCTCTTTGCGGTCTATCTCGTGGCGATCGTTGCTTTTATTTTCTTGCTGGGACGCTTTGATCACCGCATCGCCAGCCTGCTATCCCTCCAGAGGCTGCCTGACAATTTAGAGAGTTTTGCCGTGCAAGGCGATTTTGCTGAACGCGTGGTGTACTGGTCTAATGGCTGGAGCGTTTTCACTCACTACCCGTTCCTGGGAGTCGGGTTGGGAAATAGCGGGTTCTTCTTCCTCCAGTATCTGAACGGGGTCGGCTATCACCTGAATGAAATCATGACGCTGGTGAATCAGAGTGCAGTCTTGCCAAACATCAAGAGCTTCTGGGTGAGGCTACTGGCAGAGACCGGTCTGGTCGGCTTCTCGCTCTTTGTGGCGTGGCAATATATACTCTGGCAGGCTGGTGCATTCCTGCGGACAAACCGCTCCCTTCTCCTGCGAACGCTGGGCTGGATGGGAGCGTTTGCCGTGATCGCATTCCTGGCTGAAGGCTTCAGCATCGACTCGTTTGCGCTGCCATACTTATGGGTAGCCATGGGGATCCTGACGGCCGCCAGCAGCATGGCGCGGCGGGAATCGACCTAATCGAAAGCGGAGGAGTGCATGGGATACAGCCAGGTTACCATGAGACGGGTCCAGGAACTGGTGGCCGAGGCCTTGCAGCTGCCGATCGACCAGGTGACCCCTCGGCTTTCTTTCGGCGGAATCAAACAATGGGACTCCATGGGCCATATGAGCATCATGATGCTCCTGGAAGAACGTTTCAGCATCGTCATTGACGCCGATGTCATCGCCAGCTTGACCAGCATCAATGCCATCTGCGACTATCTTGGCAAATCCGGGAAGGAATAGAGAGATGACTGCCCAAATTGATATCACCCCCCCAATGACCATCCCGGAATACTTGATCGGGGAGGTCCAATCCAAGCTTGCCTATGTAGATGAGTCCATCCTCAAAGCAGGCGTCGACGCCGATGGGGGTCGGATCACCCTCGAGCTGCGCGTGCCTGCTGCTGGCGCGAAGCGCAAAAACCTGGAGGGAAAGGTCCGGCGCGTGGTGACGGCGATGGTCCAGGGCGCGTTCAAACCCAAAGTCGAGATCCTGGAGGACCACCTCGACCGGCCTCTCCCGTATTCCGCCGACCCGCAGGCCGAACTGGTGCGCCGCGGGGAGATGTTCCAGGAGTCGGCCGGCCTGTTCAGCCTTGGGCCGCTCCTGACGCGTGTGATCGCTTTCTTCGAAAGCCGGTTCGTGGCCCTGGCCGACTCGTTCGGGGCCGCACCGTACCGGTTCCCGACCCTGATCCCGGCGCGGTCCCTGGAGCGCGTGGGGTACTTCCGCGCCTTCCCGCACTCGCTGACCTTCGCCACGCACCTGCGCGAGGATCTGGATGCGATCGACGATTTTGCCCAGCATGCCGCCTGCGGCGAACAGGGGCTGGAGTCGCCGCCGGAGTCGTTCGCCAAGATCCAGGCCCTGCTCTCGCCGGCCGTCTGTTATCACCTGTATTTCGCCCTGGCCGATAAACCGCTCCCCGCCGGCCAGGTGGTCGCCACTGCCGTGGGAAACTGTTTCCGTTACGAGTCCGTTAACCTGGCCTCGCTAGAGCGCTTGTGGAACTTCACCATGCGCGAGGTCATTTTTGTTGGATCCAGGGATTTCGTTTTACAGAACCGCGAGACCGGCCGCCAGCGCATGCGCACCCTCTTCGAAGAAATCGGCCTGGCAT
This sequence comes from Anaerolineales bacterium, assembly GCA_050013095.1. Classification (GTDB taxonomy): domain Bacteria; phylum Chloroflexota; class Anaerolineae; order Anaerolineales; family Villigracilaceae; genus UBA877. The sequence goes on along the minus strand of JBEKFY010000011.1, from coordinate 15,177 downwards.
ACCGCGTGGAAAGTGCCAACGACCCGTTCTTTATCGGTGAATTCAAGAAACAGGCGGCTTTCCAGAGCGCCTTTCAGTTAAAGTTCGAGATCCGGGCCAGCCTGCCGTTCAAGCACGCCACGCTGGCGGTGGGCTCGTATAACTACCACCAGGATTTCTTCGGCCGCAGCCTCAACATCACCCTCCCGGACGGCTCCCCTGCGCATACTGGCTGCATCGCCTTCGGGCTGGAACGGATCGCCTTCGCCTTCCTGGCGCAGTACGGTCTGGACACCCAACTCTGGCCGGAGGCGGTGCGTAAGGCGATCCCCTGAGGTCAGGAGGGCTTGGGCAATGCTGAAGGTGACCCGTGAACAGATGATCGCCGCCCTGGGCGCCGTCGGGCTGAAAGCGGGCGACGGGGTGATGGTCCATTCGGCGCTGCAATTCCTCGGCCAGCCGGTTGGGGGACTCGGGATGTACTACGACGCCCTGTGCAGCGTGCTCGATATCTCCCGCAACACGGGTACGGGCACGCTGGTTGTCCCCACATTCAATTTCGGCTTTGCCAGAGGCCAGCCGTTTGATCAGGCAAAAACCCCGGCCGAGGAAATGGGCGTTTTTCCCGAATACCTCCGCCAGCAGCCCGGCGCCCGGCGCAGTCCACACCCGATGCAGTCGCTCGCAGTGGTGGGGAGCCTCGCAGGGGACCTGGCCGGGCGCGACACCTCCTCCGCCTTCGACCCCGGCTCCGCTTTCGATCGCATGGTCGAACTGGATTTCAAGCTGCTCCTGCTCGGGGCAGATGTGCGGTTTACCTCGCTAATCCATTATGTCGAGCAGCGGATGCAGGTTCCCTATCGCTACTGGAAGGAATTCACCGGCGAGGTGCGCCTGGCCGGCCGCCCGCCAGAGGTCCGCACCTATCGGATGTTCGCCCGGGACCTGGCCCTGGACCCGGAGGTCAGTTCTGCTCCTGTCCAAAAGCTGCTGGAGGAGCACGGCCTGTGGTCAAGCGTTGCGCTGAACTACGGCAAGGTGGCATCCTGCCGGTTCCGCGATTTCGTCGCCGCCGCCGAAGCCCTGCTGGACAAGGATCCCTGGGCGCTTGTGCAAAACCGGCCACAATAAAGCCGCCGGCTATCCGGCTGCATCTTCACGCCTCTTAAACGGCGATCGCGATCCGCTCGGCGCAGCAAATTAAACCACCTGGTCGAGGGGATATCGGTTCAGCGCTCCGCTTCCGGCTTAAATCTCTTCCGAGGCAGGACCCACTTCTGAAACAAGTCACTTTTTTTCACCCACCCCGGCCCTCTGGAACAAGAGTACGCCGCGGCGAGGATAAGACAGCCAATCCGGTATAATAAACTTTCTAATGTCCAACACGGAGATTCCTGCATGAATGGTCCCATGCCTGACTGGGAAGCCCTGATTGCCCAGGCCGACGAGCTCCTGCACCGCCTTTTCCCGATCTGCCGCAGTATCACCGGGGACGGGCTGCGCAAGACACTTGAGCAGCTGCGCGGGTATACACCTTTCGACCTGCAGGAGGTTCCTTCCGGCTCGCCCTGCTACGACTGGACGATTCCGGATGAGTGGAATGTGCGAGATGCCTTCGTGGCGGATTCCCGGGGCCGGCGGGTGATTGACTTTCAAGCCAACAACCTCCATCTGGTCAATTACAGCATCCCGTTCGAGGGCGACTTGAGCTTCGAAGAGCTTGCTGCTCATCTGCATACCCTGCCGAAGCTGACCAAGGCCATCCCCTACCGGACCACCTACTACAACCGGACCTGGGGTTTCTGTTTGACCCAGGAACGGTTCGATGCACTCGATCGGGACGATACCTATCACGTCGTCGTCGAAACGACCCTGGCACCCGGCGCACTGACCTATGGCGAGGCCCTCCTTCCCGGCTCCTCCGGGCAGGAATTCCTGGTTTCGACCTATGCCTGCCACCCCTCCCTGGCGAACGACAACCTCTCCGGGATCGTCCTCTGGACGCTCCTGCTCCGGGAGTTGCGCCGACAAACTTTACACCATGCGTACCGGTTCGTGATCGCGCCGGAGACCATTGGGGCATTGGCATATATCTCCCGCAACGAAGCGGCGGTCAGGGCCCTGACCGGCGGGTTTGTGGTCACATCCGTCGCCGGCCCCGGTCCCTTCGGGTACAAGCCGACCTGGCGCGGCGATGCGCTCGTCGATCGCGCCATCCAGCTGACCTTCAAAGAGCTGAACATGGAGCCCACCGAGTACCCCTTCAAGATTCACGGCTCAGATGAACGACAGTACTCCAGCCCCGGCCTACGCATCCCGGTGGGAACGATCTGCAAGGATAAGTATAGCGAATATGAGTATTATCACACCTCGCTGGATAACCTGGAGTTCACCAGCGCTTCAAACCTGGTTGAGACTCTGAAGCTCTACTGGCTCACGATTGAAAAGTTGGAGCAGAACCGCGTCTACCGCTCGCTCAACCCGATGGGGGAACCGATGCTGGGCAAACGCGGCCTCTATCCCCAGGTCGGAGGCTCAATCATGCAGAAGGCTGCCGATGCGGCCAGCCATCCCGAACCCCGCGATCGGGTAGAGGACGAGAACATCCTGGATGAGAAGGAGCTCTCCGCGATCCTTTGGGTGCTGTTCTACGCCGACGGTCAAACCCCCCTGCTCGAGGTCGCCGAAAAGACCGGCCTGCCCATGCGTCAGCTCAACCAGGTGGCAGAGAAACTGGTCCAGCACAAATTGTTGGAAATGGTCGGGGCCTGAGAGCGAAACGGCATGCGATTAAAATCGAGCTGGTTGCAGAAAGTAATGCCTTGGGGATGGCTCATCCTTCCACTGCTCATCTGCCTGATCATCATGCTGCCGCGCCTGCTCTCCCCGCAATTCGGCCTGGAAGACGACGGGACCTCCCTCCAGGTTGCCCAGCAATGGACCTCGGGTAAATTTAATATCACGCCCGGTCCGGACCTCGTGAGCGGGCGTTTCAGACCGTTTTACTGGGCCGGGCTCACCCTGATATATCTTCTGGGGGGAAAAAACCCGGCCTGGTATTACCTATCCAATGCCCTCGTGCTGATGCTGACCGTCGTCAGCCTGACATACCTTGTGCGGGCGCGCGGCACCACCAAACTCCAGGCCGGCATGGCGGGTTGCTTGTTCGCCATCGCCAGCCCGGTGATCGAACCTTTTTATACCATCTCCAAACAGGAACCGCTGCAAGTCGCGTGGCTCCTGTTTTCCCTGGTACCTATCTTTGGGATTTTTCCCAAAAGTACCCGAGGGAAGGTCATCGCCTTTTTAGCCAGCCTACTTGCCCTTACCTGCGCCTCCCTCAGCAAGGAGACCACCCTGGCGATGATTCCGGTCAGCCTGGCCTGGCTGGCACTGAAATGGCTGTTCCATCGCAAGGATCGGCAGGCATGGCTGACCACAGCCCTCTACGCCGGCGCCAGTGTGTTTGCCGGTGTGATCTTCCTGCTCCTGAGAGGCTTTTCCCAAGGCGGATGGCTGACCCTGCACGGCTATTCAGGTCATTACCAGCTCGACCTTAATTTCATCCTCTTCATGCTGAACTACTGGATCGCCTATTTCCTGCGTGACTTTCTCGGACTCTTTCTCTGTCTGCTCCTCCTGGTTGTTTCTCTTTCCCGCCGAATCAAGGCCGCCGAGCGCGAACTGCTGTTCGCCTCTGTCATCTGGATGGGGGCATGGGTAGCGATCTTTCTACCCTGGGAGGCGTTCAACGAATATTACCTTCTACCGTTCTGTGTGGGCTACGCGGTTTTCTGCGGCGTCGTCCTGGGAATAGCTCTTCAGCCGCCTGAAAGGTTGTCACTCCCCAGGCGGATGGTTTCGTATGCAAGCCTCGTGATCCTGGCCTTGTTCTTGATCACTACCCTTTTCAATAATTACTCCAATGGACGCACCCAGCTCACCATGGATCGCCAGGACAATGCTCTCTTTAACTACGTCATCCAGAATATAAGGGCTCAGGATCAGCTCCTAGCCACTGCGAGCAAAAGCCCCACTTTTCTTCGCGACATAAATCTAAATTTAAAAGAGATCGGAGGCCGCCCTGACATACAGGTGGGTCCTTTTGCCTTCCAAACCCCTGAACCGGGGGAAGCGACGGATATCTCCTATTACTTGATCACTGCGGATATTCAGAATCGACCCTTGTTCTCCGTTCGGTTACCCGACGAGGCAGCCTCACAATCCAGCCAGGCCATGCATCCTTTCCTGGGCATGAATGCAGAGCCGGTCTTCGCTTCCAGCGAACAGTTCCGCCTGTTCGACTTTAACCTGGTAAAGCTGCTCTGCCCGCTGGTAAAGAACCAACCTCTGGGTTGGATCTACTGCAAAAACAATGCCGCCGTGGTGGATAGGAATGAATTTTCCCATGTCTGGAGAATCTACCGGGTCACCAAGGATTTGAACAGCCTCCCATCACCGGCGGTCTTCTTGACGGATGGCACCTGGAAATTCAAGCTGCCGGATGGAAGCATAAAAACACTCCACTTTGGACAACCCGGCGACAAACCCTTGGTCGGTGACTGGACCGGGTCCGGGCGGACCGGCATCGGCGTGTTCAATCCTGTGACCCTGACCTGGTCACTGGACGACAATCTGGATGGACAGGCCGATGTCACCTTCCAGTTGCATGGGATGGTCGCCACCGATATACCCCTTGTCGGGGATTGGAATTGCAGCGGTAAGGACACTCCGGGATTCTTCCGCCCCTCAGACGGTTCCTGGCACTTCTGGACCGCAAATTATTCCGGTCCAGAAGACCTGCCCGTACTGGCCGGCACCGAAGCTGGCGTCGTACCGCTGGTCGGGGACTGGAACGGCGACGGCTGCGATACCGTTGGCGTATATCGCCCGGCAAAAGGCGAGGTCAACCTGGAAAATACGCTGACAGCCGATCTTACCGGGGCCGATTTCTTCGCCCCCAAGAATGCACTCCCTGTGGCCGCCGACTGGTCGGGAACCGGCATCGAAACCTTGGCCTTCTTCGACAGCGGCAATTGGACGCGCCTGTTCACCAATTGCGATTGCACTCCGGCAAATCCCCCCGCCACGATTCAATTTGGCCAGGCCGGTGATATCCCGGTGGCCGGGAGGTGGTCCACAGGCAAGTGACATTCATATGAACGGTTCGATTTTCATCCGCGCCACCCACGAAGAAAAGCACCCCGTCAGATCGAGCCGATTCGATATAATGAATAAGGAAGGAGACCCGGACTCAAAAGACCATGCACCGAAAAATCGGCCATGCCATCCAACATCCATATCCTTGCGAGCACCCGAAATCGCAATCATTTTCGTCTGATCTCGTTCTCAAGCTGGGGAACCCTTAACCAGATGATGAATGCCTCCCCAAACCGGCTGGCTGTTTTGAGGAACCGCCCCCATAGGATTTATGGGCGCCAACGACCTGCTAAACAGGCCGCCAGCTCTTTACGCGGTCTGCAGGCAATATTGATCATAAGGCCCTAGGATCTGTCATGTCCCCATCTGTCCCGCCACTTGTAAACGTCGATATTGTAGTTCCGGTCTATAACGAGGAGGAGGTGATTTCAGATTTTCATCACCTGCTTCTCGGTGTGATGGCTCCATTGCCTTATCAATTCAGAATTTACTACATCAATGATGGTTCCACGGATCGGACCCAGGAAATCATCAGCCAATTTGCCAGAGAGGATGCGCGCATCGTCGCAGTCGAATTCAGCCGGAATTTTGGGCACCAGTCCGCCTTGAGTGCCGGGTTGGACATGGCGGAGGGCGATGTGGCCATTTCCCTGGACGGCGATGGCCAGCACCCGCCCGAGTTGATCCCCGAGATGCTTGCCCTTTATCAATCCGGATATGATATCGTCCTGATGCAACGCGTGGAAACACTGAAAACGTCCCTGTTTAAACGCTGGAGCTCCTCCAGCTTCTACTGGGTCATCAACCGCCTGAGCGGCACGCCGGTCACACCGGGGGCCGCTGATTTTCGCCTGCTGAGCAGGAACGCGCTCCAAGCGCTGAAACAGATGCCCGAGTACCACCGTTTCCTGCGGGGCATGATCACCTGGATGGGGTTCCGGTCCGTGATCCGGCCCTATGAGTCAGCCCCGCGCCTGGCGGGGAGGTCGAAATACTCTCTTCAGAAGATGGTCAAGCTGGCGCTCGACGCGATTTTCTCGTTCTCGCTGATCCCCTTGTGGCTTGGCCTGCTAACGGGCGGAGGCTTCTTTGGCTTGGCTTTGCTGGAGGTCATTTACGTGCTCAGCTTCTGGCTGACTGGCCGGCAGGGGCTTCTGGCCCCCGGCTGGAGCTCATTGATCTTCGTGACCCTGATCGTCGGTGGCACGATCATGGTCAATCTGGGATTCATCGGCATTTATGTGGGCTATATCTTTCAGGAAGTGAAACACCGGCCGGTTTATTTAATCCGCTCTATAACAAGCACACCTGCACAAAAAGAGCCTCGGCGGCCGGACAAAGCATAACCTCGTGACCAAGGCACATCCAGCCCCATCAAGGCCTCACGGCCTTTCCGAAACCCTATCCCGGACTGCCGTCTACACGCCCGTGCTGATCGCCGTCCTGCTCATGCTGCCGCGTTTGCTCTCCCCTCAATTCGGGCTTTACGATGACGGCCGGATGCTGGTCACGGCCAACAAGATTGCGCACGGCACCTGGTACACCGGTTTAGATAGTCTCGAGGGTCGTTTCCGCCCGGTTCACTGGTTATGGTTCACCCTATCCTATTTGGTGGGCGGGATGAACCCGTTCTGGTTCTACGTGGCAAACACTCTTGCGCTGGTAGGCATCGTCGCCGGGCTGATCCTCCTGGTGCGTGCGCTGGGAGGGTCCAGACTCCAAGCCTGCCTGGCCGGCCTTCTTTTCGTGTTGGCCGGTCCGGTCCCAGAGAGCTTTCTCACCCTCAAGGGAGAGGACATTCAACTGGCCTGGATGCTGCTGTCGTTTTCAACCCTGCCCATCACCCTGCGAGCTAGAAAGCGCAGCCAGAAAATCGGGGGGATCGCCCTGACGACCTTTACCCTGCTGCTCGCCTACCTGACCAAGGAAACGGCGGTTGTGCTCCTGCCGATCAGCCTGGTTTGGTACCTGTTGGCGCGCCTCTGGCCTGGTTATGAAAGCGACCCCGCCCGGCTCACCGCCCGCGGGGCGTACCTGCTTGCCAACCTGATCGCCGCGCCGGTATTTTTCCTCATGCGTACGGCCGCACTGCCCTCACAGTTATCCGCGGGTACCTACTCGGGACAGTATTTGATCGCACTCGGTCAAATGACTGCTTCCGCGGTACGCTGGGTGGGCTGGCTGGTGCGTGATTTCATTTGGGTCGTACCGATCGTCGTAATGGGCATCGTGCTCCTGGCCCGCCAGCGGATGCGGGCCGGAAGAACGATCCTGTTCGACTCATTGATCTGGATGGGTGCCTGGATTTGCGTCTACCTGCCATGGAACTTCATGGCAGAGTATTATATGCTGCCTTTTGCATTGGGGCTGGCGGTATTTGTATCAGCTCTGATGGTCGAAATCATACCCGCCTGGCGTGATCGCGGAGGGAAGCGCTGGACTGCCATAGGGGTTATGGGGTTGAGCATCGTGCTGCTGGCCGGCGAGCTCATGAATAACGTGACGAACATCCGCATCCAGCTGGCGATCGATTCCGCTAATGCCAGGATGATGACGTTCCTGGTACAGAACGCGGAACCGAACAGCACCGTAGTGGTTAATCTCCAGGACCCCAATGAATATTTTTACGAGATGCAGACACAGTTGGGGCAGATCGACAATCGCCCCGACTTGAAGGTGAGGACATTTTCTGCTCACATGACCGTGGCGAGCACTATCAAAACCATTTACATCGTTTCCCCTTATGTCCAAAATCAGCCGCTCCTCACCGTGCGGATGGGTGTGGTTGAGGATACCCAAAATAACTGGAATCGCATTTTACAGGGCTTTCTGCAGACCCACGCTGGCTGGCAAGCTGTGTTTACACCTGCAACCAGTTTTCACCTTTCCGATGTCGACTACCCCCGTCTATTCTGTCCGTTCATCAAGACGCGCGCATTCTGCACCACTCTGGCGCCCCTGATCGATCTCCGGCAATTTAATTATGGGTGGACGATCTATCAATTGAGCAACCCATGACATCTGTTTTCACGGCCTGGAAACAGCGATTGAATACCAAGGCGGTGCCACGAGGTAATACGATGGCGATCCGAAAAACGATCAACAAGATCTTCCTGTCCCTATACCACTGGTATTTGCCCGAAATAGGCCTCTTCATCCTCAGTTCTGGCTTATATCTCTATAACGCTTTTCGGTATTCATTCCCTACGGGGTATGCAGGGCTGTATACTTTAATGGCGGAACAACTGGGGGAGAACTCATTCAAAATCCCCCGCATCGTGCCATACTACGGCCCCGGTGGGTTCCCGTATGCCTACCCATCGGCCGGCTTTTATTTGGCGGCATTCATCCATCAAATATTCCACATACCCTGGTTTACTTACCTTCGATTTGCCCCGCCACTCCTGACGCTGCTTTTCCTGGCATTGGATTACATCTTCATCCACAAAATAACGTCCTCAAGAATCAAGGCCATCCTTGGCACAGCCTTAACGATCACCGCGGGAGCAGTTTATGAATACCAGGTTCAAGCGGCCGGTATGGTGCGCTCCCTGGCTCTGGTCTTTGCAATGCTGGCACTCATATTTAGCTGGGATGCTTTTTCCACCGGCCATTCGCTACGTTCCACTTACCTGCGCGCCGCATTGGCAGGATTAACGCTGGGTTTAACCGTACTTTCACATCTGAGCTATGCACTTTTTGCGATGTTGGGTATTCTGGTCTTCGGTCTCTTGGCCCAACAACCCAATTGGCGCATCCGATTGGCATTGTCGGCTGTCATTTTTGGGGGCGGATTCTTGGTGTCTTCTGCATGGTGGGGCACCGTCCTGGCACGCTTCGGACTTACTGTTCTTACAAACCCTGCTCGCTCGCACGGAAATTTCGAGGTGGTCCATGCTTTACTGGTGGTTGGCCTACGACGGATGCCGTTCCTGTTTGTCCAAAAATTAATAGGGGTTACTTATACCTGGGCACCGGCCGCCTTGGTGGGTTTGATCGCCAGCGGACTGGTGTATCTGATATTGAGAAGAAAATGGGCTCTGCTGGTTTGGTTTCTGCTTGTCTTCCTGGCCGTTGGAGAACCGGAGCGATTTCTGTTAATCATCGGATGCATTGCAACAGCAGAACTGCTGGGTGGTGTCCTTGATTTCGTCTCTGCCCAGGATGCTGGCGACCATCATACGAACCTCCCCTTATATGTAATCGCAGTCTGCATCCTTTTTGCCTTACCCGTTTATAATGCTACCAAGACGGTACTTTCGGATACTCCAACGCTGACCAGTTCACTGATCGAGGCGTCAAACTGGGTCAAGGACAGGACTCCCCCTGTCAGTACCTACCTGTTGCTCGACGACAACAATGATCTGGATGAATGGGTTCCTTATCTAACTCGCCGCACTCCTTTGGTGGGTAGTTGGGGAGGGGAATGGGTGGGGAATCTTACCAGCCTCGATGATTTGAGCAGTAGGTTGGATGCGTGTGTCTCAGCTCAGTCTTATCCTTGTTTACAGGAGTTAATCCTGCAAAAGAATCTGCAGGTATCCTGGTTGATTTCATTAACAAACAGACCCTCCCTGAATACTCAAATCGGTGCGGACCCGGCCTGGCAACTCGTTTTTAAAAATGATCAATTCCTTGTTTTCGGAAGAAAATAATCCCTTCTATGCCTGAGATCGTCGCCTTGGTCCCCATGCGGCACCACTCGCAGCGCGTGCCCGGCAAGAATTACCGCCCGCTGGCGGGAATGCCGCTTTTCCATCACATCGTCACCAGCCTGCTGCGGTGTCCAGAGATCGAGCGGGTCGTAGTGGACACGGATTCGGATCCGGTCATGGAGGGCCTGCGGAAACACTTCCCCTCTGTGCTGGTCATCGAACGTCCGGATCGCCTGAGCGCCGATACCATTTCGATGAACGAAATTCTGCTGTACGACACCTCCCAGATCCAGGCGGATTATTACCTGCAGACCCATAGCACCAACCCGCTGCTGCGTCCTGCAACGATCTCACGCGCCATTCAGACCTTCCTGTCAAACACCCCGGCTTACGACTCGCTCTTCTCCGTGACCCGCGTGCAGAGACGATTGTGGGACCGGGACGGCCGCCCGATCAACCATGATCCGGACATCCTGCTCCAGACCCAGGATCTGCCGCCGGTCTACGAGGAAAATTCCTGTCTTTACATGTTCTCCCGCCCCAACCTGTTGAGGCGCCGGAACCGCCTGGGCGATCGCCCGCTGATGTTTGAGATCGACGCCATCGAGGCCTGGGATATCGACGAGGAACTGGACTTCGCCATCGCCAAATTTCTGCTCACCTGGCAAAGGAAGGCTCATGAAAATCAATAAGCGGCTCGAAGCCATCCTGGATGTCCTGCTGCTTCTGGCGCTCTTCTGGGCCGTGCGCTACTGGTACAGCCGCCATTTCGGCCTTTATGAGGATGACCTGACCATTATCCCGGATGCCTTTCAGAGGTCGTTCAGCTCCCTGATTGGCTATATTTTCATTTACATAACCCATTTTTACGGCCACGCCAGGCCGCTATCGGACAGTTCCATATACTTTTTCTCCTGGGTCGGGTGGCACATCGCCGGGTTGTGGGGTCCTTACCTGCTCGGCTACCTCATTACAGCGATTAACATCGGTCTGTTTTATTGGCTGATGCGCCGGACGGCCGGTCGCCCCTTCGCCCTGATCGCCGGGCTGGGCTACATTCTTTACTCGGCAGATACTACCCAGGCTTTCCTGACCCATTCGCTGGGGGTGCAGCCCTCTGTCCTGCTCATCCTGCTGGCGATGCACGCCTATCTGTCCAACAAACGCATCCTCGCGTATGTGCTGGCGTTTGTGGTGTTGTTCAGTTACGAACTGCCGTTCCTGCTCCTGGTTGCTGCGCCCCTGCTCAAGAAAAAATGGGACAAAGCCCTGTGGAAAGAGATGCTCTGGCATACCGGTATTCTGGTCGTGATGCTTGCGGCGATCTATCTCTTCAGGACCGCGATCGGAGAAGGGCGGGTCAGCGGCCTGGGGCTGAAAGACCTGGTGACGACCCCGTTCGTCCACTCGCTTGAGGGTCCCTTCGTCAGCCTGGGTACTTTTGCCTACCGCCCATTGCAAGCCATCCGGGGACTCAACCTGGAAGTAGGGATCGCCGTCCTGCTGGCCTTCGGCCTTTTTCTGTGGATCCTCTCCCGGCTGGAAGTTCCCACCCAGGTGAAACTGCGGGACCTGTGGCGGGCCGTGAGGGACCCGGTCACCCGCCACGCCCTTCCGGAAGAGGTTAGAGCGTTAGGACGGTTCTTCGTCGTGGGTGCGGTGATGCTCGTGATGGCCTACCCGCTGACCTTCACGGTGCGGGCTTATGCCCTCAGCGGACGCGACACGCGCGTCCATCTGGCAGGAGTAGCCGGTGCAGCGGTGCTGGTCGCTGCGGTAACATTCCTCTTCATCTACCTGACGAACGGCAGCCGCTGGCGCAAAGTCATCAACGTCCTGATCGCAATGGAATTGGCGCTCCTGGCGGGCTACGGCTTCATTATCCAGCGCGACTACGTCCTGGCCTGGCAGTACCAGCGTGAGTTCTGGACCGAGCTCCTGCCGCTCATCCCCGATGCGGGGGAGGGGACCGTCATTCTGGTTGATCCGGCTGCCCTTCATGACACCCGCCAGATCGGTGCCAATTATTGGAACCTGCCGCGCGTGTTAATGCAGCTCTACACCTACCCTGAAGACATGAAAGCCCTCCCGGTCGTCCACCGCCTGGAAAAGGGCTGGCAAAGCACATTGCTCGCCGCGGACGGCCGTATCCAGGTCAACGCGGTCACGGTATACTCAGTCCCGGATTATTACGGAGAATTCGATCCCCAGCAGGTCATTTTGATCCAAGCCGAGAACGGCCGCCTCGTTCGGCGCGAGAGTGTGACCCTGAACGGGAAGATTGTTTCCTTGAAACCAACTTCCGCGCTCGCTGTGCCCCCCCTGCCGCACGCGTTCCTCTACCATCTCATGATCGGCCAACCCTGAAGCCATATTTCCCACAGGAACTGTAGGCGTGATGAAAGCATATCCGCAATTCTCTCGGGATCTCATTCTCACAAGCACGGATCTAGCATGGCCCTCATACCACCTCAGTCAGGTCAGGTGAACAAGCGGAATCAAACCGCTGATCCTCCGCCTGTCTCGGATGTCACGCCATGGAAAAAATCATGAACAATCGGAAACGCCTCGAAATCGCCCTGGATCTGATCCTCTTGATCGCCGGGTTCTGGGTCGTGCGCTACTGGCACAGCCGCCATTTCGGGCTTTACGAAGACGATTTGACCATCATCCCCAGTGCAATCACCATGTCCTTCCGCGGGCTGGTCCAATTCATTTATCTTTTTATTGTGCAATTTCAAGGACAGGGAAGGCCCCTTCATCACAGCTTTATCTACCTTTTCTCCTGGATGGGTTGGCGAATCGCCGGTTTGTGGGGACTGTACCTGATCGGATTCCTCATCACCGCCGCCAACATCGGACTCTTTTACTGGCTGATGCGCAGGGTGGCAAGCCGGCCGTTCGCTATTCTCGCCGGTCTCGGTTACATTCTCTATGCAGCCGATACCACCCAGTCCTACCTGACATTCTCCCTAGGCGTGCAAATTTCAATCACCCTGCTGCTCTTGGCATGTCACTCCTACCTTTCCAACAAACGGCTCCTCGCTTACCTGCTGGCCTTGCTCATCCTCCTTGGTTACGAGACGCCCTTTTTGATATTTCTGGCTGTTCCACTCCTGAAGGGCGAGTGGAACAGGCACACGATCAAAGAGCTCGTCTACCATGGGTTAGCCGTGGGGGCCATGCTTGCTTTCATCTACTTTGTCCGATTGCGCCTGACCGGACATGTCGGGGTCGTTGATTTAGGCCGGAGGCAGATGCTTGCCCTTGCCCTGGGCCATATGCTCCAAGGGCCGTTGGTCAGCCTCTGGAGCTATGCGTTACGACCCATCCAGGTTCTCCACGACTTGAATTGGGAGAACGCACTTGTCGTTGTATTGACATTCCCGGTGTTTCTCTGGTTCATAGCACGTTTACCCTCCGTGACCAGCCTGAGGTGGCATGACCTCTGGTCGGCGCTTAAGAACCCAACTGCGCGGCGGGCCCTGCCGGAAGACCTGAAGTCTCTGGGGCGGATGACCCTCGCCGGGTTCGTGATGCTGGTCATGGCTTATCCGCTTACTTTTACGGTCTCAACCGCTGCCGTCAGCGGACGGGCTACGCGCGTCCACACCGCCGGGGTGGCCGGGGCCGCCGTGCTGGTCGCCTCGCTATCCCTTCTCTTGATCTATCTCTCCAATGGAAGCAAATGGCGCAAACTGGTGAACGGGCTCATCGCCCTGGAACTGGCATGCATGGCCGGGTACGGCTTCGTCATTCAACGGGATTACGTCAATGCATGGCAGTACCAGCAGAACTTCTGGACCGAGCTGCAGCCTCTCATCCCTGACGCTGGGGATGGAACCGCAATCTTGGTCGACCCGGCTGCCCTCCATGACACGCTCCAGATAGGCGCCAACACCTGGAATCTGTCTCGTGTCCTCTCTCAGATCTACACCTTTCCGCAAGGGATAAAAACCGTCCCGTTTGTCAGTAGATTGCCGGACGGCTGGCAAAAATCGCTCGTCGGTGCGGACGGCCAGTTCCAAGTAACCGATGGCACGATGTTCGTATCGGGTTCCCCGGGCAAGTTCGACCCCCAGCAGGTCATTCTGATCCAGGCCGAGAACGGTCGTCTCGTCCGGCGGGAGATGGTTACCTTGAAAGGGCAGGCATACGCTCTGAAACCAGTCGCCTCACCGGTATTGCCCACCCTGCCCCACGGTTTTCTCTACAGCCTGATGATCATCCAGCCCTGACCCATCCAGAACTGCATCTCACCTCATGGACGGAAGGATCGTGAAAAAATACCCGTTCGTTCCCTGGCGTCTCCTTTTCTTCGCTGCCTACCTGTCCGGGCAAGACAAAGCGCTTTACCCGGGCATCTCGCCAGCCAATACCTTCCGGATCGTCCTGCATGCTCCTCTTGGCGTCGATCATCCGCTACTGGATGCTATCAGCTATGATTCTCCTGTGCCACACACCTTCAACACCTCAAAAGTTTCCAATCCTTGCCAGGCTCACTAGGTTGCCATATGCCCACCATCCTTCTCTCCGCTCCCTACCTCTTGCCTCTTCTCGAGCGTCTGCGTCCCATGCTCGCAGGTTACGGGCTGGATCTGATCACGCCCGAGGTCCAAGAACGGCTTGAAGAGGCCGAATTGCTCCAGTTCGCCGGGCAGTTCGACGGCACCCTCTGCGGTGACGATCAGTACACCGCGCGCGTCCTCCAGGCCTGTGCCCCGCGGCTGAAAGTGATCTCCAAGTGGGGAACCGGGATCGACTCAATCGACCGAGAGAGCGCGGAAAGGCTGGGGATCAAAATCTATCGTACCCCGAACGCTTTCACCCTGCCGGTCACCGATACCGTCATGGGCTACCTCCTGGCCTTCGCCCGCCGCCAGCCGTGGATGCATCAAGGCATGCAGGCAGGCCGGTGGGAAAAGCTGCCCGGCAGATCCTTAAGCGAGTGTGCCCTGGGTGTGGTCGGCATCGGCGCCATCGGCAAGACCGTCGTACGCCGGGCGCGGGCTTTCGGCATGAAAATATATGGCAACGATATTCTCGAGATCGATCCCGCCTTCCTGGCAGAGACTGAGCTGGAGATGGTCACACTGGATGAGCTGCTCGCGCGTGCGGATTTTGTTTCCCTGAACTGTGATCTGAACCCGACCAGTTTCCACCTGATGGACGCCCGGGCCTTGAAGCGCATGCGGCCCAGCGCAATCCTCATCAACACCGCTCGCGGCCAGGTGATCGAGGAGACCTCGCTGGTGGCAGCCTTGAAAGAAGGTACAATTGCGGGCGCGGCGCTGGATGTGTTCGAGGTAGAGCCGCTTCCGCTCAACAGCCCGCTGCGCAAGATGGACAATGTCCTGCTTGCCCCCCACAATGCCAACTCCAG
>JBEKFY010000010.1:0-105965 GCA_050013095.1 Anaerolineales bacterium | reverse complement strand
TACTGACGGCTTCGGCTGTCATCTGAGAGTTCCTTTCTTTGTTGTTGTGGCTAACTACAATATTGATTGGAACTCTCTCTTTTTGCAACCCCTTATTCTATGGATTTTTATTACTGTAACCACTGGCGAGTTAATAGTTGACAAGCAGTTTTTCTCGTGCTAATATGGTGTCGAAGCGCTTCGACTATGCGCTTCGACACCATAGCGAACAATTCATAACATTTGGTTACATAAGGTGTTCTTTGCCAACCATGCTCGATGTGGCCAAGCGCGCTAACGTTGCTCTCAGCACAGTGTCCTATGCTCTGAACGGCACGCGCCCTATTTCTGATGAAACTCGCCAGCGAATCTTCGCGGCGATGAATGAACTGGGATATCGGCCACATGCACTCGCACGCGGGCTGGCCAGCAAACGAAGTAGAATTATCGCTCTCCTCTTTCCTGCTTCAGAACGGGGCCTGGGTATCACTGAACTTGAGTTTGTCACAGGCGCAGCAGACGCAGCCAGAGAGAGCGACTACAACATCATGCTGTGGCCGTCCGAAATGCACGATCCCAATGAACTACGACAATTTACACAACAGGGTTTGGTAGATGGCGTGATTGTTATGGAAGTACGCTTGAATGATGAACGCATCAACTTATTGCGCGAGATCGGTTTTCCATTCAGTATGATCGGACGATGTGCGGATACAAATGGTATTGGTTATGCTGACATCGATTTTGAGCGAACAACACAAGAAGTAGTCAACTATTTAGCCGGATTGGGACACAAACATATCTCTTTTCTGAACCAATCTCAATCAGCATTTGATGCGGGGTATGGCCCGGTCGTTCGAACCGAAGCAGAATTCACGAAGGCAATGCAAACTGCAGGATTGAAAGGTATCGCCCGGTTCTGTCGGTCAGCCCCCCAGGCTGGGTATGAGGCATTCAATGATTTATTAGCCGAGCGTCCAGATCTAACAGCACTGATCACGATGAATGAGCGTGCTATTCCCGGCATTATGCAAGCTATTGCCGACCGAGGTTGGCGCATTCCGGATGATTTTTCCTTGGTCCTCATCGTCAGCTCAGCGCGAGTGGCCGAGTTGATGACGCCCCCTTTGACAACCTCCGATACACCGGCTGCTGAGTTAGGCCGCTTAGGCGTTGAGTTATTAATCCAACAACTGGAAGGAGAAGATCAAGGAACCCTTCAGAAACTGGTGCCGTGCCGCCTCATGATACGTGGCAGTACTGGCCCATGTCTCCGAAGCCTGGATAAATCCAAAAGGAAGCCTCATAAACCTGAAGGAGGGTGAAATTCCCAATACCTGGTTTTCTTCTGCTACCTAGATCTCTCTGCTTCTTAGAAAAAGGAGTCTTCTCGAAGAGAAATTAAGGAAGGAGATACTGCCTACGGCTAAGTGAGTCAGTATCTCCTCGGTCAGCAAAGCACTCTGAACAACCCTAACAGGATCTTTCCGGGCTTGATCGAGTAACTCTGCTTTTTTATTATACACGATAACAAATTACAACTTAAATGTGTATCCAGCAGGGTTGCTCACAGGCAAAGTGTATATTTTCGGGTCGTTCCCAGTTATATTGCTCGCCTGAAAAACCTATTAACCATTCTTCGAGAAAGCGTCCTTATGAAAAGGAGGTGAATATCCTGGAACAATAAATACCGGGCTTTCAAATTCATGTCCAATTTCAGAAAGCTTGGACGCATTTTCTCTACCAACTAAGTAAAGGAGAATGAGATGGTTACAAAAATATTTAAACTGGTGTCCCTTGTACTGACAGGCGCTATGATATTAGGAATGGCTGCTTGCCAGTCAGCTACACCGGCCCCTGCGACTGCAACGCAACCCCCTGCTGCTACGGCAACACAAGCCCCCGTGGCAACCCAAGCCCCTTCAGCAACGCCACAGCCGCGTGTTCTCGATCTGTGGTACTATGAACCACCTGACGGTTCCTTGGGAAAAGCCTGGGCAGCAGCTCAGCAACAATTCCTGGCAACGCACCCGGGAGTCACGATCCATTTTGAACTGCATACCTTCGAGCAGCTTCAAAAAACCGCCCAAATGGTCCTGAACTCGAGCAGCGCACCGGATCTCATTGAGATCAACAAAGGTGCAGCCAACGCCGGCACTTTTGCTGTCGACGGCTTGCTCACAGACATGACCACTGAAGCCACCAAGCGCGGTTGGGATAAGATCCTTTCCCCCAGCATTCAGACTACCTGCCTTTACGATCCGACAACTGGCATCATGGGCAGCGGCAACCTGTATGGGGTCACCGATTATGGTGAGTTTGTCATGCTCTACTACAATCAAGACATGTTCACCAAGTATGGGATCAAGGTGCCCACCACAGCGGATGAGCTTTATGCAGCGGCCGATGCTTTTGTTGCGAAAGGCATTACCCCCTTCGCCACGGCTGGCGCTGAGTATCCAGCTCAACAGATCTTCTATATGCTGGCTCTTAGCAAGGCTAACCGCGACTTCGTCACGAATTACCAGCTCCTCAAAGGCATCGATTTTCATGGGCCGGAGTTCACCTACGGAGCCACCGAGATGGTCACCTGGGTCCAGAAAGGGTATATCAGCAAGAATGCTGTCAATATGAAGGCCCAGGATATGCAAAATGACTTCGAAGCCGGCAAAAACCCCATGCTCATGGGAGGCAGTTGGCTGTTTGGCGGTTTCCAAACCGCCAAATTACCCTTCACTTGGAGCGAGGAACTCTGGCCAGGCAATCAGATCAGCCCAGGCTCCGGTGGTAACCTATGGGCTATTCCTGCTGGTTCAAAGAACAAAGATCTGGCCTATGATTTCATTGATATTACCCTGAGCAAGCCAATTCAGACTCTGATGGGTAATGCTGGCGGTCTCCCGATCAATGCCGATACCTCTCAGATCACCGACCCGCAAACACAACAATTCAATAAGCTATTCGCACAGCTGGTTGCCTCGGACGGGATCGGGTACTATCCTGATTGGCCCGTACCTGGCTACTACGCCGACCTGGTCTCGGCCACCCAGGAACTGATGAATGGAACCAAGACACCGTCTCAGTTCCTGGACGAGATTGCGGCTCCTTACAACGCAGTCGTAAAAAAGTAAAACGCCGCGGCTTATAGATTAAAATCTAAGGCAGTGCCCTTGACCAAGAGCACTGCCTTAGAAACGGTGAGAGTAAGAATAGAATGAAACACAAAACCTCATCCATCTATAAGGGTTATGGTGTATTTTTAATCCCCGGAATTATCGCATTCCTGGTCATTATCATCATTCCTTTCCTGGTCAACCTTGGAATTAGCTTTACCAAGTGGTCGGGAGTACGAGCTCCGGTTTGGATCGGTTTAAGCAACTATCAGAGACTGATCGGTGATTCCGTTTTTTGGCTTTCGTTTAGGAACAACCTGATTTTGCTCATTGCCATGACGGTTATCCCGGTCATTGTCGGGTTGTTGCTGGCAACATTTCTCTTTGATTACATCGCGAATAACTTCGGCCAAAGGGTTTCAAGCTTTTTCCGAGCGGGTTTCTACTTACCCCAGATCTTACCTTCGGCGGTCATTGGCATCGTATGGGCATGGATTCTGCAGCCAGATTGGGGGGTGGTGAATTATATACTCAAGGCGATAGGACTCTCGTCATTAGCTCATGATTGGTTGGGGGATCCTTCCACTGCCCTGCTGGCGGTCATGGTCGTGATGGTCTGGTTCCAGATTGGTTACCCGGTTGTGATCTTCATGGCAGCCTTGCAGAGAGTTGAACCCGAATTATTAGAGGCTGCCTCCATCGATGGGGCCTCCTGGTTCCAAAAGTTCTATTACATCACGATCCATCTGATCCGGCCAGAAATATTGGTCGTGATTCTGACAACCACGATTTATACGCTAAAAATATTTGGTCAGGTTTACGTTTTAACAGGCGGCGGCCCGGGGAACGCCACCTCAGTTCCATCCTATTATGCATACAAGCAATTCTTTGAAACTCAACAGGTAGGCTATGGATCTACTGTTTCCTTGGCCATGGCTGTTATTATTGTTCTTCTGACCATTCTCTTCATTAATATACAATCGCGGCAAGAAAATGCGGAGAGCGTCTGATGGCTGCTCATCTGATGATTGATAGAAAATATCGACCCAAGAACGGTGTGGTGAAATGGATTACGTTGATCGTTCTGTCCGTATTTCTCCTGCTCATGCTGATGCCGTTTATTATGGTCGCGATGAACTCCGTGAAAACCGAAGCCGAATTTGCCCGGTATGGTCCACTCAGCCTACCTCACGGTTTAAACTTTACAAGTCTTAAAGATTTTTGGGTCCGAGTCAATTTTACGCAGCCATTGAAAAATAGCACCATTATCAGCCTCAGTGTAGCGGTGCTGGCTGTTCTATTGTCGCTGTTAAATGCATTCGCCCTGGGATTGGGAAAAGTAAGAGGAAGAATTTGGATCCTGGTGTTCTTTCTCATGGCCAACTTTCTCCCTCAAGAAGCACTGGCCTATCCTCTTTACTATTTTGCCAAGTTCTTTCACCTGTATGATAAAACATTGTCTGTTATCTTGGTCTTTATGGTGATTCAAAGCGCTTTCGGCACATACCTGTTATCGTCGGTGTTTAGCACATTCCCTCGCGAAATCATCGAAGCAGCTCTAATGGACGGGTGTAGTAAGCTGAAATTGCTGGTGTACCTCGTCGCGCCGCTGAGTATACCGACACTATCCGTGTTGTTTGTGTTCTTCTTCATTTGGACATGGAATGAATTCTTCCTACCCTTAATCCTCCTGCCATCGAATGCAAGCCAAACAGTTCCACTTGCCCTGGCCATCAATCAGGGACAATACGGAATGAATATCACTGCGCAAAGCGCATCCGGACTGCTGGGGATCCTTCCTTGCATTATTTTCTTCCTGATCTTCCAGCGGACACTCACCCGAGGAATAACCGCGGGAGGCATTAAATAAGCTTGTTGCTCGGCTTTTTATGGGCGGGATCTCGGGTGTTTCACTCGAGAGAGACTCTCGGGTCGACAAGGGATGTGCCTGTGAGATTGCCTGCCTGTCTCACCTGTAACCCAGGCTCAGCCAGCGAGCAGGTCCTCCCCCGAGGCGCACGTTCTGAATTGAGTCGAGCATCACCCGTTGGCAGAGGCCAAAATGAATTGCGGGTTAATCATGGGCATTGAGAATTTTTCGCGGGCAACGAATCTGGCCTGCAATCTCACTGGCTCTGTTGATTAGGCGCTGTAAAACTATTATTCTACAAGCACAGCGCCTTATCATTATTTTTGCACAGTGATTTAGAAAGGAGATGGCGGTTTTTACCACCTGCTTCAGCAAGCGGTTCTCGCCACATAGAATTCATGAAGTTTACAGACGGTTACTGGTCGATACCAAAGGACGTAAAGGCGTTTCATCCGGCACAAGTATATGAAGTCGATGTCGCCCATGATTCGTTCACGGTTTATGCTCCCACCACGCGCATAACACAACGAGGCGAGACTCACGATGGGACATTGCTGACCATCCAATTCTCTTCACCGATCTCAGATGTCATACGCGTGAAGCTCACCCATTTTTCCGGAGAACAACCTAGACTACCAAGATTTGACCTGATTGAGCATGCCCCGGCATGTGTAGACATTCAACATGATGACAAAGCGACGATTCTCACAAGTGGGCGGTTGTCCGTGCGCGTCCCTCATGAACGTCCCTGGCGCGTTGAATACGTGGCTGACAACAAGATCATTACGATGAGCGGGCCTCGGGGCATGGGTATTATCGAGACAGATGGTGATGGCCATTACATGCATGAGCAGCTTTCACTGGGGGTCGGAGAAAATGTCTATGGCCTTGGCGAGCATTTTACTGCCTTCATTAAAAATGGTCAGGCAGTAGATATCTGGAACCAGGATGGCGGTACAAGCAGTGAGCAAGCCTATAAGAATGTCCCCTTTTATATGACGAATCGAGGCTATGGCGTCTTCGTTAATCACCCTGAACGTGTTTCGTTTGAGGTGGCCTCCGAGAAAGTTACACGAGTTCAATTCAGTGTCGCCAGTCAGTCCCTTGAGTACTATGTGATTTTTGGCCCTACCCCAAAAGATATCCTCGAAAAATACACGGCTTTGACAGGACGTCCGGCATTGCCACCTCCATGGTCGTTTGGATTATGGCTCTCGACATCCTTCACCACATCGTATGATGAAGATACGGTGACGAGTTTTATCCAGGGGATGGCAGACCGTGATTTACCCTTGCATGTATTCCATTTCGATTGTTTTTGGATGAAAGAGTATCAATGGTGCAATTTCGAATGGGATGAACGCAGGTTTCCTGAGCCGGAGGAAATGCTCAAGCGGCTTAAGGCTCGTGGTTTGCACATCTGTCTCTGGATCAACCCTTACATCGGCCAACAATCACCTCTCTTCACAGAAGGGATGCAAAATGGATATCTCCTAAAAAAACCGAACGGTGACGTCTGGCAAACAGATAAATGGCAAGCAGGTATGGGGATCGTGGATTTCACAAACCCCGCAGCCCGGCAATGGTATGGCGACAAGCTGCGTGCGCTGATTGACATGGGAGTGGATTGTTTCAAATCCGATTTTGGAGAACGCATACCTATCAATGTCGTCTACTGGGACGGCTCTGATCCCGCCAAAATGCACAACTATTACAGCTATCTGTATAACAAAACAGTCTTTGAGGTATTACAGGAGAAACGCGGCGATGGCGAAGCAGTCCTCTTTGCGCGATCGGCTACCGCCGGAGGTCAGCGCTTTCCCGTGCATTGGGGTGGAGATTGTGAATCGACCTTTGAGTCGATGGCGGAAAGCCTGCGAGGGGGATTGTCCCTTGGCTTGTCTGGTTTTGGATTCTGGAGCCACGATATTGGCGGCTTTGAGGGTACCCCATCGGCGGCTGTGTATAAGCGCTGGATCGCCTTCGGTTTACTTTCTTCCCACAGCCGCCTCCACGGTGATCAATCGTACCGTGTCCCATGGTTGTTCGATGAGGAAGCTGTCGACGTGTTACGGAAGTTTACTAAGCTGAAGAGCAGTCTGATGCCATATTTGTTTGCTCGCGCACTTGAGGCCAGGGATAAGGGAACTCCATTGATGCGGGCCATGATACTGGAGTTCCCTGACGATCCGACGTGTAATTATCTGGATCATCAATACATGTTGGGTGAGTCCCTTCTGGTTGCACCGGTCTTTTCGGACGATAATACTGTCTCCTATTATCTTCCAACGGGACGTTGGACGAATTACTTCACCGGGGAAACTATCACCGGACCGGGCTGGGTGCGTGAGACGCATGATTTTATGAGCCTTCCTTTGATGGTTCGACCCAATTCCGTCATTGCCGTCGGGAACCAGCAGGATCGACCTGATTATGATTACGGTGAGGGTGTCACTTTACACGTGTATGAACTAGAGGAAGGAAAACATGTCTCATTGGTTATCCCATCGGTAAAAGGGGATATCGACATGAAATTTGAGTTGAAGCGTAAAGACGGAACATTGACCGTGGTGCGGCAGGGTGCGTCTAAACCATGGAGACTTTTACTGGTAGGGATCAAAACGGTCAAGTCTGTAAACGGCGGTAAGGAAGAAAGCACACCGAACGGCACTCTGGTGACGCCGACCATGAAAGCAAATCGCCTAAGGATTTCGCTGGCTTCTTCTTGATAGATACATTAGAGTGATAACGATACTGGTATACTTCCATCAGCCGGTGTTGACAGGTTTCCCCGAAACTGTTGACTCCGTCATTTTTAAGAATTCCAGTGTACTTGAGTGTTGACTCAACCAATGGATTCGGCGAAAATGGCAGGACATTGGTTGGGAGAAATGGTAGCGCCGGCTCGTGCTTTTAAGCCATTGGTTGAGAGTTCGAGCCTCTCCGCGCTCACACATTCACAACTTGACCCCTTATAGCGGAAATTTATTCCACACAGACCTGCCAGAAGGCAGGTTTTTTGTTTAAACGTCCCAATAGCAGGCAATCCGGTTGATGTCCGATAACTCTCAAGGCTTTGACAGGTTATGCATCTATATTTTTTAAATCAATAAATTGCAACGCTCTTGTGCGCAAACTTCAGAATTTGGGGATCTTCTACTATGGCACGGACATCGGCAACGCGTTCGCCAAGCACCTGCTTGAAGCGTTCCACCAGCGCTTTGAAATCGTCATCGGGGATCTTCTCCGCATTTTTATCCTATTTGGGCGCTTAACCCGGAATTGCAGCGCGTCTACAAGTACCTTGGCAAGGAGGTCGAGCTTCCAAAAAAGAAACTGGAGTTGAACCCCGCCCACCTAATCCTGAAGAACCTGCTGAAGCTTGAGGTCGGCTTTGTGTTGCAGATACTCGTTATCGAGCAGATTTATGCCAGCGCCCTGCTGGTCGAGGGATTACATCCAGACCCGTCCAGTATGGTTCCACGCATCCAACAGATCATCGAGGCAGCCCTGGATTATGCGAAACAACTGCTACAGAAGGAGTGATGAGGGATTAGAGATGGAATTCGTGGATCAACATTCTCCATCTCCCGGCCTTCTGTTTGTGGGTTGGGTCAAATATTATTTGGGTCAGCAGTAATTGATTATCTACCTCATAGAGTTTTCGGCTATTTTTTTGCCGAAAAATCACATCGTAAAAAGGTTGTTGTAAGGCAACTTGCGCCAACCCGAGTAATTATGCCTGCTCAAGATGATTTTCAGCTAGACGATTGATCTTTCTCCCCCCAATGGATCGCGATCGTTCCAAGCATCAAACGGCGATATCCGACGTTGCAGAACCCGATGGAGGACATCTTGTCGGCCAGGTCTTCGGCGTATAAAAAGGATTCGCTCGAGGCGGGCAAATAACGGTAGGCTCCGCGGTCGCCGGATACCAGGCCGCCGATCAACGGGATGACGAGGTGCATATGGATCCAGATGAAGGGTGTAAAGACGCTGGTCCGTGGGCGGGTGGTCTCCAGGATGACCATGCGCCCGCCCTCTTTAAGGATGCGAAATTGCTCTTTTAGTGCAACGGTCAGGTCGCCTACATTGCGCATCAGGAACCCGGAGACGATGGCATCGAAGGATTTGTCCGGGAAGGGCAGGTGCAGGGCGTCAGTATTAGTCCAGGGCAGGGGGCTGGATTTTTGTTCGACAAGCATCATGGCGAGGTTGAAATCAGCGGCGACTACGACGATGTCGGGATGCTGTCGAAGCGCTTCGCGCGCCAGGTCGCCGGTACCTGTTCCAATATCCAGGAGGTGGGCGCCGGGGGTCAGCCTGGCTCGCCGGATGGTCTCTCTGCGCCAGCGAATGTCCTGTCCGGCGGTCATCAGCCGGTTCATTAGATTGTAGCGCTTGGCAATACGGCTGAAAACGCCGTGAACGTAACTGGCCCTTTCGTCGCCGGATAACTGACTCACGGGACTCCTTTTATGCCTGGATTATAATTGTGGAATTCTTGTTCGATGGGTATTGCTGTGGCTTCCGAAATGACAAATCCAGGCCGGTTCCAAATCTGGTGGCTGGCGATTCGCCCTCGGACGCTGCCGGCTGCCGCAGCTGGTGTGGTTGCCGGAAGCGCTCTCGCGCTTTACGACCATACATTTCGTCCGCTCCTGGCTCTGACCGCACTCTTGGTCGCGCTGCTGCTCCAGATTGGCAGCAATCTTGCGAACGACGTTTTCGATTACGAGCGCGGAGCAGATACCGGTCTGCGCCATGGACCGCTGCGCGCAACCCAAGCCAGGCTGCTTACACCCGACCAGGTCAAGGGAGGAATGTGGATCACATTCGCTCTTGCCGCGCTTTTGGGTCTATACCTGTCGTTCGAAGCGGGGTGGGTGGTGGCGCTCGTCGGTTTGGCAGCGATTTTCTCTGCTATCGCCTACACGGCCGGACCGTTCCCACTGGGGTATTACGGTCTGGGCGACCTGTTTGTATTCCTGTTCTTCGGGCTGGCTTCGGTGGCAGGAACTTACTTCGTGCAAGCCGGTAAAGTCAGCCAAGCAGCGTGGTGGATGTCTTTGCCGATTGGTCTGATCATTGTCGGCATTCTGGTGGTTAACAACCTGCGCGACCTGGAGACGGATCGTCTGGCCGGTAAACATACGCTTGCGGTGATGCTCGGTGAGCGTTTTGCAAAAGGTGAGTACCTCTTCTGCATGTTGATGGCATTCCTATGCTTGCCCTTGTTGTGTGCCTTCGGGGTGCTTCCCTGGTGGTCGCTGCTGGCCTGGATGACATTCCCGCTGGCGTGGAAGTTGACTTACGTCGTTTTCAATCGTACGGGAAAGACGTTAAATGCGGCACTGGCCGGTACAGGCCAACTTGCACTAGCTTACAGTGTGCTTTTCTTGGTCGGACTGGTATTGACGATGTGGGGTTGAAGTTATCGATGATCACACTTGAAGGTTTCCGTAACATCAGCAGTGGGCAAGTTTGAATCCCACACCATAGGTCTCAAAGCGGTATATCGCTTTGGTCCTGATAACGCCTCTCGAGGTTCCAGTCGGTTAGGCGTGGCGAACGAGGCGGAATCTTGTCAATGTTTGCCACGCTCTAGGTAGGCAGGCAGACTGATCATCGGTGGGCGCTCGCGCTCGGCGATCTCCTCCACGGTCAGGTAATATCCATCCTGGGAATGGCGGATCAACTTCATGGTCTTGTTGACATCCTCGACGATGGTGCGCTCGTAACGGTTTTCGATTTTGCGGAGCACGGTCTGGATAATGGCGAATGACATTTTGCTAAGCGCTTCCAGGCCCTGATTACGATGGATGCGTTCCAGCAAATCCACTTGCGCGATGGAGCGTAATCCGAATCGTTCAAATATATCGATCAATAAACCCGTTTCCACCCCGTAGCCGGAGAAGAAAACTGCTTGATCGAGAGCCTCACGGCGGCCGGCATATTCCCCCGAGAGCGGCTGGACGACACCCGAGAGTTCTGGATAGAAGAGGTTCAATAACGGCCGCGCGGCGAGCTCGGTGACGCGCCCGCCACCGCTCGCCTGAAATTTTCTACCCATCCTGATCGGGCGACGGTAAAATCCTTTTGCGAGCTGGATGTTGCGGTTGAGCAATAGCGGACCGATAATTCCATAGACAAAGCGCGGGTGAATGTTGATGATATCCGTATCGATCCAGGCCACGATGTCGCCTTTCGTGACCAGCAGGCTTTTCCACAACGCTTCACCTTTGCCGGTCCGCGCCCCCAACTCCGGTAACAATTTTTGATGGATATAGGTGGGGATGCCGAGGCCCTCTGCGATCTGGCGTGTCCGGTCGGTGGAGTCGGAGTCGATCAGCACAATTTCATCCAGCAGAGGCACGTCATCCATCAGCGCCTTTTTGACTGTTGTAATGACCTTGCCGACCGTTTCCTCCTCATTCAAGGCAGGCAGGGCCAGGCTGATGGTTGTTCCTTGTTTTTCCTTTAGGATCATGAGCTGTTTCAGATCCGAGAACTCGTCAGCATGGAAGGTGTTTTCGGCAAACCATTTATCGACCAGGATGGAGATGGCCTGCGCGCCGGCACTTTCGTCGAGCATGTCCTCTGAGATGGGTCGGCGGGTTTTTACCACCAACACGGCGGACCGTGCTTCGCGCAACATTCTCTCCGCTACGGGACCGATGGATGAACCGCCCATGCTCTTGCTGGCAGTCGCGCCCAGGACGACCATGTCATAATGTCCGGATTGTTCGAAGATAGCCTGAGCAGCATCGTCCGTTGTGATCGAGTGCAATTTGACTTCGGGGATCTCGCGCAGGATGTGCTTCAACCCTTTGAAGGGGGCGTCGTTTTCCGCGCCCCTCAGCGCTAGGTGCAGCACGTCCAGCTGGGCTGGATGCAGGCTCATGCCCGCCTGGAGCGCCAATTCGGCATACGGCCCGCCGCGTACTGCGATCAGGGTTCGATCCAATTTGAGGGGGGTTGTGCCGCGCACGACGGCGACGTTGCAGAGCGAATTGGAGAGGACATCTGAAACGGGGACGCCGCATGTCAGTTGCCCATCTTTCCACTCGACGATGAAGAGATCGGGACTCTCGTAAGAGATGGCGTCCTGCAGGTCTTTCCACGGCGTTTCGGATACGATCACGGTGGCCTTGAAACGCGTATTAGCATCACTCAGGGAGAGCCCTCGCTTGCGCACCAGCCGCGCGGTCTGCGCGCCCGCGCTGATGGATTCTCCTGGCGTAATTGGGACGACGCCAACCAGGACAACCTCCTCGGCGATGGCATGGGCAATAGCGAGTGCGGTCTGTCCGGCCATTCCGGTTCCGATGGGGACGAGCGCGATTTTAATTTTTCGCAAAGGTTTGCTCATGTCATGACCTCCTGAATCAACGGGTCAATATGCAAGGCATAAATCGAATCCCATGTGAAGCTATGTTTGGCGCGGCGAGCCCAGCGTGCCGTGGCCTCGCTCCTTAGCCTGTCTGCGATTTGTTCCGCGATGGATCCCGGATCGGCATGGAGGCCAAAATAACTGACGTCCTCGCCGCCCAGTTCACGCAGGACGGGAATGTCGGCGCAGAAAACCGGCAGGGAGCTGAAGGCAGCCTCGATGATGGGAATGCCAAAACCCTCTTCGTGGCTGGGAAATATCAAGGCGTCGGCCAGCCGATAAAAATCGACAATCACTGCATCAGGCAGGAACTCGGTGGTCACTTCGGCCAGGAAGTGTGCTGCGCCCTGCAAGTTCAATTCTCCACGGAGGTTAAGCAGTTTTTGCTTGTAGGCCGCGTTGGCGGGGTTGTGCGGCCCTTCCGGCCCTGTGACCAAAAGCCTCGCTTGGGGAAATCTATTCCTTAATTTGGCCAGGATGTGCAAGGCCATTTCGATGTTCTTGCGCGGGGTGAGGCGTACGGGCAGAAGGAACAAAGGGTTCGCTTCGGAGAGCTTCAGCTGCTCCATTAACTGGACGGTCTGTGGTTCGAGTTTGAAGAAGGCATTCAGGTCCACCCCATTGGGAATGACGCGGATGGACTCCGGCGGGATGCCGAGCAGGTTGCCCAGCTCCCGGCGGCGCAACGCCGAGACGGTCACGTGGACGGCGCCATCCCAGGGCGAGCGGAGCAAATCCCAGGGATAGCCGTCGTACATTTCGTGGCGGTAGCGGGGGGTGGTCCAGGCCAGATCGTGGTGCCACAGGATCAGGTGCGGGAAGCCGGGCATATTGTAGGCAGAATGAAGTGCAGCTGTCAGAGGGAGGTTTTTGTGCAGGGAGGCGACGTTGTGTGCGATCAAGATGTCACAATCCTGCAAGGCAGCCAGCAGTTCTTTCTCGATTTGTCCACGCAGGCTGTCGAATGCGGGGGTGTATTTCCCGCTGTCGAGCATCTTTTTTACATGCAAGACCTCCGGATGGCGCGAATCCAATCGCGGCAGAAGGTGCACAGGAATGCGCTCGTCGAAGGTACGGCCGCGTCCCACCAGGATGGTGACGGCGTGGCCGTTTTTCGTCATCAAGCGGGCATGGTTCGCCAGTACGCTTTCCACGCCGCCCACGATGGGGGGCGATGAGTAATGCAGCAGTGCAATCCTCATACACTTTCTCCAAAACAATCGGAAAGCAGAAAACCCAGGCGGCGCTCCAGCATGCTGAACGAGTAATAGCGGCGCGCCAGTTGATAGTTATATTCGGTATATTGAGCAGCTTCCTGCGGGTGCGAGAGCAGGTGGCGGGCATGTTCCAATGTCGTATCGCTGATAAAGCCGTCGAATTCAACCACCTTGAATCCTTTGGGTTTGATATCCGCTTCGTAGATGGAATAATTGTTCACAACCAGCGGTCGTTTGTAGTAGATGGCCTCAAGAAAGGCATTGCCAAATCCCTCACTGGCGGATGGATAGGTGACCAGATCGGCTTGGGGATAGATGTCTCCCAGGCTGTAGATTTTCCTTCCATCTGGTGTAAGGCCTCGGGCCGCGCTTACGATGGCAGACTCGAAGTTGACGGTGACATCCAGGAGGGCGGCGAACTCGCGCACGCGTTTTTCATAGTCGGTGCCTTCGTCACCCACTGCGTGGGAGATGACCAGCTTGGCAGGCAGTCCAAGACGGCGTGTCAACTCGATGGCATGCTCGATGCCTTTCCGCTGGATGATCCTGGTCGGCTGGAGAATCAAAAACTGGCCGGGGGCCATCCCGAGGTCTTCACGAGCTGAGCGGGCGTAGTCATCCACCGGAGGAGGCGGAGAGTCAAAATCCATCACATTGGGAATGATGATCGCGGCCGCGCCGATGCGGGAGGCGAGCTGGTGAGCCTGGACCGAGTTGATCACCACATGGCGAATGGACGGCAGGCTGGGTGGAAAAGCGGCGCCGAGGTAATCCCGCACGGAGTTGTTCACAAAGCGCTGGCGTTCCCAGTAAAAATCGTGGTGGTGCGCAATGACGGGGTAGCCTGTCTCGGCGATGAACTCGGTCAGTGCCAGTCCGAGAGGCAGATTGAGTGGAATGGTGAGAGCGTTTTCGACAACGAGCGCCTCGACGCGAAACCGGTGTGCGAATTTGTAGAGATGCTCTTTGAAATAATCCTTCAATTCCTGTACTTGTTTGGCGACGCGGGCAGGACGAATGTACACCGAGAAGAAATCCTGTTGCAGTTCCTCAAATTCGGGATGCGTCTCGTGGCGCGTGTGCAGGCTTCCCCATGTGCCGGCGTACACCACCTGGTTGATGGCGTCGATGGTTGGGTGACGATAGAAGGCTTCGGCAACCAGGTAACTTTTTTCTTTGGGGCGATCGCATTCGCCGCAGAAGTAGAAACACTCGTGTCCTAGTCGCTGCAGGACAGTGGCCCACTTAGCAGTTTCGAGCGAGACCCCGTCGGTGCCTGCAAAGCGAGTGGAAATAAATCCGATACGCCGTGATGGTTTCATAGGTCGCCTCCTTTTGGAGATGGTTACTCCCCCGGTGTCATTCTACCCGTAAAGGTTTTGTCGAGGTCATCCCCTGGCTGCGTAAGGGGGGCTTCCTGATTTAGATGGTTGCCCGATCGCCGCAGGATGATTAAAATCAGCATAATGGGGTGTTGGTGACTTCAATGATAGGGGCGTTTGTATCTTACCTTATCATAAATCAACATCCGGTACAATCAGGTACAGGATGACCACTTTTTATACCACATATCTGACCCGTCTTTATGGTGCGGAAGTTACTGCGCGCCTCGAATCGCGCCTGCAAAACTTGGTAGAACGTTACCGCGGACAGATTCCAGTTCCCCCGGACGCCTCTTTATCCGAGCGCGACTCGATCCTGATCACTTATGCCGATCAAGTGCGTACGAGTGGCCAGCCGCACCTTCAAACCCTGACCGAATTTTGCGAAATCCACCTGCAGGGTGTGGTCAGCGGGATTCACATTTTGCCGTTTTTTCCGTCGTCCTCGGATGATGGCTTTTCGGTCAAGGATCACCGTCGCGTTGATCCGGCTCTCGGCGATTGGCCCGCTGTGGAACGCCTGGGACAGTCCTTCCGGCTGATGGTGGATGGGGTTATCAATCATGCCTCGGTTCAAGGGAAGTGGTTTCAATCCTTTTTGCGTGATGAAGCGCCGTACCGTAATTACTTCCTGACCGTGGAAGGCGAGCCGGATTTATCCAGGGTCGTGCGTCCGCGCGCCCTGCCGTTGCTCACCGAATATCATACCGCATCCGGTCCACGCCGTGTCTGGACGACTTTCAGCATCGACCAGGCGGACCTGGATTACCACAACCCCGATGTCTTGCTGGAAGTTATTGACATACTGCTGATGTACGCCAAACGCGGTGCGCAATTCATTCGCCTCGACGCGATCGCCTATCTGTGGAAGGAAATCGGCACAAGCTGTATCCACCTGCCGCAGACGCATACCGTCATTCAGCTTCTGCGTGCCGTGCTCGACGAAGTCGCGCCGCATGTTCGCATCATTACCGAGACCAATGTCCCGCACGCGGATAACCTCTCGTACTTCGGTGATGGAAGAAACGAAGCTCAACTCGTGTACAACTTCGCCCTCCCGCCCTTGTTGCTGCATACTTTCCGCACGGGTGACGCCTCGGTTCTCTCGAAATGGGCGGACGGACTCGCCCTGCCCTCTGAGCGGACCACCTGGTTCAACTTTCTCGCTTCACACGACGGCATTGGGTTGAATCCCGCCCGTGGGATTTTATCTCCCGATGAGATCCAAGCGCTGGTCGAGCAGGCGCTTGCGCACGGTGGCCTGATCTCGTACCAGCACAACATCGACGGCCAGGAGAGTCCGTATGAGTTGAACATCAACTATTTTGATGCCCTCTCGGATCCTTCCGGGCCCGAGCCACCCACCCTGCAGGTTGACCGTTTCATGGCCGCCCAGGCCATCATGCTTTCCCTGCGTGGCGTGCCGGGCATTTATTTCCACAGCCTGTTCGGTTCTCGCAATTGGATGGCAGGCGTGCAAGCCTCGGGGCGTAACCGCTCCATCAACCGCCAAAAGCTGGATCATGCCGAACTGGAACGTCAACTTGCTGATCCCGCTTCGCTCAGGGCGCAGGTCTTCCGGCGCTATCGTCAGTTGCTTGTCCAGCGCGTCAACTCAATGGCGTTCCATCCGCACGGAAGGCAAAAGATCTTAGAGGCGGGTCGAGGGGTGTTTGCTGTATTGCGCGACTCTCCGGATGGCGCACATCATGCCTTGTGTCTGCAGAATGTCACCTCGCGGGTGCAAACCCCCACCCTCCTGAAAGCGGCGCACAGGCTGGAACCTTATCAAACCTTATGGCTGGATTCTCCATAGCCCGTAAAAATGACTTGGGAGGTGATCCTCTCAGGACAAAAACGGAGATTCGAGTCCGCCGGGGTGTGAAATCCATCGATGGTCGCAAGGTCAAATTCTATCGGGTCTGGACTTGCGGATTTTATCCCAATGAACAAGAGAGGGGTCTGTTGTTCATTGGGATCCCGCTGGATTGCCTATGGGAGCGCAACTTGCGCGAATTTCCGGATGGCCTGGATATGCTCCTGGGGGGTTTTGAACCCACTGCCCATGGTGTTAAACGAAAGATGAGTGGCGCCTTCGGTCTGCCAATCGCGCATGGCCGTCTCCCAGGCTTTGGGATCGCCCGCGCCGTAGGAGAGGCGCGACTCCAGGCCGATTTCGCTGCGCGAGCGCCCGACTTCCTCGAGGAAGCGGTCGAGCAGGTCTAGGGCAGGTCTGGCTTCGGCGGGGCTGCGGCCAAGGGTGATCCAACCGTCGGCCAGGCGGGCGATGCGGCGCAGCGCCGCTTCAGCGCTTCCACCAAACCAGACCGGGATCGGCCGCTGGACCGGCAGGGGGTTAATGCCGGCATCCGGGATGGTGTGCCAGGTCCCTTTGAAATCGACCAGCGGATCGGTCCATAAACGGCGCAGCAGTACCACCTGTTCCTCCATGCGTTTGCCGCGGTCGTGAAAGTCTTCGTTCAGGGCGGCATATTCGACCTCATTCCATCCCAGCCCCACGCCCAGTCGTAGCCTGCCGCCGCTGAGTACGTCCAGCGAGGCGGCCTGTTTGGCTACCAGGGCCGTCTGGCGTTGTGGCAGGATGAGGATACCCGTCACCAGCCCGAGCCTCTGGGTGATCCCGGCCAGGTAAGCCAACAACACAAACACTTCGTGGAAAGATGTCTTGTAAGTATAAGGGCCGGACCAGCCACCCGGTCGATCCGGGTTGGCGCCCAGCACGTGGTCATAGACCAGCACGTGGGTAAAACCAAGGCCCTCGGCGGTCTGGGCGTAATCGCGAATGGCAGCCGGGTCGTTACCGATCTCTGTTTGCGGAAAAACAACGCCAATTTTCATGCCAGCTCCTTCAATGCACTTCATTCGTAAAATGGTGAATTCGCACAGTCAAATCAGCGGGATTGCGCAAAGCAGGGAGAGAAATGCGCCTGAAGAAATTATAATACTTGTATCCTGGCCTTGTCCGAAGCAGCTGGTTAAAATCGGAGGGTGCGATGAATGCGATGGGAAAATCCATGATAGAAATTGCGACGGCTGCCGATCTGGCTCGGATCGTCGAGATGAAGCTGGCCATGTTCCAGGAGGGCGGCCATGCCGACCTGCTCGCCAGCGATGCGCGGGAGGTCATCCAGCGCGATTATCGCTCCCTCTACCGGCGGGGCCTGGCCCGGCACTTTGTCATGCGCGAGGGCGGCCGCATCGTCGCCTCGGCCGGCGCCTTCCTTAAGTCGGACCTGCCTTACCGCTACTTTGCCACTCCTTTCTACGGCTTCATCGGGGATGTGTACACCGAGCCGGCCTACCGCGGCCGAGGAATGGCCACCCAGCTGACCAGGGAAGCAATCGCCTGGCTTGCCGGGCATGGGGTCATGGAGGTCCGCCTGCTGGCTTTCGACGCCGCACGCCAGATCTACATACGCATGGGGTTCCGACCCACCGATGAGATGGTCCTCGAACTGAGGCACTCGCCGGCGAAGGAGTAAAAACCCAGCCTGGCCGTTTGTGACGCTGTCGACCTGCCGCGCGGGAGAGCCGATTTGGATTCTGGCATCGTCGATTCATTCTGCCCGCCGGTGTGATCAGAATGTTCTTGAGAGGTCTGAAAGCTTCACACGAACGCATCCTGGGATTTCTGGAAAGTTCGGTTGTCCACGTTACTATAAACCAGAACCGCCGCCTGCTGATTCTTCCGGGCGAGGCGGCGGTCTGGCAGAAATGTGCGCAGAATGAGATTCGAATCGCTCCCTTACTATTGCTGCTGAAAAAACTCTCAGGTGGAGGCAGCCGGAACATGTTCGCTGGAGGGAACCATCGTGGCCTGCACGAAGCCGATATACATCAACACGGCACCGACCAGCTCGGTCAGGTAGAGAAAATCCGGGAGGCCGATCTTGATAAATGAGCCGCCCAGCGCGGGGGCCAGCGCCCCGGCCGCGATCAGGATATTGCCGATCATGCGGTTGAACAGTACGTGCTTGCGCCAGAAGATGTAAGCCGAGTAAATCGCCCCGCCGACCAGGACCAGGGTGCCGTAGATGTTCAGCAGGATTGTCAGGGCGATGGTCAACCCGCTGCGGGTCAGGATGTTCTGATACTGGGAGGAGATCGGCTGTGCCACCTGGTAGGCACCGGCCGAGGAGGTCAGCGGCGCACTCAGGACCAGGAAACCTGCCAGCACGCTGACGCCAGCCAGGATTCCGGTCAGGGTCCAGGCGAGGCCATGCCGGCGAACGAGCAGATGCATGGTCCCCTGGCCCAGCCAGGCTGCGGTCAGCATCGCGCCGCCCAGATACCACAGCTTCAAGACCACGCCGTTGAAGGTCAGGCCGAGGATAATCTCGCTCAACGTGCCTATTCCATACCAGAGCAGACCGATGGTCCAGAGCAGAAGATTCGGTCCGTGATGGAGCAGGTATCGGCGGAAAACGGCAACAGCAAAGGCAAATGTCACCAGTGTGGATAGGATGGGAATGTAGTGCATGCAACCTCCTGTAGATGGATCTTTGGGATTAATAACCGAGTTTGATGCCGACAGCAGATATACCCACTATAACCAGCACGGCGAGCAGACCGAGCAGCAGGATGATCAGCAAGATCGGCACCAGCCACTTTGAAAAAAACGAAGAATGGAAACGTTTGCTCTTCATGGGTTTTTATCTTCAAGAATCCGGTAGGTTTCAAGCAACGTGATTAGAACCTGGTCCGTAAAGGCAAGCACTTTGGTGAGTAGCTCTCCCCAGGCCGCCCCGGCAGGGACCTTTGCCTCTTGATAGATGGCGATCATGGATTCCAACAAGGCGTTGCGAAAGAAGAAAAATGCCCGTACCGCTTCAATGCGGTCGAGGTTAGAGCGAACGCCGCGTGAGGCATATTCATAACCCACGGAACGGGCCTCGGCCAAGGCGTCTTTGCCTTGCGCAGAGAGATAGCTCGTCAGCCCCTGCACCAAAGCACGGCCGCTTTCTCGATACTGGCGACGGTCTTCGTCATCGAGTTGCTGGTACCAGGATTCATTCTCAAGGTAACCTTCATGGATCTGGAAGCGTATCCGGCGCAGCGCGAACTGCACGATGTTCTCGGGTTCCATGGTGTGCGACCGATCGGATGCCTTTGCCCACAGCTCGATCTCGGAACGCAGGTAGCGCCGGTGCTTGCCCGGGGTGCGGTGAACAGGGATCCAGCCCTTGTCCGACCATAAGCGCACCGTGCTTGCATGGACTCCGAGCAGCTCGGCGGCCTGGCTGAGAGTCATCCATTCTCCCTTATCCTTCAGCATCTCATCTTCCTGGGCGGCACCCTGGGGCGTGTGAGCAGGACAAATTTATCATACGGATGCTTCTTGTCAATGTAGATTTATATAGATTTTAATCCAAACTCTGGTTCACGCGTGCAGCGAAGAAAATACGAACCCATCCCTGCCGGGCGAGTTCCTTTTATTGACAGGCGGCTTTTTGTCATTTATGATCGTTCTGGAATTTGCCTTGGTCCCATCGGACCGGATAGGTCTTAGCTTTTTCATTGAACAGGACCAGGCCCCAGACTCGAGAGCCGAACAGGCCGGTTCTTGTCGTCCCTTTCCCCACGCCGGATTGATTGGATGTTTCGTTCTTCCTCAGGACTCCGCCATGACGCACAGACGCACCATCGCCATCTTCGACCTGGATAACACGTTATTGGAAGGTGATACCGATACTCTGTGGGGGGAATTCCTGTATCAAAAAGGGGTGATGGACTTGGCATTCGTCCGGCAGGTGAGGAAATTCTTCCGAGATCATCAGAACGCAGATATGGATATTCAGGCCTATGCCGAGTGCCTCCTGAGTCCTCTGAAGATCTACCCACTCCGCGAAATGGAGGCGCTTCGAGAAGAGTTCCTCAGCCAGACTCCCGGCAGGATTCGGCCGGCTATGATGGCGCGGGTGAACTGGCACCGCACGAAAAAACATGCCCTGCTCATGATCACCAATTCGCACGGCTTCATTACGGAGCCGATCGGTCAAATGCTGGGATTCTCCTCGCGGATCTGCACGCAAGCCGAATTCAAGGACGGGGGATACACTGGCAGGCTCTCCGGAATACCGGCCTATAGGGATGGAAAAATCCTCCGCCTATCGGCTTGGCTGAAGGAACATCACCTGAGTCTGGAGCATAGCTGGGCGTATAGTGATTCGTTCACGGACCTGCCGCTGCTCAGCCTGGTCGAGAATCCCGTTGCGGTGACCCCGGACGATCAGCTGCGCAGCCATGCGCGGGCGCACAACTGGAGGCTGATGGAGTTTGATCCGGGCAGTGGCCCGGCCGGTCCGATGCGCATGTGGATCGCCTCCGCCTGATCCCATCAGCGGTTTCGGCGCTCGCCCGGGACAGTAGGGATAATTTGATCCTCTTTTCCGGAGTTCATCAGTGAAGACAGCAGTTGAGGTGACGATCTTTGCCCTGGGCACGGCGATGCTGGCCTATATCTCGCGCGCTTCGCTGGCGGCTCCTCGTTCGCACGGATTCGCCCGTTTCTTCGCATGGGAGATCCTGCTGGCGATGTTCCTGATCAATATTAAGAGATGGTTCAGTAATCCGCTGACGTGGTGGCAGCTCATTTCCTGGGCACTGCTCCTGGCCTCGCTGATTCTTGTCAGCCAGGGAGTTAGTTTACTATGGAAAGTCGGCAAGCCAGATCCAGGACGTGAGGAGACACCGATGCTGGCCATGGAAAAAACTTCTTGCCTGGTCACATCCGGTATCTACGGCGCCATCCGCCATCCGCTGTACAGCTCACTGCTTTTCCTGGGCTGGGGGATATTTTTCAAGTCGCCCTCCTGGCTGGAGGCCGGGTTGGCGTTGCTCTGTACGCTGGCACTCTTTATCACCGCTCGCGTGGAAGAGCGTGAGAATATCGCTTATTTTGGCGAAGAATATGTGCGCTACATGCGCAAGAGCAAGATGTTTGTCCCTTTCCTATGGTAGCGCGAGGCATTCCGGTACGGTCCGATCAAGGGCGTTCCCCTTTGGAAAGGCGCACCTCGATTTCCTCCACGATGGCCGGCAGATCACCGATCCCGTCGATGACATAGTGCGCTCCGGCCTGATTTAGCTGGGTGACGATGGTCTGACGCCGCGCTTGGATAGTCTCGCCGGGCATGGCAGCCACCTGGGCTTCCGTCAGGCCCATCAGGTTGCCGGTCAGGGCCAGCCCTACCGTCCACATCCCAGCGTTGAGACCTTCCTCGATATCCGGCAGTGTATCGCCGACCTTGACCATGGCCTCCAGCGGATGGACCTGCAGCTGGATGGCGTTCTGATAGCACATCCATGGAAAAGGCCGCCCAGTGGGGACATCGGATGGGGAGACCCACGCGTCAGGGCTGTAGCCGTTCTTTTTCGCCGCAGGGATGAGTACTTCCATCATTTCGCGCGTATAGCCAGTGGTCGAACCTATCTTCATGCCACGCTTGTGTAACTCCTTGACGGTCTTCCGTGTGCCCGGGATCAAGCTGGCATAGTCCCTCAGGCATTCCATCTGGAGGGGGACGAATTCTTGGAACATAGCCTCGATATCCTCTTCGGTGCATGGCCGGCCGTGGGTGTTCCTCCAGCGCTCGGCAACCGGCGCAAGCCGGGCAATCGCACGCAGATGGTCCTTTTTCATCAGTCCCATAGGAGCACGTGCGTGCTCGAGCCCGATGGTTACCCCTTGATGTTCAAACACCTTGATAAAGGCCGCGGTCGGTGCAAAGCTACCATAATCGACCGTAGTTCCAGCCCAGTCCAGGATCACTGCCTTTAGCGGTCCGCGATAGATGCGGTGAGATTCGAAATCCATGGCTCAGGTCCCTGCCTTTCGTTCAGATTTCCAGGCTCATTTTACCCGGTCTCTGCCGCCCGACTGGCCGCATATTCCCAGCGTTCGCGCGGGTCCACGTTTCTTGCTCGGGGGGATGTCCAGGCAGCGAGATCCGATCTGGCCAACCCCCCAATGTGTTTGACGAAGGGGAAGCAGTGGAAAAAGCAAACGGACCTGCCCTTTCCAATCGCGGGCAGATCCGTGGGGTGGCCTATCTTGAAAGGGTTATCCTAGCCGCTGAGATTCTGGAGGAAGGCGTTCACCACCTCGGGGTCGAAATGCTTGCGGGTCTGCTCCCGGATGTATTCCAGCGCCTCGCGAATGGATCGGGCTGGACGGTAGGGGCGCGGGGAGGTGAATGCATCGTAGACATCCGCAACTGCAAAGACCCGCGCCGCTATCGGGATCTGTTCGCCCTTGAGGCCTTCTGGGTAACCGCTTCCGTCCCATCGCTCGTGGTGATAGTGGGGGATGTCCAGTGCAGCGGCCAGGTAATTCACGGGGGCCAGCAGCTGGTAGCCAATGAGGGGGTGTTGCTGGACAGTGATCCGTTCGGCCGCGGTCAGTGGGCCGGGCTTTCGGAGGATGTCCTCGGAGATGCCCACCTCGCCGATATCGTGAAGGAACGCGCCGCGCCGGATATGGACCAGCTCTTTTTCATTAATGCCGACGGTGCGGGCCAGTTCCAGGGTCATCCTGACCACGCGGGCAATGTGATCTTTGGTCTCCCGGCCGGTCAGCTCCAGCACATGCGACCAGCCCTCGATCGCCGCGTCGTAGGCCAGAATGAGTTCGGCATTTGTCTTTTGAAGGTCCTGAAACAGGGCTGCGCTGTCAATGGCGATGGCAGCCTGGCTGGCGAGTGTGGTCAGAAATTCCAACCAGTCATCCCCCGGTTTAAGCGCCGAGCGGCGGTAGATCTCCAGAACGCCGGTGACCTGTCCTTTGGCGATGAGGGGAACTGCATAGTAAAACGTGAAGCCTTCTTGAATGAAACTGGGCAGATGCAGCGGATCGGTCTGTTGATGATTCAAGTCCGGCACACTGATCATGGTGCGCTTCAGGGCAGCCTGCCCGGCGTAGCCCTGCCCGACCATGAGCGAGGTGCGCTCGAGACTTGCTGAGCGGAACCCAAGGCCGGCCGCGTACTCCAGCATATGTGTATTTTGATTGAGGAGCAGCACATCTGCCGCATCGACCCCGAGCTGATTGATGACCTGGCGCAGGATGACGGAAAGGGTCACACTTAAGTCAAAGCTGGAGGTGATGGTGGCATCGATGGATTGTAAAGCGGAGAGCTGGCGCGCCTGACGCTGCATTCGCTCCGTTGCCAGAACGCGTTCGGTCTCGTCACGCAATAGGGCAACGACCCGGGAACCCGCCAGAGCGACCAGGCGGATCTCATACCGGTGTTCCCCGTTGGGCAGCTGCAGCGAAAACTCAAGGGACACGACTTTATCCCCCAGGACAGACTGTTGGATGGCACGAGAGATTTTTTCGCCGATCTCCGCGGGCAGCACATCCGGCAAGCACTTGCCTAGAAATTCCCCGGGTGGCAGGAACAAAGGCACAGTGTTACCGGCCTTGTAGTCCAATATCCTCCCGTCAGGCTCCATGTACAGAAGAAGATCCTGGAAAGCGCGGAAAATCGCTTCCAGCTGAATCGAGGCCTCTCCCTGCTTCTCATCCGTCGTAAAGCCGGTGTACCGTTTAACCTTAAGTTCGTTTTCTTTGCTCACAGTCATCCGTTCGCTTTATCCACGGGACCGAAAACGCGGACGCGGGGCACGGTGGCCCCCCTGGGTCGCCGCGCCCCCACCCGCCGCGTCATCCGGTGCGCGTTGCTCAGCACTCAGCGAATTCAAAAGTCTGAGCGGTGGTGGCCAGGCAGGGGTGGGGTCGTTCTCCGAAGGTC
Source organism: Anaerolineales bacterium (assembly GCA_050013095.1). Classification (GTDB taxonomy): domain Bacteria; phylum Chloroflexota; class Anaerolineae; order Anaerolineales; family Villigracilaceae; genus UBA877. The sequence goes on along the minus strand of JBEKFY010000010.1, from coordinate 81,238 downwards.
CGGACGAGTTCTCTGGCGAGATCGGTGAGCGAGTCTGCCCGGATCGACAGGATCAGGGCGCGTTCCTCTTCGCTGAGCAGGAACGACTCTCCCTGGTAGCCGTCCTGCAGGGCCAGGGCGGGGTCGTCCAGCAGAAGGCGGCAAAACTCGCCGTTGACAACTGCAGCGGCCAGCAGGCGATTGAGTTCCAGGTGGTCGTCCGATGACTGCCGGACTTCCAGTGACAGAGGTACTAAGTAAGTTTTGGTGTAGATCATGGTTTGTCCTTCTCTACTATTTTGCTGATCTTAAGGGTTTTCCTTGGGTCAGCATGAGCCAGAAAGCGCCAGCGGCGATCAAAATGTCTCCCAGACTGAATGCCACCTGGTACGGAAACCACGCTGGGGGAAGAAATTGGTCGGAGAGCCATACCAGCCTGGTGTTCTCTGCCAACAGCAGGATATCCTTGCCAGTGCCAAACCGGCTACCGATCTGGTATTTCGCCAAGACGGTAGCCGGTACCACGTGGCTTGCGGTCTGAGGGCTGATGGGCATGAAACCGCTGTTGGCGGCAATCACCATCAGGTTGAGCACCAGCCCGCATGCCAGGATCCAGATTCCAGCCACTCGACGATTGAACCAGCAGAAGACCAGTAACACTACTTGCGAGAAGATCAGGCTGGACCCTACGACCTGATCCGGAATTCCGCTGTGCGTGGGCGGGAGGTAGAATATGACCGCTTGCGGCAGGAACCCGATTACAACCAGCCAGAGGAAGCGAAGTGACGGGACCTGCCAGACGTGTTTTTGTAAGAGTGCAAGGACGATACCTGCCAGCAGCCCTGCCAGGAGGGCGACAAGCAAGATCATCGACACATACCGCGTCCTCCATCTTCCGGAGCGCCAGCGCCCAGGACCAGCATAACTAAGGCCAGGAGGACGAAGGCCAGTTGGAGATAGCGTCGGTCAAATTTGGAGACGAAAATGGAGAGCTGAGCGAGTTTTGTTTGCATGAGACACCTTCTTTTTCTTGAATTCTGTGGTCTTAAGATACGATAAGGCAGGCTTCAAAGGTGGCTCCAAAAAATGGTTTACTTGGGCATCCACTAATTCAGGCGTAGGAAAAACCGCCCCCATTTTGTTCCGATCAGGGGGTGGGAAAGGGCTAGCACAGGGTTCGGGTTGAAAACCTTCGTTTTCAGGCGGTAAGCCGACGAAAAAGGGCCTCGGTCTCAGGGGAGGGCGCTACCCCCAGCTCAGCATGCAGGCTTTTCTTGCAGGCTTGGTATTGGCGTGTGACTGCGGTATGGTCTCCCAGGCGTTCATAGATACGCATGGCAAAGCGATGAGCCTCTTCAAGGCAGGCATCGCGAGCCAGGACACGCTGGCAGATCTGTAGCGCCTCTTCGTTTTTCTCGATTTGCAGGAGCAGCCTGGCCAGGCTGAGCAATGCTCTGAGGGAATCTTGCTCCTGATGTTCACGTTCCGGCAGGATCCAGGTCGATTCGAAATCGTGCAGGTAGGGACCATTCATCAGGTCAACCGCCTCCTGATAATGCTGTATCCGTTCTAGGATGCCTTTTGCGGCTCTGGCTTTGGCCAAGTGGGTTTTAAATGTCTCTACATCGTATTCGTAGTCCAGGTCGTGGTTGAACCGGTAGAGATCCCTTTCCCACAGAATCGTCTCGGGCCCAACGGCGCGGCGCAGACGGTACAGGTTATTTTTAAAGCGCAGCTTCAACTGTCTCGGTGTGACCTCCGGCCAGAGATCGGCGCCAATCTGCTCCTTTGTCAGGGGATCGCTGGCGTGCAGGAAATAAAAGAACAGCTCGCGCACTGACTTGGCCTGCCATTGGGCGTTGGTCACCAACTTGCCGTTGAGCCGCACCTGCGCTTTGCCGAATGCCCGGATGTCCAGATGCGGGGGAGGCATGGGAACCGTGCTGGTCAGCCGGCGCAGGCGTTTTCGGACGGAGGGAAGTTTGGATTGTAGCATTTCGGCGCGGCTGAGCAGACGTGCCAGGGAAGCTCGCACCTCCGGGTCATCGTCCAAACCATTATCGAGCCAATGTCGGACCTGGAAGGCAGCCATGCTCAAGGAATGATACTCCTTTCCATCGAGCTTGGCCGTTTCCTTGATATGCAACCGTGCAGCCTGCAGGTCTCCGACCTGGTTGCAGGCTGCCGCCAGCCACAGGTGGCTCCAGCCGGTTTCCAGGAAGCGGCTCCCCTGCCGGAACGACTCGACTGCGCTTTGCAGATGTGGGATTGCCCGTTTTGGGGAGCGGGAGGAGAGCTCCAATCGGCCGCACTCAAGTTCGAAAAGGCCGATCTCGTAGGTCGAGTTGTGTTCCCTGACCGGGGCATAAACCTCGTCGAGGAGGAGGCGGGCGCGGTCAAAGATTCCGGAGGCACGGGCAATGCCTGCCTGAGAAAGCAGGGAGTACGTGAGCAGGAACTGGTCGGCGGTCTGGCGGGCGATATCCTCCGCTTTCTCATAGGCATGCCGGGCGATTTCGAGCTCGCCCAGTTCGGCATACAGGTCGCCCAGGCTGGTCAGGAGCAGGGCTTCACTATGCAGGTAGCCGCTCCGCCGGGCGCACTCCAAGCCTTGTTCAAAAGCTATGGCAGCCTTTTCATATTCCCCGCGCAGATGATACATTACGCCGAGGTTGTTTAAGATATCCGCCTGCCAGGTCAGGTCGCCTCTTTCCCTCCAGATTTCCAGCGCCTTTTCATACAAATCCTGGGCGGCTTCATCATCCCCTGTACCACGGCGGGCCATCCCTAATTCCATTTGCACAACGGGCAGGATTTGGAGATCGTTGCTTTTAATCGAGAGCGACAGCGAGCTCTGCAACATTTCGATCGATTGCTTCACCTGTCCCAAACGATAGAGGGCCAGCCCCTTCATTCGAAACGCATCGACTCGGATGGCCTGCACGTTCAATCCCCTGCCCTGAGCGGTAATTTGTAGGACCTCATCCGCATCCTGAAGGGAAGCCTTATAGTCCCCCAGCCGGCGGTGCCCCCCAGCCCGGCGGACGAGCGAGAGAGCCAGACTCATTGAATCCCCGTTCGCCCGGAAAACAGCCGAGGCTTGGTCAAGCAGGGACAGGCCATAGCGCACCTTGCCGCTTGTGATTTCGATCGCACCCTTCAGGGAGAGCAAACCGGGGCGCTCCTGGGCGATTATCTCTGGCAGCTCGTCTAACCAGTTGCCGAGTGTAATTAGGCGGCCCTTACGAATCATATCTGTCCCGGCACGTTCAACCAGCCCGGCCAGGGCTGTGAAATCGCCCAGCTGCTGGTAAATGTGATGCGCTTTCTCCCACTCATTATGCTGCTCGTAATATTGGACCAGGTAAATCAGGATCGCTTCGGCTGTCTCCGGGCTTTCTTCCTTGAGGCGGGATTGAAGGAATTCCTGGACGAGGTTGTGATAGCGCAGCCATTTCCCATTGGGACCGACCGGCAGGACAAACAGGTTATTGCGCTTCACTGCTTCGATCAGCTTATTCCACTTGTGCGGTTTGCCCGGGGAGAGGGCACCCAGGACCACGGCGCACAGCTCCTCGTCGAACTCGTCGAAAAGGGAGCTCTGTAGCAGGAATTCCCGCATTTCCGGTGTCTGCTGGCCGAGGATTTGCTGGTCAAGATAGTCTGGCAAACCAATGTCCGTCGTACGGGCAAAGCGCGTCAGGTCCGGGATGCCCTGCGCCTTTTTGGGTCTGGACAGGTTGATACCGGTGATCCACCCTTCGGTATGCAGGAGCAGTTCCTGAATGGTGCTCTCAGGTAAATGTAAACCGTATTTTTTTTGGAAGAGCTCTTCGATCTCATCGGATTGAAAAGCCAGCTCCCGCAGGTCGAAGCCTCCCACCTGCTGGCGCGCCACCAGCACAGCCATATCGGGCAGGGCGGGCAGGCGCCGTGACGAGAGGATCAAGTGGCAGTTCTCGCTCGCCAGCTGGATGAAACGGCTGACGAAATCGCGGATCTCGGGGACGCTGTCCACGAACTGGTAATCGTCCAGTACAAGGACAAAATGCTCACTGACCTGCTCGTAAATCTCGTTGACCAGCGTAATGATGAGGTTCTCGAGGCCGCGGTCGAGTGAGGTCAGACTGTTCAAGGCCGCCGCGGATTCCTTCCCAAAGCGGGGGAAGCGCCGGGTCATCATTGCGATGAAGTAAGCGATAAACCGTTGGGGATCGCGATCGAGGGCATCTATGGAAAACCAGCATACGGGCATTTCCGTGTGACGGGCCAGGTCGATCAACAGCGACGTTTTGCCGTAGCCCGCCGGGGCTGTGACCAGCACCAGCTTCTGCTCCAGCAGTTCTTCCAGGCGCGTCAATAGACGATCCCGGCTGAGGATCTCTGGCCGCAGGGCCGGGACGACGACCTTGGTTAGGCTGAGCGTGATTGCAGCTGGGTCCATACCCTTGAAAATAATTGTACTCCCATCCACAACCGTGTGGCATGTCAGCCGTATTCTTAGGGTATACTTTGGTTGCTGAGGGTAACAACAATAATGAAACAAGTGCTGCAGAACATGCGTACTGGCAAGACTGCCGTGGTGGACGTGCCCGTGCCAGGTCCACGTCCCGGCACGGCCTTGGTCCATACCGCCGTCTCACTGGTCTCGGCGGGGACGGAACGCATGCTGGTGGAGTTCGCCGAAAAATCGCTGGCGGGGAAGGCCCGCGCCCGCCCGGACCTCGTCGGTCAGGTGCTCGAAAAAGCCCGCCGCGAGGGGTTGCTGACGAGCATCTCGACCGCTTTCAGCCGGTTGGACCAGCCCCTGGCACTCGGATATTCTTCTTCCGGAACCATCGTCGCCCTCGGCGAAGGCATGGAAGGATTCAAGGTTGGAGGGCGCGTGGCCTGTGCGGGGGGGGGCTTTGCTGTCCACGCCGAATACGGGGTTGTCCCGCGCAACCTGCTGGTATCACTTCCAAAGGGGGTGGACTTCGAATCGGCTGCTTTTACGACGCTCGGCGCCATTGCCCTGCACGGATTCCGTCTGGCAGAGGCGCAGGTGGGCGAGCGCGTGGCGGTGATCGGCCTGGGTCTTGTGGGACTTATGACGATCCAGATCGCCGCAGCAGCTGGCTGCCAGGTCTTCGGCGTGGATGTCAACCCGCAACGGGTCGCTCTGGCGAAGCGCTTTGGAGTTGAGGCTGTTTTGCGCGAGCTGGCCGTCGAGGCAGCTGCTGCCTTCAGCGCCGGCCGCGGGGTTGACGCCGTGATCATCTGCGCCGATACGCCCTCCGCAGATCCGGTGGAACTGGCCGGGGCTATCGCCAGGGATCGCGCCCGCGTGGTGGCAACGGGTGCCGTTGGCCTGGAAGTGCCGCGCAAGCCTTATTATGAAAAGGAACTCTCGCTGGTCAACTCCCGCTCGTACGGCCCCGGCCGCTACGACCAGGTTTATGAGGAAGTTGGTCGCGACTACCCCATCGGCTATGTGCGCTGGACGGAGGGCCGCAACCTGGAGGCCGTGGCGGACCTGATGGCGGCAGGCAAGCTGGATGTCAAACCGCTCATCACGCACCGTTTTCCAATCGAAAAGGCGCCCGCGGCGTACGCGCTCATTACCGCCAAGAAAAAAGAGCCGTTCCTGGGCGTGCTGCTGATTTATCCGGAAACGCCGAAGGAACTCGAGCAGACCAAGGTTCCATTTGCCGTTACCCATGGTCAGGCCTCCACGGTCAAGTTGGGAGTCTTAGGGGCCGGGAACTTTGCCAATGCAGTTTTACTCCCCGCCATCAAGAAGCACAAAGAGATTGACCGGGTCGGAATCGCCTCCATCGGCGGCCTGCACGCCCAGCATGCCGGCAGGAAGTTCGGCTTTGCTTACGCTGCCTCCGATGAGCAGGATGTGCTGAACGACCCGAATGTCAACACCGTCGCCATCCTGACCCGTCACGATACCCACGCAGACCTGGCTGTCCAGGCGCTCAAGGCGGGCAAGCACGTTTTCGTTGAGAAGCCGCTGGCGACGACGGAGGAGGGGCTGAAGAATGTGCAGTCCGCCCTGAAAAAGGCCACCGGCCTCCTGACTGTCGGCTTCAACCGCCGCTTCGCTCCGCTAGGCGTACAGTTGAGTACATTCTTCTTTGATCGGTCCGAATCGCTCTATATGCATTACCGGGTCAACGCCGGGTATATTCCCCTCAACCATTGGACCCAAGACCCCTCCCAGGGCGGCGGGCGCATCATCGGTGAAGGCTGTCATTTCATTGACTTTTTAACCTTCCTGGCGCAGGCCGCGCCAATCTCGGTCACCGCCCACGGACTTCCCGACGACGGCAGGTACCGCGAGGACAACGTTTCGCTGACCTTTGCCTTCGCGGATGGCTCGGTCGGGGTGGTCGACTACCTGGCCAATGGCGACCGGTCCTTTCCAAAGGAGCGCGTCGAGGTCTTCTGCGGCGGCCGTGTCGCCGTGCTGGATGACTTCCGCTCTCTGGAGCTGGTGCGGGAGGGTCGGCGTAAATGGGTCCGATCCCCGCTGCGGCAGGACAAAGGCCATTTTGGTGAGTGGCAGGCATTTGTAAAGGCTATCCATGCTGGCGGGGAACCGCCGATCCCCTACGCGCAGCTGATTGGGGTGACCCAGGCCACCTTTGCGGCGGTCGAGTCCCTCCGAAGCGGGGGCGTCGTTCCGATTCATTAAGTGACGTTCTCCATCCCCTCGCGGGGACGGCTTCTCAAGCCCGCGAAAGGCGCAACTGCCCGCCTTACCGCTTGACCGCCCGGTCCGGGCGGTTTTTTTCAACGCTGATCTCAGGATATTTCTGGACGTATTCTAGTCCCGGAGACCATCAGTCTGCCCGTCTGCCCTTATATCGACCAATTTGTAAAGTCCCTCCAGTGGTAATTCGTGCTGATCTGTGGTTAAATATTTTTGATGAACCGCCTCTCGATCGCTTTTAAGTCTTTTACTCAGCTGGGCTTCCAATCCACGACGTTGTATGCGTCGTACCGGCTGGGTTTGGCGAGCGGGCATTACAAAAGGACGACAGACGGGCGGCGGTTGTCCGTCGGCCACGCCCCGGCCGCCCTGCGGCCTGTGTTCGGAATGCCTCCCGCACAGGATATTCTCATGACCCTTGGCAGCCAAGACCGAGCCAGACTGTTTGATGAAGCCGACGAGATTGTTGCCGGAAAGGTGCGCCTCTTCGGTGGGGAGCCGGTCGAGCTGAAGCTAGCCGTCGGCGGTCCGCTGGTGCATTGGAGCGACTATGAATCAAACCCCAGACTACTTGCCCCTTTCTTTTCGCAAATCCCCGATATCAAATTCCTCTGGGAGCCGGCGCGCTTCGGCTGGGCGTTTGTTTTAGGCCGCGCGTATCACCTCGGCGGTGATGAAAAATACGCCGAGGCATTCTGGCGCAACGCCGAAACCTTCCTGGATTCAAATCCTCCTTATCTCGGCCCGCACTGGATGTCAGGCCAGGAGGTCGCCATCCGCCTGATGACCTTCGTCTGGGCGGCGCAGGTGTTCGCCGGGTCCCGGCACAGCACGCCGGAGCGGATCGAGCGCCTGGGCCAGGCTGTTGTCGCACATGTTGCGCGCATCCCACCCACGCTGGTCTACGCCCGTTCGCAGAACAATAACCATCTCCTGACCGAGGCGGCCGGACTCTATACCGCCGGGCTGGCGCTGGCGGGTCATCCTTCCGCGGCGGCGTGGCGTGCCTTGGGCTGGAAATGGCTCAACGAGGGGCTCCAGTCCCAGATTGATGGGTACGGCGAGTATGCCCAGCACAGCACCAACTACCATCGCCTGATGCTGCAGGTGGCTCTGTGGACGGATGCGATGCTGCGCGGACAGGGATGGAACTGGCCGCGGCAGACGGCCGAAGCCTTATCGCGTTCGGTCCACTGGCTGCTGGCCCTGCTAGATCCCGGCACGGGACGGACCCCCAACTTGGGTGCCAATGACGGGGCCTATATTTTTCCAATGACGGTTTGTCTGTTCGATGATTTCCGTCCGGTCCTGCATGCCGCTGCACGGGCGTTCCTGCACTATGACCTGCCGCGGGGGCCGTGGGATGAAATGGCAGGTTGGTTTGGCATCCCGCTCGACTCGCCGAAATACCTGCAGCTGCCGCGCTACCTCGGCGACCAGCTGTATGGGAAAGACTCCTGGGCTTATTTACGGACGGCGCAGTTCTCGTCGCGACCCTCCCATGCTGACCAGCTCCATGTCGACCTGTGGTGGCGCGGTTTGAACATCGCTCAGGACGCCGGGACATACCTGTACAACGGCTCTCCGCCGTGGGACAACGCCCTGGTAACTGCCTTCGTGCACAATACGGTCACGGTGGATGGCCGCGACCAGATGCGGCGCGCCGGACGTTTCCTCTACCTGGACTGGGTGAACGCCTATCGTAAAAGCCGGATCGAGGTTGACGAGCAGGTCTTGCAGCGCCTCAGTGGGCGGCATTACGGGTATATGCTCCAGGGGGTCCGTCATACGCGTTCGGTCACTGCCTATGCCGACGGCCGCTGGCTGGTCACGGATGAGATGCTCGTCCTGCGCTTGCCGTTCCAGAACAGGAGGCTGCGCTTCCGCCTGCACTGGCTTTTCCCCGCTTGGGAGTGGGCCGTGGAAGGCGGACCGACAGGCCTGGCGCTTAGGCTGAAATCCCCGCAGGGCTGGATCATTATCCGGGCATCAGCCGACAGCCCCTTTTCGGCGGTGACCCTCGCCCGGGCGGGGGAACGCGTGTACGGGGAAGGCCCGGTTTCCGCGGTGATGGGCTGGGCCTCACCCACGTATGGTTTAAAAGTCCCGGCGTTGGCGCTGGCACTGGAGGTGGCCTCGGCGCAGGAAGTGAAATTCACCAGTGAGTTCACCTTCCCGGAGACCTGATTCCTGCCTTATGCACATCCTCCTCATCCATCAGGCCTTTGCCTCTCTCGACGAACCGGGCGGGACACGCCATTATGAACTGGCGCGCGATCTCGCCAGGCGCGGCCACCAGGTGACGGTCATCGCCAGCCCGGTCAGCTATCTGACCGGCGCAGTGACTCACACGCAGACCGGCAGCGAAGACGGCATCCTCATCCGGCGCGCTTATACCTACCAGGCTCTGCACCGATCGTTCGTGCATCGCGTCCTGGCCTTCATGAGTTTCATGACATCCTCATTTTTCATTGGACTGAGTGTCAGAAACGTGGACCTGGTCTGGGGGACTTCGCCGCCGATTTTCCAGGGCTGGACAGCCTGGATGCTGGCGCGCCTCAAGCGCGTCCCGTTCCTGTTCGAGGTGCGGGATCTGTGGCCGACCTTCGCCATTGCTGTAGGGGTATTGAAGAATCCACTGCTCATCCGCATGTCGGAATGGCTGGAACGCTTCCTGTACCGACACGCCGACCGGGTGATGGTCAATAGCCCGGGGTACGTCCAGCATGTGACCGAGCTCGGCGCACGTCGGGTGGAGCTGGTCCCCAATGGCGCCGATCCGGACATGTTTGGTCCAGTAGACGGAGGCCGGACATTTCGAGCTTCCAACCACCTCGGGCAAAATTTTGTGGTGATGTACGCCGGCGCGCACGGGATGTCCAATGACCTGGGAGTGGTGCTCGCCGCGGCCCGCCTGCTGGAGGACACACCGAAGGTCCAGCTCGTGCTGGTTGGGGATGGGAAGGAGAAGGCCGGCCTGCAGGCGCAAGCAGCCCAGATGAAGCTGACGAACGTGACCTTTCTGCCGCCGGTGCCGAAGAACGGGATGGCTGAGACACTCGCCGGGGCGGATGCCTGCATCGCCATCCTGAAGCCGATTGATGCATACAAGACCACATACCCGAACAAGGTCTTCGATTATATGGCCGCCGGGCGTCCGGTGGTGCTCGCCATCGATGGGGTGATCCGCCAGGTGGTCGAGGCGGCAGGCTGTGGAGTGTTCTCCCCTCCCGGTGACCCGGATGCGCTCGCTGAGGCAATCCGGAGACTGGCGCGCAATCGCGCCGAGAGTGAGGCGATGGGGCAAAAAGGCCGCCGGTATGCGGAGCAGCATTTCAACCGCGCGAGTTCGGCCCAGAAGCTGGCAGGGATTCTGGAGGAGATGAGTCGGTGATCGGCAAAGGCAGCCTGCGGTCGTGGGCAGCCCGCACCTTGATCGGGCTGGTGGTCCTCTGGAACCTGCAGGCCGCCTTCGCCTTCTTGGCCGCGCCGGGCCAGTACGCCCCCGCCTTCGAACTGGCCGGCGTGCCCGGCCAGGCGGCTGTGCGCGGTGTGGCGGTTCTTTTTATAATGTGGAATGTTCCCTATCTGGTTGCTGCTTGGCAGCCGCGCCGCAACCGCCTCGCCCTGGCAGAAGCACTGGGCATGCAGTTGATCGGGTTGATCGGGGAAGGGTTCATCCTCTCCATGCTGGGGGCGGGGCACGCCGTCCTGCGGGCCTCCATCCTCCGTTTCATCACCTTCGACGCCGCCGGATTGGGCCTGCTGGTCGTGGCGTTCGTGATGGCAAGAAATTAATAACCCAACCTAAATTTCAAATCGAACCCCTCGGTTGCGATATTGCCGTGATCTCAATTCATCATTAGGATCTAGCCGGTGGGTCTGGTCAGAGCTGGATTCAGGGTAGGCCCGAATTTCCAAGTGCCCCCTTTGGGAGGCGCCTACCCCATCCGGCCGGTCAGGTAGGCCTCGGTCAGTTCATTCACGGGTCGGGTAAATAGCGTGTCCGTGGCGGAGAATTCGATCAACTCCCCCAGCCAGAACAGGCCGGTGAAATCGGAAACGCGAGCGGCCTGCTGAATGTTGTGGGTCACGATGATGATGGTGTACTTCTGCTTGAGCTCCGCGATCAGGTCCTCAACGTGGCTGGTGGCAATCGGGTCGAGGGCTGAAGTGGGTTCATCGAAGAGGATGACCTCTGGCTTGACCGCCAGCACGCGAGCGATGCATAACCGCTGCTGCTGGCCAAGCGAGAAGCCCAGCGCGTTCGCTCTCAAGTCCCCCTTGACCTCCTCCCACAGCACCACGGCGCGCAGGCTTTTTTCGACGATCTTGTCCAGGTCGGCCCGGCTTCGGTACAGCCTGAGCACGCGCGGTCCGAAAGCGACATTGTCATAAACCGATTGTGGGAAAGGGTTTGGTTTCTGGAACACCATACCGACGCGCTTGCGCAGTTCAGTCACGTCGTAATCGGGTGAGTAGATGTCCTCTCCATCCAGTTGGATCTGCCCTTCCAGGCGCGCACCGGGGATGGTATCGTTCATCCGGTTCAGGCAACGTAGAAAGGTGGACTTGCCGCAGCCGGAAGGTCCGATCAGGGCGGTGACCTTGCGCGGCGCGACGTCCATGTTGATCTTGGACAGGGCCCGCGCTCTCCCGTAATAAAAATCCAGGCCGCGCACGCGGAAGGTTGGCGTTTCGCTCACAGGACAAATTTTACCCGATAATCTTACGCCTAGGATTATCGGCTATAATTCCGGCGATGCGGCGCTTGGTGATCTTCTTTTTTTGTTTGACCTTTCTGGCCTCCTGCAGCCCTGCCTTTCCGGCGACCTCCCGGACCAACCCCTCTGCATATATCCAGGATAAAGGCTCGGATACGATGGTCAACCTGGCCCTGGCCTGGGCCGCGCGCTACCAGAACGAATACTCCCAGGTCAGCCTGTCCGTGACCGGCGGCGGGTCCGGGACCGGGATCGCGGCCCTGCTCAATAAAACGGTGGACATCGCCAACGCCTCGCGGGCGATGACCCCCGACGAGCAGAAACTGGCGCAGGCCCGCGGCATCCAACCGGTCGAAGTTGTGGTCTGCCGGGACGCTATCACCGTCATTGTCAACCCGTCTAATCCGGTCAGCCAGCTCACCTTGCAGCAGGTCTCTGACATTTACAGCGGCAAGATCAACAACTGGCGCGACGTTGGCGGGGATACCCGCCCCATCGTGCGTCTGTCACGCGAGATAAACTCTGGCACATATGCCGACTTCCTGCAGATGGTGATCCGCTTAGGGCGGAGTCAGGACACAACCCTCTTCTCGACCGATACGCTACTGCTGCCTTCCTCGGAAAGCATCATCAACGAGATCCGCCAGAACCCGAATGCCATCGGCTACGACGGCTTGGGGTATGTCCCGTCTGACTTGAAGGTGATTGCCCTGGCGCGCGACGCCGAGGGTCCTTATGTCCGTCCCACCATCCAGACGGTCAACGATGACACCTACCCGCTTGCCCGCGATTTGTACATGTATACTGCCGGCCAGCCGAAAGGCGCGGTGAAAGATTACTTGGACTGGATTCTTTCACCCGAGGCCCAAGCCATCGTGACGGATCTGGGTTTCGTGCCGGTGAGCAAATAGTAGGAGAACCTTGCCGGGATGTCCCTGAGAGCCGAGTCTTTGTGAAGAAACCCAGCAACTGGAGCGAAGCTATCATCGCCGCGGTGATCAAGACCTGCGGATATTCAACCATCGTCTTTATCATCTTGATTTTCTATTTTCTCCTGAGGGAAGGCCTCCCGGCCCTGACAGAGGTCAAGCTGTCCGAGCTGTTTTCGGCGCGCTGGTACCCGATCGAAAATCATTTCGGGATCCTGCCTCTGTTGACCGGCTCTCTGGTTGTCACGGTTGGGGCGATGCTGGTTGCCGTTCCGTTCGGGATCGGGACGGCGGTCTTCATCGCCGAGATCGCCCCACGCCCTCTGCGCGAGGTCCTGAAACCGCTGGTAGAGCTTCTGGGAGGCTTGCCGTCGGTGATGCTCGGTTTCCTGGGGATTCTCGTGTTGGCCCCCTTCCTGCGGACTTTCCTGAACCTTCCGACCGGCCTGACCGCTCTGGCAGGCTCTCTGTTGCTGGGCGGAATCGCCATACCGACCGTCGTCTCAATCACCGAGGACGCCTTGGATGCTGTTCCACAGGGCTACCGGGAGGGGGCGTTGGCTATGGGGGCGACCAGGTGGCAAACTATTTGGCGGGTGACCCTGCCAGCGGCGAGCTCCGGCACCCTGACCGCGGTCATGCTGGGGGTCGGTCGGGCAATCGGTGAGACGATGGTGGTCCTGATGGTTACCGGGAACGCCCCGGTGATGGCCGTTCGTTTGAACTCGATCCTCTCCCCCGTGCGCACGATGACGGCCACCATTGCAGCCGAAATGGGCGAGGTCGCCAATGGCTCGACGTATTATCATGTCCTCTTTTTCATCGGCCTGATCTTGTTCCTGATCTCGCTGGCGGTGAATGTGGCTGCCTCTTCAGTGGTCTTCCGCCAGAAGAAGCGCGCTGAAAGGGTGCTCGGGTGAATCGCCGCCTCTTCCTGGACCGCGGCCTTGCCCAGCGTCTGGGCATTTCGCTTCTGACACTGGTCACGCTGGTGACGGTCCTTCCCATCCTGGCGGCGGTCGTGTATGTCGTCAAGGCGGGGCTGCCGGCGATCTCCTGGCAGTTCTTAAGCCAGATGCCGCGCGATGGGATGCGCGCTGGCGGCATCCTGCCCGCAATCGTCGGTACGCTATACCTGACGTTCGGGACCGCGCTCTTCTCTGTTCCGCTGGGCGTTGCGGCCGCGATCTATCTCTCGGAGTATGCCCGCGAAAACACCCTGACGCGCTTGATCCGCATCGCCATCATCAACCTGGCTGGCATCCCCTCGGTGATCTACGGATTGTTCGGGCTGGGCCTGTTTGTCTTTTTCCTGAAATTCGGGACGAGCATCCTGTCTGCCTCGCTGACGCTGTCCATCATGACCCTGCCAGTCATTATCAGCGCCACCGAAGAGGCGTTGCGCGCCATCCCGCAGTCCTTCCGGACGGTCAGCATCTCCCTGGGCGGGACGCGCTGGCAGACCATCCGCAGGATCGTGCTTCCGCAGGCGCTGCCCGGGATCATGACCGGCATCATTCTTGGCTTGGAACGAGCGGCAGGCGAGACCGCCCCGATCTTATTCACGGGCGCGGCGTTCTTCCTGGCACGCCTGCCCAACTCACCGTTTGATGGCACGATGGCGTTGCCGTATCACCTGTTCGTCATTTCAACCCAGGTGCCGGGAATGCCGATCCAGATCCAGTACGGCACGGCGCTTGTTCTGCTGGCCTTTGTTCTCGCCATGAACCTGTTCGCGGTCATCATCCGCTCCAGGGCGCGCTCGAAGAGGCAGTGGTGACCAAAGACAAAATCGTGATCGACCACCTGAACCTCCAATACGCGGATGGGACCGAATCGTTGCACGACATTAGCATGGCCATTCCTGAACACGCCATCACGGTGCTGTTTGGACCGGCCGGGGGCGGCAAGTCATCCCTGTTGCGTTGCCTCAACCGGCTGAACGACCTGACCGAGGTGCGGGCCCTTTCGGGGCGGATTTTGCTCGACGGCGAAAATATCCTTGACCCGCAGACAGATGTCATCCTCCTGCGCCGGCGGGTAGGCATCGTCTTCGCCCGTCCGGTCGTCCTGCCTCTGACCATCCGTGGCAACCTGACCTATGGCCTGGAGCTGGCCGGCGAGAAGCGCCGCTCCCGTCTGGAGGAGGCGCTCGTGCGCAGCCTACAGCTGGCGGCTTTGTGGGAGGAGGTCAAGGATCGCCTGGATGACCCGGCGGTCGCCCTCTCTGGCGGCCAGCAGCAGCGACTGTGTCTGGCGCGTGTCTTGGCCAACCAGCCGGAGGTCATCCTGCTCGACGAACCCACCTCCGGTCTCGACCCGATTTCGACCGGCAAGGTAGAGACCGCTTTGCAACAGCTCAAGAAGGACTACACCATTGTTCTGGTGCCGCACTCTGTCCAGCAGGCGGCGCGTGTCACAGATTATGCGGCTTTTTTCCTGCAGGGTGAACTCGTGGAATGGGCTGAGGGCAAGCAGATCTTCACCCACCCCAGGGTCAAGCGCACCGAGGATTACCTCGAGGGACGATTCGGATAGAGGCTGATTTTCCCTCTTTTGAGAGGACGAGTCCTGCCAGCAGGGCTCGTCTTTTTGTGCCCCGATTTTACAAAACGTTAACATGCTCTTAAACGAACCACAATCCAATTAGGGTAGTATGAAATGGTCAATCCACGTAGTCTACGCAGATGTGGACGGCGTGGCTGATGCTGTGTTCTCCGGCGTAGGTCCCGAATTTATACATGTCGCCTTTGCCCAGCCGGGATAACGCTTGCAGGTACAGCGGGTTGAACTAGGCCCACCAGCCGATCTGTCAAAAAACACATTCATCGAAGAGCTGTTGTCGGAAATGAAAGTCTTCTAAACATCCAAGAGCGCACCTCTAAGTTCTGTTGTTACAGGTCAAATTGTTTTTTATTACATATTCTCCTCTCAGTATTTTGCCCTGCGGCCATATGCGCGGGGCAAAATACTGTATGCGGGGTAGGACGCTTCAAGCAATCGGCGGCCTGCTGATTATGATAAGATATGCACATGGCTGAGACCGTTCTTGTTGTCGAAGATGAGCCTGCGCTGCAAGAGACGCTGGTCTACAACCTGGAAAAGGAGGGCTATCGCGTCGAGGCCGCTGGAGACGGGCAGGCTGCCCTGGAAGCAGCCCGGCGCCTGACCCCGGACCTGGTCATCCTGGACATCATGCTCCCCCGGCTGGACGGTTTCGAGGTCTGCAAGATTCTGCGCCGCGAAAGTTCGGTACCCATCCTGATGCTCACAGCCCGGGACGACGAGATCGACCGGGTCGTCGGACTGGAGGTCGGGGCAGACGACTACCTGACCAAGCCGTTCTCGATGCGCGAGCTGCTGGCCCGCGTCAAAGCGCAACTGCGCCGGGCGGGCATGCTGCGTGAGGCGGTGGATAAGATCAAGTCGGAGGCGGGATCCGCTTCACAGGAGATCCTGGCTTTCGGGGATCTGGAGGTTAACCTGACCCGCCGCGAAGTCACGCGGAATGGGCAGGTGCTGGCCCTCAAGCCGCAGGAGTACGATCTGCTGCTGTTTTTCGCCCAACACCGAGGCCAGATGCTCTCACGCGAGTTCCTTCTTGAACGCGTCTGGGGCTGGGACTACGTCGGCGACAGCCGCACGGTGGACGTCCACGTGCGCTGGCTACGACAAAAGGTTGAGAAGGATCCCGCCAAGCCGGAACGCATCGTGACCGTGCGCGGCGGTGGTTACCGCTTCGAGGGATAATCCGGAGGATAAAAGCTGGCCATGGGGAGCTCTGCCGGGATGCACCGGCTCGCTGCCCTGATGGATGGCCAGCGCCCCCGCCCGAACGCGGTCGACAATCCGATCATGCTTGAATTGGAACGACTCGCTCTTGGTTTGCCCTTTGCCCCTTTCCTAATACCGGTCGGCCGGGGAAAAGCTGTCGTCGCGGCGCGCTCTTCGTTTACTTTATTTCACCCCAAGACATGAACTGGCTCCTGCTGGTCCTGGTCGCTTTGTTGATCATAGCCCTGGGTTGGTCCCTCAGTCGCTCCGCTGACCTGCGCCGGCGCCTGGACCATTACATCGAAACCGTCCACCGCACTTCCAGGGGCGATGCTCCCCTGCTGGACTTGCCTGCAGATGAAAGTCGCCTGGAGGAACTTTCCAACGCCGTACGCGAGCTAGTCCTCGCGCAGCAGGCCCAAATATCCGCCCTGGATGCCGAACGTGGCAAACTGGCCGCGGTCCTCGACCAGATGCCCGATGGGGTGCTGATCGCCGACGCGGAAGGCCGCGTCCAGTTCGCTAACCCTGCGGCAGCGAAGATGTTCGAGACCCGTCAGGCGGTGGGCCATACGGTCGCAGAAGTGCTCCGCCAGCACCAGCTGATCGAGGCCTGGCAGCGCTGCCAGCAAAGCGGCGTGCTGCAGACCCAGTCGGTCGAGCTGCCGGCCCACCGCCAGTTCCTGCAGCTGATCGCCATCCCTGACCGGCATGCCAGCGGCAGCCTGCTGCTCGTTCAAGACTTGACGCGGGTCCGCCGCCTGGAGACGGTGAGGCGCGACTTCATCAGCAACGTCTCCCACGAGCTGCGCACTCCCTTGGCCTCACTGAAAGCCCTGACCGAGACGCTGCAGCAGGGGGCACTGGAGGACCCACCAGCGGCGCGCCGCTTCTTGGGGCGCATAGAGACCGAGGTGGACGCCCTGACGCAGATGGCGCAGGAGCTGCTCGAACTGACCCGTATCGAATCCGGCCAGGTACCGCTGGAGTTTATAGCGGCTGCCCCGCAGGACTTGCTGGCTTCGGCCGTCGAGCGGATGCGCGCCCAGGCCGAGCGCGCCGGGGTGGGCCTGCGCACGGAGTGCCCCAGCGGGCTGCCTGAGGTGCGTACCGATCCGCCGCGATTGGAGCAGGTGCTGGTCAACTTGATCCACAATGCGGTCAAATTCACCCGCCCCGGCGGAGAAGTGGTCCTGTCCGCCCAGCTGGCGGGGGAATTCGTTTGCTTTTCGGTGCGCGACACCGGCGTCGGCATTTCCGCGGACGACCTGCCGCGCATCTTTGAGCGTTTTTACAAGGCCGACCGCGCCCGCTCCGGCGGGGGGACGGGGCTGGGTCTATCGATCTGCCGCCATCTGGTCGAAGCGCACGGCGGCAGGATCTGGGCAGAAAGCGAAGAGGGGCGGGGGAGCACCTTTTATTTCACCCTCCCGCTCAGCTGATCCGCGAGCCCGACCTTACCGAACTGTTAAGAACTTGTCATGAGGCTGTTGCCCTTCCTATGATATCTTTTAATCGAGAAGAAGGAGGCAACATGGCTAATTGGTTCCTGATCGGTACGGTTGTTGCGACCCTGGTGGTGTTTGCCATCGATACGGTGCAGGGAAGGCGTCAGAACTTGCGCCGTAAGTAACGCTTGACTTTGCTGGACTTTTTCTTCGGCCGGCCCTTCCCCGGCCGATTTTTTATTTACCAACCCCCTCTCCCCGTTAATCCAGTCATAACAAAGCCATAACCTGCCCTTCGCGGGCCTTTAAAACCGGCATGATATCCTTTCCACATGGAAGATAACTGCCGTTGTTTTGTAGAGAAGGGACCCCACCCATGATTTCATTCTGGTTGTTGCTGACCGCCATGTTGGTGGTCTTCGGTGTGGACATTTTCAAGTCCCGTCGTAAGAATTAGCCCTAGGAAGCTTGGATTTGAGGATTGAATGCAGAAACATATTCTGGTTACCAATGACGATGGCGTGGCCTCCCCCGGTCTGCTGGCCCTGGTCGAGGAGATGCGCCTGCTCGGAAAGGTCAGCGTGCTGGCCCCGGACCACAATTGGTCGGCCGGTGGGCACGTCAAGACGCTCGAGCGCGCCCTGCGGGTGCGCGAGGCGCGTCTGGCGGATGGAACCCCGGCTTTTGCGAGCGATGGCGCCCCTTCCGATTGTGTCGCCCTGGGAACGCTGGGTTATTTTAAAGAGGCGGTCGACCTCGTCGTCTCAGGCATCAACCGTGGAGCAAATTTCGGGCACGATGTGACCTACTCGGGGACGGTCACAGCGGCGATGGAGGCCGTCATTGCCGGCGTCCCCGGGATTGCTGTTTCCCTGGATATCCCCGATGGGCAGATCGATGAAATCGATTACGGTCCGGCAGCACGGGCTGCCCGCCAGATCGTGCAGCGCGTCGTCGAAAATAGCCTGCCGGCGGAAACCCTGCTGAACGTCAACGTGCCTTTTTTGAAGGACGATGACATTCAGGGCTTTCACCTGACCCGACAGGGCCTGCGGGTTTACCATAGCCGGCTCGACGAGCGCACGGATCCGCGTGGCCGGCCTTATTACTGGATCGGCGGAGACGCGCCGACGGGCGTGCCCGAACGCGGCACCGATATCGGCGCCCTGGTCGAGGGGTTCATCTCGGTCACTCCGCTGCAGCTGGACCTGACGGCTTACCGTGTTCTGACGGAACTTAACTCCTGGCAGTGGCCTGAACAGACGCGCAGGCACCTCTTCCAGCTGCCGGCTTTCCTGAATACCAAAGCTTGAGCCCCATCACGCCTCCCCTTCCCGAAGCGCTTCCCGCTGATTTCGGACGCAGACAGGGTCTCTTTATTTCCAGCCGAAATCACACTTAGACGGGCGGGGCTGAAACTTTAACCGAACGTTAAACGAACGTTTCATTTGCTTTAAACATGGATTGATAAGATTCACACGATAAAAAAATAGGAGAAAAGAAATGCGCAAAAGTCTGTTAATTCCTTTGTTCGTCTTGCTGACTGCCAGCCTGCTGCTCGCTGCCTGTGGAACCGCGGCTACGCCAACCCCTGTGGTGCAGGTTCAGACCCAATTAGTGCAGGTGGAAGTCACCGCTACGCCGGGCCCTGCCGCCCCCACCCCGCTTCCGGCAGGTTCGGTCCAGATTACTGCGGCGGGCGCGACGTTCCCGCTGCCTATTTACACCCAGTGGACCTATGCCTATCAGTATGTTGACCCGTCTGTGGTCATCAACTATAACGGCACCGGTTCCGGCGCGGGCAAGACGGCCATTATTCAAAACACGGTTGATTTTGCCGGCTCTGACTCGCTGCTGAGCGCCCAGAACTACACCGATGGTAAAGACCTGCAGATGTACCCGATGGTGGCCGGCGCAGTCGTCCTTATCTACAACATCAAGTGGAATACCCCGGCGAGTGGCACGGGACCCACCCCCACCCCCGCAACCATCCCGACCCTCATTCTGGACCGCCAGACCCTGGTGGACATCTACAATGCCAAGGTCACCCTGTGGAATGATCCTGAGATTCTTGCTACCAACCCAGGCCTGAAGGATTTGCTGCCAGCTGCCAAGATCACCGCCGTACACCGCTCGGATGGTTCCGGCACGACTGAGATTTTCACCAGGGCACTGACCTCATTTAGCTCGTCTTGGACCGCCGGGGGCGCTCAGTCGGTGCAGTGGCCGGTGGACAAGGCTGGCAACGGCATCGGCGGCAAGGGCAATGCAGGTGTAGCCGCGGACGTGATCAATACACCCAACTCAATCGGCTACGTTGAGATCGCCTACGCCAAGGCCAATAGCCTGACCTTCGCCCAGATGATCAACCAGGCCGGCAAGACCGTCACCGCCAACGGCGACAGCGTGAATGCCGCCATGGCTGAATTTGCCAACACCTTCACGCCCCAGTTGACCAACATCATTGTCGACGGCAAGACCCCTGACGTGTGGCCAATCACGGGCTATACCTACATCATCCTGCACACCACCTCCATGAAAGACTGCACCAAGGCTCAGAAGATCATAGAGTTCCTGAAGTGGGCCCAGACGGATCCCACCGCCCAGAAGGCTGCTGCCACTCTTGGTTACTCGGTCCTTCCGGATGCCGTCCGCCAGACCGTGCTTGCCAAGCTGGGCCAGGTGACCTGCAACGGCCAGTCGGTGATGCCATAACTTGAAATTCCTTTGAACTTGCTTCCTCTCTCGAGTTTGGAGGGCCTCCGACCGCAGGCCCTCCAAACCGCGAGTAATTCCAAAATGACTGACTCCATTCGAGTTTTATTCGTTTGCATCGAAAACGCCGGCCGAAGCCAGATGGCGGAGGCATTCATGCGCCAGGCCGCCCCGAACCTGGTGGAGGCTTCCAGCGCAGGTTCGCACCCAGCCGGGAAGATCAACCCTGTCGTAGCCTCCGCCATGCAGGAGGTCGGCTGTGACCTCAGTAAACATCACTCCAAGTCGCTGGCAGAGCTCCCGGCCGGGAAGTACGATTACGTGGTCACCATGGGCTGCGGCGATGAATGCCCATTCATCCCGGCAGACCGGCACATCGACTGGAATATCCCGGATCCAAAGGACCTGCCTCTTGATGAGGTTCGCCCGATCCGGGATTTGATCAAGGCTCAGGTTGAAGAGCTGGTTGGAACCATTCGGAAGGACCATGCGTAGCCAAAACTCCCCTTTTCTTGGATTTCGCCAGCCAAAACGGTTGCAGCGATTTTTCCAGCACGGTGACCGCCTGTGGCAGGGGCTGATCATCCTGGGTTCTGCCCTGGTGTTTGTTTTAATGCTGTCCGTGGGCTGGATGCTGTGGAGCCGCTCGGTAGCATCGCGGACCGGCTTCGGCTGGTCGTTTTTGACCCCCACGAACAATGCCAGCTGGGATCCAGTCAACGATCACTTCCAGGCCTGGCCGTTCATTTATGGTACCTTGCTGACCTCCCTGGTCGCCATTGTGGTGGCCGTGCCGGTCGCCGGGGGCATTGCCATCTTCCTGGCGGAACTCTGTCCGCCCTGGTTGCGCACGCCGTTGACCTGGATGGTGGAACTGCTGGCAGCCATCCCCAGTGTGGTCTACGGCTTGTGGGGCATTTTTGTGTTTTTGCCGCAGGTCGTCACGCCCATCGGGAACTTCCTGGGCAATACCCTGGGGAATATCCCAGTCCTGAGCAGTTTGTTCATGGGCCCAATCCCGGCCAGTGGGGCCTCGCGCCTAGCCGCCAGCCTGATCCTGACCATCATGATCATCCCCACCATTGCGGCCGTCACCCGCGATGTCTTCCTAGCCATTCCCAACAGCCAGCGTGAAGCCGCCAAGGCTCTCGGGTCGACGGAGTGGGAAACCATCTGGCAGGTGCTGATCCCCTACGGACTTTCCGGTATCCTAGGGGCAGTCATCCTGGGGTTGGGACGCGCCCTGGGCGAGACCATGGCCGTCACCATGGTCATCGGCAACAGCATTGAAGGATCCGCCTCCCTGTTGCGGCCGGGCTACACGATGGCAAGTTTGATCGCCAACGAGTTCGCCGAGGCGGTTTCGGCTTTGCATACGGGTGCTTTAATTGAAATCGGCCTTATTTTATTCGTTATGACCCTGCTCCTGAACATGCTGGCCCGTTTCCTGGTCTGGCAGGTGGCGCGGCAGACGCCACAGGAGGGACGCGCATGAGCCAGATGGCGGAATTAACCGACCGCAGGCGTGCGCTTAGCATTCGACGGCGCAAGACGATCAACGCGGTCATGATTACCCTGACCGGCGTACTGACCGCCCTGGCGCTGGTCCCGCTGTTCTGGATTATCGGCTACGTGATTGTGCGCGGCGGCAAGGCGATCAATCTGGATTTCTTTATTCATATGCCGACACCGCTGGGTGTCACCGGCGGTGGTGTGCTGTCCTCCATTGAAGGGACACTGGTCCTGATCATTTTGGCGGCGGTGTTTGCCATCCCGCCCGGGGTCCTGGCGGCCTTTTATGCGGCGCGCTATCCGAACCGTCCTCTGGGAGTGGCCCTGCGCTTCAGCACCGACGTGCTGTCGGGTGTTCCGTCCATTGTGGTTGGCGTGTTTGTCTACGGCCTGATGGTCGTCCCAATGGGGCATTATTCCGGTCTGGCAGGCGGAGCTGCCCTGGCAGTGATCATGCTGCCGACCATCATCCGCACCACGGAAGAAATGCTCAAGCTGGTTCCCGGCACCTTGCGCGAGGCTTCCCTCGGTCTGGGTGCGCCGGAATGGAAGACCTCCCTCAGCGTGCTCTTCCCGGCTGCAGCCAACGGCATCCTGACCGGTTTCTTGCTGGCAATTGCCCGTGCCGCCGGTGAGACGGCGCCGCTGTTGATGACTGCCCTGGGCAATGAGCGCTTCAATCTGGGCCAGATTGTCAGCGGCGGCGTGCAAAACCACCAGTCGATCTTCACCATCATCGGACGGATCATCAATGCCCCAGTGGATTCCCTGCCTCTGGCCCTGTGGAAGTATGCCCAGCAGCCCTATCCGGAGCGGGTCGAGCAGTCTTGGGCGGTTGCCCTGGTGCTGATGATCTTTGTTCTGGCGATCAACATCATCGCCCGAGTGTGGGCCCAGGAACGGGCTCGCAAAATGCGTGGCTAGGAAAATATGTCTTTCCCTGCCCTGCCCCTTGATGAGGCGCGAAAGGTAAGTACGAATATGACCATGGAAATCATGACCCAAATCAAACGCGAAACCAATGGGAATGCCCTCATCAAGGTGAGCGTAAAGAAAATGGATGTTTACTATGGCAAATTCCGCGCCCTAGCCGATATTAATCTGGACGTACGCGAGAAGCAGATCACGGCGATCATCGGCCCCTCGGGCTGCGGAAAGTCCACCCTGTTGCGCTCGTTCAACCGCATGAACGACCTGACGCCCAGTTGCCGGATGATCGGCGAGATTACCCTGGACGGGGAGAACATCTTTGCGCCCGGGGTGGACGTGGTGGACATCCGCCGCCGGGTCGGAATGGTCTTCCAGCGCCCCAACCCGTTTCCCAAGTCCATTTACGACAACGTCGCCTATGGCCCGCGCCTATACGGCGTCCGCCGGCGCACTGACCTGGACGAGGTTGTCGAGCGCAGCCTGAAGTCGGCCGCGCTGTGGGAGGAGGTCAAGGACAAGCTGCACCAGTCCGGTATGTCCCTTTCCGGCGGACAGCAGCAGCGCCTGTGCATCGCGCGCGCCCTGGCGGTCGAGCCGGAAGTGATCCTGATGGACGAGCCTGCCTCCGCCCTCGACCCGATCTCAACCCTGCGTATCGAGGAGCTGATGCACGACCTGGCGAAGGAGTACACGATCATCATTGTCACCCATAATATGCAGCAGGCGGCGCGCGTCTCCAATTACACTGCCATGATGATGATCGACGAGCAGCGCGCCGGTCGGATGATCGAATACGACCAGACTCAGGTCATCTTCACCCGTCCCAAGGACAAACGCACCGAGGATTACGTCACCGGCCGGTTCGGTTAGACGGGTCAAACCTGGTTATAATCACCAGACCGGCATTTGGAAAATGAGGTGACGAATGCGGAAAACTTTTGAAACCGAGATCCAACAATTAAAGGATGAACTGCTCCTGCTGGGTAGCATGGTGGAAACCCAGATCCTAGATTCGGTGGAGGCCCTGAAGAAACGCGACCTCGCGGCGGCGCGCCGGATTTATGAGACCGACTCGCTGATCAACGCCAAGCGTTATGCCATCGAAGGACAGGTGATGGTCCTGATTGCCACCCAGCAGCCCATGGCCCATGATCTGCGCCTGTTGGCCTCCGTCCTGGAGGTGGCTGGTGAACTGGAGCGCATGGGTGATTACGCTAAGGGCATTGCCACCGTCAACCTGCGCATGGGTGACGAACCTCTGCTCAAGCCGCTGATTGACATCCCGCGCATGGCTCAGAAAAGCGTTGACATGCTCCATCGCTCCCTGACCGCCTTTATCAACGAGGACTTGGAGGCCGCCCATGCCATTCCCCCGGAGGATGACGAGGTGGACGGGCTGTACACCCAGGTTTACCGCGAGCTGATGACGATTATCCTGGCGGACCCCAGCACCATCGAACGTGCCAACTACCTGCTCTGGACCGCCCACAACCTGGAGCGCGTCGCGGACCGCGTCACCAATATCTGCGAGCGCACAGTGTTCATCGCCACGGGCGAGATCGAGGAGATCAAGGGCACCAGCCTCGATGAAAAAACGAGGCGATGAAACGGTCCGGAACGGCAAAGGTCATCCCGGAGGATAACTGGCAACGGGCGCAGCTGGCTGCGCCCGTTTTTAATCCTTTCGGCTTTATCGGTGGGTTCGCCTAGATCAGCCGGTCACCCGCCTGAACGGCATCGGCGCGGTAGTGGCAGCCGCGGCTCTGGCGGTTGTGCTGGGCCGCCTGGGCCACGATCAGCCCTACCTCCATGGCGTTGCGCAGGCCGATCAGCCCGTCGCTCAGCTTGGTTTTGCGATAGAAGACTTCGATCTCGTTTTGCAGGTGTCGCAGTTCGTGAATGGCGCGTGCCAGCCGGTCGCCGCTACGGATCAGCCCGACATAGTGCCACATGATGTTCTGGATGGTCTGCATGTCGCCCTGGATCAAGGCGGGGTCTGAATCCTTCGTCAGGTTGCTTTCATCCCAGAGAGGGACTTCCTCGCGACCGGGGATGCGCGGCAGATCGTGGCCCAGGATGGTTTCGATGTGAATGGCGGTGCGGCTGCCCCACACCAATCCTTCCAGCAGCGAGGTGGATGCCAGCCGGTTGGCGCCGTGCAGCCCCGTGCAAGAGACTTCGCCGATCGCGTACAGGTTGGCAATGTTGGTCCGGCCCCATTCATCCACCGCCACGCCGCCACAGAAGTAGTGCGCGGCCGGGACGACCGGGATGGGCTCGTGGGTGATGTCCAACCCGACGCGCAGGCACTCGGCGTATATGTTCGGGAAACGGGCTTTGATCTTCTCGGCCGGCATGTGCGAAGCGATGTCCAGCAGAACATGGGAATAGCCGTTGGCCTCCATCTCGACATGGATGGCGCGGGCGGCGATGTCACGCGGCGCCAGGTCCTTCCACTCCGGGTCGTACTTCTCCATGAAAGGCTGCCCGTCCGGCGTCAGCAGCACCCCGCCCTCGCCGCGCACTGCTTCGCTGATCAGGAAGCCCTCCGCGCCCGGGACGGCCAGGGCCGTGGGATGAAACTGGATATATTCCGCATTGATGATGCGCGCCCCAGCCCGGGCGGCCATCGCCAGCCCATCGCCGCGCGCTCCCGGCGGGTTGGTGGTGTTCCGGAAGATGCGCCCCAGCCCACCGGTTGCCAGGATGGTTGTAGCGGCCAGCGTGCGGTGGACGGCGCCCCCGTCGCGGTCAAAGACATAGGCTCCGTGGCAGATAATCGGACCATACCAGGCCAGGGGATCACGGGCGTGGTGCGGGTAGGTGAGCAGGTCGACCGCGGTGGCATTCGTCAGCAGTTCGACATTTGGCTTCTGCTTGAGGACCTCCATCAGGCCGTTCATGATCGCTTGGCCGGTACCGTCGCCGACGTGGATGATCCGCCGGCGAGAGTGGGCTGCCTCCTGGCCGTACGCCAGGGTGCCATCCGGCTCATGGTCGAAGCGGATGCCGGCTGTGCCGATCAGAATCTCCTCCACGAGCGGCGGGCCTTCCTTGGCCAGGATCTGGGCGGCTTTCGGCAGGGAGGCTCCGGCTCCGGCAGCCAGGATATCCTCTACCAGCAACTTGGCGCTGTCATCCGGGCCGCGGGCGATAATGCCGCCCTGTGCCCAGCGGGAATTCGATTCGCGCGGATCGGGAGCGCGCGTAATCAGGATGATGCGGCGGCTGGGGTTGCGGGCCAGCCGCAGGGCAGCGGTCGCCCCGGCGATCCCGGAGCCGATGATAAGGACGTCAGTCGTTTTCATAGGGCAGGCCTATCCGATCGCGATCATGCGCTCCACAGCTTTTGCGGCGCGGCTGCGGACCTCTTCGGGGATCTCGATCAAAAAGCGGTTGAATTGGAGGGCGTTGAGAGTATCTTCCAGCGTGATCGTGTTCATATGCGGACAGCGCACCATGCACAAGCGCAGCATATCCTTTTCCGGGTTGGCCGCGGCAATGTTGTCGCCCATGGCGCACTCGGTCAACAGTAGATAATGGGGAGCCTTGCTCTGCTGAACATAGCGGATCATGGCGTTGGTGCCGCCGGAGAAATCCGAGGCGGCGACCACCTCGGGACTGCACTCGGGGTGGGTCAGGATGACCACGTCCGGGAACTGGGCGCGCACGGTTTCAATATCCTTCACCGTGAACTTTTCATGGACCTCACAGCGGCCGTGCCAGCCGATCATCTGATAATCCAGTGAGGTGTCTTCAAAGGTCGCCGTCCCGGCCAGGGGGAAGATGATGTGCTTGCCGGTCTCCAGGGCGACGTTCTTGGCCAGGTATTCATCCGGCAGGAAGATGACCGTCTGTGCATGCAGGGAATCGACCACCGCCGCGGCGTTGCTGGATGTACAGCAGATGTCGCTTTCTGCCTTCACGTCGGCATAGGTGTTGACGTAGCTCACCACCGGAACGCCTGGGAAGCGCTTTTTGAGGGCACGCACGTCCGCAGCGGTGATGCTGGCGGCCAGAGAGCAGCCGGCCTTTTCGGCCGGTAGCAGGACGGTCTTGGTCGGATTGAGGATCTTGGCGGTCTCGGCCATGAAGCGCACCCCGCAGAAGACGATGATGTCCTTGTCGGTCTGGGCAGCCTTGCGGCTGAGGTCGAGCGAATCGCCGGTGTAGTCGGGAATGGAGTAAAACAGAGCCGGCTCCATGTAGTTGTGGCCGAGGATCACGGCGTTCTTTTCCTTCTTGAGGGTAACAATTTCCGCGGCCAGTTCGGCCTTGTAGCGCAGCTCCACATCCGGCACGATCTTGGCCAGCCGTGCTTTCATTTTTTCGTACATTTCCTGAGTTTCCATGTCAACCTCTTTCAACCGGTAAAGTATCGAAACTGACGTCAAAGACCTTGGCCGAATGCGTCAGCGCGCCGACCGAGATGAAATCGACCCCGGTTTCGGCAATGCGCCGGACGGTCTTCAGGCTGACATTGCCGGAAGCTTCCAGCCGGGCGCGTCTGGCGGTCAGCCGCACTGCCTGGGCGATCATCTGCAGGGACATGTTGTCCAGCAGTATGCGCTCGACCCCCAGATCCAGGGCCGTCTGAAGGTCCTGGAGCGTGCGCACCTCGACCTCGATCACCAGCCCGGACGAGGCGGCCCGGGCCCGCTTCACCGCCTCCGCGAGCGAGCCGGCGAAGTCGATGTGGTTGTCCTTGATCAGGATCATGTCAAAAAGCCCGATGCGGTGGTTCTGCCCGCCGCCGCGCGCTACCGCCAGCTTATCTAGGGCGCGCAGCCCTGGGGCGGTTTTGCGTGTGTCGAGGATCACGGCTTTCGTCCCGGCAACCGCCTCCACGTAGGAATGCGTCAGTGTGGCGATGCCCGACATGCGGCCCAGAAAATTGAGAGCTGTCCGTTCAGCACTGAGCAGACTGCGCGCCGATCCATTGACCTTGGCCAGGATCTGGCGGTCCTCCACCCGGGTGCCCTCCTGCACCTGGCCGTCGAACTGAACGTCTGGGTCCACGGTCAGGTACACCGCCTGGGCCACATCGAGTCCCGCGATGATTCCGGGCTGCTTGGCGATGATCTGGCCGCGCATCGCCGCCTGTAGCGGGACGATGCCGTCGGTGGTCACATCGCCGGATCCGAGATCTTCTGCCAGGGCGCGCTGTATGGCATCCAGGATGGCGGGGGGGAGGGGGATGCTCGCGGGGAGATTCATTAGTGTATAATAAACACTTATTGGGCTTGAAATAAAATAGGCTCGCGCCGCAGGTTATTCTACCTGCCCTTTTGCTTTTGTCAAGAGGGCCGGAAAAGGGCCTTGCGAAATTGCGTGTAATATATATACTCAGGAAAATTAAACAACTTTAAGGAGGAAATATGTCAAAAAAGTTGATGGCAGCGCTCCTGGTCCTGATGCTGGTCACGCTGGCCTGCAGCTTCACCCCACAGACTCCCAGCGGGCAAGCCACCCCGACCACCAGCAACATTCTGTTTCATGATGATTTTTCAGATCCCTCGAGCGGCTGGGACCACAGCTCGACGCAGAATGGAACCGCCGATTATACCAACGGCGGCTATGAAATCCACATCACGGCGACCTCCCTGTACAAGTGGGCCAACCCCGGCAAAGGGTTCCAGAACGACGTCCACCTGGAAGTGGACGCCACCAAGTTGGGCGGTCCGGACAACAATGCCTTCGGGGTCATCTGTCGCTACCAGGACTCAGACAACTTCTATAAGTTCTACATCTCCAGCGATGGCTACGCCGGCGTCATCAAAGAGCAGAGTGGAAATCCCACGGTCATCTCTTCCGCCGATGGGAAATTACAGCCAGTCAATGGCATCAACCAGGGCGCATTGACCAACCACATCCGGGTGGACTGCGTCGGCGACACCCTGACGCTGTATGCCAATGGGACCCAGGTTGCGACGGCGACCGACAGCTCGTTCCAGGGCGGCGATGTCGGGCTGGTGGCTGCCAGCTACGATACTGCCGGAACAGACATTCTCTTCAAGAACTTCTACGTGTACGCGCCCTAAAGGGCACGACCCCAATCGACCTCCCGCAGCCTCCTGCGGGAGGTCTTTTATTTAGGAGTTTTGACCTGCCATTCCCCGCGCTTTGTAACTCGAAATTTGTTCCGTTTTGTGTATGATAAAGGAAACCTTCAACCCCCTTGCGGAGATCCTATGCGAGACTTGACCAGTGAGATCCTTGAACTGATCCGCCGCACGTCGACCGACCTGCCGGCGGATGTGGAAAAGACGTTGCGCTCCGCCGTCGAGCAGGAGGAACCCGGCTCGGCCGCGCGCGGCGCACTGGAGACCATCCTGAAGAACGTGGAACTCTCCCGCGAGAACTCCACCCCCATCTGCCAGGATACCGGCACACCCATCTTCTATGTCAAGCATCCTGAGGGCTGGTCCACGCGCCAGCTCAGAGAGCAGATCCGCACGGCGCTCGAACGCGCCACCAAGAAAGCCTACATGCGCCCGAACGCGGTGGAGGCGGTCTCCGACAAGAACAGTGGCAACAATCTGGGCGGGGACGACTTCCCCTATATCCATTTCGAGGAGGTCGCGGGGGACACCCTGACCATCGAGCTGTTGCTCAAGGGCGGTGGCTGCGAGAACGTCGGCGCGCAGTATTCGTTGCCGGATTCCCGCCTCGGGGCGGGGCGGGACCTCCCCGGGGTGCGCAGGGCCGTCCTAGATGCGGTGCAGCGTGCCCAGGGCCAGGGCTGTGCCCCGGGCATCCTGGGCGTGGCGATTGGCGGGGACCGCGGCTCGTCCTACTTTGCCTCGAAGGAAGTTCTGTTCAAGGTGATGGGAGAGGCCAACCCGGACGTGAAGCTGGCCGCCCTGGAAAAACAGCTGACCCAGGAAGCCAATAGCCTGGGCATTGGCCCGATGGGCTTCGGGGGGAAAACGACTGTTCTGGACACCCGCCTGACAGGCCTGTCGCGGTTGCCGGCTTCTTACTTTGTCTCCATTTCCTATATGTGCTGGGCCTACCGGCGGCGCAAGCTGACCGTCCGGGGGAACCAGGTGAGCTACGACTAGCGGAGGGCGGCATGCAACCAGTGACCATTCCTATCAGTGATGAGGTCATCCGCAGCCTGAAGGTCGGCGACCCGGTTGGGCTGACCGGTGTCATGGTGACCGGACGGGATGCCGCCCACAAATGGCTGGTCGAGACCTTTATCCAGAGAACCCGATCCCCTCAGGGCGATGACCAGCAGATCTACGCGGCGCTCAAGCCGCTCCTGGCAGGCGGGGTCATCTACCACTGCGGTCCCGTCGTAGCCGGGTTGGACACCCGGGAGTACCGGTTCGTGGCCGCCGGGCCGACCACTTCCATCCGCGAGGAGCCCTACCAGGCTGATGTGATGAAACATTTCAACCTCAAAGGTGTCGTTGGCAAGGGAGGCATGGGACCGAAGACCTTGAAAGGCTGCCAGGATGTGCCAGGGGTCTACTTCCATGCCATCGGCGGCGCGGCGACCTTGATCGCCCAGTCCGTGAAGAAGGTCTTGGCCGTGTACAAGCTGGACTTTGGCGTGCCGGAGGCGTTGTGGGTGATCGAGGTGAAGGACTTCCCGGCGGTGGTGACCATGGACGCCCACGGGCAGTCGCTGCACGCGGTCATCGAGGAGCGCTCTAGGAAGGTGCTGGCGGAGCTACTGCATTCCTGACGCCTTCTCAGCCCTGGATGGCAGGGCTTTCACGCCGCAAGGAAGGTAAGCCCCGAAGGGAATCGGGGGCCCGACGGCTTCCAGGAATGCGTCCTTTCTATTCCCGGGCGGTCCGCAGCCATCCGCTGACGAGCCAGGGGGCCATGGCAAAGAACCCGACCAGGGCCGGACCGCCAGCGTGGGTGAGCAGGGAGATGCCCACCGCCCCGAGCAGGGTGACCAGGTAGCTGGCAAGTGCCAGCTGATCGAAGCGTGGCGAGGTTGGACGCGACGCTTTCCCTGAAATCAACAGGTACAGGGCAATGCTGGTGAAAACCGTCAGCCACCAGCCCCAGAAGTTCTGCAGCGGGATCCCGAAATAAGGCCCGCGTGTCTCCCACACCCAGTACCCGGCAGCCACCATGAACGGATCCATGACCAGGTCCCAGGCGGTCATCACCAACCCGCTGATGGCCGCAACGGCCAGAAGCCGGCCTAGGCGATTCCATTCCGCCGGCAGCAGTCGGTCGGCGATGACGAAGGCAGGATAGCTCGTCATGAACCAGGCCAGCGGGATGAGATACGGGACGAGGCCCAGGAACAGCGGGCCGAGTTGATGGGTATAGTGGTAGGGGCCGTAGATCCAGCCTGTCGCCACTCCGGCGCTCTCGAAGAGCAGGCTGACGACGAAGACCGACCCCAGCAGGCGCAGAGCGCGGCTCCACCCCTCCCGCTGTCTGGCATGCAGCAGGGCAAAGCCAAAACCTGCCAGGGTGTTGATCGGTATGAGCCAGGGAGAGGGGTGCCCGCCCAGGGCGATGCTGCACACGGAATAAAGGGTAAGCAGGGCATAGAGCAGGAGCAGGATGATCATGATGCGTCGTGACAAAACAGCCTCCGCTACGTTTTATTTTACCTCTTGCCATGGCTACGATTTGGCCTGCTAGGAGGTGAAATTCCAGAATGAAGCTTGCCCTGTACTTTGTTGATTCGGAGAAGGAAATGCCCTATACTAGAAGAGAGAATAAAAATGGCTAAACTTTCCCGCCGTGACTTCCTGCGCAGAAGCGCAGCCGGGCTGGGAGCCCTGACTGCAGCTGGGATCCTGGCCGCCTGTGACCGGGCGCTGTCCGCGACCACGCTCCCGGCAGGTGCGAATACCAGCCTCCCACGGGCCTCCACCGACACCCCCCTGCCTGCCGCGCCTACCGACACGGCACTTCCGCTCTCCACAGCGACTGTCCCTGTGCCGACGGCGACCCCCTTGGTCGTGCCTGACCTGGCCGTGGCGCACGGCGGCAGCGATCCGGAAGCCCTGGTGAGGGCAGCCCTCGCCGCCCTGGGGGGCATGCCGAAGTTCGTCCAGAGCGGGGCGAAGGTGATCATCAAACCTAACATCTGCGTCGCCCACCCTTATCAGTACGCGGCCACCACTAACCCGTGGGTGGTGGGGGCACTGGTCAAAATGTGTTTGGAGGCCGGGGCGGGCAGCGTGCAGGTGATGGATTCTCCTTTTGGCTGTTCGGAGCAGGAAGGCTACCAGACGAGCGGCATCCGCCAGCAGGTGGAGGCGGCCGGCGGCCAGATGGTGTACATGCCCTTGTTTAAATATGTGAAGACACCCATCCCGTCCGGCCTGGATTTAAAACAAATTGAGGTCTTTGAAGACATTCTCAAGGCCGATCTGGTGATCAATGTGCCCATTGCCAAGAATCATGACCTGTCCCTGCTCACGCTGGGGATGAAGAACCTCATGGGGGTGATCCTCAACCGCCCTGGCATGCACATCAACATCGGTCAGCGTCTGGCCGACCTGACCAGCCTGGTGAAGCCGAAGCTGACCGTGGTGGATGCCGTGCGCATCCTGGTGGCGGGCGGGCCCGGCGGAGGCGACCTGAAGGATGTGAAAGAGCTGGATACGGTGATCGCCAGCACGGATATCGTGGCCGCGGATAGTTACACCGCCACACTGTTCAACATGCAGCCGAGCGACCTCTCTTATATTGTCGCCGGGGCCGCCATGGGACTCGGCCGCAGTGACCTGCAGAATCTGAAAATCGAGCAAATCCCGGTCGGATCATAAAAATCGAATCTTCTTATGGAATCGCCCAGGTTGAATACTCGGGGGGCGAGGAAGAAGGTCAGAAAAGGCCACCCGCAAGGGGCGTGGATCACCGCCCGCAGAGCGGTCCAGTACCTGACACTGGCCTTCTTCATCCTTCTGTTCATCCTGTCGCGCCAGGGTGGTTGGCCGGGTCAGGTGATCAACCTGCCCATGCGCCTGGATCCGCTGGCGGTGCTCGCTAACCTGCTTGCCAGCCGTACCTGGCTGGCGGGCTCATCGCTGGCGTTGATCATCCTGCTCCTGACCCTGGTCTTCGGCCGGGCCTGGTGCGGCTGGTTGTGCCCGCTGGGGACGACGCTGGATCTCCTCCCTCTCCGCCGCGCCCGGGGTCAGCGGACTGCCCCGCCGGAGGGATGGCGCCGGGTGAAGTACGACCTCTTTCTGGTGATCCTGGTCGCGGCCCTCTTGGGGAATCTGAGTCTGCTTTTCTTCGATCCGCTGGCCATCCTGGTCCGCACGCTGACGGTGAGTGTCTGGCCTGCCTTGGACCGGGTCCTCACCGCTACGGAGTCAGCCCTGTACGGCGTGCCGGCCCTGGCTGGGCCTGTTTCCAGCTTCGACCAGCTCTTGCGGCCGGGCCTCCTGCCTCCCACGCCGGTCTATTACCGGGATACTCTGTTGTTCGCCGGATTGTTCCTGGGAGTCATCCTTCTCAATGTGTTTGCCGAGCGGTTCTGGTGTCGCTACCTCTGCCCGCTCGGCGGCCTGCTGGGCCTCGTGAGCAAGCTGGCCCCCTTCCGCCGCCGGGTGAGCGAGGATTGCAAGGGCTGCACGTTGTGCACGGACGTCTGTCCGACGGGGACCATCGACCCCTCCCAGGGCTACCGCAGTGATCCAGGCGAATGCACCATGTGCCTGAATTGCCTGGAGATTTGCCCGCGCGGCCTGAACACGTTCAGCCCGCGCTTCTCGACCTCCACCTGGGATCGTTATGACCCTGGACGGCGGGAGGTCCTGGGTGCGATCGCCGCGGCCGTCATCGGGGTGAGCCTCTTCCAAAGTGACTCCCTGGCCAAGCGCGAGTCGCCATTCCTGGTGCGCCCGCCGGGGGCGCGCGAAAACAACCTGGACGCCGTGGCCCTCACGCGCTGCATCCGCTGCGGCGAGTGCATGCGCATCTGCCCGACAGGAGGCCTGCAGCCGGCGGTGTTCGAAGCAGGGGTGGAGGGGTTTGGGTCGCCGGTCCTCATCCCGCGTTTGGGATTCTGCGATTATGCCTGCACGGCCTGCGGCCAGGCATGTCCAGTGCAAGCGATCCCGCCGCTCAGCCTCGACCAGAAACGATTGCAGGTCATCGGTCGGGCGACCATCGATCAAAATCGCTGTATCCCCTGGTCTGATCACCGTCCGTGCATCGTCTGTCAGGAGATGTGCCCGTTGCCCGATAAAGCGGTTAAACTGGAGGAGGCGGAAGTGGTTGGACCGGATGGAAAACTGGTGAAACTCCAATTCCCAGAGGTTGACCGGGAGCTCTGCATCGGTTGCGGAATCTGTGAGTACCAGTGCCCCGTCAGCGTGCAGGCTGCCATCCGGGTGTTCAATCCTTCCAGTGGGGGACCCGCCTAAGGGCTGCATACGCACCCATGTGGCAGGACGGGACGGTCTGGCAGGGAGAAGAGTGATCGGTTCATGAATAAGCGAGCTTCCCCTGGGAGGCGGATCCTCCGCTGGCTTCTGGGAGCAGGGCTGATCGCAGGCTTGGTCCTCGTGGGGATGTTCGCCGCGCTGAACAGATGGCCGTCCCTCGGCGCGCAGGGTGCGGATCTGCTACGGGCGGCGATCGGGGACAAGGCGGTCGCAGCCCTGGAGGCGGGGGTCTTCACGGTCCAGGACAGCTTCCAACAGTGGTCGTATGACCTGGGTTGGACAAAGCCGATCCTGCCCGCCGGAGCGCCAACCCCGGTGGCGGTTTTCTCGACCGCCACGCCCCCTTCCATGACTCTGGCAGCCACTCCCTCTCCCAGCCTGACCGCCCCCGCGCAAGCGCTCACTACCCTCCCCCCAATCCTGACTGTATCGCCGATCCCGACAAGCACACCCTGGCAGCCCGCATCGCTGGTTCCTCTTACTTCGCTGCGCGGGGAAGGGGGTTGGTCACCGTACATACAGGATGCCACCGGACGGACGGTGGCTTACCTCACCTCTTTTCAACCAGACCTGGGGCGCGCCTATGCCGTTGCGGCGGTGGTCGCGTTTGACCTGCACCTTACCCGGCTGCATTTTGTGCTGGGCACGGTTCAGCCCTATGCTCCGAACAGCCCGCCGCGCACAGGAGCGATCCCCACGGCCGATCGAGCCCCGGGTGTTCTGCTGGCCATGTTCAACGGCGGGTTTAAAGCCCAGCAAGGCCAGTTCGGTGCCATGGCGGACGGCGTGGTCGCCCTGCCTGCCCGGGAAGGCCTGGGCACCCTGGCGATCGGCCAGGAGGGGGATGTCCATATCGGCGAATGGGGTGTGGATATGATAGCCTCTCCGTACTGGGTGGCCTGGCGGCAGAACGGGCCGCTCGTCATCCAGCACGGCGCGATCAACCCGCGCGTATACAATGATTCGCCAAGCGATTGGGGGTATGTGGTGGGAGGGGGTTCACCGACCTGGCGGTCGGCGATCGGCCTGAGCTCGGACGGCATGACCTTGTATTATGTCTGCGGTCCCAGCCTGACGATTGAGGCTCTGGCCGATTCGCTGATCGCTGCTGGCGCGACCGAGGCCATCCAGCTGGATATTAACCCCTACTGGGTCCATTTTGTGGCAGTCCGCACAGATGGAAAGAAATTAACCCTGGAGCCGCTCTTCCCGGCCCAGATGAACGATAATATTGACCGCTACCTGTGGAATTACACCCGCGACTATTTCTATGTCACCGCGGGGCCCTAGATCGGGATAAAGTTTGAATCCTGGCGGTTGGCAGGGTAGCTCTGCCAGAGAGCGCTGCGATCCGGAACGGGGTGGGCATCCGGGTGTTTAATTGGAGGCCGTCCTATTTTCATATGATTATGTCGGGTGTATACTGTTTTTTATGCACGCAGGAGGAGAAAACCATGAAGCGAGCAGTCAGCGTCAGCATCGGCTCATCCAAGCGTGATAAGGCCATCACCATCCAGCTGTTGGGCGAAAAGGTCAGCATCGAACGCATAGGCACGGACGGCGATATGGAAGCCGCGGCGCGCAAATACCAGGAATTGGATGGACAGGTGGATGCGTTCGGGGTGGGCGGCGCGGACCTGGGCTTGATGGTGGATACCCGTTGGTACCCGCTCTATTCGGTCAGGCCGATGGTCCGCCTGATCAAGCAGACGCCCGTCGTGGACGGCGTCGGGCTGAAGAACACCCTGGAGACCAAGGCGGCGCCTTTTGTCGAGTCCAGGCTTGGAGAGTACATCCAGGAGGCAGGGGGAAAGAAGGCCTTCATCATGACAGGCGTGGATCGCTGGGGCCTGGGGCACGGGTTCGTGAAAGCCGGGTATGAGTGCACCTTCGGGGATTTCATGTTCTCGCTGGGCATGCCGATCCCCCTGCACACTGAGAGACAGCTCAAAGTGTTGGCTTCCCTGCTTTTGCCGCTCGCCGGGCGCCTGCCGTTCGAGTGGGTCTACCCGACCGGTGAAAAGCAGGAGCAGCGCAAGCCGAAATACCCCAAGTGGTTCCACTGGGCTACGGTCGTTGCGGGCGACTGTCATTATATCAAGCGCTATATGCCGGACGATATGCGCGGGAAGGTGGTTGTGACCAACACCACGACGCCTCAGGATGTGGAGCTGTTTCGCCAATGCGGCGTAAAGTACCTGGTCACGACCACACCGGTGCTGGATGGGCGTTCCTTCGGCACGAATATGATGGAAGCAGCCATGATTGCCGTGTCGGGCAAGAAGCGCGCCCTGACGCGCGAAGAGTACAATGAGCTGATCGAGAAGCTCGGATTCGAGCCGACCCTGCAGGAGTTGAACTAGAAAGCCGGGTCAACCCGATTTTCCCCTGGCTGCGATTTTTGCAGTGAACGATCTTGGAGGAGATATTTATGGATGCGATCATCACCGCGGGAGGAATCCCGCTGCCGGAAGAGCCGCTGTATGCAGCCACCCAGGGCCATCCCAAGGCCATGGTGGATATTGCTGGAAAGCCCATGATCCAGTGGGTGCTGGATGCCCTGTCGGAGGCAAAAACGGTCGACCATGTGATCATCGTCGGCCTGACTGAGAAAAGCGGCCTCACCTGCGGAAAGGAAATCACTTACATCCCCAACCAGGGCAAGATGGTGGAGAACTTACAGGCCGGCGCCAGGAAAGCGTTGGAGATCACCCCCAAGGCCAGACAGGTGCTGATGATTTCCTCCGATATCCCGGCCATTACCGGCGAGATGGTGGATTGGGTGGCGAACAACGCCATGCAGACCAACGATGATATCTATTATCACATCATCGAGCGGGCGGTCATGGAGAAGCGCTTTCCCGGTTCCAAGCGGACCTGGACCCGTCTCAAAGATATGGAAGTCTGCGGCGGGGATATGAATGTCGCCCGCCTCAAGTTCCTGGCCAGCGGAGAGAGGGGGATCTGGGATAAGATCCTGGATGCTCGCAAGAGTCCGCTCAAGCAGGCCGCCCTGGTCGGCTTCGACACGGCCCTGCTCCTGATCATCGGCCAGCTGGAACTAGAGAAGGCGGTGGCGACCATATCGAAAAGGTTGAAGGTGGCTGGCCGAGCAGTGATCTGCCCGTATGCGGAGGTCGGGATGGACGTCGACAAGCCGCATCAGCTGGAGATCATGCGGGCGGACCTGAAGAAACACATGCGCGCGGCGGACGGAAAGACAGCTGCGCGTAAACCATTACCCAAGCAAGCTTCCAAGAGCAAGAAACCCGCGGCGCGCTCCTCTGCTACAAAGAAGACAGTGAGGAAATAAATTGAAGCGCCTGCTCGAACTGGACGCCCGTCTCTCCGCGCGCCTGCGGGTGGCCGAGCGTCCAGGCATTTTGAGGAGTTGTGCGGCCGTGCTGGCCCATTCCGGGGATTCCTGGTTCTGGTGGCCAGGCCTCATCCTGCTGTGGTGGCGCGGGGACGCCTTCTGGCGCCCATGGGCACTCCGGATGCTCGTCTGCATCCTGATCCTGGCAGCCGTGGTCCTGGTGGTCAAGTTCGCCATCCGCCGCCGCCGGCCGGAGGGCGAATGGGGTGCCTTTTACCGCGCCACCGATCCGCACTCGTTCCCTTCCGGGCATGCGGCTCGCACCTTTCTGATCGCCGTCCTGGCGAGCGGGATGGGACCCGGGTGGCTGGCGCTGGTCCTGTGGGTCTGGGCGCCGCTCGTGGCGCTGGCGCGCGTAGCGATGGGATTGCACTATCTCTCGGATGCCCTGGCTGGTGCCCTCCTGGGTGCTCTAAGCGGAGGCATTGCCCTGCGGATCCACTGAGCGGATACGACTGGGATTGATCCTGGAAAATCAAATGGGACTGCGAGCAGGCAGTCCCATTTTTTACAGCTCGAACAAGGCCTCGATCACAGTCAGCATATACCGGGGATCGAGGGATTTGAAGGAAGCGAAACCTCCCCGATTCATTCCATTTTACTTTTGATCAGGGTCGCGAGTTTATAAATTTCCCGGCGCGCCCAGCCGGATTCAGCGGCCAGGCGGCTGGCCAGCGAGGTGGGAGATTTGCTGTCTTTGGCTCCTGCCAGCAGCGCCGAGATCATATGCTCTTCCGACCAGCGCGCCGTTTTTTCCACGGGATTGCCTGCCACGACCAGCGTGAACTCGCCGCGCGGCTTTTTCTCACCAAAATACTGCTGGGCCTCGGTGAGGTTCCCGCGCCAGACCTCCTCGTGCACCTTGGTCAATTCGCGGGCGACTGCGATTTCGCGGTCCCCCAGGGCGCTTTGCAGGTCGGCCAGGGCTTCGACCAGTCGGTGGGGGGTTTCGAGAAAGATTAGGGTGTAGGGATACCCGGTGACCCGCTCGAGCAGCGCCTGCCGCTCAGGGGACTTGCGCGGCAGGTAGCCGAGGAACAAGAAGGCATCGGTCGGCAGCCCGGAGGTGACCAGCGCCGCGACCGGCGCGGACGGCCCGGGGATGGGGCAGACCCTGTGGCCGGTCTCCAGGGCGGCGTGCACCAGTTCATAGCCGGGATCGTTGAGGGCGGGCGTCCCGGCGTCTGAGACCAGAGCCACATCGCCTCCCACCAGGGCGGCCAGGATCGTATCCAGCTTGGTCAGTTTGTTGTGCTCGAAATAGCTGGTCAGGGGGGTGTGCACCCCGAAATGGGTCAGCATCTTGCGGGTCACGCGCGTGTCTTCGGCAGCGATCAGGCGCACCTCCCGTAAGATGCGCAGGGCGCGCGGGCTGAGGTCTTCCAGGTTGCCGATCGGCGTGGCGACGAGATACAGGGTGCCCATGAAGCCTATTCTATCAGAAACGAATTGAGCCGCCCATTGAATTGCCAAGCCTGCTCAGCAAGCACTATCCACCCGGAGCGGCTGCCCGATTCAGGGGTGCCTTCCGGTCGAAGAAAAGCCAGGTGATCCCGATCGCCAGACCGTAGAGCACTGCCGTGTTCACGAATAGCGGATTGAAACCCCAGCGTTGCTGCACGAGGCCCGAGACATACGGCCCGACCGCCCAGCCAACGTTCATCGCCACATTGCGTACGCTGGTGACCATGCCGTGCTCGGTCACCGAGCTCTGTTCCAGGGCGTAGGCGTCGAATAACGGCGCGATCATGTTCATCAGGGCGCCGCGCACCAAGTAGCCGGCCATCGCTAGCCACGGCCAGGGTGAGAAGCCGATCGCCAGCAGGAAGATCAGGCTGACAGCCTCGGCGAGTATCACCGTGCGCACCTTGCCTCCCAGGTTGCCGACCAGGCGCGGCCCGACCAGGGAACCCACGCCGATAAGCAGCGCACCAATGCTGAAGAGCAGTCCCAGGCTCGCATCGCTCATGGCATAGCGCTCGGCGAAGAAGATGTTGAAGTAGGGGACAAGCATGGCCGCACCGAAGCCGATGAGCAGGTTGGGCAGGGCCAGTTTCAGGGTTAGCGGCCGTGCCAGCGCCGTCCAAAGGGACGGGTCTTTGGGCCGCA
The DNA here is from genome assembly GCA_050013095.1 of Anaerolineales bacterium. Classification (GTDB taxonomy): domain Bacteria; phylum Chloroflexota; class Anaerolineae; order Anaerolineales; family Villigracilaceae; genus UBA877. Next base: position 41,652 of record JBEKFY010000010.1, on the reverse strand, counting down.
GCGGATCGGAGGCGGCACGGCGTTCTGCCGCCTTGGGTTCCTGGACAAACGCCAGGGGGATCAGCACTGCAAAGCTGGCGGTCACACTGGTCAGGAGGACGGCTTGGTAGGCCAGAGGACTGTCGGGAGCACCCAGGAACCGGCTGAACAGCCCGGGCAGATAGCCGGATAGGAGGTTGCCGAACGTGCTTGCCAGCGGGACAACCCCCATGCTCAGGCTGAAGAGTACATCCCGCGTCCGGTCGTCCGAGGCCTGCATCATGAATGGCGCCTGGCTGAGCACGAACAACTGCCCAGTCGCTCCCCAGAACAGGGCCATGACCAGCATCACCGTCTCGGAGCGGGCGAGGCTCAGGCCGAGGACGCCGAAGTTCGACAGGGTGAACCCGATGATCATGGCGCGCTTGCGGCCGATCCGGTCCGAAAGAAGCCCCATCGGGACTCCCAGGAGCAGCGCCGAGATGGATGGGGCGGCGTTGATCAGCCCGAGGAAGTCGCGGCTGTGGCCGGCTTTGAGAATATACAGGTTGAAGAACAAATTCCATCCGCTGAACAGCAGCCCGTCGAGGAAGAGCGCCAGCAGGAACAGCCTGGCCGGGCGGTTCAGGGTGCGGAACTGTTCGAAGGTGGCGCGTAAGAAGGTTTTCATGGTTCTCTAAAAGATCAGGCTGTCACCGCCTTCAACTGCTCCCGTACCAATTCGATCGCCGTATCGAAATGGGGCCACGTCGAGATACAATCCTCGAGCAGACCTTTCAGATCGTTCTGATCCTGCTCGTCGGAGGTGTTCTCGTGCAGAATGGTGACGATCCAATCGGTCAGATCGACCAGGCTGCGCCGAAACATATAAAAGGCGAATAGCTGTGCGTCCAGGCGCGGCTTTCCCGACTCACGGTAATACTCTGCCAGGAAAATGGGGAAACCTTCCCCGGTAAAAAGAAATACATCCGCCTCGGCCGGGGCGAGCATGGCCCCCTCCCAATCAACGATGAAAAGCTCGTCTTCAGGCGTCTGAATGATGTTGAAGGGAGTGATGTCGGTGTGGCACAGCACCATGGATGGATGGAGCCCTTTCGCTCTCGCAGCCAGATCGTGCAGGCGGGCAAGGAAGCCCGCGATCATCTCGCGGCGAGGCCAGAGGAGGTCCTGCAGGATGCGCGGCCCAGAGCGGTCCTGGGGGGTGACCTTTTCAAGGCCGGACATCCCTTCCAGCAGGTCGTGCTCGAAGGGGAGGCAGAACTGCTCTACAAAAGGAATTTCCATTCCCACCTGGGGGGTGAGGCTGTGCAGCTGGGCGGTCAACCGCCCCAGGCGGGCCAGAATCTCTGGCGGGTAAGGGTAGCATTCCATGAGGGTGTGACCTGGAATGTAATCGTAGAGGACGAGCGCCTGCCCCTGAAATTCAGCCTTTAAATCCCCGGCCAGAGTGGGGAGAGGGGCAGGGAGCTGGCGGAATAATTTCTGCTCGACCAGGCGGCGAGTCAGTTCCAGAGTGAAATCGAGGTGGGCAAGGCTGAGGCGGGCGGCGCGGCTCTCGTTTAAAAGGGTCACGAAATAATGTTTTCCGTCCTCGCAACCGGCAACGTAATGACAGCCAACAAAACCCTCGGGAACAAACGCCAGGCTTGTCACCGGGAAGCCATAAATTTGGCGAATCTTCGCCAGCAGGGCAGGTTTATCGAAGGCGGATTCGATTTTCATCTCATTTCAAGTCGCCGTTCCAAAACAGGCATCCCGGAACCGGGCGAAAAATGGCATAGGGGCGTGGGTGTTGCATAAGACGGTGGCATGGATCGGGCAGGGCTGGGATGAACCGCCATCCGGAGGCGGATGGCGGTGGGCATATCATTTTATCGCTCAAGGTCTCTGACAGGCGATCTCTCCCCCCGGTGGACGCAAAGTCACCGGTGGTTCGCGAGCAGCTGCCTGATCTCCTCCATGACTTCCTGGCTTTGGGTAAATTGGATGGCCTGCATCCCGACCGCCCGCGCCGCCTCGACGTTGGAGGGCACATCGTCGACGAAAACGGCTTCCCCGGCGGCGAGTTCCAATTTCTCCAGGGCAAGCTGGTAAATGCGAGCATCGGGCTTGGCCACCTGGACCTCGGCCGAGATGATCATCGTATCGAAGGCGTCTTCGAAGCGGTGTTTGACGATCACCGCCCGCAGCCCGGTCCAGGCGTTGCTGATCAAGCCCGTCCTGATGGTTTTACGAAGCCCGCGCACGAAATCGAACAGGGTCTCGTCCCAGAAGTCCCCACGGAAGAACTCTTCATGGACACGTGGGAGCTTGCTTTCCGGCAGCTTGAGCGCCTCGATCACGTTCTTCCAGTGCTGCTCCTCGGATATCGCCCCTACTGCGGCCTGGATCGCCGATGGGCTTTCGAAGACGATTTGTTCCATGTCACGAGTGCTCAAGCCCAGGCTTGCGGCGAGCTGGGTGCGCGGGGCACGGTCCACGGTGCGGACCAGTACGCCACCGAAGTCCATGTAGAGGGCGCGCAGGCTCATTTCTTCTTTTTTCCGGCCGGTTTATTTCCTTTGGCGGAGGCGGGCCGGGTGGCTTTCCTGGCTTTGGTCGCTGATCCCGTCGACCTGGCTGCATGTTTCCGCTTCTGGGACGCTGGAGCAGGCCGGCCTGCGTCCTTCTTCCCTTTCACTGGGGCCGCGCTTCCTTTCCTGGCGGGTGCTTTCTGTGCGCTCTCACGCGGTTTGACGGCGCCGACGGTGTTTTTCTCCCTTTTGACGGAGGCGCGAGTGTGGGATTTGACGTGCGTTTTTTTCACCTGCGGGGAGGGGGGTAGCGGAGCCTCCACCAAGGTCGTCCCAACCTCTACAGGGGACGGCTCGACCGGGCTGGCTGGTACGGGAGCGGTGGCCTCGGCTTGTTTTGCCATCGCCTGAAGGTCCGCCTTCCAGCCGGGATAGGAGAATTCCAGCTTGAAGCGCTCGACGCGGTTCGCCCGGCGGCACTTCGGGCAGTGTGCATCATAGTATTTGAGGTTATTTTCAGCCATATCTTCGAGGGCGGCCAGCGTCTCCTCGCGCCCGATGGCGAACATTGTCTGGCAGTAAGTGCAGCGTAGTTGCATAAGGGCTCCTTCCGGGATCGAACGCCCGGTCCACAAGCTCCCAGGCGTCCTTGAAGATCATTCTAGCCATGATTGTACCTGATTCTGGCCGGCCGGTGCAGCCTGCCCGATTGTGGGAAGTTTGCATCATTGTTAGACCACTTGCGGCTCTGAAAAGGCCGTGATACACTATTTAAGATGACTGTCCCGTTACTGGTGGTCACTTCTGACATCCCGTTTGGGGAACTCCTCCACAAGGGTCTGGAGGAAACGGGGCGTTTTGGCGTCCGTGTGACGGGTGACCAGGAGAGCGCCGTCGCCTACGTCCAGGAGGTGAGTTGCCCTCTGGCGTTCTTGGACGCAGCCACGGAAGAGGATTTGATGGTCAGGATCGGGCGCGCTCTTCGGCTGATCAATCCCGAGATCCGTTTTGTGGTGATTTCGGAAGTCGGCTGGCATACCACGCTTGAAAAGCTCTTCCCGCTGTATTACCTTTCCAAACCGTTCCATTTCCCAGATTTGTTCGAGATGATGGACAAGTTCTTTCCGGCGTCGGAGGCGGAGCCGCTTTCCGACTCCCAACCGTCCACCGGAGATGAGCTCCCCTGGCTGGCGGATGTCAATCGGGCCGCCCAGCATCTGACCCGCCTAACCCTTGAATCGTCCGCCCAAGCGGCCCTGATCACGAGAGAGGGGCAGTTGTGGGCCTACGCCGGGCAACTGCCTCAGAGCGCCACGAGCGAACTGACGGAGACGCTGGGGCGCTACTGGGACCGGGAAGAACAGAACGACCTGGTGCGCTTCGTGCGCTTGACCTCCACCAATGCCGAGCACATGCTGTATGCGACCTGCCTTTCGGAAGGCATGGTCCTGGCGCTGGTCTTTGATGCCGAGACGCCCTTCAGCACGATCCGTACCCAGGCCAACCAGCTGGTGCATTCCCTCTCTGCCTCACCGGTTGAGGAAAAGCCCAAGGACGGGCAGGTCGAGGAGGAGATCCCGCGCGCCTCCCTTTCGGACATCCTGGCCGACGTTCCCTCGCCCAATCCGACACAACAACTTCCGCCGGCCCTGGCGGAAACCCTGCCTCAGGCCAATCCGCCCGCGGCCTCCCTCGAGATGCCGCGCCTCGATCTTGAAGCTTCTCAGGAATTCAAGCCCCTGGTCGAGACCGACCAGGTAGGATCGGAGCAAACGCTCCCGCTCGAACCCCAGCTGGATGAAACCCAGGCGCTGCCTCGCCAGACCAAGAGCCAGAAGAAAAGGGAGCTCAATTCGGAGGACCTGGCAGAGACCCTGCCTGGATTGACCCCGGAGGGGGGCCGCCGGATTGTGCTTGAGCCGGTCTCCCCTTCTGTCTATGACCTGACCTACGACTGCCTGTTCATCCCTCGGTTCACGACCCACTACCTGACCGGCGATCTGGCTGACCGTCTCTCGGACTGGATGCAGCAGATTTGTGTGGCTTTCGGCTGGAGGCTGGAGTACATCTCGGTGCGTCCCGACTATCTGCAATGGATCGTCAACGTGCCGCCAGCGACCTCGCCCGCCTACCTGATGCGCATCCTGCGCCAGCAGACCTCGGAAAAAATATTCGACGAGTTCCCGCGTTTCAAGAAGGAAAATCCGTCCGGAGATTTCTGGGCGCCGGGTTACCTGATCATGGGAGGCTCCCAGCCTGCCCCGGCCCAGTTGATCAAAGATTTCATCGCACAGACCCGCCAACGGCAGGGAATCATCCCACCGCTCCGGTAGTCTCACCCCACGCAGTGTTTCCATGCCCCCCACTTTGTATCTGATCGATGGCCATGCCCTGGCCTATCGTACTTATTTTGCTTTGACGACGACCGGCCCGCAACGCTGGCGGACTTCCAAGGGGGAGCCGACTGCGGGGATCTACGGTTTTGCCAGCGTCTTGTTCCGCATTCTCGAACAGGAAAAACCCGATTACCTTGCCGTGGCTTTTGATACCGGCAAGACCTTCCGCGACGACCTCTATCCGGCATACAAGGCGACACGGGCCAAGATGCCCGAAGACCTGCGTCCACAGATTGAGCGCATCCGGGAGCTCGTGGATGCGTTCAATATCCCTCGCCTGGAGATGGAGGGGTTCGAGGCCGATGACGTGCTCGGCAGTGCGGCGCGCTGGGCGGTAAAACAGGGGCTGGGAGTCAAGATCATCACGGGAGATCGCGACTTGCTGCAGCTGGTGAATGAGCGCATCATCGTCAGCCTTCCGGAAGGCAGGCTTTCGGAATCCAGAGATTTCACCCCTCAGGCCGTCATGGACTATTGGGGGATCCGCCCCGAGCAGGTGGTGGACTTCAAGGCTTTGGTCGGTGACAAGTCCGATAACATCCCGGGCGTGGCGGGGGTGGGGGAGAAGACCGCTCAGGCGTTGTTGGCGAAATATGCCGATCTGGATGAGATTTATGCCCACTTGGATGAGATCGAGCCGCGCTGGCGCAACAAGCTGGAGGCGGGGAAAGAGTCGGCTTTGATGAGCCAGAAACTGGCCCAGATCAAAGTCGACCTTCCGGTGAAAATTGACCTGGAGCAGGCCCGCCCCGACGCCTTCGACCCGGCCAGGGTGGAGGCCCTTTTCCGTGAGCTGGAATTTCGCACGCTCACCGATCGGCTCCGAAAGCTCCTGGGGGCCACCACCCCTGGAAAACAGATGATGCTCTTTGCCGCGGAAGAGCCCGCTGCGCCGGTGCCGGGTGGCGGTCCAGCGACCGCGCCGAGCGTCTCCCGCCCTCGCCTTAATGTAACGGTGGTGGACAACCCCGCAGGCTTGGCTGCCCTGGGCAAGGTCCTGCACAAGGCCTCCCTGCTCTCTTTTGATACCGAGACCACCTCCACCGATGAGATGACCGCCGAGCTGGTCGGCATCTCACTAGCCGTGCAGCCTGGCGCGGGCTATTACATCCCGGTCGGGCACCGGACGGGTGAGCAGCTGGGCGCCCAACAGGTGCTCACGGCTTTGCGCGGCCCGCTGACCGATCCCGGCCTGCCGAAGGTGGGCCACCACCTCAAGTACGATTTCATCATGCTGTCCCGCTACGGCATCCGGGTTTCGCCGCTGGCCTTCGATACGATGCTGGCGGAGTGGGTGCTGGATCCTGCCTCGCGCAACCTGGGCCTGAAAAACCTGGCCGCGACCCGCCTCGGGGAGGACATGACCCATATCGAGGAACTGATCGGCAGCGGCAAGAACCAGCGCTCGATGGCGGAGGTCGCGATTCCTGCTGCAGCGGCTTATGCGGCTGCGGATGCCGAGACCACCCTGCGCCTGCAAGCTCTGCTCCAGTCCGAGCTTGAGCGCTTTCCGAAGCTGCGGGACCTGTTGGTCAACCTCGAGATGCCGCTCATCCAGGTGCTGGCGGATATGGAAATGGCCGGCGTGGCCCTCGATCCGGGTTTCTTTGCCAGGATGGCGGAGGAGCTGAGCCAGCGCATGGTCGACCTGGAGAAGAGGGTCTTTGAGGCGGTCGGCAGGACCTTTAACCTGAATTCAACCCAGCAGCTCTCTGGAGTGCTTTTCGAGACCTTGCACCTGACGCCGCCCGACCGCGGCCGCAAGACCGCTTCAGGGCATTACTCCACCTCCGCCGATGTGCTAGAGGAGCTGCGCGGCCAGCATCCAGTGGTGGACATGGTGCTGGAATACCGGGAGTTGGCGAAACTGAAGTCCACTTACGTGGATGCTCTTCCGGCCGAGATTCACCCGGAGGACGGCCGGGTCCACACCTCTTTCAGCCAGACCGGCGCGGTGACCGGCCGGCTTTCGTCATCGAATCCCAATTTGCAGAATATCCCGACCCGCACCGAACTAGGCCGCCGGGTGCGCCAGGGCTTCATCGCGGCGCCGGGCAGTGTACTGTTATCAGTGGATTATTCTCAGATCGAACTGCGCATCGTCGCCCACATGGCCGGCGATGAGGCCATGCTGGACGCCTTTCGGCGGGGGCAGGACATCCATGCCACGACGGCCGCCGCCATCTTTAATGTGCCGCTCGAGTCTGTGACCAAGGAACAAAGACGGCATGCCAAGGCGATCAATTTTGGGCTGATCTACGGCATGTCCGCCTTCGGCTTGACGCGGGCGACCGACCTGACCCTGGCAGAATCGGAAGAATTCGTCAAGGCGTATTTCAAGCAGTTTCCGGGTGTCAAGCGCTACCTGGACGGCATCCGCAAGGAGGCTGCCAGGACCGGCTATGTCGAGACGCTGCTGGGCCGCCGGCGTTATTTCCCGGCCCTCCAGGGCGCCTTGAACCAGACGGTGAAAAATCGTGAGGAGCGCGAGGCCATCAATGCCCCCATCCAGGGCACAGCTGCTGATATAATGAAAATTGCCATGTTGAGAGTCCCCAATGCCCTGGAGCAGGCCGGGCTGCATGGCCGGATGATCTTGCAGGTGCACGATGAACTGGTGATTGAATGCCCACATCCCGAACTGGTGACGACAGCCAAGCAGGTCCAGCAGGTGATGGAGACGGCCTATCAGCTTGCGATCCCGCTGACCACCGAGGCCAGCTGGGGCATGAACTGGGATGAGTTACAGCCGGTCTTTGATCGTAAGGAATAAGCGCAACGAGTGAGCCTATGGCAGGACGCGAAGACATTTTCAAGAAGGCGATGAGCGCAGGCCATTCGGCAGCCTGGGATCAACTATGGGACAAGGCCGCCGTTGCCTATCAGCAGGCGCTCGTCGAATTTCCGGATAACCCCAAGGCCTTATCCAGCCTGGGTTTGGCCCTCTTCGAGTTGCAGCGCTTTGAAGAGTCCCTGCAAGCCTATCAGAGGGCTGCGCAGGCCTCGCCGGACGACCCGGTCCCCCTGGAAAAAATCGCCCAGATCTCCGAGCATCTGGGCAACCTGCAACAGGCCATCCAGGCCTCCCTGCGGGCAGCCGAGCTCTACATCAAGAGTCAGGACAGTGACAAGGCGTTGGTAAACTGGCTGCGCGTCACCCGGCTGGACGCGGATAACGTCACGGCCCATTCCTACCTGGCGATGGTCCATGAACGCCTGGCTCATATCCAGCAGGCGGTGACCGAATACCTGGCGCTTGCCAGCCTCTTTCAGCGTACAGGCAGCACCGATAAGGCGGCTGAAATGATCGGGCGCGCCCTGCGCTTGAAAGCGGATAGCTCGGAGGCCCGCCAGGCGCAGAGCATGTTAAAAGCCGGGCAGCTGCTCCCCAAGCCGATGCGCCCTCAGGGCGGGACCGGTCCGCTGCGCATGGCCCAGGTGCACCAGCTGGAACCCCCCAAGGAAACCGACACTGGTCTGGATCCGGTGGCGGAGGCCCGTCAAAAGGCGCTCACCCGCCTGGCAGAAGTGCTGTTTGATATTTCTGAGGAGGACGCCAGCTCTCCATCGTCCAAGCGCGGCCTGCAATCTATTGTCCACGGCACCGGTCAGTTGGATGATAAGAAAGGGGAGCGGACGCGCATCAGCATGCACATCGGTCAGGCCATCGACGCCCAGACCAAGCAGCAGGATGCGCAGGCGATGGAAGAACTGGATAAGGCATTGGAAGCCGGTTTTACCGACCCGGCGCTTTACTTCGATCTGGGCCTGCTGCGCTCAGCGACCGAACGCGTCGAAACCGCCCTGCGCCATTTGCAGCATGCCGTCAATCACGAGGACTATGCCTTGGCCTCTCACCTGCTCATGGGGCAGATTCAGCGCCAGCTTGGCCGTCTGCCGGCGGCCGCCATGGAGTATGTCGAAGCGCTTAAAATCGCCGATGCGATGGTCGTTACGCCTGACCAGGCCGACGAGCTCCGCCAGTTGTACGATCCGCTCATTGAATCTCAAAGCACCATGACCGACGAGGCCCAGATCGAGCAGTTGTGCGATAACATCAAATCCATTATCTACCGCCCGAAGTGGCGGGCACAGGTGATCCAGGCGCGCGAACAGCTCCCCAAGCCCGCAGCGGGAGCGCAGCTCCTGCCGCTGGCGGAAATCCTGACGCAGGCGCAGAGCAGCCAGGTCATCGATGCCATCACCCGGGTGCGGCAGTTGGCGGGCGCAGGACATCTGCGCTCTGCAATGGACGAGGCTTTTGAGTCGCTGAAGTTCGCACCCTCGTATCTACCGCTCCACACGCTGATCGGCGACCTCTTGATCGAGGACAACCGCCTGCAGGATGCGATCACCAAATATAACGTCGTGGCAGAGGCATACAGCGTGCGCGGCGAGGCCTCCCAAGCAATCAGCCTGCTCCGGCGGATCGTCCAGGCTTCACCCATGGACCTGGTGGCCCGCACACGGCTGATCGACCAGCTGGCGGCGCGTGGTCAGGTGGATGAGGCCATCGGGGAATATATTGAGCTGGCCGACATCTATTACCGCCTGGCCGAGCTGGACCAGGCCCGCACGACCTACACCACTGCCCTGCGCTTGGCTCAACAAGGAAATGCCAACCGCGCCTGGAGCGTCAAGCTGCTGAAGCGCATGGCAGATATCGACATGCAGCGCCTGGACTGGCGCCAGGCCTTGCGCATTTTTGAGCAGATCCGCACCCTCGAACCGAACGACTTTACCGTGCGCAAGAATCTGATTGATCTGAACATCCGGCTAAACCAATCCCCCCAGGTGACCGCGGAGCTTGACAGCCTGATCGGTTATCTCCAGAGCACCTCCCGCCGTGCCGACGCCATCCCGCTGCTCAACGAGCTGGTCTCTGAATACCCACAGCAGGTGATCGTACGGCGCTACCTGGCGGAGGAGTATCATCAGGCGGGAAACATCCCCGAGGCGGTGGCCCAGCTGGATGCCCTGGCTGAGACCCTGCTCAACAGGGGGGACCGACCGGCGGCCATTCAGATCATCGAAGCCATCGTTGCCATGAACCCGCCGAATCTCGGCGACTATAGAAACCTCTTGGTTAAAATCAAGGCACAAGTCTGACTCACAAATTCCCCTACAGCTTGAAGGGGAATTTGCTTTTGATTTCAATATTGTATAATGGGACTTGGATCCATCATGCGAACTGGAATTCTGACAGCGGCGAGATTCATGAATGATGAATAAATCCCGAGACCCCCTCTCAGGCGACTCCCCACAGGTCGAACCCTTTGATGAACGGGTTGCCATCCTAGCGGAGGAGCTGGAGCTGGCCATCCAATTCGACCGCCCTTCGATTTTGATCGCCGTCTACGAATCGGAATTCGTCCTCCAGGCTGCCCAGGCCGCCCTCAGCGAGCGGCTATCCTCCCTGGGACAGAGAGTTTATCCCTTTCGAGTCACGCGGGAGCAGTTTGATATCGCCCTGCTGCTTTCCCAGCACCCCGCCAGGGAGGCGTCCGTCTTTTTCGTCACGGGGTTGAAATGGGGCGGGGGCAAGGGCGGGGATGAGGCCTACCGGGCTCTTAACCTTCACCGGGAATATTTTGTCGAAAACCAGATCCGTGCAGTCTTGTGGCTGACCCAAAGCGAGGCCATCGATCTGCCCAAGCATGCCCCCGATTTTTGGGCTTTTCGCCACCGGGTGGTCGAGTTCAATGACGCCCCGGCCGGGGCAGGCGAAGATGCCTCGCTGGACATGCCGGCGTGGGGTGATCAGAAGACGGAAGCGGAATCGCATCAAGACCTGGATGGGAGAATTGCCTTCCGGGAGACGTCCCTGGCCGGCCTGCCGGAGGGGGATGCCTCCCAGGCGGCCCGCCTGGACCTTTTTTATAACCTGGCCCATTTGTATTGGGCAAAAGGGGACTACGAGCGATCCATCCAGCGCTTGCAAACCGGCCTAAAAATCGCCGAGCGGATGCAGGATTCCTGGCTGCAGGCGCGCTTCTGGATCGGTCTGGGGATGGCCCGCGCTGCGCTGAAACAAGCCGACCAGGCAGTGGAAGCCGATGAGCACGCTATCCAGCTCCAGCCGGAGGATCCCCTCCCGTGGAGCAACCTGGCTGCCCACTGCCGGTCACTCGGACAGCTGGAACGTGCCATGCAGGCCTGCCAGCGCGCCATCGGCCTGCGGCCGGCGCGGGCGGAGCCTTGGAACAACCTGGGGAACATCTACCGTGACTTGGGCCGTCTGGAGGAAGCCCAGACCGCTTACCGGAGCGCCACCCGGCTGGCTCCTGGGGACCCCCGGCCCTGGATCAATCTCGGCAAGGTCTGCGTTGACCAGGGCCGCCCTCGCGAAGCCATCCGGGCCTTTCGCAAAGCGGCCCGGGCTGCTCCCCAGGATGCGGAACCCTGGACGCGGCTAGGCCGGGTGTATCAGGGGCTTGGCCGCAACCGCGACGCCCTCAAAGCATTCGAGACGGCAGTGGCGCTCTCTCCCGGGGACGCCGCGGCGCGCGCCGCCCTGGCGGAACTCATCCCTCCCAACCGCCGGAAATAAAGGCGGGTCCGGATCTGTAGTGCCCGATTCAAATTTGGATGCTCGCCGTGTTAGAAGCAGCGCGATGATAGGCATGAACCGATAGCCTGGAATTAACAAGGAGTTTCAAGATGTCCGATTTAAACCAAGTACAGCAGGAAACCGAGCAACTCACTATCACATACACAGAATATCCAAGAGGTAAATCACCAATTAAACGGGTTTTGGTTGTCCCGAACGATCAGTGGTGGCTTCACAAAATGCTCGATGAGCAAACGATGGTACTTAGAAGCATCCGCACCGCTGTCTGGATCGTGGCCGTCTTTATCATCATTTCGGTCATCATTGCCATCCAGCACTTGTGACGTTCTGCTTTGCCTGGTCTGCATAGAAGCCTACGTCCGAACTTTACCGCCGCTGCCGATGAGCCAAAGCGTTGGTCAGCCATCATTAGCTCCAAATAAAGAAACAGCATCAGGAATCGTGCGCGTAGGGTCGTTATTATCATTAATGCTTGTGTGGCTTTAACCGTTGTCGGTTTGAAACTCGATAGCAAAAGCCTCATAGTAAATTTATTGAACAGCGCCATTGTTGTTATATTGACAGTGACTATCATTGATTGGTTGCCGGATAGACAGCGGAGGAATCAATGGGCGAAAGTCCGTTCCCAAATTATTGATGCTCTGACTTGGCATCTTGGCAATGTTGCCAGCGAATATATGATTAACTTTAGTTTGGGCTAGAGAGCGGTCAGGATCTGCAGTCTGCATTGGCCCGCACACGTCCCAGGGGCTCGCAGACAGATAAAACAGCTGGTGGTGGGATGACTTTGCCATCGGGCCCGTGTTAGGGGGGCTAAAGGGCTAACTCGTCAAACTTGATTTTGTGGCTAGCGCTTGTACCAAGCGCCTTTGGCCATCCCAAAATCCGTATATATCTTGCAATGTAATATTTGGATTTCGATGCGGTATAATGACCGATAGCATGCGATCCTCCCCGCGCGGACCGGAAATGGGACTGACAAGCGGCGCACTTTTTGCTCCACGAACCTGACCTTTCTCCAAAAGGTCCCTTAGCTTTCATGTCATCGGTTGCAGGCGGCATCTCTTGAATTCGATCTACCTTCGCATTGCCCTCCTGATCCTCACCCTCGGTTTTTCTACAACGGTATTCTCGCTTTCCTGGCGGCGACGGAGCGCTCCTGGCGCTGCCTCCCTGATTGCGTTTGCTTTGGCGCTGGCGCTCTGGGGAGTCTCAGAGGCCTTGGTTTGGATCGGCGGCCCTGCCCTCCGCCCTCTCTGGCTGGCGCTGACCCAGCTGGGGGCGACGGCTGGCTGCACTGCGCTGCTGACCTTCACCCTCGAATACACCGATCGCATCCACTGGCTGGATTGGCCGAAGGCTGCCCTGCTGGGGATCGAACCGGCCTTGACCCAGATCTTCTTTTGGACTGGCTGGCATGGATTATTCCTGGCTGGTTCCAGGGCGGAGACGGTCGCCGGGACTGCCTTCAGCGGCGCGTGGGTCTGGGTCCATGCGGCTTATTCCCTGGGTCTGTTGCTGGTGGCGATCACCTTGTTGAGCGGGTCGATCGCTCACAGTCCGTTGCCATACCGGCTGCAGTCCGGCGCCCTCCTGGCGGGCGAGCTGGTGCCGGTCGTGACCGGCATGGTGAGCCTGTTCCTCCGGGTGAGTTTTCCTGGTTCGGATCTGAACCTGCTCGCTTTTGTTCTGACTGGCGCTGCATTTACCTTCGCACTCCTGCGCTGTCACCTGTTGGACATCGTCCCGGTCACCCGCAACACGGTCATTGAGCGGATGAGCGACGGCTGGATGGTCCTGGACAGACAGGATCGGATCATCGATCTCAATCCGGCGGTGGAGGCATTCATCGGCCTGCCGCGCGCTCGGATCATCGGCCAGTACGCTGATAATTACCTCAGTGATTTCTCCAACCTGAGACGCACAGGGGATGTGCGTGAACGCGAGATCAAGGGGAGCGTGAACACGCGCACGGGCTGGCGCTACTTGAACATCCGCCTTTCCCCCCTGCCCGGGCGGAATGGCCAGCAGATCGGCCAGGTGATCGTCTGGCGCGATGTCACCGAGCGCCGCAAGGCGGAGGAAGCCCGCCAGCACGCCCGGGATGAAATGTTCACCCTGCTGCATGCCATTTCTGGTGCGGCCAGCCGGGCCTTGAATTTAGAGGAATTCCTGGAGGAATCGATCTATCAGATCGTTTACTCCTTCCAGAGCCAGGCCAGCGTTATTTTCCTGCTGGAGGCGGGCGAGGATAGGTCGTCCCCCCGCAAGCTGCGGATGGCCGCGCATCACGGCCTTCCGGCAGGAAGTGTGCAGGGGATGGGCTTCGTCCCGGAAGCCTATGAGATGGTCAGTTGGGTCCTGCAGCACCGGGAACCGCTCCTGATCCCCGACATCAGTACAGACCCGCGCGTTCCCTGGTCCATGCAGCAGCAGGGGCATCTCTCTTTGCTGATCGCCCCCATGCTGATCGAGGAACAACTGCTGGGGGTGATCGGCCTGGGGCGGCGAGAAGGACCTGTCTACACCACGGACGAGATCGCTCGCGTGAGCGCCGTGGGGGAGGAAGTAGCCACCTTTATTCACAGCAACCGGCAGCGGCAAATGGCGATTGCCCTGACCGAACGGCAGCGCCTGGTGCGAGACCTGCATGACTCGGTCACCCAGAAGTTGTATGGGTTGGTGACCCTGACCGAGGCAGCCCAGGCCGGGCTGGAGGCCGGATCGGCGGAGGTCTCCGCTCAGGTGCTGGGGCGCATCGGCGAGAATGCACGCCAGGCCTTGAAGGAGATGCGTCTCTTCCTCCACGAGCTGCAGCCGGTCGATCTGGAGCGGGAAGGGCTGGTATCGGTCCTGCATCAGCGCCTGGCGGCGGTGGAAGGTCGTGCGGATGTCAAGGCCAGGCTGTTGGCGGACGATGATCTCGTCCTGCCGCTGGACATCCAGGTGGCCCTGTATTACATCGCCCAGGAGGCACTCAACAACGTCTTGAAGCACGCCGGTGCCAGCTCCGTCACGGTGCGCCTGAGGAAACGCAACACGGGTTTCCTGCTCGAGGTCGAGGATGACGGCTGCGGTTTTAATCCCCAGAAGAGCGACAAGGGGGGCATGGGGCTGCGGAACATGCAGGAAAGGGCCTCCCAGGTCGGTGGGAAGTTAAAGGTTGCCTCGACCCCCGGCAAAGGAACCAAGATCTCCGTCGTTGTCAAGCAGAATAAACTCTCCAAGACCCAATCAAGAGGGCATTCCATATGAAAAAGATTCACGTACTTGTTGTGGAAGATCAGGCAGTTGTCCGGGAAGGGTTGGTCGCTATCTTTTCCTTTCAGCCGGATATCGAGGTGGTCGGAGAGGCCGAGGACGGCATTCAGGCTCTCGAGCTGGTCAAGAAGACCCACCCGGATGTCATCCTGCTGGACATGGTAATGCCCCGCCAGGATGGCCTGGCGACCATCCCGAAGATCAAGGAGCTCGACCCGGAGGCGCGCATCCTGGTCCTGACCAGCTTTGCCGAGGGGGAACGCGTCTTTCAGGCGATCAAGGCCGGAGCGCTGGGTTACCTTCTCAAGGACGCCAAACGCGAGCAATTGATGCAGGCCATCCGGGATGTGGCCCAGGGGCAGGCCTCCCTGCCTCCTTCGATCGCGCTCAAGGTGATCCAGGAGATGAACCACCCGACGGAGGCACCCTATACGGCGGATCCGCTCACCCCGCGCGAGCTGGAGACGCTGCGCCTGATCGCCCGCGGCCTCAGCAATCAGGAAATCGCGGCAGCCCTTTTCGTCCATGAAAGGACCATCGCCAAATACGTGAGCAGCATTCTGGATAAACTGCACCTGGCCAACCGCACGCAGGCCGCCCTGTATGCCTTGCGCGAGGGGTTGACCGGATTGCCGGAAGAGTAGCAGCCGGGCCGTAGGGTGCCCGTGGGGGGCGCGGCTGGTCATTTTTGACCACCTGGAAGGATCCAGGTGGTCATTTTATTGCACGCACTTCTCGTCTCTTCCGGCCGCCTTCCGGATGGTCATTATTGTCGGCATTAAAACAACTTTCTAAGGTTTCATACACGAAACGAACCCGATAGAATACTTTCAGAACAAAGATATCTGGCTTCTCGTTGGAGAGATCCACATTCATTTTGTAAAGGGACGTTGGCAGGTATGTTCCTCGGTCAGCACAATTTCTCGTTTGAAGATTCCAACCGCTTGACGGTCCCCCCCGTTTTCCGTGATGAGCTCGGCAGAGGCGCCTTCATCACGCAGGGGTTCGACCGCAACCTTTGGGTGCTGAGCGCGGATGAATTCCAAGCGGTCTACGCACGCTTTACCGCATTGAATATAGCCGACCCGCTGGCACGCCTCCTGCTCCGAATGGTCCTGGGCAATGCCGTCGAATTGGTGATCGACGAGTCGGGGCGCATGGTCATTCCGCAGGAGTTGCGTGATTTTGCTGGCCTCGGGAGGAAAGCTGTGCTGGTCGGTCAGGGCAAGTACTTCGAGATCTGGGCACCAGCGTCATGGCAAAAGCAAGAGCTCGCCCTGCAAGATGCCGAGGCCAATGCAGACCGCTTCGCCGGGCTTGCGATCACGGGTTGACGGACTCCGGATGGCACCCGGATTTCTATGCAGATTGGAAAGGAAAGTTGATGTCCAATGCGGTGGCCCCTGCCGCCAAAAGGAGACCTTATGACTGTTCTAGGCATTGACATCTCGAAGTGGGACGGCACCTGGGATGCGGCCCGATCAAAAGCAGCCGGGGCGGTGTTTGTGTTTATTAAGGCCTCCCAGGCCACAAAGACGGATCCCCTGTTTACCGTCAACTGGCAGAAGGCCAAGGACGCTGGCCTGTTGCGAGGGGCCTTTCATTACCTGGATACAGGCCAACCCGGCAAGGATCAGGCTGATTATTTTGCCAACCTGATCGCCTCTGATCGCGGCGAGCTTCCACCGGTTGTGGATTTTGAAGAGATCAGTCCGAACCTGACCGCCGCCAGAGCTACTGCCCAGTTGCGCGATTTCGTCACCCAACTGAAATCGCACGGCTATACCCCGACCATTTACACCTCGGCCAGCTACTGGCAGGGATACGGCGACAAAAACTCGGAATGGGCCCAGTACCCGCTCTGGCTGGCGGATTACAACAATACCGTTTCGCCGGCCGCACCTGCCCCCTGGACGCAATGGACCTTCTGGCAGGACTCGACGAAAGGCAGCGGCGAGACCTACGGCACGGAGAGCTACGGAGTGGATACGAACCGCTATACAGGCACGGCAGAAGAACTGTTGGCCTTTGCCGGGATCAAGAAGGAAACCACCGAAACCGCCGAATCCGTCGGGCTGGAGCAGAGGCTGGCCCTGGCCGAGCAGCAAATCGCGTTGCTTGAGCAGCGTCTGGCGGCGCTGGGTGTGACGCAGCCATTCTCGCAGAGTGTGTCCGCGCCTGCCTCGTACGCCACCTGCAACGCCCAGGCCTTGAATGTTCGCAGCGGCCCGGGGGCTTCTTACCCGGTCATCGGCTGGCTTTCGAACGGCCAGAGTGTGAGGATCTTAGAGCGTCAGAACGGTTGGGCACGCCTTGAAAATCCCGCCGGCTGGAGTGGCGAGCGCTACCTCCGGTTTTCCTGAGGGCAGGCCCGGCGGGAGCCTATTCAGAAGCTCCTGGGCGGCTTGGCCTTCGCCTGGAGTGAGCGCACCCACCGGTCGCTGAACGACATCATCTTGACAAGAGGATTCGATGAGCAAATTTGAATACGTGTTGGCAAACGATTTCGACCGTGCCTGGCTTAATTTCGAACTCGACCTGCCCCTGCGGCCCGGGAAAAATGGGGAACCCAACCCATTTTATATCGACCGGCCCGGGAATCCCATCGCGGAGCTGACCGATGCACTGCTGGCTCCTTTCTACCGACCGCCCAAGTTTTATTTCTCGGGTCACCGCGGTTGTGGCAAGTCGACCGAACTCCTCCACATCCTGGCGAACCCCGAGATCATGCGCAAGTACTGGCCGATCAACTTCAGCATTCGGGAAGAAGCGGACATCGTTGATCTGGATTTTCGAGACGTCCTGCTTGCCATCGGTGGCCGGATGTACCGGGACTACCGGAAGGCAGGCGGGGAACTGCCGGACCAGCTGTTGAAAGAGTTGAATAGCTGGCGTGGAAAAGTGGAGAAGGAGGTGAAGTCCGTCCTTTCCGGCCGCGCCGGCGGTTATGAAATCGGAGCCTCTCTGGAGGCCTTCTTCGTCAGTGCGGGCATGAAGATGAAGCTGGAGCCGGCCACGCGCATCGAGCTGCGCCAGGTATTTGAGAATGATATTACCGGTTTGATCGCCGTCATCAACAACATCGCGGCTGCCATCTACATTCGGGAAAAGCGCATTCCTCTGATCCTGATCGACGACATGGACAAACCCGACCTTGAAAAGGCTAGGGCTATCTTCCATGATCGCCGGGAGATCATGACACAGCCAAACTGTGCGGTGGTGTATACGGTGTCGAGTGCCTTATTCTACAGCAAGGAATTCGATGCCATCCGGGACCAGGCGATCTTCCTGCCCAACATCATTTTGCATCCGCTGCTGGAACCCGAGCGGCACAATAAAGAGGGCTATGACACCATGCGCCGCTTTTCTGAATTAAGGATGGACCCCAAATTGGTGGAGGGCCAGGCCCTCGAAGATGCGATCACCTACAGCGGCGGGGTGTTCCGCGAAATGGCACGCATCATGCGCACGGCCATCGGCCGTGCCCGCCGCCGCAAGGCTGCCAAGGTGGAATGCGTGGACATCGATTGGGCCACGACCGAGATCCGCAACGAGTACCGGCGCATCCTGGACAAGAACGACCTGGCCTTCTTGAAAAAGATCCATGAGCACAACCGCCTGGAATATAACGAACGCCTGCGGCCGCTCCTGCAGCTGCTGGCGATCTTGGAATATCGGAACGGGGAAAACTGGTGCGACATCCACCCCGTCTTGAGGAAACTACTCAATGAGTGACTCTTGCCGGAGCGCCACCCCCGACGTGGAACCCTTTGAGGACCGGATCGATATCCTTTTTCGGGAGCTCGAGCTGGCGATCAAATGGCAGCGTCCGTCGATCCTGTTCGCGATCTATGGTTCCGAGCATAATCTGACCGACGCCCAGCTGGCATTGGAAGGGAAGCTGATCGACCTGGGACAGAAGGCCTTTCGATTTCAGATCAAAGATGAGGAAAGTGCGGACATCGCCCCCAGGCTGGCCGAGGTTACCGGCCAGCAACAGATGGTCTTCTTTATATCTGGGTTGCGGTGGGGGGGCGGCCCGCAGGGGCTGGCGGCTTACGCCGCCCTGAACCAGCGCCGGGAATACTTCATTGAGAACCAGATCCGGATCGTGTTCTGGCTGACCGAGGAAGAGGCGATTGACCTGGCCTATCACGCTCCGGATTATTGGGCCTACCGCCATCGCGTGATCGAATTCGTCGAATCACCAGAATCGGAAGAAGTCTTAACCCACGCCTTGGAATCGGCCTGGCAGGGATCCGGGGAGACCCGGGACACCCTCGAAGAGATCGATGCCAAGATCTCCCTGCATGAGTCCTTGCTGACAGATTTGCCGGAAGGGGATGGATCGACTGCCATGAATGCCAACCTGTACCTGACGCTCGGTGTGCTGCATTGGAGGCGTGGTGATTACGAAAAAGCCACGAAGTTCCTGCAGACTGCGCTTCAGGCCGCGATCACCATGGAAGACAAATGGTTCGAGGCTGAATGCCTGAATGCCATCGCCCTGGTCTATTCAGACCTCGGCCGGGTCGACGATGCCATCGAGGCATACCAGCAGGCCATCCTGCTCGCCCCCGATCAAATCTTCCCCTGGAACAATCTGGGCAATCTATACATCAAGCTGGAGCGGAACGAGGATGCGCTTTCGGCCTTCCACAAAGCGATCGAACATAATCCCGCAGACGCCGTCAGCTGGAACGGGCTGGGAAATGCATATTTCAAAATAGGGCGGGTCGAGGAAGCCAGCGCCACCTACCAGAAGGCAATCGAGCTCGCTCCCGATTTTGTCCAGCCATGGTACGGCCTCGGCAGTGCCTATGGCCGCCTCGGGCGAATGGACGAGGCGAGCGAAGCTTATCAAAAGGCGGCCCAGCTCAACGGCCGCAGCACCCAACCTTGGATCGGCCTGGGTAGCATTTCCCTCAAGCAGGGAAACCATGCCGAGGCGCTCAAGGCTTATCAGAAGGCGATTGACATCGACCCCAAGAGCGCACCAGCTTGGAACGGACTGGGGGATGCCTACCAGGGTTTGAACGACCAAAGAAACGCCCAGGCGGCTCACCAGAAAGCCTTCGAGCTCGATCCGGATGCGGCTCCGTCCTCTGAAGGTCCCCTCACGGTCGCAGAGCCTGAAGGAGCCGCCCCGCAGGAAACCGCTCAGCTTGCGGCCGGGGAGCCGGCCGCGCCCCTGGAGGCTGGAACAGGAGAAAGCGTGGCCGATCAGGTTCCCCCAGCCGAGGCCAATGCTGCAGATGGAGGCCTTCCAGCCGAAAAGACCACGGAAGACCCTGTGGGCGAAAGTCCTGCTTCGGCCGTAAACCCGGTGCCGGAAACTTCCGCTCCTGCGGAGCCAGAAGCAGTCCAGCAAAATAATGAAGGGAGTGTGTCCACTATGAATGCTGACTCAAAAAGCGCATTTGAATGGAACAAGCTGGGGCATTCCCACCTCAAGGCCGGTTCATACGATGAGGCGATCGCTGCCTACATTAAGGCGATCGAGGTCTCCCCCGACTTTTCCTGGCCTTACATCCATAACCTGGCGATGGCGCATTATCATAAGGGCGAGCAGAGAGGAAAGACGGCAGGAGCTATGCCTGCGGATGACCCCGCCAAGAGCACAGGGGCACCCCTGCAGCCTGCTCCGAGCAAACCGGTATCCGGGACATCCGCGCGGGGTGGATCCACGACCGATCCGACCCAGCCCATTGCTAGGCCTTTGAGCGGCAAGCCGGCGACGGCCTCCCAGGACGGCTCCGAGACGGCTAGTTTATCCCAGCCGGACACCAACGCGGCTGAGATGGGGGATTGGCTGCGCCAGCTCGAGTCCGAGAAGGGCTCCGGGACGGAGGGTGCCGAATCCATCACCGGTCATTACCTGAACGAAACCATCCGGGAAGACCTTTATGGCTTTGGTCGGACGGAAACGGCGCCGAGCGATACGCCCTCCACCCCTGAAGACCCTGAGCAGGTGCCCTCCGAGCAGACCTCCGACTCCATGACAACCCCGGTTGAGGAGCCCTCTGAAGCGCAGGCTGACCCCTCGGAGGACGAGCCGCAAGATGCTTATGAATGGAACGAACTGGGCAATATCCACCTCAAAGCCGGCGCTTGCGACCGGGCAATCCAGGCCTACGAAAGGGCCATTGAGTTGGAGCCGGAATTCGGCTGGCCATACAGCAACCTGGGTTTGGCGTACTCGCACAAGGGCAAGTATCAGGAAGCGATTCCGCTCTACCAAAAGAGCATCGAGCTGCTGCGGAACAACAAGGAGAAGGCGATCACCTGGAACAGGCTCGGGGACGCCTACCGGCGCTTGAACGATCATGACAAAGCCGTGAAATCCTACCAGAAGGCAGTCCAGCTTGACACGGGCGCTAATTCCCTGCTGAAGCGGGTGCGGCTGAGTCTGTTGGGCAATCTGCGCGCGTAGTGCCAGGCTCCTGGCAGAAGCGAGGCGAGCATGAACGACTTACTTGTCTGGAATGAGCTGGGCACGATTTATTTCAAGATCGGCTGCTATGAGGAGGCCATTGCCGCCTACGAAAAGGCGATTGAGCTCGCTCCGGAGTGCGGCTGGCCGTACAGCAATCTGGGTCTGACCTACTCCCATCAGGGGAAATATGCGGAAGCGGTCCCGCTTTACCGGAAGAGTGTCGAGCTGCTCAAAAGCAACCGGGAGAAGGCGATCTCGTGGAACCGCCTGGGAGATGCCTACCGTCGCCTGAACGACGGGAACAAGGCCATGATGGCTTATCAAAAAGCGGTCGAACTGGATGTCGGCCAGCTGGAAGAGGCAGCCAGCAGCGGCCGAGAAGTCGCCGTCCCGGGTGATGTGCCGGAGGGACTCGCGGCCGATCCCATTGAGGACTTGGAAGCAGCCGGGGTGAGCGAAGATGCGTTGAAGGATGCGCCGGTCTCAGAGAATATGGCAGATTGGCTGCGTGGGCTCGAAGATCAGCGGTGCCCCTCCGTGGACGGAGCCGGCCAGGTTGACCAGGATCTGCAAGCCTGGCTGGAGACCTCTGCGGCGGGATCCGCTGAAGAGAATACTCCTATTGACGAGACCCCTGCCGTCCGGGAGGCTGGATCGCATTATTGGGTGCTCGATACGAACCTACCGATCGAACCACAGCCCCCATATTTTCCACGGGGAAAGGGGGGGCATGGTCAATCCCTGGACCGCACCCTCCCGCCGTCCCAACCGCCGCGCGACCAGGGCGTCCCGCCTGAGACGGATCTCATCGATCTGGAGCCGCCTGACCGCTTCAAGCTCCTGGTGAAAGGCATGCTCCCGCCTTGCAGTGGAGAAAAAGAGAATGGACAAGCCTTGACCGGGACTTCGGACGTCCTGGAACAGCCCGAGCCGGTCCAGGAGAACCTCCGGGAGGAAGTGCGTTCCAGTCTGGGCAGGCTGGATGAAGACCCAGCTCCGCAGACTCCACCGCCGGCCAGGGAAGGGAACGAGACGGACAAGACGCACCTCCACCGCAGCGAGCTTGAGCAGGCCATTGCGGCCTATCAAAATGTCACGGAGAATTCACCGGCGAACGACCGGGCCTGGGATGCCCTCGGGAACTCCTTGCGGGCAGTCGGGCGCTACGATGAGGCCCTCTCCGCCTTCGAACGGGCTATTACCCTGGCCCCGGAAAAGGACGAGTATCATTACCATGTCGGTCTGGTTTATGCTGCCCAGCAGCGATATGATGAGGCCATCGAGGCGTTCCAGAAAGTTCTCCGGCTGAATCCGGAAGATGCGCTTGCCCACGCTGCCCTGGCGGGGACTTACCGCCGGTTAGGACTGGAGGCAGAGGCCGCCAAGCACATTCAGATCGCTCAGCCATTGATGGATGGTGAGAGAGAGTACAATCGAGCCTGCTTCGAAGCTATCTGCGGGAACAAGGATCAAGCGATCAAACTTCTGGAATTCGCACTGGAGACCAAGCAAACCCCTCTGGAATGGGTTTTGGCCGACCCCGACCTCGAACCGATCCACGAGGATCCGCGCTTCAAAGCACTGGTGAGCTGAGCCAGAAGGACCGTCAGCCTCCCTAATAACAGCATTCTCCTCCAATCACACAACCAGGGCGCCGGAAAATCAGCCCTGGTTGTATGATTTAATTAACTCCGTAGGTGTATCTGGACCTCCGGCGGGACAGCCCTTGAAAAATTCATGATCTTCGGATATTCTGAGGGTTAGAAAACAGGGCCTGTTCGGAAGAGCGGTTCACCGGCGACCTTGCCTTAACCGTCGAGGCCAGGTAAGAGCCGCTACGCTAACCCTTTCCAGGAGGTTGGACCATGGACAAGAGCAGGACACTCGAAAGAATAGAGGAACTCGGCCTGGTGGCAGTCATCCGCGGCCCGTCTCCCGAACTAACAGTCCAGATGGTGGCCGCACTTGTGGAAGGAGGCGTGCAGGGGATCGAAATCACCTATTCCACACCGAAAGCAGCCGAGGTCGTGCGGAACCTCGACCGGCAATATGGAGAGCGGATTGTGCTGGGGATGGGAACGCTCACCGACCCCATTCAGGTGGCCGAGGCCCGGGAGGCAGGAGCGCGTTTCCTGGTCAGCCCGATCTGCGATCCCAACCTGGGCAAGGCGATGGTTGGCTCGAAGCTGCCAGTGATGATCGGAGCCCTGACGCCCAGTGAGGTCTTCCAGGCTTTCCGCCTGGGTTCCGATGTGGTCAAGATCTTCCCGGGTTCTCTGGGAGGGCCGGCGTACCTGAAGGCGCTTAAAGGGCCGTTCCCGCTCATCCCGATGATGCCGACCGGTGGAGTTTCAGCCTCGAACGTCGGGGATTGGTTTACGGCAGGCGTGTTTGCGGTCGGGGCGGGCAGCGAGCTGTGTCCTCCGGCCCTGGCAAAAGAGGGCCGCTTCGCGGAGATCACCCAGAAGGCGGTCGAATTTGTCCAGGCGGTCAGCAGAGCAAGGGCGAAGCTCAAATCCTGATTCAATCAGGGGGGATCATTGCCAGCGCAGGACGACTAAGTAAAAAATCACAAGCCGGTCGAAATCCCCACCATTTCCTCTGCCTAGAATCCCCGTAGCGCAGTCGGTTTGACTTGGATGGCGGTGCTGTAACTGGCCCAGAACTCCGCCGGGGTCATCCCGAGCGTTTCGATGCCCTCCCGGTACTTTTTTAAATACGCTGCCAGCCGCGCGGCGCCCACTGATCGTTTCAGGGTTTTCGCCTCTCCCAACAAGACCGTCACTGCCTCTCCCTGGGCGTCACTGTTGAGGTTGAGGGCGACGTTGCGATTATCGGCAAGGTGGCGGACCTTGGCGGCTCCTGGCTGGCTGAAAATGAGGATGCTCTTTCCATCCCAGTCGAACCAGACCGGCCTGGGCTGCGGCCGGTTCCGTCGGTCGACGGTCGTGAGCCAGATGATCGCCTCGCGGCGCAGGCGTCGATTGACCGCCTTGCCAAAACGGGTGTTGAAATCAACCACATCTGCCTCCTGAGCACGACACGCTCATTTACAAAAGTCTGGCTAAAAAAGATCTGAGGGCGGGGTTTGGAGCCTGGCGTAGAAGGTCATTGAGGCCAGTCTCCATCAATTTTCAGACAGCTGATCAGCTGCCTGGCCAGCTCATTTTTTAATTATATCCCGATGGCAATCAGGGACTTGGATCAAATCCAAGCGCCGCTCGCACTCTCCGAACGTTGAACGGCATACATCCATTCGTGAGGGGATTTTATGGATGGAATGACCGCCTTCTCTCGGGGCTGGGATTTGCCTTACACAACCTTGACAACCGGAGGTGTGGTATTCGCACACATTTACAATGCTCCCGGATTTTGGATGCAATTATGATTGACTCGATTTGGCCGTGTGGCTCAGGGCTGGGAGAAAGGACGACGAGAGGTACTTTCTCGATTGCGTCATTTCCGGTGTCAACGCAGCCGGCAAGCGAGTTTGGAGGATTCGCAGGATCCTTGTCCATGGCAGGACGGGGTGCAGCTCCCAAGAATTTACAAGGAATTTACACGCCGGAAAGCAAGATTTCACACCCGCTCCGTAAAATCTGGGGTGAAACCTGAGATGCCCCAGAGAAAGGAGATTGACCATGAAGTATTTCAAGAGCATTACGTTCAAGGGGCTGGTATCGAGCTTGATCGGCGGGCTGGTTGTATTCAGCCTGGCCTTCACCTTCCCTAGCAAGGCGGCCGTGGTCGTCGCACCCACACCCTCTCCCAGGTCCCGGGATTACAGCGCATTGACCCAGGCTTATCAGCGAGAGCAAAGCTTGCTCACGACCCAGCAGGCCAACCTCAGCAAAGCCGGTGGTGCAACCAGCAAGGTCCAGGACCTGATCAGCAAGGCCCAGGCCAAAAGGCTGGACACCTCGGAACTGGCCTCGGCGCTGGCGACCTTCCAGACACAGCTCGCGACCGCCCAGGGGGATGACAGCACCGCTGGAAGCATCCTCTCCGCCCACAACGGCCTTGATGGCAGCGGCAATGTGACCGGCCCGGCGGCTGCCCGCCAGACGGTTCAGGACGCTAGCCAATCCCTCCAAGACGCCCACAATACCCTGGTGCAGGCGAGCCAAGACCTGGGTACTGCCGTGAAGGCATGGGAAGAGGCCAACAAGAACAAGCTTCAAAACCAGAACCTCTCCAAGGCTTACCAGAACGAGCAAAAGTGGCTGGCGACCCAGCAGGACTATCTGGGCAAGGCCAGCGACCTGGTCAGCAAGGTCCAGGACCTGATCAGCAAGGCTCAGGCCAAGGGGCTGGACACTTCGGCACTCACCTCGGCTCTGGCGACCTTCCAGACACAACTCGCGACCGCCCAGGCTTCCTCCGCTACAGCTCAGGGCATCCTCTCCACCCACAACGGCTTTGATGGTAGCGGAAACGTGACCGACCAGACCGCAGCTGCCCAGACGGTGAAGGATGCCAACCAGTCCCTGCTGGACGCCCATACCACCTTGGTGCAGGCGACCGCAGACCTGAACACGGCCGTGAAGGCGTGGGAAGAAGCCAACAAGGACAAGCTTCAAAACCAGGACCTCTCCAAGGCTTACCAGAACGAGCAAAAGTGGCTGACGATTCAACAGGACGTCCTCACCCAAGCCAACAATGCAGTGACCAGTGTTCAGGATCTGATTAGCAAGGCCCAGGCCCAGGGGCTAGACACCTCAGCGCTTGCTTCAGCGTTGGCGACCTTCCAGGCGCAGCTTGCGAACGCCCAGGCCTCCCACGCTACGGCGGAGGGCATCCTTTCGACCCATAACGGCTTCGATGGCAGTGGAAACGTGACTGACCAGACCGCGGCCGCCCAGACGGTGAAGGATGCCAACCAGTCCCTGCTGGACGCCCATAACATCCTGGTGCAGTCGACCGCGGATTTGATGAAGGCTGTCGACCAATGGCGTGATCAAAATCACCTCCCCACGCCCACACCCTCAACGAGCGGTTCTTAATGGAGGCGGCTCATGAAACGGATACTCACTTTTACTTCTGTTTTATCCATTTCGATACTGCTCCTGGTGGCTTGCCGGTTTACCTCGGGAGGAAACCTTGGTCAACAGCTATTGCAGCCAACCTCGCCGGCAAGCACCATGCAACCGGTCCAGCCGACCTCTCCGGCTGGTTCCTTGCAACCGGGAGGATCCGTTGCGGCCGAAGCGACCCTGGGCCAGCCGGCCGACCAGATTGATCAGGGCTTGAATGACCTCGAAAGCACGCTCCAGGCCCAGGATACGGGAGCGAGTTCCTTGGACACCGGCCAGATTGACCAGAGCCTGAACGACCTCGAGAGCACCCTCCAAGCCCAGGACACGAGTGCGGATTCCGTGGATACCGGCCAGACGGACCAGAGCTTGAATGAACTGGAGCAGGCCCTGCAGGCCGAACCCACGCCATGACAGCGGGAACCTAGCCTACAAAGCCCACCGATTTGATTGGTGGGCTTTTTTTATCCGTTGATGGTGTTGGAGTGGGCATCAGGGGCTGGGTTTCCTGACTGGCGAAAGTGAATAGGGAGTTAATCAACTTTGCCTTCCTCGTCGCCGGGGGCAGTCTCTTTTGGAGCGCCGCCCAGCCTGGGCTGTACCGGAGAACTGTCCAGATACTGCTCAAGCAGGGAGGGGGCATCCGGGTGGTCGACGTGCAGGGCCTGATTGTAATCCCCGGCGATGACAGGCGGGTCGTAACGCACTGGCCGGTTGATCCCGAGGAGCTGCCAGAAACGGGAGATTACCACCAGCAGACTATAACGGTATTCCTGCATTTTGAGAGACTGCCATTCGACGATCGAGGCCATCGCACCCCGGATGCGCGCCTTGTCGCGCACAATGCGGTGGATCTGTTTCGGATTCCGGTACCCAAGAGGGGACAGGATAATCAGGTGTGCCGACACGAACAATAGGCTGAAGGAAATCAACCGCACCCAGCCACCCTCCTCCCACTTCCCAATAATCTGGAACACCCAGACCGAGGCCGACAGGATCGCCGTAAAGAGAGCCGCGCGCGAAGCCCAGCGGCGTACCCAACCTTTTAAGGTCTGCAGAATATGCTGTCGCATGGCCAGGCCCATGATCGTGATGGGTATGAACACTCCCACCCCATAGAAGGGAGCCGCAACATCCGTCCTGCCCTTGACCAGCAGCATGATGATAACGGCCAATCCAAAAGTGATCGTCACTGAGCGCGTAAATGTCCCGCGTTTATCCCGGTAGATGATGGCCTCGGGGATTTCCCCAATGGCCACATCCCGCCATTCGGTGGCTTGGGCGTCCTGGAAAGCAGTCATCGAGGCGACAGCTAATAGGATAACGGCCAAGCCCTGGTAGACCCAGTAGAGCAATGTTCCTCCCGGGATTTGCCCGAAGCCGATCCAGGCCAGGTTACCGACCAGGGTACGCCCGTTGGTGCCGTCAAAGACATTGAAGTGGATGGCAAACGCGGTCAGGATGATGGTGGTTACCCCACCATAGAATATAAAAGCCGTTTGCACAAAGCGGCCGACGCCTGTCTTCCCGCTGTAGAAACTCCAGATTTTATTCAGCCGGGGCAGCTGCTTCTTCCCCCATTTAACCAAGGGGACATCCTCGTTGATAACAAACTGGATCCCATTGGACATGGCTTCCAGCCCAGTCAGCGCCACCATACCTTTCATGGAGCCTGTCAAGATATGATAAATGCCATCCGCTAAAGTGGCTGCCTGGGTCTGAGCAATTGCAGGGGCGGCCGGTACGCCGTTGTGGACGGCGGCAATCAGGCCGCCCCAGTTCACCACTGTAAGCATAAAGAAAGCTGCCAGCAACCCAAAGCTTATGAAGGCCGACTCACCCCGGCCGCGGATGGTGAGGTACCAGGTTACTGCAGCCAGAACAGCTCCGATGAGGAAGTGCCAGTACCAGGTTGCGTTATAAGAATTCGTGATGGAGAGCAGCTGATCGGATCCGGAGAGGGCCGAAACCACGATCGTCAAGACATAATCTTCGATGAGCGTAACCGCAACCATCAGACTGAAGGTGGGTTTCAGGTAGCGCATGGAAGCAGTATAAGAACCGCCTCCTTCATTGAAGGGACCGAGCGAATACATATAAAGCAGGCCAAAACAGATATTGGCGAAAGCGATCACACCTGCCCCAACATAGGCCCATTTCTGCAAATTGTAGGGCCACAGAACACTCATCAGCTCGCCCGTGCCGTAAAAATAGGAGGTAAAAAAATCTGCGCCAAAAAGGGCCAGGGCGGCCAGCATGGCGATCTGCCCGGCACCATGAATTTGTACCTGCTCCTTCTTTTCGCGTGGAGCAATACGAAAAGCGATAACAACAATAACAATTAATATCCCAATTGAGATTAAACTCATTGCTGTTTTTCCATGGTTCGGGATTTCAGCACTTCACTGGCTGATCCTGAGACGATAACCGACACCCGGTTCGGTCACGATGTAGTGTGGACGGGACGGATCGGCTTCCAGTTTCCGGCGCAGGTTGCTGATATTGACTCGCAGGAGATGCTCCGCTCCGTCCTTTTCCTCCTCGCCCCAGATAAAGCGGATGCACTGCTTGTGGGTGAGCACTTTACCAGCGTGCTGGACCAGGACACGCAGGATATCGTACTCAGTGGGGGTCAGGGCAACCAGCTGTCCATTGACGGTCACGTCATGTCGTTCCAGGTCCACATCCAGGCCATCCACACGGAAGACTGGCTCGGTTGGCGGGGGCGCCGTGCGCCGTAGAGCCACACGCAATCGAGCAATCAGCTCGCCGATGCTGAAGGGCTTGGTGACGTAATCATCGGCTCCGGCATCCAGGGCAGCAATCTTGTCGTCTTCCCCCTCGCGAACCGAGACGACGATAATCGGGATCTGGGTCCACTCGCGCAGCCGACGGGTGACATCGATGCCATCCATGTCCGGCAGGCCCAGGTCGAGGATGATGACGTCCGGGCGTTTGGAGACAGTTGCGGCTAGGGCCTCCTCGCCCGTGGTGGCCTCAAAGACGGTGTACTGGCTGCTGAGCGAATCGTTTAGAAAGCGACGGATCGGACGCTCGTCGTCTACCACGAGGATGCGCACCGGCTTTTCATTCATAAATAAAACATCTCTCATCCTTCTACTACGACAACTTCGTTCAGGAAGAAGGCCTGTATCCACATCAGCATGAAGAACTGCTGCCCCAGGCGGGAAGCGGCAGGAGAGCCGTCTAGGCGACTCCTTCCAGAGACAAGCCCTGGAACCTTTTGGGAAGTATCTTCCTTTCCATTCCGCACCCGATCTGCCGTCTCACAGTTTCCCAACAGAAGGTATTTTACAGAGAACCATGTCAATAAATTGTCAATAAAGCCATGGTATCCATCATGATCATGTCAAGACAAAAAAAGGGCCTAAACGATGAAGAATCCTTCTCCTGAGTTTCCGAGGTGGGGTAGGAGGGAGGGCTAATTCTCTTTGGGATTTTCAGCTCCCGGGGATGTTCCCTCGTCTCGTTGCATTTGGCAGTCTACAATTAAATGTATAATGGGCCTCATGATTGACGAAGATGCCCTGAATCGAATCAAAGACCTTGTGTATTCATGTGAACAGATTCACGTTTACACCCACGCGAACCCGGATGGAGATGCCATCGCTTCTCTTGCGGCAGTCCAGGGCCTGTTGAGCTATCTGGGGAAAACACCGGTTTTGCGATGTGATACACCGATCGCGGCCATGTATGCCGGGTTCAATTTGAGGATTTCCCGATCCCGAGAAATACCTTCGCCCGAGTTGATCATCTGCGTCGATACGGCCCAAAGGCAGCAGTTGGGTAAATTGTTCGGCGCAGTCGAACATGACTTCGCCTCGCTCCCCGTGATTAATATTGACCATCATTTCCGGATGAACGAGCAGTATGGGACGATCAATCTCGTCCAGGACACAGCCAGCACAACGGAGCTCCTCTATGAACTCATCAAGTCCTGGCCGATCAAAGTCAGCGCCGAACTGGCTACCGCAATCCTCTATGGGATTATTTCCGATACCTATTTTTTCCAGAAAACAAACACCCACGGGGATACTTTCAAGATTGCCGCTGAATTGACCGGCCTGGGCGCAGAACCAGCCATCGTGGCTCAGAGCCAGGCAAAGACGAAAACAACGAAAGCCCTGCATTTCTGGGGCGAGGTGATTTCGTCGATCCAGGTGGCAGAATCCGGCAAATTGGCCCTCGCCTCGATCGACAAAGGCATGTTCGAGAAGTATTCCATTGCAGAGTACGAATTAAATTTAGATGGATTGGTCAATTTCATGACCGCGATCGAAACGACCCGCATCACGGTTTTGCTGAAGGAACGCGACGATGAGATCCGCGTGAGTCTCCGGTCGGATTATTATCAAGATTCGAAGGGTTCGACCCCGTGGAAGGTCATCGATGTGAGCAGGATCGCCGGTCAATTCGGTGGTGGCGGCCACCTGAGCGCCGCCGGATGTTCGGTTAAATCCGACCTGGCCACTGCGGAACGATTGATCCTCGCGGCCTGCGCCAAGGCGATTAAAGAGGATGATTCGAATTAGATGGGGGAAAAACGGATTTCACAATCCATCGCCGTCAAACGCAACGTGAATGTTCCGATTTCATCGGGTGGTAATACGAAGGATATGGATTCACAAAGGCAATCCGTATAGCCCGAGAGGTCCGTATTTACACGTTGAGTTAGCGAGGAAGCTGCGTTTCTGACCAGGACAACGATATATTTTGGATAGCCCGAACGATCTGATGGTAATCATCAGGTCGTTTTTATTTTTGGATAAAATTACTCAAACTTTGGCCTTGATTTCTTTTATTGCGATTGTAATCAATATGCAAGATTCTGAAGGATCCCATTTCGGAGAGTTAAATGCGTAACCGTTGCTTGGATATCGTTTTTTATCTAGCTCTCGAATAATCTATTTCTCAAGCCAACCTATGATGGTTTGTTCTTGATCTGCTCCTCCTTCTGTAGAGATAGGCTGACTGATCACTTCTGAAAGGTCGTCTTGAATTTGTGTTACGCAAACGTTTTGCAGGCAGGGGTATGCAATGTATTGTTCATTTGGGGAGATATTTACCCCCCACACCGCTTCATTATGGCCGATTGGAATTTCGACAAGATTCGATCCTTCCAAATCGACAGAATAAAGTTCCACTATATAATAGTTTTCTTCATACTTTCGGGCAATCCCGATCACACGGTTCGATTTTGGGAAGAAAGAATAACTGAATGGATCCGTCATAAATCCGGGCATCAATTCCATCGAAGATTGAAATAATGGGGCACTCAATTTGTTCATCGTCTTATTGAAAATATTCACGAGATAACGGCCGGTTGTTTTGGCATAAGGCTCTAAGGGAGTGACACTGGCCTCTCCCGTCGCTATATCCATTAAGATTGTTTTACTGTCGGGTGCCCAACTACTGACCTAATTTTTGCCCAAAATAAGCGACAAATCATCGCGGGCGAGGTAAGGTGAAAAGGATTTTTGAAAAATGGCGGCGAAGGGATGCCTCGGATTAAGATAGATCTGGTCAATGGTACCCTGGGCTGTAATTTGAACCGAGCCAGGAATGTTCAGCACATCCCGGACCGTTCGCTGAATGCCATATTTGAGGAAACGCAGGTTGTTGGCCGCCAGGTCATTGCGTGTCCAGATCACCAGATTATGGGCCAGCTGAGCCAGCAAGACCATCATTTCTTGAGCCGCAAAGCAATGCTTGTTGCGACGAGACAAACCCAAGCCGTGCTTATCGCTTTTGTTTTGAGTTTCAAGGCCGCCGCCGCGCAGATCGTAGAAATGCAAGGCAGTCAGGAGCCTCTGTTCATCGGTGAGATGAGCCGGTTTCTTTTGTTCAAGAAGTTCAAAGAGCATCCGATCCGTGAGGGTGAAGATCAAGGCGTGATAACTCCAACTGCCATCCTGTTTGCGTTTGCGCACGACAAGTTGGCGGGTAGGGCGAGGATAGGGATGAGGGCAGGTGGCTCACCCGACCTCTCGATCGGGCACTTTGGGGTCGGGGTACCAGGTGGTGACGGAGCTGGCCAATTTGACAGCCCGATGCCAGTTCTTGGTTTTAATGATGAGGTGGTAGCGGCTTTCGAGTATCCATTTGATGTTTTCGTCACTGCCCCACCTCCATCGACCCGCAAAATGGTCCGGCGACGCCTGGATTCGTCCAGATTCAAGGCTTTTTCTGCCTCCAGCACCAGTTCCGGCAGGCTGCTGTCCAACTGGCGCTTTCCGTTGTAGAGCTTGTCGACCACAATCTCGTCATACCAGGAGGCCAACACCCGGCCCAGCTGTCTGCCACGACAGTTCTTTTCACCGGCAAAGTAGCCTTTGGTCACGCCTTCACCCAACCGCCCGGCAGGCATTCCGGTCACATCCACGTCCAGCACTTGCCAGCGTTTGGCATATGGATGTTGGCAGCAGTGTCCATGGAGGCGCAAGATCACTCGGATGGCTGCTCGCATCTGGTTCACATTCTCTGCCGTGCACGCATTCAGCGTGTCGCTGATCGTGGATTGTTCTGCACAGGATCGCCTCCCAAAGGCAACCTGGAGCGCCTGATCAGGACGCACGCGCATATTCGTTTCAACCAGACCGCGGCCACCTGCCAGAATATTGATCAGGCAATCCTTGAGTTTGTCGGTGGGCGTATTCTGCAGCACCTTCTGTTTGATCCGTACGTTTTGCTCTACCACCGACCAGATGCCCATCTGCTGGAACCGTCGCCCGATGACTGCCAAACTGGCTCTGGGTGAAATGTTTTCCTCGGCCATCTCGCACCTCCTGAAAGCAAAGAGTGTTGCTTCTATGCTCTCAGGATTAGCGATTTACCGCAACACCTTTTTAGGTCCGATGATTTGTAGCCAAATTTGGGCAAAAATTAGGTCAGTAATTATATTCGTCCTTGCCTCCAACCGCCGGCCGTCCCAAAGATGTTTAGACATTTAAGGTAAAAAGTATTGAATCTCGGCATATAACCTTGTACAATCTTAATAAACAGATCAATACCCCTGGGGGTGATCACTGACTTAAGGGAGAATGGCCATGGCGCTCATTAAGGTGTCTGCAACCTCCCGCACAGCTGCTGTAGCTGGGGCAATCGCGGGGGTCGTCCGTGAGCAGGGGCGCGCAGAGGTTCAAGCCATAGGAGCTGGGGCGGTCAATCAGGCAGTGAAGGCACTGATTTTGGCTACCGGCTACCTGAAGGACGATGGCATCAATGTGGTTGCGGTACCGGAATTTGTGGATGTAGAAATCGAAGAAAAAGTCCGCACGGCCATCAAGATTGTCGTTGAACCCCGCTAAATCCAGGTTTGGCTTTTAAGTTCTGTCATCACGAATGACAGGGCGGAGTGCGCTCGTCAGCCAAAGATTCCTAATTGAGAAGAGAATGAGGAACCTGCCATCCAACCATTGGAAGGATATGGCCTGAGGCCAAGGCAGGTGGTTTCCGCTGCCCAGGTTCTAAGAGTGGTGGAAAAGATCAAGAGCATGTGCGCATCGTCTTCTTACAGCGGTGCGCTTTTGGGAAACATCCGGGGGTGCTGATCAATAGTACCGATGAGACCGTGTAGGGAAACTAACCCACTGCACTTGCAGTGGGGAGGTCGCTAAGAATATTCCTCTATGTTTACAGAGCTATTTGAGGGATGTATCCTGCCTGCTGTCCCAAGATTGTATAAAAAGTGTGTATATGATTGTAGCAGAGAATGGGGCGATCTCCAACACGCCAGACCTACGCAAATCTAAAAAAATCACAATCTTTAAGGTTACTCCAATCTTAAAAATTCCTCTGGACATTTTTGAAAGGGCGCGTAAGCCGTGATTGGCTGGTTGCCGCCACAGCCGCGGAGGCATGTCTCCCCTCCCGCCACAGATGGGGAGAAAAATTGGAAAGATGCTGTTCGCCCGGGGATCCTCTTGCAATCTTAAAAAACCAGTTGAGAATCAGATGTGTCCGGCTTGGGGCGTAAGACACAAAATTCTGAGCTTCGTTAGGCCCCCGACCTCTTTTTTCGCGTCTGGCTGGCCGAGAGCGCGCGAGCCGTGCGCAGAGGTGGTCGTCAGGGTGCCAAAGCGGGTGAGGACTCCGTTTACGGGGTACGCTCCTGCTTGATAAAACTAAGCACCGCTTTCTTCGGTTATGGAATAGAATGAAGAATTGGGCAAATGGCGCGGTTCAGGTAGATGCTGAGCCTCTTGTACCCATACAGCCCGTTGTTTTGGGAGATGAAAAACATTATTCGGATCTATTTCAACGTGAACTTTCCCGCCGTCAGAAAGGAAAAACAGGGAGAGAATACAGAATAATGAAGCTATTAACAGATTTGTTTGCATGCCAGACGGACTCGCGATTTCGGGGGATTGGCCGCTACACGCTTTCGCTTACTCGCGCGATGGCAAGGGTGCGTGGCTCATCGGAGATGATAGTGTTGGCCGACGCACTCTACCCTAAAAGCTTAGAGACGCTTCGACAGGATTTCCTTCGATTACTGCCGCCAGGTGCATTTCTGCCTTATTATCATGTACCCCTTAAGTATGATTCTATGCAACCTATCCGATCACATACCGAGATAGCCGCCACGTTGGTGCGACAAGCTTATCAAGCAGTATCTCCCGACGTAGTATTTACCCCGAGTCCTTTTGAAGGGTGGAGGGAGCGAGGTGTTGTTCCCACGCCGGAGAGCAGGTATTCCACCTATCACCAAGTAGCTATCCTATACGATCTGATTCCTTATATTTTTCGTGAGCAATATCTTAAAACCAATCCGGGATATAAAAAATGGTACCTTGAAAAATTGAATAATCTCCCCAAATATGATTTGCTCCTTGCTATATCCGAGGCAACACGGCAGGATGCAATAAATAACCTGGGGATTGAACCTGACAGGGTTGTCAATATTTCGGGTGCGGCCAGTTCGCAATTCCGCAAATTGGTTTTGACGGATGATGAGAAGCAGGCCTTTCTTAATCGGTTTGGAATATCACGCCCATTCGTTCTTTATATTGCGGGGGGTGATTTCCGTAAAAATAGGGAAGGGGCATTGCTCGCGTATGCCCAATTACCCCATCATATCATTGAGGATCACCAACTTGTTTTCAGTTATTCCGACGATCGAGCCTCCTTTAAAAAAACGTTGCGGTCATGGGGCTTTGCGAAAAATGATGTTGTTGTTTTATCGTATATAACCGATGAAGATCTCATAATGCTTTACAATCTGTGTAAGTTATTTTTCTTTCCATCCCTGTATGAAGGATTTGGCTTGCCCGTTCTGGAGGCGATGGCTTGCGGCGCGCCGGTCATTGCATCGAATAATTCATCCCTGCCGGAAGTGGTTGGTCGTCCGGATGCCCTGTTTGACGCCTCCCGCCCTCAGGAAGTGACCCAATACTTACATCATGCCCTCACTGATACCTCATTTACTAAAGAACTCGCCGCGTACGGGCTTGAACATGCAACACGATTTAGCTGGGAGAACTCCGCCAAACATGCCTGGGATGCCATCGAGTCTATGCAAAAAGAGAAAGAACGAGCCAAGAGTAGGGGAACATTTTCAATACCCGCCAATCAGCCGCGCATGAGGATCGCCTACGTGTCCCCATTTCCGCCTCAAAAATCAGGGATTGCAGATTACAGCGCCGAATTGCTTCCTCATCTGATGAATTACTTTGATATTGATCTATTCGTTCAACCCGATGTAAAAATATCCGATCCTTTTTTACGCGATAATTTCCGTGTCTATACCTGGGATACACTTCTTGAGCGTCGTGATGGCTACGCCACAGTGGTGTATCAAGTAGGTAATTCGCCGCTCCACAGCCCTATGACTGATCTTCTAAGAGAAATGCCTGGTGTCGTTGTGTTGCACGATTTCTTTCTCAATAACATTCCCTTTACCGAAGAAAGTATATTCGGCAAAAAAAGGGCTTTCCTCCATGAAATTAACAATAGCCATGGGTTGCGGGGAGTGATCGAATATATTAAATATGGGATAGGCGCTGCCCGTTTTAAGTGGCCCATAAATTGGAGGGCGGTCAAGTATGCTCAGGAATTAATTGTACATTTTGAATATAAAAACGACCTGACACAACAATTCTATGCTTTTGGTTGGAAGCCTCGTCCAACAATGGTTGGTTTGTTTGGCAATAACGACCCTCAGACTTTGACTTCTACTCACAAAAACATTGAAAAAGTAACAGCCGTTTATGTTGAAGTGATCTGTAGGGCCGCCCAGTTGGATGAATGAAAGTTCTTTGCGCCAATCCTGGATTCTATTTTGAATCTAAATTCAGATGTGGGTATATTACAGTCGTCGGCAAAGTACCTCGCTGCAAATGCTAACCTTCGCTGCCAACCGCGTATCTTATTGGATGTAACCGACATTGCAAAGTTGGATAATAAAAGCGGCATACAGCGTGAGTTACAGCTGTTTCTTCTTCGTCGAGAATCTGTCAGAGAGAACGTGTTTTGAAGCCAACCCGACCCTACCCCAGTGACTAGACAGCTACCGAGGGGCCACCTGTCCTTCCCTGCTAAGGGAGACGTGCTTGGGACGCAACGGGCACAGGTGGGACAGACTGGCCGTAGTAATCGGTGGAGTAACATTCACCCAGGGCGTGTGGGAAAGCCACGCCCGGGGCGAAGGGCTAGAGGCAGACCCGTTCAACGCTTCGGAGAGGATAAAGGCGTTAGACCTGGGAAGCCTTTCCGGAATGATTGAACGCCTACACCAATCGTGTAGGTAGTCAGGGTTTGCGTGCGAGCCGGATGCAGTGAAAGCGTGCCCGTCCGATTCGGAGGGCGCTGGGCGGAAACTAGCCCTAGTAATGGGGTAACGCGCCGGCCTTCGACCCTATGCAAACCGAGGGTGGTTGCTAAGAGTTCCGCTGATTGATATTGCGCACCGGCTGGGGCATCGGTCAGTCGACATTTTAAAAAGAAATGACTTGCACGTCATTCCCTTCATGCAAAAGGAAT
Source organism: Anaerolineales bacterium (assembly GCA_050013095.1). Taxonomy (GTDB): domain Bacteria; phylum Chloroflexota; class Anaerolineae; order Anaerolineales; family Villigracilaceae; genus UBA877. The sequence goes on along the minus strand of JBEKFY010000010.1, from coordinate 4,462 downwards.
TCATGCCTGACGATAATAAACTTTATCATGATTTAAGGCGAAGCCCTGCAAACCCCGTCACGTCCGAAAGGAAGCAGCGGTAAGGAGGTGTCTCCGGGTGCCGCCGGGTTGCCTGCCCGGACATTTTTCTTTGAACTATAATCACCCCATGTTTCTCCCCACAACTTTGGAAGAGGTAAAACGCCTGGACTGGGATGGACTGGATGTCATCCTGGTGACCGGCGATTCCTACATCGACAGTCCCTTTATTGGTACCGCAGTGATCGGGAAGCTGCTCGTCAAGGCCGGCTACCGTGTCGGCGTGATCGCCCAACCGGACCCGAAGACAGACGACGATATCTCCCGCCTGGGGGAGCCGCGCCTGTTCTGGGGCGTAACCGCTGGCAGCGTGGACTCGCTAGTCGCCAACTACACCGCTCTGAAAAAACCCCGCCGCAGTGACGATTACACCCCGGGCGGGGAGAACACCCGCCGTCCCGACCGCGCCACCATCGTCTATACCAATCTGATCCGGCGCTTTTCGAAGCGCATCCGCCCCGGCGGGACTGCCCGTCCGATCGTTCTAGGCGGGATTGAGGCCAGCCTGCGGCGTGTCGCCCATTACGATTTTTGGACTGACTCGGTCCGCCGCTCGGTCCTCTTCGACGCCAAAGCCGATTACATTCTGTACGGCATGGCCGAGAAAGCCATCCTGGATCTGGCGGCGGCCCTGCGGGAAGGCCGGGACCCGCGCGAGATCCGCGGCCTGTGCTACATCGCCAAAGAACCACGTTCCGGATACCTCGAGCTGCCAGCTTACGAAACCGTCGCCCAAGACAAGCTGGCCTTCATCGATATGTTCCACACCTTTTACAATAATAATGAACCCATAACGGCCAAAGGACTTACCCAGAAACACGGCGACCGCTATCTGGTCCAGAACCCACCCGCCCCGTACCAGACCCAGGCCGAGCTGGACGCGGTCTATGCACTGGACTACGAGCGCGCCCAGCATCCTTATTATGAAGCCCGCGGGCCGGTCCGGGCACTGGAAACCATCCGCTTTTCCATCTCCACCCACCGCGGCTGCTATGGCGAGTGCAACTTCTGCGCCATCGCCGTCCACGAAGGCCGCACCGTGCGCTGGCGCAGCCAAGAGTCGATTTTGGAGGAGGCCGAAAAGCTGATCAGCTACCCCGACTTCAAGGGTTACATTCAAGACGTCGGCGGGCCGACCGCCAACATGTACGGCTTCGAGTGCGACAAGAAGCTCAAGAATGGCATCTGCCCGGCCAAGCGCTGTCTCTTCCCGGAGATCTGCCCGCTGCTGGAAGTGGACCATCGCCCGCAGCTCGAGCTGCTGCGCCAGCTCCGTCGGTTGAAAGGCGTCAAGAAAGTCTTCGTCGCCTCCGGCATCCGCTACGACATGGTCCTGGGCGATAAGATCTGCGGCGAAGATTACCTGCGTGAGATCGTCGACCACCACGTCTCCGGGCAGTTGAAGGTGGCTCCCGAGCACACCGAAGAGCATGTCCTCGACAAGATGGGCAAGCCCGGGAGCGAGTCGCTGCTTAAGTTCAAAGATAAATTCGATCGTTTCTCCCGGGCCGCCGGTAAACCCCAGTTCCTGACCTATTACTTGATCGCCGCCCACCCGGGCTCTACCGCCCAGGACATGCTCAGGCTGAAGAGCTTTGCCAGCGAGAAGCTGCACGTCAATCCAGAGCAGGTCCAGATCTTCACCCCCACCCCGTCTACCTACTCCAGCCTGATGTACTACACCGAGCTCGACCCGTTCACCCGCCGCCCGCTCTTCGTGGAGAAGGACCCGCGCCGCAAAGAGCACCAGAAGGACATCATCACCCGCAAGGCCGCCACGGAGTTTTCGTAAGTGATTAACACGAAGGACACAAAGTATCGCAAAGAGGGGTTTAAAACCTTTGTACACCTTAGTGTCCAAAGGTGGTGAGAAAAGGTTGGACTTTGGATTCTTATTTCGCCGTCACCGCCCCCGGATTGGAACCCTTCGCCGGTCAGGAACTGCACGCCCTCGGTCTGCTTCCTGGACCCGTTACCGATCCCGATTCCTCCCTTGAGGGTTCAACCTCCGTCATTAGTCCGCAATCCGCCGGTGGCGTGACCTTCAAAGGCGACCTCTCCGTCCTCTACCGCGCCAACCTTCACCTGCGCACCGCTAGCCGCCTCCTGGCCCGCCTGGGCAATTTCTTTTCCGCCACCACCTTCCCCGAACTCCAAAAACGCGCCTCCCGCCTGCCCTGGGAACGTTTCCTAAAGCCCGGACAGCCCGTCTCGCTCAGAGTCACCTGCCACAAGTCGAAACTTTACCACTCCGACGACGTCGCCCGGGCGGTGGCCGCCGCCCTCGCCGAGAGGATGGGACAGCCCTCCCCGGTCCAGGCCGCGGACGAGGAGTCTGGCGACCCGCCGCAGCTGGTCGTCGTCCGGCTGGCCGAAGACAAGTGCACCGTAAGCGTGGACTCGTCCGGGGTGGGGCTGCACAAACGCGGCTAACGGCAGGCCGTGGCCAAGGCTCCGCTGCGCGAGACCCTGGCGGCCGCACTCCTGCAGGCCTCCGGCTGGGACACAGCCTCGCGCTGGATCACTTCTGCGGCTCTGGCACCATTCCGATCGAAGCCGCCCTGATGGCACGCGGGATACCCCCGGGCATCAACCGCCGCTTTGCCTTCATGGACTGGCCCAATTACGACGAGAAACTCTGGCTTTTCATAAAGGATATCCATCCTTCATCCTTCGTCCAGCCTTTTTTCATCCTTGCTTCCGACCGCGACGCCGGAGCCATCGAAATGTCCCGAGCCAATGCGGAAAGAGCCGGCGTTGCCGAAACCATCGAATTCAAATGCCAGGCCGTCTCGGCGATCGATCCGCCCTCCGGCAAAGGCTGGGTGGTCACCAACCCGCCCTACGGACTACGGGTGAGTGGAGGGAAGGACCTGCGTAACCTGTACGCCCAGTTCGGCAACGTATTGCGCCAGCACTGTCCCGGCTGGGACCTGTCGGTGCTGTGCAGCGACCCTGCCCTGCTCGGCCAGATGCGACTGGAGTTGGACACTTCGCTTGAGCTGTTTAATGGGGGAATCCGCGTCCGGCTGGCACGGGGGAGCGTGAGATAGAATTTAGTGTGAGAAGATAAACAGAAACCTCGATTTTTCTCATCCGAGAAGAAGGTCTCGATTTCGTGGTTTTATTTAGAGGCAATATATTGGTCATCTCGCCAAAACTGCGCATAGCCTTAATACCTCGTGATCTCTATATCATAGGATACGAGACGCCCAGCTGTTTGGCGGCCTGCATCAGCCGGTTCTGCGCCACGCTGTACGGGTAGACGCGCACCGTCTGGAGCGGGGTGCGGGGTGACTCGAAGCGTGGCTCGGACCCGGTCCGCGGCAGGGTGGCGAGGCTTAAAGCCTCAGCTTGGGAAATGGTCCGGGAGGTCCCGAAAGGGTACGGGCGCCTGCCGCGCGGAAACGCTGCTCTGAGCCTGCGGCAGGGTCCGCCGCGGGTGCTCCCCGTTCTCGATCAGGAACCGCGCAGCAGCGAGTCGACCGAGGCGGCCAGGTCCATGTGCACGGCCAGTCGGTCGCGCTGCTGAATCTCGACCAGCACATCGAAGGTGGGCGGGGCGCGCCGTTCCAGGACGGTCTTCTGCGTGCCTCGGCGGCGGGCCTCCTCATCCGAGAGAGTGACCGCCTCGATACCGCCGATGAGGTCGGAGAGGGTCGGGTTCAGCAGCAGGTTGTCCAGGGTATTGCCGTGGGCGGTGCCGATTAGCTGGACGCCCCGCTCGGCGATGGTGCGGGCGGCGGCAGCTTCCAGCTCCCGGCCGATCTCATCGATGACGATCACCTCCGGGTTGTGGTTTTCGACGGCCTCGATCATCACCTCGTGCTGAAGAGTCGGCACCTTGACCTGCATGCGGCGCGCCTTGCCCACGGCCGGGTGGGGCACGTCGCCGTCGCCGCCGATCTCATTGGAGGTGTCGACGATGATCACCCGGCGGCTTTCGGCCAGGATACGGGCCGCCTCGCGCAGCAGCGTGGTCTTGCCGACGGCCGGGCGGCCCAGGATCAGGATGGATTTGCCGGATTCGATAATATCCTGGATGATGTCGATCGTGCCGTAGACGGCGCGCCCAACCCGCAGGGTCAGCCCGACGATATGGCCACGCCGGTTGCGGATGGCGGAAATACGGTGCAGGGTGCGCTCAATGCCGGCGCGGTTGTCGGCGTCGAACTCGCCGACGCGTTCGACCACATGATCGAGCTCCGCCCGGGTGATTTCCCGATCGTTCAGGATCGTCTCGCCCCCGACGTAGCGCGCCGTGGGAACCCGCCCCAAGTCGAGGATGATTTCAAGCAGGTTGTCGTAATCATTGGCTTGATGGACGGCCACGACGATATTCTGTGGTAGCACCCCTAAAAGAGCGTCGAGGTCGTCGGTGATT
>JBEKFY010000009.1:0-105522 GCA_050013095.1 Anaerolineales bacterium | reverse complement strand
GCGCTGAACACGTTCGTCCCAAAGATGCCTCCCAGGTCAGGATACTTCTGCAGTTCAGCGTCCACCTGAGCCTGGGCCTTGGTCGCATCATCACCGTTGTAGTCCACCCCCACCATGGTCACGTTTGGATACTCGGCCTTCAGAACATCCTTGCAGCCTTGTTCGCGAGCATCGGTCGAGCTGATGCCAGGCGTGACGTTCTGGATGTAGATCTTGCCGGTCTTGTTGAGCGCATCCGCCAGGGCACGGCAGGCGATCTGTCCACCCAGGTAGTTGTCGGAGGCGATGAAAGAAAGCGGGAACGTCACCGGGCCGGCGGCATAATCGCCGTTGCCGATGTACGTGTCGACCGTGATGATCGGAATGCCGGCGGCATTGGCGGCCTGCAGCGGGGCGATCATGGCGTCCTTGTCAACCGGCGCCAGGAAAATGAGGTTTAAATCGCCGCGGGCAACCATGGCGGACAGCATGGGCGTCTGAGCCGTGACGTTCCAGGTCGACGGGACCTGCGTGATCAGATCGACTCCCAGATCTGCTGCCGCTTGGGCGGCACCGCGCTGCATGGTGGTGTAGAAGGGATCTACGGTCCCGGCCAGAAAGCCGATTTTCCAGGTTTTCGTTGTGGGTGCTGCAGTAGCAGGAGCCGAGGTGGCCGGGGCCTGGGTCGCTGGCGCCGAGGTAGCTGCTGGCGCCGAGGTAGCTGGCGCCGTTGTGGGGGCCACTGTGGTCGCCGCGGGTGCGCCGCAGGAGCTCAGCAGCATAGCAAAAACAAGCGCTAGGCTAAAGGCGACGAGTACTTGCTTTTTATACATATCCTTCTCCTTCTAGGAAATTGAGAAATTGGAATAACATGCTTGAGCATTCTTCTCCACAGACTTAAAAATATCCTTCAGTAATTCCTCCTCCTTTCTCCTCGGCAGGCATTTGAGACAGGTCAACGGACGAATTCCAGGTTAACAAATTGGCCGGAAGGACATCCGATTTTGATGATACTCGAACAATATTACCGGGATAAATGTTCTAATAATATCGTACCAGCCCTGATAAAAATATTTTGTTTGAATCCTCGGACAGCGAGCTTATAATATCACGAGCAAAGACAAAAGTCAAGCCAAAATGTGCAATCTCGAAAGTGACCCATGATTGACTTAGAACAAATAGACGTGTATAATATGAGCTGGTTTGGAAAATCGCAAATGAAAATGGATAAAACGTGAAAAGAAATCCCCGCTTCGAACGTATTGTCTCCCTGGTGGATCAAAGAGGTTTCTTATCCGTCAGCGAATTGAGCGAACTTTGCGGCGTCTCAGAAATGACCATTCGCCGCGACCTGGAGCAGCTGGATGCCCAAAAGCGGATCCGCAGGACGTACGGCGGAGCGGTTTCATACCGTGCCACACCTGCCACCGAAAATGAACAGAGCGCGGATGGATTGGTCAAGCAGGCGGAGGTTCTCCTGGTTGACCAGGTAGATGTCTTGATCGCCACCTCGGTCAATCCCTATTATGATAGTTTATTGATTGACCGCGTCAGCAAGAAAAAAATTCCGATCATTGCCGAATCAATTGAAATGCCCAATCAGCTCACCTCGGTGGCGGTGGACAACTATCAGGCGGGAAAAGACCTCGGCGATTGGGTGGGGCAGCAGCTGACAGAACAAGGCGTCGAAAAGGCTTGCTTGCTCGATTTGACTTTTCATCAATCGAACACCCAAAATCGCAGCCGGGGATTCATCGACGGGTTAAGGGATGCCTGTCAATCAGAAGTAGTATTATCCATCAACGCCCAGTCGCGTTACACCATGGCCTACCAAATGGCCTACGATGCACTGACCGTCTATCCACAGATTAACGTGATTTTCGCGATCAACGATACGACCGCCAAGGGGGCGATCAGTGCTTGCCGTGACTTAAATATTAAGCCCGACCGCATGAATGTGATCCCATTCGGCCTCGAAGGGGATACCTTCAAAAACGAGTTGATGGCTGGCAATTACTGCAAAGTCGGGCTGGCCATGTTCCCGGAGATCGTGAGTTCCACCTGTATCGAGGCCGCCATCGCGGCTTTTAATCATAAACCCCTGCCAGAGAAGTATGTGACCCCGCATGTTGTCCTGACTGCCAAAACCCTGACCGATTATTATTCTCGCACTGCCGATGGCTGGGAATTAAACTGGGAATACGCCCGTGCACATTTAAATATTCCATTCAAGTCCGAACGGGATAGGCTGCCCTCGACAGTCAGCCTCCCCGGGAAAATCGGTTTTCTCGTCCCCTTCACGGAACATGAATGGTACAAGAACCTGACCGCTATGCTCATCTCCTATGCAGGACAATATGGGATCGGCGTACAGGTGATTGATGCGGAGCAAAATGTACGCGACGAAGTCGAGATTCGCCGCCGACAAATTGCAAGCAAAGCGGCCACGCTGGTCAGTCCCGGCGATGTCGTGCTCGTCGACGGTGGTCTCATTGCCGCGTATCTAGCCGAGGAGTTGAAACAAAAGAAAGATATTACGATCATCACCAACTCAATGGTTGTTTTTAATACGATCAACCCCACCCTGGGAATTACCCTCATCTCCACCGGGGGAACCTTACGCTACAGCAGTCAAATGATGGTCGGCCCGACTGCTGAAGGAGCACTCAAAGAACTTCGTGCCGACAAATTATTCCTGATGGTCAGCGGAATTACTCTTGATTTCGGTCTCTCCCACCACACCATTTCTGAGATCACGATGAAACAGGCCATGATCCGCTCGGCTCGTGAAGTCATCCTGTTAGCCGATCACACCTCCTTTGGCGAGGAGGTCGGGATTCAGGTCGCGCCGTTGACAGCCGTCCACAAGTTAATCACAGATGATGCTCTGCCACCCAGCATTCGATTGAATATATCCAAGCTAGGTGTCCAGATCATGCTCGTCTAATTCATCCTCCCCGAGCGAAGCGACTCGCTGGGGATTTCGTACTTTTCATTTATTTCAACCTTCCTCATGAAGAAGCTTGAGTACCTAGATTCTTCCCCACGGAGGCTACAAATTATCGGACCTTAAAACGGGGGACTTTAAGGCAGCTTTTGGTAAAAGGTCTCCAAATCCGGAAAGCCGGCCGCACGCCAAGCGCGCAATTCCTCTCGCGCGGTTTCGATCAGGGCGATCAGCCGGTCTCTCTCGGTCTGGTCTGGGGAGGCTTCCCGCCACAATGGATCCAGGAAGCTCCCGGCCGACACCTGGCTTTCCAGGGTGGTCGGATCGAGCCGTACCAGCGCGGCGGCCGCACCAAGGGCGTAGCGATGCGGCGCGACTCCCTGCTCGAGCGCCATGCGCATCGTGCCGACCAGCCGGTCGTTCCAGCCCAACTTGCGCCCGGTGTCGCGCGTGACGCGCTCGATCATATCCACCAGGAATGGGTTCGTCATGCGCTCAAGCAGATCGTCGGCAAAATCCCGATATCCATCCGGAGTGAAGAGAGCGTCGATGCCGGCGTGCTTGCGGATCATGGCTGCTCCGGATTCCTCGATGAAGGCGGCGCGGGCGAAAGGAAGTAAGCCCGGAACCTCCAGCAAGTCGGCGACGCGCTGGGCGCCCAACATGGCTCCCAGATAGCCTAAGATGGCGTGGGTGGCGTTGTGCCCATACAGCTTGGCTTCCTCGAAGGGTAGCAGGTCGTCCTTCTCCTGGAGCACGCGGATGCCGCGCTGGAATGCCTCCGGGAACTGGACCTTGGAGATCAGGATGCGGTTGAAGGCTTCGACCAGAAAAGCGCTCGGCAGGTCCGGCGTGATCGGCGCCAGGCGGCGTGCCTGTACTTCAGCCGGATCGGTGATGACCTGGCTCATCTTCCCAATGACGGTATTGAGAAACCGAACCCGCGACTGAACCGCGGCGTGCTGATCTTCCGGGACCTGCTCCATCACCGCGGCTTCCAAGATCTCGGCGGCGTGGTTATGATTCTCGGCGGCGTAGATGACCGCGCGCGGCCCACCCCGGGCGGCTTTCTCGCACAGCCCGGCCGCCAGCAGACGATGAATGCTGCCGGGCTCTTCGGAAACATAATAAGTAACACTGGGGACCGCAGTGGCAATCTCTTCGGCCTCGGCAATGGCGGCCAGGATGCCCAGGCGGTCAGCTTGCACGGCCGGATCGTAGATCTCGATCGGGCCAAGGCGGGTGGATTCCACCCGATCCCGGTAGGCGATGTTGACCTGGTAATGCCCGCCGTCGCGCCGCACCGCTGCTACGACCTCGGGGACCACCTCTGCGACGACCAGACGGCGAAATTGTCCGGAGTTGTAGGCCTCATATAGGAACAGTCCGCTTTGAATCGCCCCGAAACCAAAGCCTACGAAGGTACGCGTCCCTGTCAGGCTCATGCATCAACCTTGTTTGGAAAGATAGTTTTGCTCGTCTGCACCATTCCATGCCTGGACCGCCATGATCTCGCCTGTCCGCCGATGAGGGTAGACGATGGCCTTCCCATCGATCTTCTGGGCCTTGACCATTTTCAGCAGTTCAATGGCATGCTCCAGGTCCCCAATGCGGGTAATGTGCACGCCTGGATCGATCTCGCCGGAGGCCATCAGTTCCAGGGTGCGGGCAATATCCCAGGGTGAGCCGCCGCTGGAGCCGGTCACGTTGATCGATTTGTAATGGATCGCCAGCGTGTCGAAACCGACGACCTCGTCGCCCTTCTTCAATCCACCAAAGAGATTCAGCACCGCGCCCTGGCCGAGGTAGCCCATGGCGCCCTCGATGGCACTGCGCGCCCCGACGGCGATGATCACATCGTCGGCGCCGAGATATTCGCTCTGTTCGCCGATGAAGGCCTTCAAATCCGCCTTTTCAGGGTTGAAGGTGATCAGGCCGACCCCCAGCCGTTCAGCACGGGCGCCGAAGAGACGCATCACCAGGTCAAGCCGTTCTTCGATAAAGTCGGCCACCACCACCAGGCGCGGATGGTAGCTTAGCGCCAGGTCCACATGCAACCGCCCCATCGCCCCTGCTCCGACGATGACGGTGACTCCGCCGGTTTTGAGGCCCTTGTGCGCCGACCGTTCCGCCAGGCCGTCGTTTTGCGCCAGGTGCACATGATGGTCCTGGGCTGAGATGACACAGGAAATCGGCTCGCCCATGGCGGCATGGGCATACGGGAGTCCGGGGTCCGGCAGCGGGAGAAGGCAACCCGCCGCCAGGATCTCTTCGGAGACAAGGATGTACTCGGCCAGGTGCCCCCCCAGGGTGTAGCTCACCGCGATTTTCTGGATGCCGCGCCCGCCGTCGCGGTAGCGTTCGAGGTGGTGGATGGGGGCGCGGTCAACCGCCGGCTGGATCACATAGCGCTCGCCGGGGTGATAGGTCTTCTGCAGCTCCGACCCCACCTCGACCAGGGTGATGGCGCCTTCGTCACCCAGGATGAGCGGCCAGCGTCCCAGGTCCCAGCCATAGACCAGTGGATGGTCCGAACCCTGCTCGACCAGTTTGATCAGCGAGGTGCAGATGCCGGCCGCGTCGACGCGCGCCAGCATCTGGCCTGGTGCGGGACGCGGCGTGGGGACCTTGCGGACCTGCAGGTGCTCGAACCCGTTCCCATCGAGCACCAGGGCGCGCATCTCAGCGGGAATTTTATATTTTATTGTTGACATGTCTTTCACATTTCCAGATACATAGTCGATCACAAACACTCCTGTGTTTAGAGTTATTGTCTTAGCAGGCCCATCGAATGGTGTCGGACCAGCGTGGTAGCTTTCATTAATATTAATATATTAATCGGGTCAAGCGATTTCAACGAAGTAGACACAAGTTCCTCCATCCCTCCAGGGTCTAGGGTTTATTCGCTAATTAGATTTTATTATTGATCAATTATTTTCTAAGGTAGAGAGGGCCGAAGTTGGTACAGGCCCTATAATCTGCTCCCTGCGGATCCATGGCTCCAAAGGCGCTCCAGGCGCTAGGCCGGAAGATATTTTCGTCGGGTATATTGTGCATGGTCACCGGGATTCTCAACAGCGAGGCAAGAGTCAATATATCTGCCCCGATATGCCCGTAACTGATCGCACCATGGTTGGCGCCCCAATTCGCCATCACCGAGTAGACATCGCGGAAAGGTCCCTGACCGGTGAGTCGTGGAGCGAACCAAGTGGTCGGCCAGGTGGGATCTGTGCGGTCATTGATCTTTTCATGAACTTTGTCGGGCAGATCCACTGACCATCCTTCTGCCAGTTGTAATACAGGTCCAAGCCCATCAACCAGGTTCAGCCGTGTCATCGTTAAGGGCATGCCGCCCCGGCTTTTGAAGCCTGAAGAATAGCCCCCACCGCGGAAGTATTCGGTCCGACTGGTGTACCAGGTTGTGGCTTTCAGACACGCTCTTACTTCTTCCGGGGTGATCTCCCACCAGGGCTTAATCGTCGGTTTCCCTTCCACTTCTTCCAGACCGATGCCATCCAATGCGGCTGCACCAGAATTAATCAAATGGATGATGCCCTCTGCTGCCCTCCCGGTCATTGTGTGACCAGTTGCTCGTTTGAGTGCCTTCGGGCTCCAGTAAGTGCGGACGTCCGCAAAGATTTGCGCAGTACTGGTCAACAAGTGACCGAACAACATTGAAATCCCATTCAGGGAGTCATTCTCGGTGGCGAATACGAACGGTTGTCGGATGCCATTCCAATCAAATGAACTGTTGAGAATAGCCTCCATAAAATCCCCGTTCGGGAAGTGATCAGTCCACTGCCGCTGTCCTTGAAACCCTGCGACCAAGGCATTGTGCCCCAGGGCTTCTTCGCCATAACCCGACTCGGCTAATCGAGGATTGCCCACCATCAGGTCGCGGCCGATTATCGCCATCTTGACCACAAATTCCCAATCACTGTCCTTCTGCGCGCGTGCGCGCTGACGTTCGGGCGGGTTGTAGTCCTTGCCCTCTTTACAGTACGTCTTTACCCAGGAAAGCGCTCGCTGATACTCCTGTGGGTCGTAGATCTTCTCTTCGATGCGGCGAGTGAATTCGGACATATCGATCATCTCGACCCGCATTCCGAGGTATTTCTCAAAGAAATCGGGATTCAGCATGGATCCGGCGATCCCCATGGACACTCCACCGATCGACAGATAGGATTTACCTTTCATTGCCGCGACTGCCAGTCCCGCTCGGGCGAATCGTAAAAGCTTTTCCTGCACATCTTTAGGAATACGGGTGTCACCCGCGTCCTGCACATCCTTCCCGTAGATGCTGAAAGCAGGCAACCCTTTCTGGTTATGAGCAGCCAGTACTGCCGCCAGGTAGACTGCCCCTGGCCGCTCGGTGCCGTTAAATCCCCATACGGCTTTGGGGATTCGGGGGTCCATGTCCATGGTTTCAGCGCCATAGCACCAGCAGGGAGTGACCGTGATTGAGAGACCAACGCCCTCGCGAGCAAATTTATCCGCCGTCCGGGCAGCTTCAGCTACGCCACCGATGCAAGTATCGGCCAACACACACTCTACGCCCAGGCCGCTGGAATGGCGTAAATGATCCGAAAGCAACTGCGCAACCGACCGTGCCATCGCCATGGTCTGGTCTTCCAGGGATTCCCGGACACCTTTGCGGCGTCCATCGATGGCCGGGCGGATCCCGATCTTAGCCGGGCTGGTCAACAGCCGCTCTCGGGGTGGATTCATCACAAATCTTACTGCTTTTGCCATGGGAACATTCTCCTTTTCGGGAAATTGCTCGGCCTTTTGCGATTCGGGTTTGCGGGTAAAGATTCTTAGCTGGGGCACAGGACATCTGCCAGCCTATCACCCGATATACTAAAGGCGATACCACATAGACGAAGCATAAACCCGGATAAGTTGTTAATCCAGAGTCTATTTCCTGTCTTAAATTCCAGAAAACCTTCGGGTGCCTAATCTGTTTACTCTGCCATCTGCAAACTTGGGACTATTCTAGCGTGATTCTATTATTTATAGAAACGTCCCAGGTCCCAGCCGTAGATCAGTGGATGGTCCGAACCCTGCTCGACCAGTTTGATCAGCGAGGTGCAGATGCCGGCCGCGTCGACGCGCGCCAGCATCTGGCCTCGTGCAGGACGCGGCGTGGAAACCTTGCGGACCTGCAGGTGCTCGAACCCGTTCCCATCGAGCATCAGGGCGCGCATCTCAGCGGGAATTTTATATTTTGTGACTGTCATATCATTCACCTGGTCAGATATAAAATCGATTATAAACACTCTTGTCCTTGGTCCGAAACCGGGGCCAAACCGGTCGCGGGAAGATCACCAGTTACCTGCAAAAGCTGTTTGGGCATCCGCTCCCGCTGTCCGTCAAGTATCAGGAATGCCGGACGCTCAGGATAATATTCATCCTTGCCAGCAAGCCCTGGATGAGCGTCCGGTCACCCACCCCGGTCCCGGCGTGCATGGAGGCGGCGACCGGGTGCAGGATGTCGCAGGAGGTCGGGTGCCCATCGGGCTGGGGCATCATTTTCAGAGGGAACGCAATATGCCACAAGCCCATGCGCCGTTTGATGTCGAAGGCCTCCACGCCTGCCGGTTTAGCTGAACACGGACCAAGGAATGAACGGGAGGATGGATCTTTAATGTTTATCTTATCGATATAACCGGACAGATACTGGCCACTCTAGACTGTCCGCAGTGTGAATGGAGGTCATCTACCCAGGCGGAGCACCTCCGCCCGGGTGTCAACTCCGGCGATCTCATGGCAGGTTTCGACATAAGCCACCAAATTAGCCAGGGGTATATCCCCCAGCATGGTGTGCGAACTCTGGAGAATATACCCGCCACCCTGGCCCAGGTGCTCGGCGCGTTCCAACATCTCCGCCCGAACTTGCTGAGGCGTGCCGGAAGGCAAGGTTTGTTTGACATTGATGCCGCCGTAAAGGGTCAGCTTGTCCCCAAATCTCTGCTTTAATAAATTCGGATCATAAACCGTAGGGTCAACCGGGTTGAAGACGTCCAGGCCAATCTCAATCAGGTCATCCAGGATATCGAGCACATTGCCATCCGAATGCTGGCCGACCACCAGACCTTTTTCCTTGACGCGTTGGTAACAGATGGCCATGCGCGGCTTGATCATTCTTCGCCACAATTTCGGACTGAACAACATGCTGGTTTGCGATCCCCAGTCATCCGCAAAATAGAAACCATCTACCCCTAATGCGATTTGCTGATCGATGATCGGCAAATTCCATTCATACAGGATGCGGTCAAGCAGTTCCTCGACAAAGCCTGGCTGCGTGATCATATCCATCATGAGCTGTTCCACCCCGCGGATAGACCAGGCCCGTTCGAAGAGCGCCATGCCCAGCTTGCCAAACAGGAAAACCTTCCCTTTATACTGTTCCGCCACTTTCCGATCTGCTTCGAAGCGCCCGGGGCGATTGGGATCGGGCAGTTTGTAGCTGCTTAAATCAGGTGGATCCTTCTCCAAGGGATAAGCAACCGGGTATGGCGTGCCACCGCTCCGATTCCAGGCGCATCCAAATTCATCGATGTGCATCCCACCCTGTTTGTCCACAGTGGTAATCAGAGGGCCCCCACTCGGCAGACTCTGCACCTGGATACCTTGCACCCAGGGGTTAACATTAAAATCGCTGCCGATCTTGACAATATGATTGCCGATAAAATCGACCAATGTCTGATTGTCTGGGAAGCCGTAATGCTGGCACAGAGCAGCGTAAACCCCCGCCGATCCATGGAAATTGTAAGGCACAAAATCGGGTTGTTCGTGGCGGATGGCTGCCAATACTCTATCTCGGCGGTTCATTTGGATATTTCTCCCTTATCGTTCGAGATCTTCCCTGGGCTGCAGACCATGCCGTCGGTATGCGGCAGAATCAACCGTACCGCCACCTGGAAATCCTCCCGCCCCGCCAATAGCCCCAAAGGCATCTCTCTTGGCGGACAGTCGTGACACTGGGACTTCCCCGGGGCCCTCAAGCTGCGCGAGACATTGACCGATTGGAGCCCGCTGCAAGCCATACTACAAGCGGCAGGAGGGGTGTCACAATCCGGATAGAAAACCGGCCTCCTGGCGTCCGGGGCGCCTCCGTTAGTTCTGATCGAGACCCGTGTGATCCACGTTCCTATTTACCCTCACTCACTTCAATCTCCACCAGGAACTTACGCACTTCGCCGGGCTGCAGGATTTGCAGCGTGCCGCGAGCGCGCTCTTGGCTGCGCCCGCCGACCCGGCAATTGGCCGGTTCGAGTCCCAGCACATAGGTGCCCTGTCCCATCATTTTCCATTGGACGAAATTCGGCAATGTAGCCTTCTGGAAACGGACGCACAATCCCAGCTTGCGGGACCGGTTGATCAACTGGACACTGGCCCAGCCGTTTTTATCGGCGGGCAGGTCATGATAGAAGACCTGTTCGGCGTAACCTGGTGTCGGTTTCTGGAAGTGCATCCACTCCTGCAAACCCGTTTCGGCTGCCGCATCACGCGGCTCAACAGGATGCGGCTCGGTCAATAGTTCGCTGGTCTCATCCAGCAGCGGGAAACCCAGATTGATATGGTAAAGGAGCATCAATGGGCTGGCGGCCGTCCCCAGGTTCTCGACCACATCCTGGACCGTGATGCAGTTGCTGCCCAGCCCGGTCGTGATGCGCCGCTTCAAACGCAGGTTTTCACCGAACACGCGCACCTGCCGCATTTCCCCTTCCACCTGGAAGGAACAGTCATCGCCGTCCCAGGTTTCATGGATGGACACATGCCAGGCAGGCAGGTGTGACAGGCGGCCATGCTGTCCCAACGACTCGCCGTCATCTTCCCCGGGCGCGCCGACGGATGTCAGCCCGCAGCCGGTCAGCAACCCGGCGCCGAAGGTGCGCAGCCATTGGAGGCCTTGCGGGTCGAAATACATCGGATGGCTGAATCCTGTGGGGGAGACCCACGCCAGCGGCAGGCCCTTGTAGGTAGCCGGGCCGATATCCATGCCACGGTCGAGCAGCACGGTGAAACCCAGCCCAGACCCGGTGCGGGCATCGGCCACGCGCAGGCCTCGCTCGTTGCCGTCGCTCCATTCTCCAAGTTTAATGCCAGCGACTTGCGACAGGTCGCCCACCTGGTTCAGAAGTTCGGAGCGCGTCCATGTGCGGTTGAATAAATAGGCCATAAAAACCTCCTCCCGACTTTCCGATCGGCTCACACAGCCAACTCGCGCAGATAGCCAGCCATCAGCGGCCAAAGACGCCGGTATCTGGCAAAGTGTTCATCATATTGCCGTTGTTGGGCCGGATTAGGATCAAACTGCCGGTCTAACCGGACCATCGTCTCGACCCCGACTTTCAGCGAGGCAAATACCCCGCATCCCGTGCCGGCAAGGATCGCGGCGCCCAGAACGCCCGCCTCGTTGATTCTGGGACGTATAAAAGGGCGGCCAAGGATATCCGCACACACCTGAATCCATGCATCCGATTTACTGCCGCCGCCGACGGCGCGGAAATCCGTTATGGCGATGCCAGCTCCCGGCAGTGTTTCGAAGCATTCGCGCAAGTAGAACGTGCTCCCTTCGAGGATGCCTTTCAGAATGGTGCCGCGCGGCGTATCCAGTGTCAGGCCGGCGACCATGCCGCACGAATCTGCAATGAACTTCGGCGGGCCGGTGATCGTGAAATGGGGCAGGACCATCACCTTACTCGGCCCTTCTGGCATCTCCGCCATGAGGGCCGGGTAAATATCCTGCCCGGCTGCATCGGCCTGCCGGTGTTCGGCAGAAGCGAATGTATCCCGGAACCACTTGACCAGCGCGCCGCCCTGATTGTAAATAAAGCTGACGTATTGCCCCGGTAAAACGTGGTGTTCGGTGTTCAGGCCGCGTTCGATCATCACGGACGGCTCAGGCTTCCTGTCGTAGACCGGCATCATGCACAGGTACGTGCCCATCCCGTACATGGCTTGCCCGGGCTGGATGACTCCGCAGCCGATCCCGGAGCAGCATTGATCGTGCCCGCCGTTGATAATCGGGATGCCGGCCGGCAGGCCGATCTCGTCCGCCATCGGACCGGCGACCGCACCGATGACCGTCCCGGAGGGGACGATGGAAGGTAGTTTTTCCCTCTCGATCCCGGTCAACCCCAGCAGTTCGTCCGACCAGTCGCCATGCTCAAGGTCGAACAGCAGGCTGCGGTTTGCCAGCGAATAATCCACCCTAGCTTCAGCTCCCAGCATGAAAGAGACAAATCCGCTCCAGTGCAGGAAATGGTCGACCTGTCGGTAAAGCTCAGGCTGGTACTGTTTCAGCCACATTAGTTTAGTCAGCGAATACTGGCTGCCGGGGATATTGCCGTTAATGCGGTACCACTGCTCGTCACGGATGAGGCTTTGCAAGCCGCCGAGATATTCCGCCCCGCGGGAATCGAAATTCAGCAGAGAGGGACCCAGGATTTTCCTGTCCGACGAAACCGGGACGACGGCCTCGCCCAGGGAAGAGACGCACAGCGCCCGGGGCGGGTCACCGGTCACGCCAGCGACCGCCCTGCCTATCGTCCGCTTGATCTTGAGCCACACCTGCGCGGTGTCCAGTTCCGCCCAACCCGGCCGCGAGTGCTGATAGTCGTACTCCGCGTATGCCAGGCCGAGCAGTTGCCCGTCCTCTGAAAAGACCGCAGCTTTACAGCCGCTGGTGCCAACGTCAATTCCCAGAAGGCTCATGATTCCACCACCGCTTTCTGGATCCCGGCCAGGCCCAGCCAATCTTCCAGGACCCACCGGGTGCGGGCGTACACGGCGTCCTGTGCCATGGAAATGCTGTTCCTTTCCTTAAGCGCCCCCTCGTACGACTGGCGGATCTCCGTACCCACATTGATCTTGGCAATGCCGTGCTTCATGGCGAGGCGTACATTATCCTGCCGGATACCCGAACCGCCGTGCAGCACCAGGGGGATGCCTGCCGCTTCGTTCAGCTCCTCCAGCCGGTCCAGATCCAGGCGCGCCTCGACTTTCTTCCGGTCTTTTTGCCCCGCAGCGATCGCGCCATGAATGTTGCCCACGGCGACCGACAGCCAGTCGCATTGCGTGGCGTGCACAAACTGCCCCGCCTCGCCCACATCGGTGAACCCCATGCCCGAGGCAAACAGTTCTTCATAAGGAGGCAGCGGCCCAGCGGCGTGCCCCAAAACCGCGCCGAGTTCTGCTTCCACCGGAACCCCGGCGGCGTGCGCCAGCTCGACTACCCGGCACGTGGCGCTTATATTTTCGCCGAGCGTGAGGCGCGAGCCGTCAATCATCACCGATTCATAGCCCAAGGCAAGCGCCTCGCGGAAGATCGGCAGATAGTCAACCTGCAGGTCGTCCTCATCAATTACCGGCACGTGATCGAGGTGCAGGCGGACGTGATCGGGGCTACGCCATTTGGCGAACTCTTCCGCCACGGAGCGGAGGTCCCGGCTTTCGAATTTGATCCACTCGAGGCGGGCGACGGCCACCAGGGCGAAGGAATCCGTATCGAGGACCGCCCTCACCACCGGCTCCATCATGGGCAAATATGGGATATTGAAAGCCGGGATGGCCAGGCCAGAGCTGTATGCTGTATGGATGATCTCTGCAGTGGTTCGCATGGTACTGACTTCTGATTTTCAGTCTCACCGCCAGGAAGCTAACCCTGGGGAAGCGCAACGTCGAAGTTGAGATAGGCTCCCAGAGCCTCACGCAGCGGACCCTGGACCTGGCCGGGTGTGATGCTGACGTGGTGCCGGTGCCCATTGTTGCCTATATGGAGCAGTACGTCCTGCAAATTGCGAATCTCTGCCACGCCAGCCACGCCGAAGTAGTTGTCCGGGATCGGGTCGGAGGTGAAGCGGCCCTCACCCAGGTACATTTTTACCCGGCCTTCGTCGGTCATCAGACTTCCGAAGGTGAACTTCATCGGCTTGATGCGCCCCACATTGCAGCCGTAGCCGTTCCCCTCGCCGACCGTGTTCATCAGGATGGCATGATCCGTGACACGACCCTGGCCCTCCATCAGGCTGGGTGGCATCGGGCCGCAGTGGAACAAGATGCATTTGTCGTCCTCGTCGCCGTAGTTGTTGTTCCAATCTAGAAGACCGACTGGTTCGTAAGAAGCGAGGTGAAGGGCGCGCATGGCCACCGCATTGCCCAGGTCCACCTCGCAGGCGGCGGCGAGGCCGGTCTCGTTGAGGATGCCCATCGCAACGCAGGGCGAGATGCCCATCTGCAACTGCATTTCGGTCCAGCAACGGATCGCCATGGCGTCGAGCCTGGCCTCTTCAGCCAGCTGATCCAGCGTGACGCCCAGCCGCGCCAGGTTGTCGAAGGCCTGCTCGGGCACATCCTTCCAGGAGGCGGCGGCGCGCAGTCCTTTGGCCTTTTCAACATAGGCGGATCCTTCCGGTTTGACGGCCTTCATGCGCAGAAAAATATCCGACAGGTCAAAAGTCTCAACCGTAATACCGTGACGCTGCAAAGCGACCTCGTCGATACGCACGGTTTTGAAAGGTGTAGTGCGCGCCCCGATCGCGCCGACGACCATGCCCTTCACACCACCCACCACCCGGCAGATGCGGTCGAAATCGTCTACGTTAGACTTAAAACGTGGACTGCCTGGCTTGACCGTGTGCGGCTTGAGAGCAGTGAATTTCACGCCATACTGGCGAAACACGTCCATGATCGAAATCTTGCCGCAGAACGAGTCGCGCCGCAGAGCCGGGCTCATCTGATCGTATTCGTCGGGGTAGGCTTGAATCCAGATCGGCACACCGGCTTCCTGTAAAGCCGCCACCGCGCCGGTCTCGTCGCCAAAGTTGGGTAGGCAGACGATCACGCCACCGAACTTGCCACGATTGGCCCGCAGGAAGCTTGCGTAGACCTCGCCCTCCTGCGGTGTTTCGACCGCGGCGTAACGCGTGGCTTCGGTATTGAGCATCAAGACCTCGTACCCCAAGGCGTTCAGTTCACGCTTCATCTCCTCGCGAGCGCTGGCGATCAACGATGCCGGGAAGAAACCGCGGTTACCAAAGAACAGTGCAAAAGTTGTTTTGTCCATAGGATTGACCTCGCTTTTAGAATTGAGAGCGCGGATTTGCGCGGATGATCGAGTAACCTGGTTCCGCGCCCGTTAAAAAGTGCCAGTGAATCAATGATCTCTATGACTGAACGATACCATAAAATTCAATCCTTAAGCGCATATTGCCGCCTCTGAACGATTTCTCAATGCCGGTTTCTCAAAGATATGAGGGAGGGGTTTCGTGGCGATATTGAGGATATGAGACTTTTCAAAAGGGGGTATTATTCAGAGTCTTAAACCTATTCAAGAATATCCAGAATGCCGGACCTTTAAAAAATAAGGGGGAGCATTCAGTCTCAATAAGTCGTACCAAGGAAGTTTCAAAAAGTCGTATCACGCCTGATTGACGATGAGGAAAGAGGGCGGTAATTGAATCAAGACGACCTGATCTAGGAGGTAGGACATGGATCCGACAACGGTTCCAGGTAGGCTAAAGATCTAGGGATGAGCGAAGAAAGGAAAATGAGCTGGTGCGGTTGGACGAGAAACATAATCAGCTTCCCGTGAAAGTATTATCTCCTGCTGAAGCCTGCGATGAAGAGTGGGGGATGAATGCATTTGGTAAGTACAGTTCCCGGGGTGCGATTCACGTGATCAGCGAATAATACCCCAGGGAAAATTGGCACATGACCGGCGCACGGTCAGGCTCTTTATGTTGCAGGTTGAGGGCGGCATGCTCACCTTTTTGAACTCATGAGGCTCTCCTGCGTGTTAATAACTAACTGCCAGGTTGCTTGAGACGATAGAGCAGCTCGCCGGCGCGCGGCACGAGCAGGACGGCGCCGGCCTCGCGGTCTTTCCACTCGTCCGGGTTTACCTTGGCCGGGTCGAGGTAGCCCAGGTTCAGGCGGAGTCGAGCGCCCGGGTTTGAAGCATGGGAGTCTCCGAGATAATCTTAACCGGAACGCGAAGGACGCGGATTCGACAGGTTTTCGCGGATAAATCCGAACATCTATGTTTGTCAGTCTCCTTAGACGCCACTAAAGGCTGAAAAGCCACCATCTACGGGGATGACGACACCCGTCACAAAGGCTGAAGCGGAGGATGCAAGCCATATCACCACGCCGAGCAGGTCTTCGGGAACGCTGAAGCGACCTTGAGGGGTATGGCTGATGATTTGCTGCCCACGCGGGGTGAGCGCGCCGGTATCCTGGTTGGTCAGCAGAAACCGGTTTTGCTCCGTCAGGAAGAATCCGGGAGCCACGGCATTGACCCGGATAGCCGGCGAATATTCCTGAGCCATGTGCACAGCCAGCCATTGGGTGAAGTTGCTAACGCCCGCCTTTGCAGCAGAATAAGCCGGGATGCGTGTCAATGGGCGGAGTGCGTTCATCGACGAGATGTTGAGAATAACCCCTTTCTTTTGTTCCGCCATGATCTTGCCGAAGACCTGGCTGGTCAGGATCGTGCCCATCAGGTTCAGGTCGAAGACCCAACGCAGGGCTTCTGCCGGCAGGTCAAAAAAAGGCATCCCAGTGCTGGTGATCGCCTGCGGCTTGTTGCCACCCGCGCCGTTGATCAGGATGTCAACCTGCTGATATTCGTCGAGCACTTTATGGGCTGCAGATTCGAGACTGGCTTTATCAAGCACATTGCAGCCCACGCCGACCGCTTCTGCACCCGCTGAACGGATCCCAGCCGCCAGGTTTTTGGCAACGTTGACGTTCAAATCCAATATGGCGACTTTTGCGCCTGCATCTGCCAATGCCCGGCACATCGCCGTGCATAAAACCCCCGCCCCGCCGGTGACAACAGCAACCTGATCGTTAATGTCGAAAATTTGATTGGTCATGCTGGCACCTGTAGATCATATGTGATCCTAATTTCCGCTTTCCAGTTTATAGGTCCGCTTAGCCAGACCAACCGCCAATTCACGCATCATCGTTTCTGCATCGGTCATATCGACCATATGCCGTACGACCAGCCCTGCAACCCAATTTGCGGAGGCGCGCCGCCAGACATCGTGCCGGGCCGGGATGGAACAGAAAGCGCGCGTATCATCATTGAATCCAGCGGTGTTGTAGAGGCCAGCAGTTTCCATGACCTCGTCGAAATAGCGCTCGATACCATTCAAACTATCATAGAACCACCAGGGCGGGCCCAGTTTCAATGCGGGATAATGCCCGGCAAGCACCGCAAGTTCACGAGAGTAGGAGGTCTCGTCGAGCGTGAACACGATGAGGGTCAGGCGGCCATCATTGCCATATTTATTCAATAAGGGGAGCAGGTTGCGGGTGTATTCGGTCTGGATGGGGATGTCACCGCCTTGATCAGGCCCAAAGCGGTGGTAAATGGTCTCGTTGTGGTTGCGATACGAGCCGGTGTGCAGTTGCATCACCAGCCCATCCTCGGTACTCATGCGTGCCATTTCCATCAGCATGTGGGCGGTGAAGCGAGGAGCATCCTCCGGCCTAGCTCCGCCCTTGAGAGCGCGCTGGAATATCGCATTGGCTTCGATGGGGGTCAGTTCGGCAGTAGCGGGTGTCAGGGCGGCGTGATCGGTGGCGGTGGCGCCCATCGATTTAAAATATTCCCGACGTTGTTCCAGCGCCCGGAGATAGGATAAAAAATCTACAATCTCGACACCGCTGACGACGCTGAGTTTGTCAAGATCCTCGCGCCAGTTGGGGGCGTCGAGGTTGACCACTGCATCCGGGCGGAAGGTGGGGAGGATGCGCCCCCTCCATCCGGAGTTATGGATGGCGCGATGATGTTCAAGCGCATCGGTCGCGGCATCCGTGGTAGCAAGAATTTCGATATTGAAGCGTTCAAAGAGTTTGCGCGGAGAATAATCCGGCGAGGCCAATTTTTCGCTGATGGTATCGTAGAGCCGATCCGCGGTGGCAGCGGAGGGTCTTTCGTCGCTTCCAAAGACTTCGCTCAGCTCGTGCACCAGCCAAATACCAGAGGGTGTGCCAAGGAACAGATGGAAGTTTGCGCAGAAAAACCGCCAAATCTTGCGGTGGTCATCTTCCACTATACCGCCGTCCAGGCGGGGAACGCCGAGTTTTTCCAAGGGGATGCCCTGCGAATACAGCATCCGCGTGATGTAGTGGTCAGGGATGATGAATAGGTCAGCTGGGGAACCAAAGCTGGCCGCTGGGTCGCTGAACAGGCGCGGATCAACGTGCCCGTGCGGGGAGACGATGGGCAAGGTGGATACCTGTCCAAACAATTTCACAGCAATATCCCGGATTTCCGGGAGGGGAGAAAAATAGCGATCCGGATTTAACAAAATGTTCCTTGCCTGTTAAGAAAAAGAATCCTCATCGCTGGTTTACACGCCTGAGGTGAACAAAATGATTGGTTTAACTCCATTAAAACAACATTCTAAGAGAGAGCTAATCCTGGGTGAGTATTTCGACACTAGCCTGATTAACCACAAAGGTGTCTTCATACCGAAGACCCCAACCTTGCTTTAAAAACATGCCGATATTTTTGAAATGTTGATGGTGTGCATTTTAAAACCCGGGCTTCCTGCCATCCGTTGGGTGAACTTCAAGGCATCCAGGTTCCTGTTCTTCTCGGTCAGGTTCACTCCAGCCGCTTTCCACTTGCCCACCGTCCGCACACACAATCCAACCACCGTGAGGGAACCCACCACTCTCCGTAAATATTCGTTTATAAAACACCGTCTCTTTATATAAAAGTTCCTATTCCAGATGAAACGCTTTGGAAAGCGCTTTATGCATCGCTTCCACCGGCGCATCCAAACCAGTCCACAGCTTGAAGCCAATGGCTCCCTGGTAGACCAACATTCCCAGCCCATCGACGATCTTTGCGCCACGATCCTGCGCTTCTTTCAAAAATGGAGTCATGGGTGTAGGTATCACATCGCAGACAACCATTGCTGAATTTACGGAATCATAATTAATATCCGGTTTTTCATGGACATTCGGGAAGAGACCAATCGATGTTGCGTTCACCAGTATGTCCGTATCGTTCGGGAGGGAACATTGCCCTTGCCATTGATTAAAATAGGCTTTGGCTGGCGTTTTCGAATTCAGGAGTTTAGTTAATACCTTGCCCCGTTCAGAAGAGCGATTAACAATCGTGATCTGTAGTGCGCCTGCCAGAGCCAGCTCCACCGTGATTGAGCGGGCAGCACCGCCGGAGCCAAGCACGACTACTTTTTTGCCTTTGGGATCAACTTTCGCATCATGCGTCAGCGCTTGCATAAACCCCTTACCGTCTGTGTTTTCTCCAATCAGCTTATCACCCACACGAACGACCGTATTGACCGCCCCCATTAAGGCTGCGTCCGGTTTGACCTCATCGAGGTATTTCAATACTTCCACTTTATGCGGAATAGTTAAATTAATGCCTTTCATGTTGAAGGCGCGCAGTCCTTGCATAGCAGCGCCCAGGTCCTGTGGAAAAACTTCGATGGTAAGGTATCGCCAATTCAAGTTCAATGCTTGAAAGCCAGCCTCCTGCATCACCACGGTGGGGTTTTCAGAAACTGGATGTCCAAAAACACCCACCAGTTCCGCTTTATAATTTGGATTTGAAGACATGGTTTGCCTCATGACTAATTCGTTTGGTCGGTTTTCAAGTGTAACATATATTCCGGTGGATCAAAATTATTTGATTTTTAGGGTCCATGAGAGAAATGGTTGTGGGTATGGCAGCCATTGCGGCAGGCCTGCCAGTCATCCAATAGCCCCCCATCCACCCATCAATTCTCAAAGCAAAAAGAGGGAGGGGTAACAGGGGAGCAGGAAGAGGAATGAACGATTGGCACCCAAGCGGATCAGCCCGGAATTACAGGCGCGGATGGAGGGTTTCCGATGTGCCGAAGGGTAAGAATGGGGTGTACGCAGTCGCAGACGCGGGTATGGCAACGTTCTCGGTATTTTTCATGCAGAACGTTTCTTCTCTCGAGCACCAGCGCCTTATGAAAAAGAACGAGGGGGGCAATAGTGCCGAGCACCTGTTCGGATTGCAAAGCACACCGAGTGACCATGAGATCTGCAATCTGCTGGACCCGGTCAGTCCGGAAAGATTGAACGGGATGAACCACTAGGTGTTTGAAGAGTTGGAGCGGGGGCAGGTCACTTGGCGGGTAGGCGTTATTGCCGTTCGCCTGGTGGATGAATTGAAGCTTGCGCTCAAGGATGGTTTTGTCCGCATAACGCCGGGTTCGGATGTCTTCGGGAAAGAGGGGCAGATTCAAGTCAGGCCTGGCGGCTGATCTCAGCGGGAACGCTGGAGCCGGGGCAGCAGGTCGCCCAGCTGGTGCAGGACGTACGTCGGCTGGATGGGCGAGGCAGACAAGGCCGATTCAGGGGTCACGCCGGTCAGCATCAGCGCGGTAGACATCCCTGCCTCATGGCTCATATCCACGTCAGTCTCCAACCGGTCGCCGGTCATCAGGCAGTCGGCCGCCGGTAGGTTCATCAGGGTCAGGGCGGCTTCGATCATGTAATGGGACGGTTTGCCGACCACGGCTTCCACCCGGGTATTGGTACAGGCCTCGATGGCGGCGATGATGGAAGCACAGTCCGGCTCACCACCCCTAGGGACCGGGTAGAAACAGTCCGGGTTGGTGGCAAAGAAGCGCGCCCCGGCCCGGATGGAGTCGAAAGCGATCTGCAGCTTGCGGTACACAAAGGTGCGGTCGAAGCTGGTGATCACCGCGTCGATCTGCTGCGCCTCCTCGGTCAGCTGGAAGCCAGCCCGGCGCAGCTCGGCACACAGGGATTCCTCGCCGACGACGAACAGGCGGGCGCCCGGCATGCGCCTCTTCAGGAAATCCACCATCACAAGGGTGGAGGTCAGAATGTCCTCGACCGGGGTCGGCACGCCCAGGCGGGTCAGCTTGTCGGCATACTCCTGGCGTGCATGCGTGGGGTTGTTAGAGATGAAGATCGTGCGGGCGCCGAGGGCGCGCAAGGTCGTCAGGGTCTCGCCCGCCGTGGGCAGCAGGGCTTCCCCCAGGTAGACCGTGCCGTCCAGGTCAAAGATGTAGCCGGCAAAGACGCGTTCCGGGATAGGCAGGCCGCTCAATGCATTTCCTGCCCGCCGGTCACATTGATCGCCTGGCCGGTCATGTAGCTGGATTGGTCAGAGGCCAGGAAGACGGCCACGTTGCACACGTCCGTATAGGTGCAGCCGCGTTTCATCGGCACCTGGTCGATGTAGGTCTGGCGGACCTGCTCCTCGCTGATCCCCCGGTTGCGGGCATACTGCTTGAACAGGGCATTGGGGCCTTCGGTCCACAGCGGCGAGTCGAGCAGGTTGCCGGGACAGATGGCGTTAACGCGCACGCCGTACTCGGCCAGCTCGAGGGCGATGCTCTGCGTCAGGCCGATACCGCCGAACTTGGAAGCGGCATAGGCCGAGTTCTTGAAGCTGCCCTTCTTGCCGGACTTGGAGTTGATCTCCAGGATCACGCCGCTCTTCTGCGCCTTCATGACCCGGGCGGCGTGCTTGGCGCACAGGAAGTAGCCGAACAGGTTGACGTTCATCACGGCGCGCCACTTCTCCGCCGGGAAATCGGTGATCTCTTCGGCGATGAGGATGCCGGCATTGGACACCAGGATGTCCAGGCGGCCAAACTCCTGAACGGTGCGGGCGACCAGCGCCTCGACCTGGGCTTCATCGGTCACGTCCACCTTGACGGCGAGGGCGCGCCGGCCGGTCGCGGCACGGATGCTCGCGGCGGTCTCGACCGCCTTCGCCTCGTTCAGGTCGGCAACGATGACATGACAGCCCTCTTCCGCCAGCCGGGTGCAGATGGCCTGGCCCAGGCCCTGCGCCCCGCCGGTTACCAGCGCGATTCGATCTTGAAGGATTTTGTCCATCGACGGTCCAATTATCCAATGCCCCTCGCCCCAACCCCCTGGGCCTGATAAGCATCCCCGCATGGGTCAGGGAGAGGGGCAAGGGTGGAGATGAATCTACAGCGGCCTTATTTGCCGGCTATGAAATCTTCGGTCTTCTGTCGGGCGATGTCATCCGTGTACTGCTCTGCCGGTGACTTCATGAAGTACGAGGAGGGGGCCAGCAGCGCCCCGGAGAGGCCGCGATCCATGGCCAGCTTGGCGCAGCGCAGGGCATCGATGACCACACCCGCCGAATTGGGGCTGTCCCACACTTCCAGCTTGCACTCCAGGTTCAGGGGCACATTGCCGAAGGTGGTGCCTTCCATTTTGATGTAGCAGAACTTGCGATCGGTCAGCCACGGCACGTAGTCCGACGGCCCAACGTGAATGTCATCGGGATCCATCTTGAAGCCCAGCATGGAGGTGACCGCCTGGGTCTTGGAGATTTTCTTCGACTCCAGCCGCTCGCGTTCCAGCATGTTATAGAAATCCATGTTGCCGCCGAAGTTGAGCTGGTAGGTGTGGTCCAGGTGTACGCCGCGCTCACGGAAGAGGGTGGTCAGGACGCGGTGTGTGATCGTGGCGCCGACCTGGCTCTTGATATCGTCGCCGATGATCGGCAGGCCGCGCTCGGCGAAACGCTGCTGCCAGTAGGGCTGCGAAGCAATGAAGACCGGGATGCAGTTGACGAAGCCGCAGCCGGCTTCCAGCACCTGCTCCACGTACCACTTGGTGGCTTCCTCTGAGCCGACCGGCAGGTAGTTGATCACCACGTCGGTCTTGGTCTCCTTCAGGATCTTGACGATATCGGCGGTGGGTCCGGGGGCCTTCTTGACCACCTTGCTCAGATATTTGCCCAGCCCGTCGTGGGTCATGCCGCGCTCGACCTTCACGTCGAGATTGGGGACGTCGGAAAACTTAATGGTGTTATTGGGGAAGGCGAAGATGGCCTCGCTCAGGTCCAGGCCGACCTTGGTGTCCACCACATCGAAAGCCGCGGAGAACTCAATGTCGTGGATATGATACCCGCCCAAGTTGACGTGCATCAGGCCTGGGACGGATTCATTTTTCTTGGCATTCTTGTAGAACTCGACCCCCTGCACCAGCGAGGAGGCGCAGTTGCCCACGCCCACGATTGCCACACGAACTTTTTTGCCAGTTTGCTTTGCCATAGTTGTTTCTCTCCTTGAAAATGGTTTGATGGTTTGTGCGTGTCACTTGGATAGGATCCAATTTCGTTCTACGGCAGCATCTGCCGCAAAAACTCCTCTTCAGCTTCTTTGGTCCACTCCCGCAGGGCACTGAGCCGAGCGTAGACGGATGGCATTTTTTCCTTGAGCTCCGCGAGCGGCGTCAGAGGCAGTTCCCGGATATGGGGATAGATGACCACTTTCCCGGCCAGGGTGGCCTCCTTGACCGCCTTTAACCCATCTCGAGCGGCACTCAACGACCCGACCGCAGCCACGGAACGATTGGGCGACAGCTCGCCCGAATTGGTCTTCGCCAGCACCAGCTCGAAGTCGCTCATCAACGAGGCCGAATGACCAATGAAGCGTGTACCACTCAAATACGCACCACTCAAATCCAGGGCTGCCAGCGTCCCGCGGGCGACGCCGGCAAAGATATTCATCACTCCCTGAGGCGCCAGGTGGCTGGCGGCATCCGCGATGACGGCTGGCACGGGAGCCAGTACGACGATGTCATCGAAACCAGTCTGCTGGAAGGTGGCCATTCGGGCTTCGTAGTCGTCCTTGTTCAGCGGGTTAAGGCATACGAACCGGATGCCGCGCCCCCTGGCCTGGCCGGCAAAGGCCTCCGAGAGCTCATTCAGGCGCATATCGCTCACGTCGCTGCAAACGATGGCGGCGGGAGGGTCATTGAACGCGATGGCGCGCTGGACATGCATCCGCCCCATCGGACCGCCGGCGCCCACGAACCAGGCCCGGCCCCCGGGTTTGAGATTCGAGCGCACGGGAAGATCGGCATATGCAGCGGCCATGTCCTTCTGGGTCGTGCCCATATACACCCAGCGATGGTAGTGGATGCGCCCCACATCCAGGTTGACACGGCGCTCCAGGGGCGCCTCGGCCAGGATGGCCATCACGCCGAACTGATCCAGGTGGGGGCTGGCCTGCTCGATCAGCCCAGCATTCGCTCCCAGCATGACGATGTCGTCGACGAACTCGACCGGCGTCGCCTCGATCCCGTTCACTTCGGTCACCTCGATGCCCAGGGCTGCGGCGCGTTCTTTCAGCCAGGCTACGAACCGGGCAGGGACGCTGGTCAGCAGCAGCCGGGCCGGATGCGCGGCCTGGTCAAAGCCAGCGCTGATCGTGTACGGCCCTTCCCCACCCGCGCCGATGATCCAGGTCACGCCGCCGTTCTTAAGGCCGGTCCGGTATTTCAAAGCATAGGCTGCCACCACACAGGCCCAGGGCTCGGTCAGGGCGATCTCGGCATAGCTTTTATCCGGGCGTACCTTGATCAGGTTATTCCCCAGGTCGCTGGCGTAGATCTCGGGTCCGATCACGGAGTACTGAGATAGGCCACCCTGGTACCAATAGCCATAAGCCAGGGTCTTCCCGTGGTTTACGATGTCCGTTTCCAGCGTCAGCCGGTCGCCAACCTGATAGCGCCCGGCGAGGTGCTGGCCCACGCCGACAACGGTCATCGAGACCTCGTGACCCAGCACCACGGGCTCTTTCTGCATGTCGCGGAAGACGCGCGGGTGGTTCTGGCCCTGGGCGACCACCTTGGTGTCTGAAAAGCACAACCCGCAGGCGTCGTGACGGATGAGCAGCTCGTCAGGACCATACGAGGGCGTGGGGACCTCGATGGGCCGGCCATCCTTGCCCAGGTTTTCCAGCCCGGCGCCATACAGCGGCCAGAGTTTGTAACTAGGAGGCAGCGGGCTGGTGCCGCGGCGGTAATCGTCAAGTTTATCAGACATAGCTACCTCTATTCTCTCAAGAATCCGGGCCTGCTTTCATAGCCGTAAGTCCGGCCAACCGGGCAAAGATGGGATTGAGCGCATCGTAGGTCTGCCGGAAAAGATCGAGCAGTGCCGCATACTGCTCATGACGGGCGTCTTCCGGTTGCTCGACTGCGTGCAGGGAGACCAGGCGGTCAACCACATTAAAATCTGCAAACAAGCCCACGCCTACACCCCCTGCGACCACCGCACCCAGGGCCGTGGCCTCGGTGGTCAGTGCGGGCAGCCAGACCGGCAGCGCCAGCACATCCGCCAGGATCTGACGCCAGACTGCACTCCTGGCACCCCCGCCAATCAGGATCAACCTACTCAGCCGTACCCCCTGCGCCTGCAGAGCTTCCAGAATCAAACCGAGATTGAGGGCTACCCCCTCCAGCACCGCCCGGGCGAATTCTGCCTGGCCGTGGGGCATGGCCAGACCGACCAGGGCACCACGCGCCAGCGGATTCCAGTACGGACTGCGCTCTCCCATCAGGTAAGGCAGAAACAAAAGGCCGTGCGCGCCCGCAGGTACGCCAGCCGCCTCTGCATCCATGCTCTGCAGAGCCTGCGCATTCCCCTCTGGGTAGAGAAGGTGTGCCAGCCACCCATAGGCTCCACCGGCTGCCTGCATCGTGCCCAGGGGGAAATAAAAACCAGGGATGAGATGAGCGAGCGTAAAGGTGCGCTGCAGAGGGTCATAGATCGGCTGACGGGTGGTCATGGCGATCCAGGAGGATGAGCCCAGATAAGCATAGGCCTCGCCCTCCCTCACCGATCCGGCTCCGACCGTGGCGCAAGCCCCGTCTCCACCGCCGATGACGACCGGAGTGCCGGCCATCAGGCCGCTGGCGGCCGCCGCCGTCGGGGTCACATGCCCGACGACGGTGGTCGAGGGGTGCACCTCGGGGAGGATTTCGCCGTTCAGACCAAGCGCTGCGATGAGGTCGGAAGCCCAGCGTCTGCCCACCAGGTCAAAGAGCAGGGTCGCCGACGCATCCGAATAATCGGTGGCAAAAACGCCTGTCAGCAGGAAGGCCGCATAGTCCTTCGCCTGCAGGACCTTCCAGGCCTGGTCATAGACCCCCGGGTAATGCTCTTTGATCCACAGCACTTTGGGAGCCGTATAGGTCGGGCTGAGGCGCTGTCCGGTAAGGCGATAGAGCGCCTGAGCGTCGCAAACCGAGCCCATCCGATCGGCCTGGACCGTGGCCCGCTGGTCGGCCCAGATAATGGCCCGTCCCAAAGGCGTACCCTTCCGGTCCACGAGCAAAGCACCCTGCATGGTACCGCTGAAACTCACGGCTGCAATCGCTTCCGGTGCGACATCCGTTTGGGAGAGAAGACGGCGCGTGCACTGCCAGATGGCCCTCTGCCAATCGGCCGGATCTTGTTCCGCCCAGCCCGGCTGCGGGTATACCGTGGGGTAAGGCTCAAAGGTCGATGCCCGCGCCACGCCTGCCTCCGCGTCAAAGAGCGTGGCCTTGTTTCCGGTCGTCCCCAGATCATATGCCAGGAGATAGGGATGAGTCATCGCGGTATCAATTCGGAGCGAAGCTGGCTTGAGCCCTGTCCAGATCAAGCCGGATGGGTCAACCGATTCAACACCTCAGCGGGCAGCAGGGCAGAGGTCAGGGACTTCAACCGGGCCATCCCGGCTTGCCCAGGTGCCGTGAGACGCCCGACCTGGGTGTAAAAGGCATTGCGCTGCCCTCGTGCGGGTAAATGCGCCCTGGCCCACTCGCTCTGGTAGCCCAGGCCCAGCGCCCGCTGCAGGACGGTGTGGCCGTAAATGAAATCCGCGCCATCCAGGAAAGTCTGGCGCACAGGGGCGAGTTCCTTGGCTTCGAAATCGTCGACCAGCTTCTGGCCGGGGGCGTTCATCTCGGTACCCACATTGATGGGCAGGTCGAGTTTGCCGGCCAGGGCCACGACCGCATGCAGGTTCTGCACCTTCAAGCGGCGCATCTCGGGATCGGAAATGTTCCAGTTGCGGTCCGGGATGATGTTCAAGGCCACGACGCCTTTGCCGATCAAAAGGTTGAGCAGCTCCTCCTCAGCCTGTTCGCCAGCCGAGGTACCGTCCAGCCAGGTGGCGCACGGCAGCGCGCCGCAGGCGAGGATCAGGCGGTTGACCTCTTCCACGGACGGGAAAGTCTCCGGTCCCGGCTGGGCATACCCGACCCCGCCGCGTTTCATCAGCTTCGAGCGCAGCGCGTTCGGGAAGCTGACGGGGTCCCCGATCTGGGCGGCAACCTGTTCGGGCGTCCACTGGAGCTTTTCCGCCCAGAAGGGGACCGGATCCGGGAAGCGCCTGGCCGCGGCTTGCTGGTAAGCCACCAGCATGTGGCGCTCGGTGGCGTTGCAAGCCGGGGTGAGCGGGAGCACGTCTCGCTCATAATCCACCGTCACCGGCGA
Organism: Anaerolineales bacterium; assembly: GCA_050013095.1. Taxonomy (GTDB): domain Bacteria; phylum Chloroflexota; class Anaerolineae; order Anaerolineales; family Villigracilaceae; genus UBA877. Next base: position 78,286 of record JBEKFY010000009.1, on the reverse strand, counting down.
CAGAAAAGCGTTGATGCGCGCCAGCATGCTGCGGTTGCGGTCTTCAGCCCTTCGGCGCATGCCCTCCAGGATGGGAGCAGCCGCGCCAGGGACCCGGCTGGAAGTGAAACCCAGACCCATGTAGTAATACACCCCCGGTTCACCTGGGGAGTTGGTCTCGCGGGTGGCAAATTCGGGGAGGAACACGCGCGTTTCCATGCCGGCCGAACCGCGCACCCCCAGGCGCTCACAGGCCTCCAGGAACTCGTCCACACCGTCCAGCACATCAAAGTCGACGATGCCCAGGGCCCGGTAGCCGCGCTGGCGTGCGAGCCAGGCCAGCCGGCAGGGAGAATATCCAAAGGCATTGAAGGAAAAGAAGGTATGGCAGTGCAGGTTAACGGCCGCCTGGCCGGCAGCGGGTGGTTCACCCACCGCGATCAACGCCTCCAAAGCCTGAGAGCGCCTGGCAGGGGAAAAGTCGTTCAACTGGGCTTCCAAAGGGGTTAGCTTCTCCACGATGGCTTTCTAATCCAAATAGGTTTAATATTCGCGCTCTGCGCGTCCCTTCCAGGTTCAGAAGATGTTCTGTCGGATGTTGAACGCCTTGCAGATGGCACGGATCTGGTCCACGCTCAAGCCCTCCCCCTTCCCACCCGCCACCAGGTCCAGGTATTCGTAGCTGGCGGCTGTCTCGGCGTACTCGATGCGGTCTGAGGCGCGCTTGGGGGAGGTATCAGAACGTGCCACCACGCCATGCTTGGCCCACACGATCACACGGTACTGGTGAAGCGCCTTGAGGGTGGCGGACATGAGCGCCTCCGAGCCGGGCACATTGAAAGGTACGAATCCGATGCCTTCCGGGAGATTGAGGATCGTCTCCGGCTGCCAGCGCAGCAAGTGCCGGCTCAGAACCATCTGGTCCTGATAACTGGGAATGTGGCTCAGGTAGGTCAGGTGGCGCGGCTGGGCGTGGATGACGGCATGGAAATTGGTGCCCGAACTGGCAATCTGGTCACGGTGGACGGCCAGGTGCGAATTCAGCTCGCTGGTCAGGTTGGCAAACAGGCGCCGGGGGGAGGTGAAAAGCTGGCCGGTCTTGCCGCCCTTGTCCACCACCAGGCAGCCCAGGTTGGCGGTGGGGTCCTGGATGATATCCCGCAGGCGCCGGCCTGAGCCGGTGATGATCAGGGTCATCCCGGCCAGCTCGGGCACCGCCAGGGGCAGTTCCATAGACTCGACCAGGGGGAATTTGCGGCGCAGCTCCAAGGGCCAGCCGATGCATACCGAGATGTTACCGGCCGAGCCTTCACTGGCCTCAATTTCCGAAATGCGCCAGCCGGCCTCGCCGATCCAGACCAGGTACTCGTCCAATTCAGGATACGGAGCTTCGACAGACATAAATACATCTCCTATAAACTACCCGGCAAGCCGAGGATGCGCCCCAGCTTGCAGATGGTGAAGCGGTTGCGCAGAAAATGGGATTCGGTCAGGGCTTGCTGCACTTCCTCATCGCCCAGACCCAGGCCGGCGGGACGGGTCGCGCCCCCTGCCCGGCTCAGCAGGTCGGCCAGCTTTTCCTGGGCGGGCACCTCCTCTGCCAGCGACTGGATTTCATCCCATTGCGCGAGAATGCGCTGCTTCAGCCGATCGAAGTCTGTGACGGTCATATCCAAAAAGGGGGCCTGCTCGACGAAGAGGCTCTCGGCGATCGGGCCGAAGGCCTGCCGGATGCGCTGCATATCGGCGGTACGCTCCGGCCGCGCTGCGGCCGCGAGGCGGGCCACTGCCTGGGCATGGTCCACCTGCCTGAGCCGAGCGTACTGTTCCGCTGCCAGCAGCGAGCACACGCCCACCTTGGCGCCGTGCAACACGGCAGGGCGGCCTTCACGCAGCAGCTTCATCTCCAGGAAGTGGGACATGTAATGCTCGCACCCGGCAGCCGGGCGCGAGTTTCCGAAATCCAGCATGCACATGCCTGAATCGACCAGGCTGAACATCAGCTTGCGGATGCCCTCGGGCGAGGCGTTACCGATCTCATCCGTGGCCTGGATGCAGGCCTCCAGGGTGGCGCGCACCCGGGCGGCGATCTCGGAGCTGTAAGGCTCATCCCAGAGGAGATGCCCGAGCCGCCAGTCAGCCAGGGCGATGGCCTTACCCAGAATGTCCCCATAGCCGGCCGCGATCATCGTTTGCGGGGCGGCCTCCAGCGTCGGCAGGTCGGCGAAGACCGCCACGGGCGGCTGGGCCATCACCGTTTTCTTGATGCGCCGCACGACCAGCGAGGCGCTCGGAGAGGTGAAACCGTCCACCGAAGGGGCGGTTGGCACAGAAATGAACCGGCAGCGGGTCCGGTGGCTGACGATGCGGGTGATGTCGGTCAGCGTGCCCGAGCCGACGGCCAGGAAGGTTCGCTCGACCTCGTCGGCCTGTAGCAGCGCTTGAAAGATGAACTCCTCGTCCGGAACGACAGCAGGCTCGGGGTAGACGACCGAGCGGATATCCCAGCCGCGGCCCTTGAGCGCGGTTTCCACCCGCTGCCCCAGGATGGGATAGGTGTTGCCATCCGCCACCAGCAGGAAGTGGCTCAGGCCCTCAACGGTGCAGTACTGGACCAGGGCAGCCACGGCGTCCTCGCCGAGGTATAGGGGGATCTGGGTCATTCGGCCTCCAGGGTTGAGCCGCACAGGGTAAAAGGAAGGCCGGCCTTCTTCAATTTTTTGACCCACTCCGGGGAGAGACTGCAGTCAGTGAACAGGTGGGTGATCTGGTCCGTGCGGGCGAAGACGGTCAGGTCCATGCGGCCGAACTTGCTGGCGTCGATCAAGGCGACCGTACTGCCCGAGCTGGCAATCATCCTGCGCTTGATCTGGGCCTCGAAGATGTCGACCTCCGTCAGGCCGCCCTCAGGGGTGAACCCGCTGCACGAGACAAAGGCGGTCTTGATATGGTAATCGCCGAGGAATTGCTCACCCATCGGCATGGAAGTAGCGGTCCCGTCCACGCGCAAAACGCCTCCCGGGAGGATGACCGTATTGGAGGGGTTTTTCGCCAGTTCACGGGCCGACTCGATGCCGTTGGTGATCACGGTCAGGTCGCGGCTCTCTTTAAGGCAGCAGGCCAGGTAATACGAGGTGGTGCTGGAATCCAGCATCACCGAGTCGTTGTCTTTGACCAGGCTGGCTGCCTGCTGGGTGATGGCTAGCTTGGCGCTGCGGTGGGTCATCACGCGTGTGGCGAAAATGGGGCTGCGATCTTGGAGCTCATCCAGGAGCACGCCGCCGCCGCGTACACGCCTCACCTGGCCCAAACCGGCCAGGGAGTTGAGGTCGTTGCGGATGGTGCCTTCAGAAACACCCAGGAGCTCGGCGACCTCCGGGACGCGGATCCCGGGCTGCTCTCGCAAGAGGATCATGAGACGTTGGCGTCGCTCAAAGGTGGTCAATTTTGCTCCCGGTCGATTGTGGGTCAGAATGGATAAAACACGGCCATCGTACCCGGTTTGTCGAAATTTGTCAATCTTTACAAGTTTCAACAAATTTCGACAGTCCCGAACTGGTTCAACAAGGCTGATTTTTGCAGAAGGTCTTTTAAGCCTCTTCCCCGGCGAATGTCCATGCGGATAACCCCATAAGATCGTGGGAACCGGTTTCCCAAACAACCCCTTCTTTGACCGGAGGCGGCTCATCCAGGAGCATTCAATGTATCGGATCATCGGGATGGTAGTGGACGACCCAGCTTGTGGAATCGCAAGGTCCTGCACGATCCCGCTATAGTGCAGTGAAACCAGGAGGATGCCCATTGCAAACCACACCGAAAAATGATATAAACGTGCAAATCATTTCAAGCGGAGGAACTATGTCTGATCAAATGCAACCTGCCACACCTGCTCCAGCCTCCAGCGGAGGCAGTCAGGGTCTGGGGATCGCTTCCCTGGTGCTCGGCATCCTTTCCCTGTGCGCATCCGGGGTCATCTGGTGCGGAGGCATACTCGGCCTGGTCGGCCTGATCCTCGGGATCCTCGGCATTAACACCAAGGGTAAAACTATGGCGATCGCGGGCATCATCCTTTCGGCTGTCGGCCTGGTCCTGGCTATAATCCTGCGGGTGATCTTCAGAGGCCTCCTTTTCAATGGCCTGTTGCAACGACTTCTCACTAGGGGGGGATTCTAAACAGCCCAAGAGCAGCAAGCGAAAAAATCCCGCAGAGGACTCTCTGCGGGATTTTTGGAATATTCACGTTGCCTTTCAACGTGTGATGGACAGGCCAACTAGCGCACGATCAGGTCGAGCCTTCCTAAAATTGGACCTCCATTTCCTGGCGACCTGCCCATGCTATAATGCGTTCACTTTTGCAGATGGAGAAGCACGATGGATGAACCCCTGGAGGCTAAAGTTGGTCAGCTCCTGCACTCAGCCGGTTTGAAGCTCGCCACCGCCGAATCGTGCACGGGGGGGCTCATCGGCCACCGCCTCACAGACGTACCCGGCTCATCCGATTATTTCCTAGGCGGGGTCATCGCCTACGCGTACGAGGCCAAGGTCGCCCTGCTGGGGGTCTCCTGGGAGACCCTGAAGGCGCATGGCGCCGTCAGCCGGGAAACGGTGCTTGAGATGGCGCGCGGGGCGCGCCGGGCCCTGGCAGCGGACCTGGCCCTCTCGGTGAGCGGCATCGCCGGCCCCTCCGGGGGTCTGCCGGATAAGCCGGTCGGGACGACCTGGGTGGGTCTGTCCACCCCGGAGGGCTCCTGGGCCCGCCTTTTCGTGTTCTCCGGCGACCGCAGTGAGAACAAGGCCGCCTCGGCGCAGGAGGCGCTCCAATTGCTGTTCGATTATCTTCAGGGGGAACGACAGCTGGACGGGGACCGGCGGTGAAAAGCGTGATCCTGATCTCTGCCGATGCCGAATGGCTGGCGATCAGGCAGATCCTCCCGCAGGTCAAGATCCGGGCCACTGCCCTGGGTGAGACTTTTCTCACCCGCATGAGAAGCGCCCGGGTCAGGTTCTACCACGGCGGCTGGGGACGGATCTCCGCGGCCGCCACCGCCCAGTACGTCCTGGACCACTACCACCCGGACCTGCTGATCAACCTGGGCACCTGCGGCGGTTTCGCCGGACGCATCCAGCGCGGGACCATCCTGCTCGTTGAAAAAACAGCGGTCTACGATATCCTGGAACAGATGACCGACCCTCAGTCCGCCATCGACGCCTATACCACCACGCTAGACCTATCCTGGCTCGTGGACGCACTCCCGCATCCGGTGCAGCGCGGGCTGCTGGTCTCCGGTGACCGCGACCTCCTGCCAGAAGACATCCCAATCCTCACCGAGAAATACGGGGCGGTGGCGGCCGACTGGGAATCCGGTGCCATCGCCTGGGTTGCCCAGCGCAACCGCGTGCGCTGCCTGATCCTGCGCGGCGTCACCGATCTGGTCGGTCCGAACGGAGGGGAGGCCTACGGGAATCTCGAGCTCTTCCAATCCCGCACCCGGGAGGTCATGCAAACCCTGATCGGGCAGCTGCCCGATTGGCTGGAACTCGGGTAAACCGGCCCGGAAGAGAATCCGGGCCAGGCTGCAGCTGCTAAGCGGGCCGGGAGCTCTGGGCGTGGATCGTCCCCTCTTCGTCATCGCACCCCAGCCGCCACACCCGGCCGTCTTTTGCGAGCAGCTCATCCGCTTCCTTGGGACCCCAGCTCCCTCGCGGGTAGGTCATCAGGGGAGGCGCGCCCTCCTTCTCCCAGCCCTGAATCACCGGATCGATCAGGCGCCAGCAGGCTTCAATGCTGTCACTGCGGTTATACAGGGTGGCATCCCCTTCCAGCACTTCCAGCAATAAACGCTCGTAAGCATCCGGCAGGGCGCGGTTGAAGATCGACCGGTAGTGAAAGTCCATATCCACCGAGCGCATCTCCTGATCCGACTCGGGCTCCTTGGCTTCAAAGCGCAGGTGGATGCCCTCATCCGGCTGGATGCACAGGGAGAGCATGTTGGGCAGGAACGCCCTCTCGTCCTTTAAACGGAACATCAGGTGGGGCGGGCGCATGAATTCGATCATGATCATGGAGGTCTTGCGCCCGAGCGCCTTGCCAGAGCGCAGGTAGAACGGCACCCCTTTCCAGCGCCAGTTGTCGATATACAGTTTGAGGGTTGCATAGGTCGGGGTCTGGGAATCGGTAGCGACCCCCTTGTGCTCGCAGTAACCGGAATACTGTCCGCGCACCGTCTCCGCCAGGGCGATTGGGCGGATGCTTTCGAACACCTTGGCCTTTTCATTGCGGACGGCGTCGGCCGCGAAGGAGGAAGGTGGCTCCATGGCCACCAGGGCGAGCAGCTGGAACAGGTGGTTCTGGAACATATCCCGTAGCACGCCGGCGCTGTCATAGTAGCCGGCGCGATCGGCGACATCCACGCTCTCCGCGACCGTGATCTGCACATTGTCCACATAGCGCCGGTTCCAGACCGGCTCAAAAATGGTGTTGGCAAAACGCAGGAACAGGATGTTCTGGGCGGTCTCCTTGCCGAGATAGTGGTCGATGCGGTAGACCTGCGATTCAGCGAACACGGCGTGCGTGGCCCTGTTCAGCTCCTGGGCGCTCGCCAGGTCGTGGCCGAACGGTTTTTCGATCACGATCCGCCGCCAGGTCTCGCCGCCCCTGGCTGGCTGTGCCATGCCAGCCGCGCCCAACGAGGCGACGACTGGTGCGTAGTATTCCGGGGCGGTGGCGAGGTAATACAACCGGTTGGCAGGGCCTGATTCCAACTGCTGGAGGTAGGCCTCCAGGCGGGGGAAGTCCGCCGTCTTTTGCAAATCACCCCGAAAATAGAGGATCCGTCCGGCGAACGCCTCCCAGACCGCGGGTTCATAGGTGTCCGGGCTGAAAGCAATCACCCCTTCCTGCAGGCGGGCTCGGAAAGAACCGTCCTCCAGCGGACGGCGGGCGAAGCCGATGATCCGGGCACACTCCGACAGCCGTCCCTTCTTGAAATTATTGTACAGGGCGGGCACCAGCTTCCGCCAGGTCAGGTCGCCGGAGGCACCGAAGATGACCAGGGTAGTGGGGAGACACTCTTCAGGCATGGCTATCTCGTCTTCACGGCATGACCGCCGAACTGGTTGCGCATCGCCGCCAGGAGTTTGGCGGCGAAACTTTCGTCCTGGCGGCTGACGAAGCGCGCCTGCAGCGCCAGGGTGATGACCGGCGCAGGCACATCCAGATCGATCGCCTCGGCGACCGTCCAGCGGCCTTCCCCGCTGTCCGCCACCCAGCCCTCCAGCCGGCTGAGCTCCGGATCCTCGGCGAGGGCGTCGGCGGTAAGGTCCAGCAGCCAGGAGCGCACCACGCTCCCGTAGCGCCAGATCTGGCTGACCTGCTCCAGGTCCAATCCGAATTCCTTCTTGGCATGCAGGATCTCGAACCCCTCGGCATAAGCCTGCATCAGGCCGTATTCGATCCCGTTGTGAATCATTTTAACGAAATGCCCTGCGCCCACCGGGCCGACCCGCCCCCATCCCCGGTCGGGGGCTGGGGCCAGGGTTTCGAAGACCGGTCGCAGACTCTCGATAATACCGGGATCGCCTCCGATCATCAGGCTGTACCCTTCCTTCAGCCCCCAGATCCCGCCGCTAGTGCCGACATCCACGTAATGCAGGCCCCTGGCCTCTAGCTCCTTGGCCCGGCGCAGGTCATCCTTGTAGTAAGTATTGCCGCCGTCGATCAACACATCCCCGCTCGAGAGCAGGCCTGCCAGGGCCTGGACGGTTTCCTCGGTGGCGGCCCCGGAAGGGACCATGATCCAGGCGAGGCGCGGGGGTTTCAGCGCGGCCACGACCTCGGGTAGCGAAAAGGCGGGTATCAGGCCGTGTTCGGAGGCCAGGGTGCGGGTCAGCTCCGGTGCGCGGTCGTAGCCGACCACCCTGTGCCCCGCAAGCAACAAGCGCTGGGCGATGTTGGCGCCCATCTTGCCCAAACCAATCACTGCGATCTCCATGTACCACTCCTTGATCCAAGTCTGTTGGCGCCCAGTATAACGCATGAGCGGAGCTTGCGCCAAATGTGAACTTCTCCACTGCTGGAGAGAGGAGCTTCCTCAAGCTTAACCCGGCTCGCCTGGACGGATCTCCCCGGATGTTTGGTGTAAGTACCCGCACTTTGGGCACTCAAGGAACAGCACTTACAGTCCGTTCGATCGATTCCAACCTTAGGTTTCATTAATGTTATTGATAAAAAGCACAGGCACGACGATTGGACTACAATAGAGAAATCCGAGGTCCTCGAACCCATGAAAAAAGAATATCAACCACGCCCTTCTCAAACGCCACCCATCCCCTACTCGGTATCTACCCTGAATGATCTGCCTCCCAAACTCCACCAGGCCGCCTTGCAAGCCATCGAGCCGACTGACAAGCTAAGATCGATCTGTGTTTTTCCGGGCCGAACTCGTTTGAAAACCTGGTATCGATCAGAATATGCCCCCGAGCAGGCGTTATTGTTCACCAACAATGGCATCCATGACATTCAGGCGCCCGCCTCACCTCATCAAGATGCCAGGAATATTTTTCTGCGCGCGACTGATTTGCTCTATGTCCGCCTCCATTTGCAATTAATGTACGGATGCCTGGAGCTCGTTGACGATCGCCTTTCCCGGTCCGTTGTGGAATTCGATGCCACCGGTTTCGATATTCTCCAGGGGAGCCTACAGGATCTTTTGGGGGCTGCGTGTGGAGGAAATTCTGTTTCCACACCGCAATCCCCTCCGCTGAAAACGATCCTCAGTGAACTTGAAAAGCAATCGTTTAAGTTTAAGAATGGGTTGTATCTTTATGGTCTGCTGCCCGACGAGCATTTATTCGGGTTCGTTTTCCAGCCCTCCATCTGGGGGCGGCGCTGGCATCTTTTCCCTTTACGCGAGGCTGACACAACTTTGCTGGCGCTGACCGACAAACAATTCATTGTGGTGGAAGAGCAGTCTCAGAGCCGCTTTCCTGCGTATGGCTGGATCTTTACTTTCTGTCCACGACGAGCCATTGATAAGATTGAAGTGACACCCAATGGGCAATGGCAGGATATAAGGGTAGAGATGAAGGGCAAGGCAGGAGGGATTGATCGAAGGATATTATTGGAACCAGAGAATGTTTTAGCCTGGGGGGAGTTGTGGTCGCGGTTCGGCGATCCAGGTCCCGCCGCCTCAACCTGATTGGATCGGTGAATAGACTCTGGTGGTTTTCCAACCGGATGTTTCCGCCTCCCGAGGAGCCTCTGAGATCCACCTGCCAGCAGACCGTATTTTTTCCGCCACCATCGATAGGAGGGCGGCCCTTTCGGGCCGCCTTTAACCGATATCTTCCAGATCATTTTCCAAGCTTTGCCCGTTCCTCTTCGGCCACTTTTTCTTCCAGCTTCTTGAAAAGCGGGCCGGGCAGGCGCAGCGGTGCACCCGCCGCCAGTTCGCTTGGCTTCCAGAAGGCGCCGGTCTGGGGAGCCCGGTAGCGCAGGACGGTGTGCGCACCCAGCGCGTCCTGGCGGGTCTCCGTAAAGGATTCACCAAAAAGAGAGCCATCGTAGCCGAGATAGGCATGCAGCTTCTCACTGCTGAACGGCAGGAAAGGCGCCAGCAGGATCTTGAGCGAGTCGATGGCCTTCAAGGCGGTGTACACCGATCGTGCTGCAGCCGCTTTATCGGTCTTGATCTCGAACCAGGGCGCCGAGCTGTCCAGATAGCGGTTGACCTCCGTCGCCAGCCGCATGGCTTCCTGCAGGGCGGCTCGCAGGTGGACGGCCTCCAGCTCCCTACCCACGGACTGGAAGCCGGCTTCAACGGCAGCCAGGAGCGACCGGTCAGCCGGGCGCAGGGCCTCGAGCGGCGGCACCCGGCCCTCCCAGTTCTTATAGGCAAAGGTCAGGACCCGGTTGGCGAGGTTGCCCCAGGTCGCCACCAGCTCGTTATTGTTCTTGGCGACGAACTCATTCCAGTCCCAGTCGGAATCGTGATTTTCCGGCATGTTGATGGTCAGGTAGTAGCGCAGCGGGTCCGGGTCAAAGCGGGTCAGGAGGTCAAGGCCCCAGATGGCCCAGTTGCGGCTGCCCGAGATCTTCTTCCCCTCCAGGTTCATAAACTGGTTGGCGGGGACATCGTAGGGCAGGGTAAGCGTGCCCTCCTCCTCTGAAAAGATCCGCAGGAACTCACCACCTGCCCCCATCAGCTCGGCTGGCCACCAGGAGGTGTGAAAGAAGATGTTGTCCTTGCCGATGAAGTAGAACTGGCGGGCCTCCGGGTTGACCCACCAATCCTTCCAGGCCTGGGTCTGCCCCGCCGCCTGCGCCCACTCGATGGAGGCCGAGAGGTAGCCGATGACGGCCTCGAACCAGACATAGATACGCTTGCTTTCCCAGCCTTCGACCGGGACCGGTACACCCCAATCCAGGTCACGGGTGATCGGGCGGGGTTTCAATCCCTCCGCCTCGATCTTGCCCAGGGATTCACCCAGGACGGTGTCGCGCATGTGCCCGGCGCGCTCCTTCAGGAACTTTTTGACCTCCGGCTCCAGCTTGGAGAGGTCCAGGAAAAAGTGCTCCGTATCGCGCAGCTCGGGTGTCGAACCGTCCACCTTGGAGCGCGGCTGGATCAGCTTTTCCGGCTCCAGCACGTTGCCGCAGTTGTCGCACTGGTCGGAACGGGCGCCCTCATACCCGCAGATGTAGCAGGTGCCTTCAACATAGCGATCGGGCAGGAAGCGGCCGGCCTTCGGCGAGTACCACTGCGGGCGGGTCGCGGCGTAGAGATAACCGTTCTTCTTCAGCGCCAGGAAGATGGACTGGGTGACCTTGAAGTGGTTCTCGGTGTGGGTGCTCGTGAACAAATCGTACTGGATCCCCAGCTTCTGGAACAGTTCCAGGAACCCGTTATGGTACTCCTGGTAGACCGCCTCGACCGGTTTACCCAACGCGTCCGCCTTGAGGGTGACCGGCGTGCCGTGGGAATCCGTGCCCGAAACCATCAGGACGCGATCCCCCTTCAGGCGGTGGTAGCGGGCAAAAATGTCGCCCGGCAGATGTGACCCGGTGATGTTACCGACATGGATCTCGGAATTGGCATACGGCCAGGCGATGGCGATCAGGATGGGTTCCGGCATACGGGCCTCTCTTCCAGCAGGAAAAATTCAACAAAAAAGGCTGTCCCAGGTCCTGGACAGCCCTCCGTGTAGGAGTGGGTCTATTTACGACGTCCCCAGCGCGGCTGTCCGGGCGCGGTCAGACATGGCCACCGACATGCTCATTTCGGGGAAAAGGAAGGAGACGGCTTTCATACGAATGAGTTTAAGCGAGGTGGAAGGGTTTGTCAATGGAAACGAGCACCCCTAGAGATATTCCTTCAGCTGTCTGGCCCGCCGGGGATGGCGCAGCCGGCGCAGGGCCTTGCCCTCGATCTGGCGGATGCGCTCTCGGGTCAGGCCGAACTTCTCCCCCACTTCCTCGAGCGTGAAGGGTGTGCCGGTGTCCAGCCCGAAGCGCAGCCGCAGGACGCGCGCCTCGCGCGGGGAGAGCGTGCCCAACACTTCGTCGATCTTGTCTTTGAGCATCGACTGGTAGGCGCTCTGCATCGGCGTCGGGCTGAACTCGTCTTCGATAAACATCCCGAGCTCCGAGTCCTCATCGTCGCCCATCGGGCTCTCCAGGGAGAGCGGCAGCCAGGAGACCTTCAGGATCCACTGGACCTTCTTCACGTCCAGGTCCATTTCCTGCGCCAGCTCCTCCGGGGTAGGGATGCGCCCCAGGCGCTGTTCCAGTTCATGCGTAGCCTTGTACATCTGGCGGATGCGGTCGATCATGTGGACCGGCACCCGGATCGTCCGGGCCTGGTCGGCGATCGAGCGGGTGATGGTCTGCCGGATCCACCAGGTGGCATAGGTCGAGAAACGAAAACCGCGGTGGACATCGTATTTCTCGACCGCCTTCATCAGGCCGAGGTTGCCTTCCTGGATCAGGTCGAGGAACAGGACCCCGCGCCCCATGTAGCGTTTGGCGATCGAAACCACCAGGCGTGTGTTCGCCTTGATCAGGTGATCGCGGGCCAGCAGGCCGTCCTGAACCAGGGCCTCCTGGCGCTGGTGCTCCAACCCTTTCTTGGGTCCGCCCAAGCGTTGCAGCTCGGCCTTGGCCTTGCGCCCGTCCTCGATGCGCATCGCCAGATCGTACTCCTCTTCCACTTTCAGGAGAGGCACGCGCGACATCTCCTTGAGATACATCCCCACGGTGTCGTCGCCGGAATAGTCCAGCGCATCCGCCCCCAGCCAGGATTCCAACCCGGGATCGGAGGGATCCTCCACCGGGATCGCTTCGTCCTCCTCCGGGTCAACCAACTCCACCCCCCGGTTGCGCAGCGTAAGCATGATGACCGAAAGATGCTCGGCGTCTTCGCTGACATCCGGATACAGCTCAAGCAGGTCGTCCGTGGTCAAATAACCCTGCACGGAGGCCTTCTCCAGAAGAAGGCTCATGGCTTCCCGGTTTCGATGGCGACGTTCAGGGTGAACCATGGATTAGCCTCCTCCCCGCCTCAAAGGAAGTCCCCGATCGCCCCCAGGGGCGATCGGGATCCGAGGCGTACATGCCCGCAGTCATTCAAATTCAGGTCCTCGCCGCACACCGGGCACAGGCCTTTGCAATCCGGTTTGCAGAGAGGCTTGATGGGGATCTCGAGCAGCGCGTATTCCCGCAGGAGCGGCTCCAGGTCGATCTGGCCGTTCTCGGGGACGAGCAAGTTGGACTCCGACATGGAACGCTGGTCGAAGGCGTACAGTTCGGTCAAGCTCGATCGCAGGGGTTGTTCGAACAGCGTCAGGCAGCACACGCATTCCATCTCGAGCTGGCCCTCAAAATCGGCCTGGAGCACGAGACCCTGAGGGGTGCGGTCGAAACGCGCCTTGCAGAGGAAATTCGCCAGCGTCAGTTCCTCCCCCAGATTCATTTTCTCATAGTCAAAATTAAAATCGCGGCTCGTACCGATCGGAGATTTGATCAGGAATCCGATGTTGAGCCGCAGAGGATGACGAGGATTAGCCACAGTTTTGATTATACGAAAGAATGGAGCACCGGATACATTCTAGCACAACGGATTCTCGAAGTCAAGAATCCTCACAGATCCGTAAGGGCCTTTTTATGGTCCTCCTGACGCCTATTGATAAGGGTTAATAATGAAGGAAACCCCCTTTTGCCTGTCCCACTTCAAAAATGCGACACTTCGGAAGGGCTTAAATCTCTGGAAAACGGCCGCGAGAGGACACCGACCAGGCCTTCATCAAGGATATGCGAAGGGGATGGCCCCAGCTAGGAGATCGACTGCTGCTTTGAAGCACCCGATCCAGGTGAGCAATCAAGCCCCCCACCGCTGGCGCTTATAGTGGATCTAGGCCACAGGGCTGGCGTGAATCGACACCATGGTGATATCGTCGAACTGCGCAGCCCCCGACTGGTGTTTCTGGAGCGTTTCGAATAGCCGATCACAGAACCCCTGGCCGCTCAGACTGGTGAGCGAGGCCAGGGTCGCAAATAGACGCGCCTGTCCAAAGGCTTCTCCGTGCAGGTTCGTACAGTCGGTGATGCCGTCCGTGCAGAGCAGCAGGATTCCCCCCGCTGGAATGACCAGCCGGTTTTCATCCAGGCGCGGATCCTCCAGGATCCCGATCGCCTGGCCGGTAGCATGCGGCAGCTGAGTAGTCTCCCCGGTCGGGTTCACCAGCAGCGGCACCTCGTGGCCGGCGCGCGCATAGCTGAACTCCCTGCTTGCGAGCTCCAGGATCCCGAAGAGCACGGTGACAAACAGGTCAGCCTGTTCCAGATGGATCAGATGCTGATTGGCGCGTCGCAGGATCTCAGATGGCGATCCGCCGTGGGAGGCCTCCGCCATGATCAGGGCATGGGCGCGCGCCATGAAGATGGCGGAAGGCACACCTTTATCCGCCACATCGCCGATCAGAAAACCGAGGTGCCCTTCATCCAGGAAAAAAACATCGTAAAAATCGCCCCCCACCATGCGGGCTGGCACCATGAGCGCCCCGAATTCGTAACCGGGCACCTGCGGCAGCTCCTGCGGCAGGATGCTCATCTGGATCTCGGAGGCGACCTGGAGCTCCCGCTCGAGCCGCTCCTTTTCAATCAGCTGGGCCTCGGCCGCCTTCAGATCATCCAAGGCTCGCTGCAGCTGAAGATTCTTCTCCAGGAGATCCCGGTAGGTGGCAGTGTTGGTAGCATCCAGGCGCTTGCTCAGGATGCGCATCATCGCATAGGCCAGGTCCGGCTGGCGGTGCAGGAGGGCATCGAAATCGGCCCGGGTCATCACCCATAGGCGCGTCTTTCCATGCGGGCGGACCGCGGCGGTGCGCTGCCCACCCGGCAGGAGCAACGCCATCTCGCCGATCAATTCGCCGGGCCCCAGCGTGGCCAGCACCTTTTCCCCGCTCGTCCCCAGCCCCATGACCACATCGAAAGTGCCCTCCAGGGCGATATAAAGCTTGTCGCCGGGCTCGTTCTCACGGAAGAGCACCTCCTCTTCATTCAAGGTGACCTCCTGCAGCATCGCGGCCAGGGTTTCGAGCTCCTTTTCTGGCAGACCGCTGAAAAGGGGGACTTTGCGGAGCAGGTCAATTTGTTTCATAAGTAATTACCCTGGTAGATCAGAGGTTGGCACGGCTGAGGCCATGCAGATCCTTAACGGAGGTGAACGGTATGAAGAGGTTGACCGGGTGGCCGCCTGCCGGTCGCAGGATCCGCTGGAGGCGCAAGATCTGGTCCAGAAAAGGTCCGCTTCTCTCTGACCGAGCGATGGAACGGCCTCCCGGTTGTGCGTCCCGGTCTCCCATCCCGCACTTCAGAGCGATGGATGGCTGGCCCGCCAATGTGGGATCGATCTGTGCCCGACCAGATCCAGCGGGATCCATTCCCATCGACCGGATTTTAACACGGAAGCCTATGAAACCAAGGTTCCGATTCCAACTTTTTTCGACCTCCGCCCGGATATGACCTATTTTTGGAAAAAGCTGTTCCGTCCCGCCGGGTAGAGGGGTATCATAGACTTGGAATCCCGCCGGCCCCTTGGTCACGACCGGGCCTGTACGGACCGTACGCTCGAGGAGGTTCCCCCGAATCGGTGCTCCTCTAAATCACCGCAATCTTCTGGTTGACGCTGGCACAAAAACCAAAAGAACCCCTCAAAAAAACACCTGTATCATGTATGACTCGGAGGAAATGTGAAGAAATCCACTCGGGCTGTCCTGACGCTTCCAGTCATGATCATCATAGCAGCCTGCGCGTTCTCACAACCTTTGCAAGCACTGCTTCAACCCTCCGCCCAGCCAACTCAACCAATGACTTCTCCGTGTCCATCGGCCTATCCGGTTGGCTATCAGGTGACTCGTTTTAACGGCGTTAAAGCCTCGGTCTGGTATCCCTCGGCTACAGCGGAAGCGCCCTTTGATTACAGCCCCCAGATTTCGAGTTCACTGGCCAAAGATGGGCAACCCCTGGCAGATTGTGGCACATTTCCGCTTGTGATCTTTTCCCACGGCCTCCTGGGTTGTGGTGACCAGTCGATTTTTTTCACGGAAACGCTTGCACGTCACGGGTACATCGTCGTCGCGCCGGACCATAAAGATGCTCTGCTCTGCCACGTAGATGGCACCGCCTCCACTTTTTCAACGAGCACTCAAGAGCCTCCCATCCTTGATCCGAGTACTTGGAACGACTCCAGTTATCTGGATCGAAAAGAGGACATCGAAAATGTCCTCAATGGTGTGCTGGAGGACAGCCAATTAAAAACGATCATTAACGTGAATGCCATTGGCATTGCGGGACATTCTCTGGGCGGATACACAGCCCTTGCCATGGTCGGCGGCTGGCCCAGCTGGAAGGACGATCGCTTCAAAGCCACTCTGCTGATGTCACCTTATACCCTCCCATTTTCCGTCAACAAAACCCTGACGGGTGTCACGGTTCCATTGATGTATCAGGGAGCAGAACTTGACATAGGCATTACTCCGTTTCTGGAGGGCAACAACGGGGCCTATGCGCAATCCAATCCCCCGAAGTATTTTGTGAAGCTGCGCGGAGGCAATCATTTCACATGGACCAACGCAGTCTGTGCGAAATACAGCATGGTGACCGAGTGACTTCAGGCCAAACCAGAAGCTCAACTGATCAACGAGTATGGGGTTGCCTTTTTTGACTTGTATCTTAAAGGCGAACCTCAGCCCGTGCTTGGCGCTCCAAATATTGAATTGTCCAAGTACCTTGATCAGCCCTGATTTCATGAATACCAGGGTCTTCAAGCCCCCCAGAAGGTAAGGTCGTCCATTAAAACCTATGCCCCTTGATGTCTCGCGCATCCACGCCCTGTGCTTCGACGTCGATGGCACACTGAGCAACAGCGACGATCAGATGGTCGCCCAGCTCAGCCTGCTGCTGCACCCATTCCGGGTTTTCCTGCCCGGGAAAAATTCCCACCGCATCGCTCGGCGCCTGGTCATGGCTTCCGAGGCCCCGGCCAACTTCTTAATCGGCCTCCCCGATCTGGTCGGCGCAGACGGCCCGATCTTCGCCCTGGTCGACTGGGCCGCCCGCAACTTCCACACCCGGCCCAATAAATACTGGTTGATCCACGGGGTGCGGGAGACGCTTGCCGATCTGAGTCGGCGCTACCCTCTGGCCGTGGTCAGCGCCCGCGACGCACGCACAACGGGCAACTTCCTGGCGCAGTTTGACCTGCTGCCGTACTTCCACTGCGTCGCCACCGCCCAGACCTGTGAGCACACCAAGCCCTTTCCCGACCCGGTGCTGTGGGCTGCCGGACAGATGGGTGTCAGCCCCGAGGACTGCCTGATGATCGGCGACACGAGCGTGGACATCCTTGCCGGGAAAGCCGCCGGGGCCCAGACGCTAGGTGTGCTGTGCGGCTTCGGCGAGGAAGCTGAACTGCGCCGGAAAGGCGCAGACCTGGTCCTGGCTGAAACGGCGGAGCTGCTTCACGTCCTGTCCGAGTAGGATTTTTTGAGGTCTATTCTCGGGGGGAATTCCCTGCAACCGGGTCCCGGAAAGCGCCTCGATCCAATTTCACTCTCGCCCCCTCCCAGAAAAACCACGGGATGGACCTACAGGCGCGTCTGTGGCAGATAGGGGACGAGGCGCGTCCACCATGCCATACCGATCCCCATAAAGACCAGGAGCACGATCGCCAAGATCACCAGCAGGCCCGTTCCCAGTCCCAGGTAGCCAGTCACTAACCCGGCGATCGCGGCGCCGCGCCCGGCCTCTCCGGTCGTCTTGATCTCATGGAGCGCACGGTGTCCGGCGAGGATGCTGGCAATCCACAGGAGCGGTGGAATGAAGTCCAACGGCGCCAGGCACAAAGCTCCCAGTCCGAAGGTGAAGGCCGCCAGAGCTGCCCCGACCGTCGCGTCCAGACACATACCCAGGAACACCATCAGCCAGCCCCCCAGCCCGAACCACAGACTGGCCGTGGCTTTTCGGTTGCAGATCCCTGTTGCCTCCGTATCCACGCCCCTCTGGCTCAACTCAACCGGTTCCGATATGGGCGCAGCAGCAGGGGCAGGATGATCACGCCCAGGATCAGCAATCCGGCCACCGGGCGGAAAATGCCCCCGAGCAGGATCAACCCTGCTGTCAGGATGGCCGCCGCATAGAACAGCAGCACCCCCCAGCGCTTCCAGCGCCAGGCAGCCAGAGCTCCAACATACGCCAGGAAGCCGAGAACGCCGATCATCTCGACCGCCCAGGGGGACGGCGGGGAAGAGCTGGTAGGCAGCGGATACGCAAGCAGGCCGGAGAGCGCACTGACCAGGCTGGCAGCCATCATCAGCACCAGGAAGACCCCCAGCACGGAACTGCGGCGGTGGTCGGGGACCGGACGCCTCACCAGCCAGTAGGTCGTGAAAAGAATTGCCCCCGGTATGAACAAACCCAAGAACCAGACAAACTGAATGAACACCGGATAATTCAACTCACAGGTCTTCCGGAAAGCAGCCTGTTGGTAGGCTGTGAACTGGTGCCAGACGGCCGAAGATGGATAACAGCTGGCAACCTGGGCCAGGTAGACCATAAAGCTGGCAACGAGCAGAAGGGTACCAGCCACCCACAGGACGGTTCTCCAGTTCTTCATGCCTCAGCGCTCCGCAGGTCAAGTTCTTCCTTGCCACCCAGCCGTTCCTGAATCCGCTCCACGACCACTTCGAGCGCTTGCGGCTGGTTGACGTAGTCGAGGTCATCGGTGCGGATGGTCAGGACCGGGCTTAGGTCATAGGCTTTCAGCCATTCCTCGTAGAAGGAATCCAGCAGCGCCAGATATTCGGTCGAGATGCCGGTCTCCATGTTGCGGGCCCGCCGGCGGATGCGCGCCATCAGGACGGTCACCGGGCACTTCAGGTACACCAGCAGGTTCGGCGATGGCAGGCCGCCCATCACCAGATCGAACAGATGACGGTAGGCCATATAATCCCGCTCGGCCAGGTTGCCCATGTGGTGCAGGGCACGGGCAAAGATATAGGCGTCCTCGTAGATCGAGCGGTCCAGGATCGCCGGTCGCGGATCGCGGGCAGCCTCCAGATACTGTTCGGCCCGGTGTCCGAGAAAGTAGATCTGCAGGTGAAAAGCCCAGGCGTGCATGTCGGCATAGAAATCCGGCAGGTAGGGATTATCGCCCACGGATTCGAAATCGGTACGCCAGCCCAGGCGCGCCCCGATCCGCTCAGTGAGCGAGGTCTTCCCTGCACCGATGTTGCCGGCCACGACCACCAATCGTTTTGGCATAGCGCCTCCTGGAAAACACTTAGATAATTGTACACCAGGATGAAGGTGGGCATTTCTGCCCACCCGTTGGGTTACCCTGTCCAGGGGCAACCCGAAATTTAAGGGATCCCCTGATTCGTGGCTGCGTACCCATCGCGGGACTTCTTCAAGCGCACATCCTTCCGGAGAGGCACCAACCCTGGGGTGGCCAAATCGGTATATTTCCGGTCCTCACCTGACTCTGGATGGGTCCATACGATTCAACCCGGTGTCAGCTCATCCGGGCGTTGTTGAAGCGGCATCAGGCTTTCATGAAAGACCATGCGCTTTATTGACAAATGTAACGGTAATAGATAAAATTACTCCACTATCCTGAGGCGCTCGCAGCGATGTGGGGCAAATGAATAACTAGGGAGACTTATCTTGATCGTACCGGATTAAAAAAAACCAATCTTCCCCTTCGACGTTCGCCAATCGTACAAGGAGAATAATATGCCTCCCATTTTTTGGGTCGTGCCGGCCTCTGGCGTAATTGCGATCTTATTTGCTTTTTTCCTTGCCAGAAACGTGCTCAACTAACCCACTGGCACCCCCCGGATGGTGGAAGTGGGAGAAATCATCTACCAGGGCGCGCGGGCCTTCCTCCGCCGTCAATACGGGACGATCGCGGTGATGTCCGTGGTGACCGCCACAACCATCGGTCTGGCCCTGCTGCTCTCCTATTTTCTCGGCGACCGCACCGGTGTGCCGGGCGGAGGCGTATTCGGCACGGCGGTAGCCACCATGGGTATGTTGATGACTTGTCCTTACATCCTCTCAGAAGACACCTTCGGACCCATCACCGATAACGCCAATGGCATCAACCAGATGGCCAGGGCGGGCGACAGCATCCGCCGGGTCACTGACCGCCTGGACGCGGTGGGCAATACGACCAAGGCCCTCACCAAGGGTTATGCCCTGGTCTCTGCGGGTCTGGCGGCTTTCCTGCTGTTCCATGCATACCTCGACCGGGTGGCCTTCTTGCGCAACGCCCCCTTTGGCGACGTCAACCTCGACCGGGTCGAGGTCTTCGTGGGCGCTCTCTTCGCCGCCATGCTGGTCTACCTGTTTGCTTCCCTGGCCATCCAGGCCGTGGGCGGGGCCGCCGGCAAGATCATCGGCGAGGTGCGCCGTCAGTTTGCAGCAAACCCCAAGATCCTCACCGGCGAAGCCCTTCCTGATTATGCCAAAGCGGTCGATATCACTGCCCGGGCTGCCCTGCGCGGTATGGTTGTCCCCGGCCTGATTCCGGTCCTCGGCCCGGTGTTTATCGGTGTGGTCTTCCACTTGAACAAGCAGTACGACGCCGCCATGGCGGTGGCTGCCCTGCTCATGGTGGGCACCATCGGCGGCATCTTGCTGGCCTCCTACATGAACAACGGCGGCGGAGCTTGGGACAATGCCAAGAAATTCATCGAAGATGGCCAACTGATCGACGCAGAAGGGACCGTGCACGGCAAGGGCTCGCCAGCTCATGCCGCGGCGGTCGTCGGCGACACCGTGGGCGATCCGCTTAAGGATACCGCCGGCCCATCCCTGCACGTTTTCGTCAAGCTCCTGGCCACCGTCACCCTTGTCCTCGCTCCGCTGTTCATTTGATAAACATCCCCGCGCCTCCGCCATAATGGGAAACCCGAAGGAGTGAAGAGGTGTCCGTGTACCCGGAGAAGTAAGCAGCCCTAGGGAGGCAGTCTCTCTGGGGCTTTCGTTTCTGGAGCTTCCATTTTGGGCATGGCTCCAAAGGGAGATGTCCTATCAATTTCAGATTAATCCCAATCTACGCAGGCGGCTTCTTACGACTATTGACCAATCCATTGCATAAGGCGGACTATTTGTCTACTCATGACGCGCCCGCGGTATTGTCCACGTCCGCAGGAAGGCGACGTCCATAGCGATATAACTGCACTCCCACCAGGACGAACCATAAGGCGCAGGCGGGGACAACGATGAGTTGACAGAGGCCCAAGATAGTGGAGGATGGAAACATGGGGGCCGCCGATCCAATTAATCCTATGACCATCACGATGGCACCAAAGATCGCTGTCCCCCGACGGAAGATGCTCTTGAACATGGGCACACACCACAAAAGGTACCCAAAGATGCCAGTGGCAAAACTGAGAACTGTCTGGAGAGGCAGGGCATAATAACCATAGCCCGCTGCCGCGACGAAGGAGGTCCTTAGAGCATCGGTGCCAGCGCTGGCGTATCCATGCGCCAAACTGACAAGCGTCAGGGAGTTCAGCTCGGTCACACACACATCGTATATGTTGAAGAACATCGCAAATAGGCTACCAAGCAGAGCCAAGGTCCGGTTATATCGCTGCAGGACGATATAGAGCGCGACAGTCGGTGCGAACAGCAGGAAATCTGAAACGATCCACAGGCTCCAGGTGACCGAGGCCAGCAGCTGGTGTTGCGAGATCAGTTGTAGGTAGGATGCGGGATCGCTCGGATAGCCCGAAGCGTAGAGAACACTGGCAGTTAGCGATACAACGGTCCACACGACAGCAGTAATAATCAGAAGAATCCCGCTGACGCAATATAATCCTCTCCAGCTTCGACGGACGGTTTCTGTTGAGGAGACATTCTTGGGGGTTTGTTCCATATTTAACTCTCCTTTCGATAGCCGCGGTCCACAGAATTGCAAATATATTGTAGAGTAAATTCGTAAGGAAATCAATAATATTTATATAGTATCCCTCTCCAATATGGATAACATAAGAATATATAGAATTGGATGCTTTGAGTTTGGCAATCCAAATGTTACTATCAAATAGAATTCCAATAAAAGTGCCTATTCTAGTAGGCGCTTTTATTTACTAAAATTCAACTTCAACCACATAGCAAATTAGACGCTTTGAGTCATCCGCACTACATTGTTGAATATTCTAAATATCGTATCCATGCCTCCAAGGACACTTGAACCCCCATAAGTGAGGAACCCCATGAAACTCCAAGACCCTTAGGATCGGGGATTTAAAACTGACCCGGTAGTGGCGACAAGTCATTCCCACGGATTGATCACCTGTGCGCCACAAGGGAGAAAATCGGTTACATTTCTGGTGGCTATGACCAACTGGTTGTGAAGCGCGGTTGCAGCAATGAGCGAATCCATAATTGCTATTGGCCGACCGGCACTCTCCATGCGTGCGGTCAGGGAGCCCCATCGGAGCATGATCGGCACATATAAAGGAATAGCGCGATCCCCAAAACGCTTGATCAGGTCATTGTTCAGCCAGACCAGCAGTTCGGTCTTGCGGTGAGATTCAGCCAGGCGTTCGACACCACGCTGGATTTCGCCAATGGTGATAACGCTGATGAAGAACATTTCTTCATCGATGCTCTCCAGCCAATGAATAACCTTCTCCTCCGGCTGGCGCCGAGTGAATTCGGATAGAACGCATGTGTCGAGAAGATAGTTCATGGCTCAATCTCGAAGATCCGAGGCAGGCTCTTATCGCGCTCAATCGCCAATTCCGAACCAAACAGAGGTGAAGCCATCAAGAATTGAGCGAGACTACCTGTCCGCTGGGTCAGGCGTTCATATTCTTCAAATGGCATTACCACAACAGCTTTCTTTCCCCGCCGAGTGACGATCTGTGCGCCTTGGGTGAGTGCACGATCAACCACTTTGCTAAACTTGCTTTTTGCCTCTTGAAGTTGCCAAGTGTTTTTCATGAGTTGCCTCCGCAAGAGACTAGTCTGACTAGTTTTATTGATTATACGGCATAACGGTAAAAATATCAAGAAGAGGTTTTTCAATTTCGACCGAAAAATCCCTAAGAGGAATGTTTTGCCTTGGTTTGGTTATATATCTAGCGGAACCAAATATTCAAATTGGATTAGACGCTTTGAGTCATCCGCACTACAGTGATCGCCTTCCTACCTGTGAGCAATATGCTCCCCACGGGGGTACACTGCAAAGGAGTGAATCCGTACGTACAAGAAACCCATCTGTTTTTAAATAAAACCCACCACATAAGTGACAGTCATCCCCGAGCTTCATCATGAGCTTCATCATTGACAATCAGTTCCTTGTGTATTATACTAATAGATGCAAGATACATCTAAGAGGATAATACAAATATGTGCGATGATAAGAAATCCGGACCGGGCGAATGTCATTGCAAGGTAGAGCGGGTCCCTAACTTTGCCCAGCCACGCTTGCTGCTCGAGCTGGCCAAAAAAACATCCCATGGATATGAGCTGATCGAGCGCCTGGGCCAGGAAGGTAACGCTGCCCCCGACCCCGGCAATTTTTACCGGATGTTGCGCTCGCTTGAAGAGGACGGATTGGTGTGTTCCACCTGGGATACACAGAACAGCGGCCCGGCGCGGCGCGTATATGAATTAACTGATCCGGGCAGGGAATTCTTACATGCCTGGGCGGTAACCATTAACCAAACCCATCAATCGTTAGACCGATTTCTATCGGAATATAAGACCCTATTCCCAAAATAAAGGAGAATTGCAATGTGTGAACACTGTGGGTGTCAATCAGATCATGGGTGCAACTGCGGCTCCAATTGTGAATGCGATTGCGAATGTTGCAGGGGCGGTCATGCCTTTCATCGGCGCTATCAAACGAAGGCTGAACAGATCACAGAATTGGAAGCTTATCTCGAGCAACTAAAAACTGAAGTTCAGGCAGTCGAGGAGCACCTGGCCGATTTACACAAGTAAGCAGACGAAGCAGGATCAATTCTGAAAAATGGGCAAGCATTGGCTTTGGTTGTCAACAATGCTGCCCATTTTTTCATTCCACTTATATGATTGAGTCATTATTGGTAGATCGTAATGTTATTTAGGGGGACCAAATATTCATATTGGATTAGACGCTTTGATTCTGGCAATCCACGGGGGCCCATCGGGGGATGACCGTCAGTCAAAATAGGTGGGAAGGTCGGGGTGTTCGACATGGGCGAAAATATCTGCCAGCATTTTTTTGCTGGTCCGCATGGTGGACAGGGAAGGCAGCTTGACCCCATCGAAGAAATCGACTGCCAGGATGTCGTCTCCCGGCCTCGGCCTGCCTCCCGTGATACTGCACAGGAAGATCAGCTTGTAGACATGATAGAACTGGAGCGGCGCGTAAGGGGCAAAATTCTGGTCGTAGAGACCGATCAGCTTTTCCGCCTTGACCTTGAAGCCACTCTCTTCCCAGACCTCGCGCGCCACCATTTTGGAGGGCGAGACGCCGACGTCTCCCCACCCACCGGGAAGGGACCAGCCGCGGTCGGATCCCTCCCTTACCAGGAGGATCTTCCCCTCCCGCAGCACCGCCCCGCGCACGTCGACCTTGGGAGTGGCATATCCGAGCTGCTGGCGGAAGTCTTCCAGGATGGTCTCCTTGGGAATTCCGCTGTGGGTGTGCACGATTTCGGCGGCTATTTCCTGCATGCGCTGGTACCGGTGGATGTCAAATAAATCGTTGGTGTAGGCCAAGCCCGTCTGGGACAGGGCCTGGATCTCGCGCGCCCATTCCAGCCATTTGGGAATATCCATTTCTATTCCTCTTCCTTTCCTACTGGATCGATCGGGCCTGGAACGCCCGACTTTTTGGCAATCTTCAACATTTCAATCGCTTTGATGATCCGGCTGCGGCGCGTTGCCTCGCGCTTTGCCTCGGTGACGCCGCGCACAATTTCCCGCTGATGGGTGTACGCCAGCTTCTGGAAGGCCGCTTTGGCTGACGGGTCCCGGTCCAGTGCCTGTTGAAAATCCGGCGGGACCTCCACTCGACGCGGCTCGGTATCTTCTTCGAGTGTGATTTCCACTTCGTCTCCGAAAGTCCTGCCTATTTCCTCACGAATCCCTTTCAGTATGATCAGGATATGGTCCGGCTCGCCCATGCGCACCAACGTGCCGCGGTAGGGCTCGCCTTCAATCGTCGCTTTTACCTTGACGCGCTTTTTACCGAAGACCTGCTCGACGTCGAAGGGGATGCGCACGAAGGCACCGCCCCCTCCCGCATTTTCAATGGCTGCCTTGAATGTCTTACGGATACCCATAAAATTCCTGCCTTAATAAATGGGGGTCGCACTTTAACCTGGCTTCGATAACCGTCATATTCGGCGCCAGATCGCTCACCCAGATCATTTTATTCCAGGGCTATTTTATCCAAATAAGCCACAAATATCAATCTAACGGCGATCTTTTTGGGATGAATTTTTTCAATTGGAGGTTTGTGGCTTAGCGCCTTTCGACCCGTGCAACCTGGTCACCTCAATCCGATGCTGTCAGACAGGTTGATCAAGAGATTCTTTTTTTATCGATGGTGTTCATTCTGTGATAAAGCATAACCATGATGCTGATCCCGAACGGCCAAGAAAAAACTTTTAAAATTAAATCGAGGATTATACAAAAAGGATTATTAAGTGAGATCAAAATTCCCTTGATGGTTAATCCATTAAGCGCTAGTTGGAATGCTCCAGCGCCGTAAAGGTTTACGACCAATGCAGGTAGGCGTCGATCCCTTTCGGGCTCCTATTCAATGCCTGCCTCGAAATCAACAAACTCGCCGGGACATCCGGCTGAAAATGATTATGAACTTTTCATTCGGGTGATAGGAACCCCCTGGTCCTCAGCCTAATCCGCCTCACCCATTTGCACCAGGATGTTGTTAACCGTGCCCTCTGCCTGCGGGGGGATCGGACCCTGGACGGGCTGCCCGTTCAGGGTGAGGGCGCGCACACCCTTCTGCACGCCATGGGGATTCGTGACCTTGATCCGGTAGGTCGCCGAACGCCACCCCCGGGTTACTTCAAACTCCTTCCAGCTGGCGGGGATGCAGGGGTCGATGATCAACCCGTTGTAGTCCACGCGCACACCGAGTATCCAGTGGGTGACGGCATGGTACATCCAGCCGGCGCTGCCGGTCAGCCAAGGGTGGCGCGCCCGCCCGAAGGCGGTGTGATCCCGGCCCATGATGAACTGGCAGTAGGAATAGGGTTCGGCCTGGCGGATCTCAATCAGATCATTCTGGCTTGCTGGCAGCAGGGCCTCGTAGAACTTCATTGCCCGGTCTCCGCGCCCCAGCTTGCATTCGGCGACCACTGCCCACGGGTTGGGGTGGCTGAAGATGGAGGCATTCTCCTTCACACCTGGGTAGACGCGTGTGACATAGCCGATGTCATCATCCGGCCGGGTGTAGGCCGGCCAGAGCAGGTGCAGCCCGAAACGGGAGTACAGGTGCTCATCCACCGCGTCCATGCACTGGCGAGCCCGCTCCGGGGAGGCGGCCTCGGAGACCACCGCCCAGGTATTGCTTTCCAGGAAGATCTTGCCCTGTTCATTCCGGGCGGAGCCGATGCGGCTGCCTTTGCGGGTGATGCCGCGGATATACCACGAGCCGTCCCACAGGGCCTCTTCACAGGCTTGCCGGACCTTTCCGGCCAGGGCGGTGTACTTCTCAACGTCCGCCCTGCGGCCCAGGAATGCGGCCGCGGCGATGAAGGTCTGGAGCGCCCAGTAATGCAGGAAGGAGACCATGGCGCTTTCGCCGCCGCCCAGGTTCAGGCAGTCGTTCCAGTCGGCGCGCAGCCCTTTGCAGATGCCGGTCTGCCCGACCTGCTCGGCGGAAAAGTCCAGCGACCGTTTCAGGTGTTCGTAGACGCTCGCTCTGCCACCGTCGGCGAACGGCACCTGCTCGTCGAAGAAGGACACTTCCCCGGTCTCCTTCACATATTCGCAGACCGAGGCAATGATCCACAAGGCATCGTCGGAGCAGGCGTCCTCGAGCCCGTGCACGATATCCGCCGGTCTGGGGGTGGGCACCACGGTCGGCAGCCTCACCCCGGGCAGTTTTTCTGCCTGGGGCTTGAACACTTCCGGGTCGAAGAGGTGCAGTCCGTAGCCCCGGCTGACCTGGCCGTTCAGGAGTTCGAGCAGGCGCTCCCTGACCTTGACAGGGTTGGTGTGGGGGACGCTCATCGCATCCTGGGAGGTGTCCCGGTATCCCAGTCCGGTGCGCCCGCCGACCTCGATGAAAGAGGCAAACCGCGACCAGACCACGCAGGTTTCGGCCTGATACAGGTTCCAGGTGTTGACCATCGTATCGAGCCCCGGATGGGGGGTTCGGCATTGGAACACGGAGGTTTTCTTCCGCCAAAATTCCTTTAACTCAGCGAAGGCCACATCCACCTGCTGGAGGTCGGAATACTTCGCGCGCAGCCTCTGACCGTCCTGGCGCCCCCCGACCCCCAGCATGAAGACCAGGCGTTCGGTCCCGCCGGGGGACAGGCTCAGCCGTTTGTGCAGCGCACCGCAGGAATTGCCGCCCAGCTCGCTGGAACCCGAACAGGCCCCGCGTTCCACGGCCAGGGGATTGGTCTCCGTGTGGTAGTCCCCCAAGAAACGGTCGCGCACGCAGTCGTAACTGTCGGGCGTGAAACTGGAGGCCAGGTAGTGGAAGGTCCACGGCTCATAGAAGAAATCGTACTCGATGATCCCGTCCTGGTAATTCGAGCCGATGGCATACAGGCTCATCTGCAGGTTCTGATTGTCGATCTCGATGTGATGAAACGAGAACTCGACATAGGAGAACACGCTGATACGCCGCGGCCTCCCGCTGGTGTTCTTGATGCGCACGTCCCACAGCTCCACGTCGTCGCTCACGGGGATGAATAGGACCTGCTCCGCCTCGAGGCCCTGGTAATCGCAGGCGAACCTGGAATAGGACAGGCCGTGACGGACCTGGTAGCGCGCCGCGGCGAGGTCCTTGCCGACCGGCTGCCACGAGACCGACCAGTACTCGCCGGTCTCGTCGTCCCGCAAGTAGACATAATGACCCGGCCTGTCGAGCGGCACGCCGTTGGCGCGGAAGCGGGTGATGCGGTGGTGCTCGGCCGAGCGGTAGAACGAGTAGCCGCCGGCGTTGTGCGAGATCACCGTGCACAGGTCCCTGACGCCCAGATAATTCGTCCACGAGACCGGCACATCCGGCCGTTCGATCACGTATTCGCGGGCTTCGTCGTCGAAATAACCGTAACGCATGGGGAACTCCCGCAAAGCCTTAAATCGCAATCAGATATTGGATGCATCCAGGCTCACTTCCGATCCACTCGGCGCAGACTATCCAGCGTCGAGAACCCGTTCGGATATCGAATTTTCAGCTTTTCGATGTTGGATTGCATGATCGTGGACAGATCCAATCCAAGCGTATTGCAAAGCGCCGCGATGTACCAAAGCGTATCGCCCAATTCTTCTTCCAGCTTGGGCCTATCCATGCCGTGCCGATGAAACACGCCTTTCTTGATCAGGTCAGCGACCTCGCCAGCCTCCCCCGCCAGGCCAACCACCTTCCAAACTGCCATGATTTCCTGATCGGGGATTTCAAACCCCGGGCCATTGATCAGGGTCCGCGCGGCTAATTTTTGATATTCATTTGCATCCATTATTCGCACCTTCTACACAAGGAAATTCCTGCCCGTCATTTGGCCAGGGAGCAGTACTGCCTGAGCCAGTCGATCAACTGGCGCGCCTTCTCCGGCGTGTCGGCTTCGACCATCAGGCGCAGGATAGGTTCCGTTCCGGAGAAGCGCAGGAGCGCCCAGTTGTCGTTTTCCAGGAGCAGCTTGGTGCCGTCGGCATGCGAGACCCGCACCACCGGGTAGGGGCCGACGGAGGAGATCGGCGATTCGTCCAGAAGCCTGGGGATGACGGCGCGCATTTCAGGGGTCGCCGGCAGGTTTTCTTCGAGCGCAAACAGCCGCCCGGTCAGCTTCTGGACCTGCTCCTGCATCTCGGAGATGTGCAAACCGGTTCGGGCCAGCATCTCGACCACCAGGGCGCAGGCAAAGATGCCATCCTTCCCCAGGATGTGCCCGCGCACGGTCAGGCCGCCGCTGGATTCTCCACCGAGCAGGGCATCGTGCTCCACCATGGCCGCCGCCACGTGCTTGAAGCCGACCGGGACCTCATAAGCCTTCTCGCCGAAGGCGCTGGCCATGCGGTCCAGCAGGTGCGTGGTCGCCAGGTTGCGCACCACCCCGCCGCGCTGGGCGCGCACCTCGTGCAAATACCAGTAGACCAGCAGCAGCAGATCGTTGGTCGAGATATAGCGGCCCTTCTCATCGACAATGGCGATGCGGTCCGCATCTCCATCCGTAGCCAGCCCCAGGTCATAGTGGCCCTCGATCAGCTGGGTGGTCAGGAGGCGCAGCGCATCCAGATTGGGCGCCGGTGAATGACCGCCGAAGAGCGGGTCATGTCGCTCGTGGATGAAGGTCACCCGACAGCGCGCCTCGGTCAGGATGATCCCCAGGGTGAGCTGGCCGACCCCGTACATGGGGTCCACGATCACCCGCAGGCCGGCCCGGCGGATGGCCTCGAGGTCGATCAGCTTTTCAACAGCGTCCACATAGCTGTTGGTCATGTCCCGGCGCTGGACGATGCCGGCCTGAAGGGCCAGGTCCAGCTCCAGCTTGACCACCTGGGAGGCGGTCAGCTGGTTCGTCTCGCGCTCGATCTGGTGCGTCTCCTCGTCCAGGAGCAGCGAACCGTCCCCGCGGAAGACCTTCAGACCGTTCCACTCGGGCGGGTTATGGCTGGCGGTGAAGGCCAGCCCATAGGCCGATTTCAGCAGGGCGGTGGCATAAGTGATCAGCGGCGTCGGGGCGTCCTCGGCCAGAAGCACCACCGGGATGTCGTTGCCGGCGAACACTTCGGAGGCGGTCTCGGCGGCGCGATCGGAAAGGAAGCGCCGGTCATAACCGATGACGACGCCGCGCTTTTCCTGCCCCTGACGGGTGATCTCATTCGCCAGGGCCTGCGACAGGCGGCGCACGTTCGTCATGGTGAACCCTTCCCCGATCACGGCCCGCCAGCCACCGGTGCCGAACGCCACCTGCTCCTCGACCTCCGGCTGGTGCGGCCGGAACAGCCGCTTCTGCAGGATGAATTCAGCGTTCGCCAGGTCCTCGGCAGTGTTGATGCCCTGGACTTCATCCTGGTCATAGGTCCGATAGGTCTCCACGCTCAAGCCGGAGCGGATGAGCTGGTGGACGCAGTCCGTCAGGCGGTAGGTGCCATCCACCGGCGATGGGCCGAGCGACTCGAGCGCCGGGAAAATGGCATCCGTCCTGACCGCATAGGCGCCCACATTCAACTCCCGGATCTCGCGCACCGCCCCGGTCGCCTCGACAGCTTCAATGATGTCAATGATCTGGCCAGCGGCATCGCGCAGGATGCGGCCATAGGGGTACGGCCGGTCGGCCACAGAGGTCAACAAGGTCAGCTGTGCCTGGCGCAGACGGTGCCGGTTCAAGAGACCTCGGATGGAGTCCGGGCGGAAGAGTGGGGTATCCCCGTAGAGGATGAGCAGGTCGCCGTGCAATTGACTCAGTTGCGGCTTCAGCTGCAGGACCGCATGCCCGGTCCCCAGCTGCTCCTCCTGGGAGATGAACTGAAAATCCCCGTGCAGGTGGGCTTGCACTTCCTGCCGATGGCGGCCGACCACGATATAAACATCCTCCGGTCGGACGAGCTGCAAGGCGTTCTGGACCACATAATCGATGACCTTGCGTCCCCCCAGGTCCTGGAGCAGGATCAGCCGGTCATCGGGGGCGCCGGACTCGTTTCCGGCGGCCAGGATGACCGCCTTTAAAATGCGGTCAGGTTTCTCTTCACGCTCAGACATGGTTGCCTCACCACCGTTCCAACGACTTACGGCGCGGCGAGGGCAGGCGCGGTTGTCTTCAGCCCTCCCGCGCCGTCGTCGCCGAGCCCCAAGCGACCATCCTGAGCATTTTCCGGATTAGAGCTCCGAATGGTGCTTGAGGAAATCCAGAAGCTCGCCCATCTCACAGAAGGCCAGTCCCGTGACCGTGTCCGCACCGCCGTAATAAACGGCGATCCGCCCGCTCGGCGGGTCATAGAGCGCCGCGCCCGGAAAGGCGACGTTCGGGACATCCCCGACGCATTCATAGAGCGTCTGGGGGGAGAGCAGGTAGGGTGCCCCGCGGTAGAGCACCTTCCAGGGCTTGTCCAGATCGAGCAGAGCCGCGCCGAAGGAATAAACAAAACCGTTGCAGGAGGTCAGGACACCGTGGTAGAAGAGCAGCCAGCCTTCGGGGGTCTCGATCGGCACCGGGCCGGCCCCAATCTTGGTGCTCTGCCATCCGTCCTTGGTCCCCATCACGAAGCGGTGCTCTCCCCAGTGGATCATATCGGGGCTCTGGCTCAGGTAAATATCCCCGAAGGGCGTATGACCGTTGTCGCTGGGGCGGTTGAGCATCACGTACTTCCCCTGGATCCGGCGCGGGAACGGGACGCCGTTACGGTTGTAGGGAAGCAGGGCGTTCTCCAGGAAGTGGAATTCCTGGAAATCAAAGGTATAACCGATGCCGATCGTCGGGCCGTGATAGCCGTTGCACCACATCACGTAATAGCGGTCCTCGATCCAGGCCACGCGCGGGTCATAGCGGTAGAGTGTATAGGCCAGCTCGGGATCGTCACAGATCCATTCGATCGGATCGTTATCGATCTGCCAGTGGATGCCGTCCGGACTGAAGCCGCGGTGGATGTTCATCTCCCGTTTCTTGTTATCGCAGCGAAAAACCCCGGCGAAGCGGTCCTGGAACGGCACCACCGCGCTGTTGAAGATGCTGTTGGAGGAGGGGATCAGATTGCGCGGGATGATCGGATTCTGGCTGTAACGCCAGACGACATCGTGGTTCCCGGCGGGGCGATCTTCCCAGGGGATGTTCGCAATGGATGTGGCAGGGGCAGACGATTTCATGACAGGTCCCTTTTTACGTGGAGACAAGCGTGGTTTGAATCTCAGATCAGCACCCCGCACCCCCGGCGAGGAGGCGCGCCCTCACGGGGTCAGGCTTCCATGGGCGGTTTGATAGATCGCGGTAAGGAGCGAGGTCGCCGCCTCCGGCGTATCATCTTCGAGCGCCCAGATCATGATGCCCGAGGCGCGCGCCCTGGCGAGGCGGGTCTTGCGCTCGATGGTCGGGATGCCATTGTAATTGTACACGACCCCGTCGTAGTTGAATTCATCCACTGCGGCTGCCCCTGCATCGGCCTGGATCAGCCTGGAATACGGCAGGCTGCCCGTACCCGCATCCCGGGCGTAGAAAGGGACGCCCAGAACCGCTTTGGCAGGCGGAAGGCCGGCGCCGAGCCAGTAATCCAGGGCCGCAACGCTGTAGGTGTAGGGAGAATGGGGCGTGCCGCCATCGTATGCCATGATATTCAAAAAGTCAACCGCGTCAAAATAGGCCTGCAGATCGCTCTTCGGGAGGTCATAGCGCGCTCCTCCAATGGCCGGAACTGCCGCGGTCAGAAGCTGACCGGGCAAGGCGGCGCGCAGGGCCTGCATCAGGGTCAGGTAATTTTGCATGGAGGCCCCGGGGTCAGGATACTCCCAGTCAATATCCACGCCATCCAGGTCGTATTGTTTGAGGAGCGCCGCCACACCGGAGACGAAGACGCTTCGGGTGCCAGACTCCCCGGCCAGGGATTCGAACTCCGCAGCCTGCCCCCACCCGCCGACCGAGATCAGCACCTTGACGCCCCGCGCATGGGCGCTCTGGACGATGCTCTGAATTTTCCAGGGGTTCGCAGGTGCTTCGAAGGTTCCGTCCGGGCGCGGCAGGAGGAAGGCATAGTTGATGTGGGTGAGCTGGTCATATGGGATCAGGGTCGGGATCACCGCATCGGTGACATAGCCGACAATCCTGAATGGGGCTGGGGATGGGGCGGGGGAGGCGGTGGGTGGCATGGAAGTTGGCCGGGCAGTTGGACTCGGGGCAGGAGCTGCGGAGGCGCACCCCAGGAGGCTCACCAGCAAACCGAAGCCGATCAGGGACTTCCCCGCATGGAACCGGAGCATGCTTGCCCTGTCCTCCTTACAACGGTAGAGCCTCGAGATAACCTCTCGCGGCTACCGGTAAAAAACCCACCTCGTCCACGACCGCACGAGCGGTCGAGGAGGGCGGCGGGTTTGAGCGGTCACCCAGAGGAAGGCGGCGGGTCTCAGGCCTGAGGCGGGATCATTTCTCCACGCCGGTGATGACGATGCCCTGCACGAAGAAGCGCTGGGCCAAGAAAAAGAGGATCAGCGGGATGATCAGGGTCATGAGCGCACCCGCCTGGATCAGCTGGGGCTGCTGACCGTAGATCCCGTTGAAGCGGGCCAGGGCAACCGAGACCGGCTGGCTGTTCATATTGGTCGAGAGGTAAATGAGCGGCCCGAAGTAATCGTTCCAGGCATACACGACGTGGAAAACCGTGACCGCCACGATCACCGGCCAGGACTGCGGCAGGATCACCGACCACAGGATGCGCAGCGGGCTGGCGCCGTCCATCATGGCCGCCTCATCCAGCTCGCGCGGCAGGGTCATGAAATACTGCCGGAGCAGGAAGGTGTCATAGGGGTTGGCAAAAAAGGTTGGGACGATCAAGGGCAGCCAGGTCCCCACCCAATGGATCTTGACGAAGAAGGTAAAGGTGGGGATGATGGTCACCGTGGCGGGAAGGAACAGGGTGGCGATCATGACCACGAAGAGCAGGTCGCGCCCTGGGAAGCGGAAGCGCGAGAAGCCGAAAGCCACCACAGTGCATGAGATCAGGACCCCGATCGTGGTGGTAATGGCATAGAAAAAAGTGTTCCCCAAAACGCGCGGGTAGTTGATATCGTTCCAGACCGCCAGAAAGTTCGACCACGTGGGTGACAGCGTCCAAGGGCGGGGGAGCGCTTTGAAGAAGCCGGTCCAGACAATGGGGGCGGCGGCGGGGTGCTGCGGGTCGAGGAAGATGCTGGATTTGTTGTATCCCAGGAGCAGCGCCAGATTCTTGTGACTGCCATCCGCCAGCGGGACCGAGTAGATTTGCAGCGTCTTGCCGATAAAGTCGTTCATGTTCACAACCTGTTGGACGGGAAATCCAGCCTTGTTCACCGTGAACGTGTAGGTCGCTTTATTCTGGCCCTGGTAGACATAGGTGGGATTGGCCGCCGGCCAGATCGGCGAATTCGCGGCAGTCATCTGCGTGAACGTCTTCACGGAGGTGAACAGCATATATAGGAAAGGCATCAAGAAGGCGGCCAGAAGGAGTACAGCAAAACCGGTCACAAAAAAGGAACTGCTCTGTTTCTTCAATTTCTGCCAACGGATCGCAGGAATCGCATTCATCGGGCACCTCCTTAGTTACTGCGCTCGCTGGCGTAGTACACCCAGTAACGGGCGGTCGAGAAGAGCACGATCGTGACAATCAAAATCACCAAGAAGAGCATCCAGGCCAGGGTCGATCCGTAGGACATGTTCTGGAACAGAAAGAAGGTCTTGTAGATTTTCAGGTTTAAGAACATCGTCGCCCCGCCCGGATCCCCTGTGCCCAGGTTGAAAGCCAGCGGGACGAGGAAGTACTGGAACAGTCCGACGACGGAGAGGATCAGATTGTAGAAGATGACCGGCGAGATCATCGGGAAGGTCACATTCCAGAAACTTGCAAAACCCCCGGCGCCATCCACCTTGGCGGCGTCGTAAAGTTCGGTCGGGACGCCCTGGATGCCCGCCAGCATGGTCAGAAAGGCATTGCCGATGCCCCAGATCCCAAATAGGATGTAGGCCGGATAGACCCAGTGGATGTCATTCGCCCAGCCAGGCAAGGACCCCTTCGGCACGCCCAGGGCGACCAGGATCTGGTTGATCCAACCGGTTTCCGGATTGAGCACGCCGGCCCACAGGAACACGCTGGCGACAAAGGGGATGATGTAGGGCATGTAGAACAGGGTGCGGAAAATATTTCTGGCCTTGAGGTGGGGGCTGTTCATCAGCACCGCGATCCCGAGCGGCACGAGGATCCCCACCGGGAGGGCCAGCAGCCCGAACCGGATCGTGATCCAAAGGGCACCGGGCGACGAGTTGGGCCGCGCGTTCCAGATCGTGTTGTCCTTGGCCAGGGTGATCCAATTATCCAGCCCCACGAACTTGAGCGGGCTGAAAAGGCCGTCGGTGATCTTGAGGTTCAGGAACGTGAAGATCAGGGTGGCGATCGTGGGCAGGAAGGTGAACGCCAGGAAGCCGATGATCCAAGGCGAAAGAAAGCCCATCCCATTGCGAAATTCACGCTTGGCATTGGGCGGCAGCTTGCGGATCGAGCCGATGGAAGGCAGCTTGGGCAGATGGGTCAGGTTTTCCATACCAGGGCTCCCTTGGAACAGTTTAGGCGGGCCAGCCTTATGCTGGCCCGCCTAAAAGTATATCAGAAACAGGTTACTTGTTGTAGATGGTGGTCAGGTCCGACTCGAGAGTGGCTTCCTCTTTCGCCAGGTCGAGACCGGAGGTGGTGACCAGCAGGTTCCCGAAGGTGCTGTTGCGGTTCCAGGCTTCACTGAAGTTGGGGACCCAGCCTTCGGCGCTGGGGTGATCCGGATACTTCAGGCCGGTGATCAGGGTATTCAGGTTCTTGACCCAGGGGTAGTTCTTCGCGAAGTTGGTGAGGTAGGGCTGCCGATCGGCGGCGATGGCCGGTATGGCGCCGTAGGCCGGTGCCTGAGTAGCGGTGCCGACGATCAACTTCTGAACACCGGTGGTCTCAAGATATGCCATGGCCTGGAAGGCCTCATTCAGGTGCTGGCTGGTCTTCAGGATGCGGAAGGTATCGGCATCGATGCGGCCGCCCACCTTGCCGTTGTAGGTCGGCATGGCGGCGAAGTCCCAGGTCTTGACGTTGCCCATGCAGCAGGTATACCAGGAGGGCTCGACTGTCATGGCGATCTTGCCACTGTTGAAGGTATTGCCGCTGCCGAAATCGGCACTGGTCTCGACGGCATTGTTCGCAATGTAGGGCTGATCGCCCCAGATGCCGGTATACATCCACTGCCAGGCATCTTTCCACTGCTGCGGAATGGCGGCCTTGTAGGTGCCCTTGGCGCCCCCCGGCACAAGCTCTGAGCCGGCTTGCCAATAAGCGCCCCAGTATTCCGGCTGGTTCTCGTCGGTGAAGGAGAACCCGTACTGGACAATGTTGGTCTTGTCAAAACCGGATTCGGTGGAGTTCTTGCCGTTCTTATCAACGGTGAGCAATTGGGCTACCTTGGTCATGTTGGCCCAGGTCCAGTCCACCATGCTGCCGTCCGGCATCTTGTACTGCGTGCCGTATGTGGCGGGCGGGTAGTTCAGGCCAGCCTGGTCGAAGAGCGCCGTGTTGTACTCCATGGCGGAGGGGTAGATGGCGAAGGGCAGGCCGACCTGGCCTGACTCGGTCTGGTACATGCTCACCAGGCTGCTATCATAGACGCTGGTGTTAAAGTTGTTAGCCTTGATCAGCGGGGCGAGGTCCGCCCACTCACCGTAGAAGGCATTCGAGCCGGCCCAGCCCACAGGACCGACGATGTCGGGGCCTGCACCGGAGGCAATCTCGGTCGCCAGGGTATCCTTGGCGGAAGCGTAGGGAATGACCTCCATGATCAGCTGGATCTTGCTCTGCGAGGCATTGAAATCATCCACGACCGATTGCTCGATCGGGAGCTGGCCCGCATCCGTGCCGGTGCCGAGGCCGATATACCAGCGGACCTGGACCTTGCCGGCTTCAGCGGTCGCCAGTGGGTAGGGGGTCAGGGTGGGGGTCGCTGCCGGTACTGTCGGGGCTGCCGTATTAGCAGCCACAGGGGGCTGGGTCGCCGTCGCCACAGGGGGCTGGGTCGCAGGCGGCTGAGTCGCTGGGGCTGCTGTGGTCGGGGTAGCCGCGGTGCCGCAGGAAACCAGCAGCATGGAAGCGACTACAACCACCGACATGATCAAAAACATCTTTTTCATGGTGTGCTTCTCCTCATTAGATGATCTAGAAAGGTTTATGGGTTTCAATTTTCCGAGGGCGTAATAGCAACATGTATATATTCCCGGTGGTCACCTCCTGAAGGGCTGTTTATTCCTGCGGCACAGCCACACGAGCGGCGCAGGATGATATCGGTAGGGAGCAAGGTCGCCCGATTGACAGTTGCTCCACGGAGAAGGGCAAAGAGGTGCTCGCCTGCCACGCGGCCAACTGCCTCGGTGGGTGCCCGAACGGTGGTCAGTTGCGGGGTGAGGAAAGCGGACAGTTTTTGATCGTCAAACCCGACCAGGGAAATATCTTCCGGGACGCGTAAGCCGGCTCCCTGGAGGGCAAGCAGGCTGCCGTAGGCCGCATCATCGTCTCCGGCGAAAATGGCATCAAAATCAGGATGTGGGCCTGACAGGAATTCCTGCATGGCAATATAGGCAATATCGCGCTCGAATCCCCCGTTCAAGATCAGGTGCGGATCGTAGGGGAGGTTGTGGGCGGCGAGGGAGGCTTGATAGCCAAGTTCGCGCCAGCGCGAATCTTCCTGGTAAGCGGGCCCGCGCAGGAACATGATCCGGCTCCTGCCGTGGGCTTCGATCAGGTGATCGATCAACCGGCGGGTGGCAGCCTTGTTTTCAACGGTGACATACGGGATGGGCAGGGAGTCGGGAGGGGTACGATGAACAAGGACGACCGGAAAATGTTTTTCGTATAATTGCTTTAGTTGATGGACCTGCAGGCTGTTCGCAAAAACGATCAGCCCATCGGTATTATGCGGTCCGATGGGCGGCAGGTTGCCATCTTTGTGTACATTGGGCAGGTAGGTAGCCACGATCAGGTTATAGCCATTCTCACGCACGGCCGATTCAACCCCGCTCACCATGGGACCAAAAAAAACGTTGTGCATGTTGGTCAGGAGCAGGCCGACCACGTGTGTCTTGCGGGAGGCCAGGTGGCGGGCGGCTGCGTGCGGCGAATATTGCAGATTCGTCATCACCTTCTCGAGTCGCTTGGCAACCCCATTGGAAACGGGCGCGCTGCGATTGATATAGCGACTGACCGTGGCAACGGATACCTTTGCCTGACGGGCAACCTCCCGGATCGTGACTGAATTTGATTTTTGGGTCATGGGTTTACTGTAACCGGTTACTGTAACCGGTTACATTATGTCACACCCATGCCAAAGAGTCAATACAAGAATCCTTAAAATATTGGGCTCCTTTCCCCCTTCCAGGGGGATTTCAGCCTGCGAAGATCAGCCGGCCGGCATCCATTGGCCTCAAATTGTTGCTCCGGGAAGCTTGGAAACCCCCTCCGGGGCTCGCCAGGTCCACGGCCCCGAGCGCGTTGGCTCTGCCATCATCCCGTCCCGCCTTGAACGACGATCCGCACGACCTGATCGTAAGCCAGGTCGGCTGGCAGGCCCGGAATCAGGTCCCAGTCTTCGATGTGTTCGGCACCCCCGCCAGGATCCAGGTGAACCAGGGGCCCCAGCGTTTCGAGTTCGACCACCAGGTCGTTGCAGTAGACCTCCAGGTTGCAGAAACGGTCCGTATGGAGCCGAGTGGGCTGGGGGGTGAAGCGTTTACAAAACAGGGTTCCTTGATGGAGATATGCCGCCCACCCGGCCGTGTCGAACGTGCCGATCTTGCAGGCAGGCAGCTGTGGCCGGGCATGCAAAAGAATGACCTGATCCTGGATGTCCAGACGAGGGTCATCCCAGTGGGCGTAGTTCCACAGCACGAGGTGACCCCTGGGTTGAAACTCTGCATCGGCGTTCCCCGCGGCGGACGCAGGGCGCGCCTGCGGCAGGATGACCGTCCCACCCAGGGGCAGCTGGGTGATCGCCCATGGGGCGAGTTCCAGACCCAGCGAACCTTCGTTGACAATCCGGTGAGTGATGGTCAAAGCCGGACGATCCGAGGCCAGCGCGATCGTCATGCTCTTGCGAATGCTGGTCGGAGCCTCGCGCGCCCCGATCAGCTCGAGGGCGCCGCCCGCCTCTCGAACCGTCAAACCCCGGTCA
Organism: Anaerolineales bacterium; assembly: GCA_050013095.1. GTDB lineage: Bacteria > Chloroflexota > Anaerolineae > Anaerolineales > Villigracilaceae > UBA877. Next base: position 39,668 of record JBEKFY010000009.1, on the reverse strand, counting down.
TCCGGGACATACGTGCGCGCCGCTGTTTCCGGACCGATCCACAGCCGGTGCCCGCCGTAAACATGATATTCGCCATGGGGGGACTTCCAGTGGACCTCGGGCAGTTCAGCCAGCAGGTTCTCGCTGCGCCCAGCCAGGCGCAATCCAACGATGCGCGGGCCGGCCTGCGTCAAAAAATCCACAGCGAGGTGATCACTGCGGATGCGACCCGCAGGGGTACCGTGATAATCGATTTCGATAGGCCCTCGCAATCCTGTTCCCGAGGATTCGGACCGGAATGCCCGTTCCATGTCGGTCTTCACCTTCCCAAAGCGACCTCGACCTGATGGGTACCGTCCTGGAAAGGCTGGACGACCTGCCCGTGAATGGGCTTGCCGTCCACAGCGATCTCCTGGACGCCGCGCGCCAGTTGCGGCGTTTTCCGGACCGCGATCGCGTAGGTCGCTCCCCGAAATTTGCGCACCGCCCGGAAGCCTTCCCAGTTGGAGGGGATGACCGGCGCGAGCTCGAGCCCCTGATACATGGGCCGGATCCCCAGGATGTACTGCGTGGCAGCCCGGTACGACCAGGCAGCCGTGCCCGAGAGCCAGGAGTTGCGCCCCAGCCCGAACTGCGGATGTTCGTCCCCCAGGATGTTCTGCGGATACACATAGGGCTCGACCTCGAACTCGTCGATGATCTCATTCTTGGCGGCCGGGTTGATCTCCGCATAATAGCGATAGGCCTGGTCGCCCCTCCCCAGAAGCGCTTCGGCGATCATCACCCAGGGGTTGGTGTGCAGGAAGATCCCGCCGTTCTCCTTGGCGCCGGGAGGGTATGTGGTCACCCCACCCTTGGCAGGATCGAAACCGTTGAAACCGGGTGCGGAGAGCTTCAGGCCTTTTCCGGTCGCCAGGTGCGCCCGGACCGCCTGCATGGCCTGCTCGGCGCGCCCCAGTGGTGCGAACCCGCTGATCACGGACCACGACTGGCTGTTGATATAGATCCGGCCCTCGGCGTTGACCTTTGAGCCGAGGGGAGAGCCATCCGCGTCGAAGTAGCGCACGTACCATTCGCCATCCCAGGCGTACTGGTTGACGCGCCCAGCCATCTCGTCATAATCGGCGGAATATGCCCTCTGTGCAGACCCGTCTTCCCGGTATCCCACCAGGTCGATCATTTCCCGCAGGGCTACGCCGTACAGCTCGGCCGTGAAGACCGATTCGGCGCCGGCAGGCAGGTTCACCGTGTCATTCCAATCGGCGAATCCGAGCAGGGGCAGACCGTTTTTTCCCACGTTCGTCCGGGTGAATGCCAGGGCGCGCCGCAGGTGCTCCAGCACCGTGCCGGACTCCAGCGGACTCCCTTTGGGATCCTTCTCATAGAACGGCAGGTGCTCGTCCAGCAGGGTGAAATCGCCGGTCTCCTTGAGGTAGCTCGTCACCGCCAGGACGATCCACAGGTGGTCGTCGCTGTAGTAATGCGGGCGGTCCGGGCGTTCCGCGGAATCGCCGACGCTCGCCTCCATCGTCAGCGGGTTGAACTGGTGCATGGCCGCGCCGCTGCGCAGCTGGACCGAGAGCAGCTTGCGCATCAATTCCCGCGCTTCGCCAGGCTCTGTGGCCATCACGCTCAACAGGTCCTGCGAGCTGTCCCGGAAGCCGATGCCCCGCGAGGCGCCCAGACCGAGCTGGTACAAGGAAAGATAGCGCGACCAGTTCAGGGTGGTATGGCACTGGCGCGGATTGTGGATATTGAGCATGCTGTTCATGGCCGGGTCAGGCGTCTCGACCTGCAGGGTGCCCAGGTACCTGTCCCAGAAATCGGCGAGCCTATGCAAAGCCTGGTCCACCGCCTGCGGGCTGCGCCAGCGTTCGATCAATGGCCGGGCGGCAGCGAAGCTGGCCTCCTGCCCGAACAGGGTGATCAAGCGCGCGCTCTCGCCCGGCGCGAGCCGGCCGAGAGGCTGCAGCAGGGCAGCGATGTTATCCCCCCGGAGGGCCTCGGTGCTGCCAAGTTCGGCGTGGTGCAGGCTGAGAGGGTCCGCCCAGGTGCCATACTCATGGTCGCCCAGGAAAGCCGCCCGGTCGGTCTCGAAGGAGGAAGCGGGCCGGTTGGAGGTGAAATAGTTCACGCGCTCGTCGCGCAGCATGAACGGGTATTGGATGAGGGTCTTCAGCCCCTGCGCATCCTCGGCCAGGCGTGACTGCATCGTCTGGGGCACCCAGTCGGCATTGGTGAGCTGCTTGAGGGCGTCCGGATGGGTGTACTCAACCACCGGGACAGCATCCACCTCAAGCAGCTGGCGCCCCAGATTGGTGATGCGGATGTCGCGAATTTCCAGGTTCTCCCCGGCGGGGACAAAAATCGTCGCCTCGGTGCGCAGTCCGTAAAACTCGGTAACCAGGCGGCTGTAGCCGAGGCCGACGTGACATTCGAAGCGGTCATAAGGGTCCAGCGTCGGTACAAAGAATGGAGAAAATATCCGGTAGCCCTTCGCCCGCTTGATGCGCAGGTAGAGCGTCGTCCCTTTGAAATCGGAGGCGGGCATTTGTGGGATGTACTTGGTCAGGCGGTTCAGCGCCGGGTCCCCCTTGCAAAGCAATGCCCCGCCGGTGTGATCGACAAAGCCGCCGAAAGCCAGCGTGCCGATGTAGTTGATCCACTTCACCGGTGTCCGGGGATCGGTAATGACGTACTCGCGCTGCTCATCGTCGAAGAAGCCGTATGGCATGAGATGCCTCAGGGCGCGCACACCAGCCGGACCAGCTCTTCACTTACGATCTTGCCCTGCAGGTCCACCAGGCCGAAATCCATGGCCTTATAGGACCAGGCGGCGCGGCCGATGCCGTGCTCGCGCAGGATGGAGACAAGATCAGCGGTCCAGTGGAGGCGCGTCTCCAGCGAAGCGCGGTCGATGACGCCGTACTCGCCGCAGTACACCGCCTGATTTTTCCGGCGGGCAAAATCGAACGCCGGAAGGACTGCCTTCAGCAGGAAGTCCCTGTCGTACAATTTCCCCACGAGCGGTTTGATCACCGGCGCGAAATCCGGATGGCGTTCGATGATCCCCTCCAGCCCTGCGGCCCGGCCGGGGTAATCCACCCTCTGTCCATACTCCAACAGGGGCGGCACCCAGGGCGCGAACTGGTGGGTTACGACCATTGGGACATAAAAGTGGAAAGTGTACAGGATCCCGGCATCCTTGAGGACCGTCAGGTGTTCCAGTTCCTCCGGAGCGTTATAGTGGTTGCCGCCCACGACGATCAGCCGTTCAGGGTCCACCGCGCGGATGCGCTCTACGGCCTCGGCGACCAGCTGATTCCAGGCAGCACTGTCGGGCAGGTTGACCTCGTTCAGGAGCTCAAAGGCCACAAAATTCTGAGTGCCTGCCAAGTGCATGGCGATAGCCTGCCAAATATCGAGGAAGCGGGACTGGAGGGTTGGATCGTCGAAAAGGGCCGTCGAGCGGTGGTCGTCAAAGCTGTAGCCGGGAGCTTTATGCAGATCCAGGATAACACTGAGCCCGTTCGCCCGGCACTCCTCCAGGGCGCCCACGACATAGGCAAGGCCGCGTTCATTCATCGTCCCAGGTTGACCATCCGCCTCGAGCACCGGGAAATCCACCGGCAGACGCACGTGGTCGCAACCCCAATCGGCGATGCGGCGAATGTCGAGGGGTGTGATAAACGTATCAAAATGGCGGTAGTCAAAAGCGGGGTACTGCGAGAGCCAGCCCCCCATATTGACCCCTGAGTGAAAACCAGTTTTGTCCATGATCATTCTTCTCGTTTAGGTTCGAACAGGCGATCCGGGCCTGGAAGAGGCCATGCGTCCGGGAATTGATCGCCCCTAGGAAAGGATAACCTTCACCCGCACTTCTTTCTGACCTTGGGGAGGCAGCGGGATGACCGTCCCGGAGATCGGCTCTCCATCCGTTTCGAGCCGGATACCATTGCCAGGCCCCTGCCGTTCCGCCTGGATCAAATAGCGGACGCCGCGGAACTGGCGGCTCACCTGAAAGCATTTCCAGCTCGAGGGCACGACCGGCTTGACTTCCAGGCCGTCGTAGGTGGGACGGATGCCCAGGATATCCTGGGTCATGGCCACGTAGTTCCAGGCAGCGGCACCGGTCAGCCAGGAATTCTTGGCCTCACCGTAAGTCGCGGCATCCCGCCCGGCGATCATCTGGGCGTAGACGTACGGCTCGCAGCGATGCAGCTGGCTCAGGTCCTCCCGCGCCGAGGGGTTGATGCGTTTGTAATAATCGAAGGCCCGGTCCCCGCGCCCGATGGCCGTCTCGGCGATCATGATCCACGGATTGGTATGGCAGAAAATTCCGGCGTTCTCCTTGTACCCTGGCGGGTAGGACGAAATTTCTCCCAGGTTCAGGTAGTAGCGGCTGTAGGCAGGCTGGTGAAGCAGGATGCCATGCACGGTCGCAAGCCGTTCCGCGACCGAGTCGAGGGCCTGGACCGCCTTGCCGTCCTCCAGGCCGATGCCCGCCATGATGCAGATGCCCTGCGGCTCGATGTAAATTTTCCCCTCGTTCGATTCCTGAGAGCCGACCGGGCAGCCGGCATCGTCGTAGGCGCGGCGGAACCAGGCGCCATCCCAGCCGTGTGCCAGAACGGTCTGTTCCATGCGCTCGGCGGCTTTGCGGTAACGGCCAGCCTCCGCCTTGTGTCCCAGCTTCCCAGCCAAGGCTGCCATTTCCCTGGCAGCCAGCACGAACAGGCCGCCGATGAACACGCTTTCCGCCACCTTGCCATCCTTGTTGGTGGTGGTTTGGAAGGACTGGCCGGGCGTATCGGAGAAGCAGTTCAGGTTCAGGCAGTCGTTCCAATCGGCCCGGCCGATGAGCGGCAGGCCGTGCGGTCCAAGCCGTTCGAGCGTGTACCGGAGGGCGCGCTGCAGGTGCTCATAGAGCGGGGTCTCGGAGCCCGCCTGGTTGTCGTAGGGTGTCTGCTCTTCCAGCAGGCTGAAGTCGCCGGTCTCTTTCAGATAGGCGCTCACCCCAACGACCAGCCAGGCCGGGTCATCATTGAATCCGGAGCCGATATCGTCGTTGCCGCGCTTCGTCATCGGCTGGTACTGGTGGTAGGATCCGCCGGTCGCGAGTTGGGTCGAGGCCAGATCCAGAATCCGCTGGCGGGCGCGTTCCGGGATCATGTGCACGAATCCAAGCAGGTCCTGGTTCGAATCCCGGAAACCCATCCCGCGCCCGACACCGCTTTCAAAGTAGGAGGCTGAACGGGACAGGTTGAACGTCACCATGCACTGATAGGGGTTCCAGATGTTCAGCATGCGGTTGGTATCGCCGTCCGGGGTGGTCGCCTGCAGACGGCCGAGCAGCCCCGCCCAGTAATCACCCAGCGCCTGGAAGGCCGCCTCCACGTCCTCCAGTTTGAGATACTTCGCGATCACCGGCAGGACCGTCTTTTTATTGATCGTCTGGGACTCCGGTGGGTCAAACTTGGCATCCTTGGGGTTCTCATGATAGCCGAGCAGGAAGATGATCTTCTTCTCCTCCCCGGGCTTCAGGTGGAGGGCGATGTGATGGGATCCGATGGGCTGCCAGCCATGGGCTTCCGAATTTTCCGATACGCCTTTCTCGACCACCCAGGGATCCGCCCAGCCCCGGTAAGGTCCCAAAAACGCATCCCGCTGGGTATCAAAACCGGAGAGTGGCTCCGAACACGCAAAATAGGCGAAATGGTCGCGGCGCTCGCGGTATTCCGATTTATGGTAGATAACCCCATCCACGACCTCGACCTGACCGATGGAATAATTGCGCTGAAAGTTCGAGGCGTCCTCGGCTGCATCCCACAGGCAGAATTCGACCGCCGAGAACACCGATAGGTCGGCGGGCCTGTCACGTCGGTTGGTCACCGAGAGCTCCCAGAGCTCGAGGCTCTCGCCGCGGGGGACGAAATACCGGCTGCTGGCTTCGATCCCGTGGGCCACCGAACGGATGATGGTGTAGCCCAGACCGTGGCGGCATTCGTATTCGTCGAGGCGGCCGCGGGTCGGCATCCAGGATGGAGACCAAAAGACACCCTCGGAATTATCCCGCAGGTAGATATAGCGGCCTCCCATGTCAAGCGGGGAATTATTATAGCGGTAGCGGGTCACCCGGCGCAGGCGGGCATCCTTATAGAAGGAATAGCCGCCCGCAGTGTTCGAGATCAGAGCGAAATAATCCTCGCACCCCAGGTAATTGATCCAAGGCAGAGGGGTGTCCGGTCTTTCGATGACATACTCACGGGTCGTGTCGTCAAAATGTCCATAGCGCATGGTCATCTCCTAGCTCACACCCTGGCCAGGTCGGCCGCCAGAGCTTTCATTTTTTCAGGGGTGAGGATCTGCGGCGCCTGGCTGGCCAGCTGATCGATGCTCATATCGAGCCCCAGACGCAGGGAGGGATTGTTGAGCCACTCCCCGAAGTGACGGCTGAGGACGGCTTTGCCCTGGTCATCGTTCAGGAGGGCGCGCAGTGTCAGACCGGTATGCAGACGAGGACGGGAGGTCCGGGAAGGGATCAGATGCACGCTCCCGCGTGAACGAATGTCCCGGCTGGAGGCCCCGACCAGGATCTCGAACTCGCCCGGTTCGGACATCCAGCCTCCCTTGGCCGGGTCGAAATACCAGAAGGCCTCCTGGTCAAGGTGGAAGTCAACCGCCTTCTTGTCCCCCGGAGCCATTTCAACCTTGGCGAAGGCTTTGAGTTCCTTCTCGGGCCGCCTGAGAGTCGAGCTCAGGTCATGAATATAAAGCTGGACGATCTCCTTCCCAGGTCGCTTTCCCGTGTTGCGTATTTCCAGATGGACGTCCAGACCTTCTTCTGCGGTGAAAGAGTCCGCATTGAGCGCAAGAGGACTGTATTCAAACGTGGTGTACGAAAGGCCGTGGCCGAAGGGGAAGAGCGGGGCGACGTCCTTAGCGTCATAGTAACGGTAGCCGACGAACAACCCCTCGCCGTACAGGACCTTCCCATCCTCGCCCGGGTAGTTAAGGTAAGCCGGATTGTCCTCCAGGCGCCGGGGAAAAGTCGTGGGAAGCTTACCGGAGGGGCTGACGTCGCCAAAAAGGACGTCCGCCAGGGCATGACCGCACTCCTGACCGTTGTACCACTGCTCGAGCACGGCCGCGACCCGGTCCACCCACGGCATGCGCACGGCTGAACCGGAGTTCAGCACCACGATGGTGTTCGGGTTGGCTGAGGCCACTTTTTCGATCAGCTCATTCTGATCGCCCGGCAGGTCCATATCCACACGGTCAAACCCCTCGGATTCCCATTCAGCGGTCAACCCGGCCACCAGGATCACCACATCGGCATTTTTGGCCGCTCGCACGGCCCTGGAAATCGGGTCGGCTGCTTGAGGCGCCAGGTGACCGAGGCGCAGGGAGCGCCACAGGCTGTCCCCCTCCCAGCGGAATTCGACCTTCAGGGCGCAGACCTGCCCCGCTTTCAGCCGCTTCACTGCGGTCAGCTCGGCATTCGGGCGGGAGGCCTCCCAGTTGTCGAGCAGGATCTCCCCATCCAGAGCGAGCCGGCTCTGACCCACGCTCGCCAGACCGAAGGTATGCTCTCCGGCCTCCTTGGCCGTGAACGTGCCGGTCAGGCTGGCCGAAAAGCGTTCCTGATTGACGTTCGGGACCGAGTCGGCGAACCAGTCGAACGCCCGACGATCGGTCACCTTCTCATAGGCAGGCGAATCGGAAAAGTCCAGGTTGTCATACAGGCGCAGGGTGAGCCCCTTTTGGCCGTCATCACTCTGCAAACCATCCAGATCCAGGACGGGCAGCCTTTTATTGATAAAGCAGCCGACACTGTATTTCACGGTGGCGTTATCCCCGACCCGGGCGCGGATCCCCTCCAGAGGGGAAACCACATAGTGCGGGGTGACCTGCGAGCTGCCGCCGCCCATGACGTTGGGCCAGCGCGCCAGCTGACCGATCACGGCGATTGTCTGGACCCTCTTTGGGGAAAGTGGCAGGATCTTGCGGTTGGTTAAAAGGACGATCGTCTCCCGCGCCGCCTCCCGGATCAGGCGGCGGTGTTCCGGCCGGTCCTGGCTGATCTCTTCCGGCAGTGCGGGGTGCTCAAAGGCACCGGCACGGTCAATGGTCCGCAGCAGGCGCCGGATCTTGTCATCCAGGGCAGACTGGCTCAGGGCACCGGAGGCGAGGGCCTGCCGGACGTGTTCAGCATTCATCCAGCGCGCCGGTCCCGGCATTTCGAGATCGAGACCTCCTCCCGGCACGCCGGCCGAGTAGGTGCCCAGCCAGTCCGACATCACGAGGCCTTCGAAACCCCATTCCTCTTTTAAAATGGCCTTCAAGGTGGTGTCGTTCTCGCTGGCGTAGGTCCCGTTGATCCGGTTGTAGGCGGACATGACCGCCCAGGGTTTTGCTTCCCGAATCGCCAGCCGGAAGGGTTCCAGGTAGATCTCGCGCAGCGGCCGCTCCTCCACCTGCGAGCTGATCGAGTTGCGTTCGAACTCCTGATCATTGCAGACGAAGTGCTTGATGCAAGCGCCGGCCCCGTGGCTCTGGATGCCGCGGATGTAGGCGCTCGCCAGCTGGCCGCTCAGGTAGGGGTCCTCCGCATAGCATTCAAAATTACGCCCGGCGATGGGCGTGCGGTGAATGTTGACCGTCGGGGCAAGCAGGATGTGTGCGCCTTTAGCCTGAATTTCCTGCGCCAGGGCTGCGCCGATCTTTTCCACGAGGTCCCGGTTCCAGGTGGCCCCCAGTGCCATCCCCACCGGGAACAGGGCCGAGCTGGGGCCCATGTTCCCCCAGGCCCCGCGGGCGCCATTCGGGCCATCGGTCATTTTTATGGAAGGGATCCCCAGGCGCGGAACGGGGACGGTTTGCCAAAGGTCCTTGCCCGCCAGCATGGAGATCTTTTCGTCAAGCGTCATCTGGGAGAGCAGCTTCTCGAGGTCAATCATGGCAACCTTCCCTTGGAACAAGAACGGTCGAAACGCTATATTTTCCACCCCCCAGGCACCCCGTTTCGCCTGGGCGTCTTGCACCAACGGGGCCAGGTCCGTGAGCGTGGAAAGGCATCCAACCGAACGGCAGGCGGCGGGTCCTCATGGGTTCAGCCGACCCACATTTTGAAGGTGAACAACATGGCGGTCATGCCCATCAGCAGCAGGCTGGCGATGGTCCAGGAGCGGTCGAAGGCCTTATTACGGCCCAGGGCGCTCAAGGAAATGAACATGGCCGGCGCCACCAACACATAGCGGGCCATGCTCTGCGCCGAACCGCTGAACACAGAGAGCACGACGACTGACAGGCTGAAGAGCGCCACGGGCAGGTCCCGGCGCAGCAGCCCCAGGCTGGTCAGAAAAGCCAGAAGGACCGTGAAGACCTCCATGCCAAAATAGATCGTGGCCGGCTTGTTCGTCTGCGCGTATTGGAAACCGGAGACCCAGCTGCTGATCGACCTCTGGATCGCCATCAGGCCGCGCCCGAAATAGAACTCCTGGAGTTCCGCCCAGCCCTTCCCAAGCGGGGAATAACGCCAGACCAGGAACGCCGCGACCGGCAGGAGCACGCACAGTCCCTGGGCGACCCATCTCCATGTAAAGCTGGCCTTGAAATGTTTCCAATCGGTAGCCATGAGCCAGATGCCCCCGAGCGGCAGCGCCAGGGCCGCGCCATGGGCGCGGGTCCAGGTCGCCAGCACGGCGAGCAGGGAGGCCCACAACCACTGCTTGCGCTTCATGAGCGCCAGGGACCAGAAAGCCAAGCCAATAAACAACCCCTCGGTGTAGATCTGGGCAAAGAAAAATCCGGTCGGGAAAATGAGCATATAAAAGACCGCCCGCAGGCCGCTGTCGGCATCGAAGTATTCCCGGGTAAGGTCATACAGCGCAATCATCCCAGCCAGGGTGCCGAGCAGGGTGACGATGATCCCCGCCAGCGTAGCCGTCGCGATCGGATTGAGCGCGAATACCTGCAAGGGAATTGCGAGGGCTTTCATCACGTAAGGGTACAGCGGAAAGAACGAGTAGTTGCGTGGAATGACATGGCCGGTGCGCGGGTTCGTCTCCTCCCCGGCGCGCGGATCATTGTATCCGCCCGTGGCAATGCCGAGATAGTATTCCGAATCCCAGGCGACCTGGTTGTTCATGAATTTGTTGACCAGGTATACCGATCTGGTTTTGCTCTGGATGGTGGTCTCCGAGGCGGACCAGGAGACGGCGGTGTCGGGGCGCTGCACATCGAAGCGCTGGGTGACAAGCCACTGGAAGATGTACAGGATCGCGAACCAGCCGATCCAGATCAGGACTAGGGTGCCGAGAACTTTCTTGTTCATGCACTCTCCAGACTATTTAATGATGTAAAGCGAAATCGATTGCGGCGGCAGGTCCAGCCGTCCATCCGTAGGAATAAGTTGCTGGCCGAGGTCAATCGCGTTGTGGGAGGCATCAAAGAGCCAGGTGTCTGCACTCACAGGATGGCTCCCTTGAATTTGAAGGGTTGGCTGCTGCTCCTGATCCGACAGGTTGATGACCATCGCCGTCAGCGGACCTTCCGCACCTCGGGCAGCGTAGATGGTCACATCCGCCACGCCGGAGGCTGCGCAGACATGCTGGGACCCGAAGTTCTTGTACATCTGGTAGACGTAGTAGCTGGGCCGCAGCTGACCGCTGGCGATCAGCCCGAAGCCGTCCCCCATCCCGCTGGGGGTGTTCATATCCCACTGGTTGACCATGAAAACGTTCTCGTTGATCATCCGGCCAAGCACGTCCGCCCACCAGATGGCGTTGTAGAACGAATCGGGTGTGGCCTGCCCCCCGGAGGCACGGCTGTAGTGGGAATTCGCCTCGGTCACGGCGATCGGCAGGTCGCGACCGGTCGTCTCGCGGATCAGGGTGCGCAGATAACGGACCGTCCGGGTCCACTCAGGGGTATCCTGGCGAAGATCGTCGATCGTGGCATTGGTACCGGTTACTTGCTTGGGGAAGGGATAGCGATGGAAAGATACGACCTCCACCAGGTCGCCGTTCGCTTTCAGGAACTCGGTCATCCAGTCGCGACCATTGACATCTTTCGGGTTGGCCGCTGGATCCGCGTTAAACTGGTTGATCTCCGGGCCGACCAGCTGGATCGTGGGGTCCACGGCCTTCATCGCCAGAGCGAAGGCCCGCCAGTCCTGGTTGAAGCGGACAGTGTCGTATTGAACCCCCGGCGAGCTGGCGTACAGGTTGGGTTCGTTCCCGATCTCCCAGTAGCGCACACCGTAGTTCTTTTCGAGGTTGACGTACCGGACCATCTGCGCCGCCGCCGCGGGCGTCCCACCCTCCAGGCGCACCGTGAAGACCGGCATGGCGCCCATCTTTTTGAAGATCCCCATATACAGATCGATCTGCAAGTCCGTCACATTGTTCTGGTCCACCCAGGCGCCTGCCGGGAAACGCAGGGCAGTCAGATTCGACTTCAACGCATCATCCATCATCCCGAACGGGATCATGGTCTCCGGGCTGATATTGGAACCATAAATATAGGGGCTGACCGGACCGAGGTTCAGGTCCGGATCGACATGGAGGACATTCGGGACTGGTGTGGAGGGAACCGTCGGGGAAGGAAGCGGGGTTTCCGTTGGCGGGAGGGGAGTGCCGGGCGAGGTGGGAGTCGCCGGAGGGATGGAAGGCCCACAGGCTGAAAGCAAACAGATGAGGAGAAAAACGGTCAGAAGACGGGTCACTGTCTTCTCCTAGGGGAATGATCGGGGATGGTTATGTAACCGGTTACATGAATGGGTTCCATTTTACACCTCTTTTCCGCATTGTGTAGAAATTTAAGAAATGAAGACGGGGACCTTTGGGTCGTTCCACTTGCGCGGGATCTTTAGAGGGTAAAAAAAGAGGCGGTTTCGCAGTATGGCGAAACCGCATCCAAGGTCATGATCTGCCTCGGGTGGAGAACCAACCATTTCCCTTGAAGCCTCGACGCCCGGCAATGACCTCCTCCCTGCTTCAGCTCAAGCGCCCCAACCGGTCTGAAACATCCTGGGCAAAGCGCTGGATGTGTTCCTGCACGAAGACCGTGACCTCTTTTTCAGGATTAATGACGAGCGGCGTGAGGTCCATCGCATACGACAGGCCCATGGTCAGGTCCACACAGTGTGACTCAAAATAGGTGGCATTGGCCCGCCGACGGCCCATGCTGGCAAGGTCATAACGCTTCCCCCCCACGATCTGCGAGTCAAAAACGCCCAGCAGGGCCGCCTGCAGGCTCTCGTGGGCGGTCAGGTCAAAAGGAACCTTGTCGCTGTCCACCATCCAGTCCAAGTCCCGCCAGACCTCGCAGCCGTACAATTTCTCCGGCCAGTCGGAGGCCGGCAGGCTCCGGATGGCCGCGATCACCTTGAGTGCCGTCCCGACGTGGGTATCGTGTTTATCGGCCAGGTTATGGGTGTAGATGAAGCGCGGCCGGGCTGCCCGGATCAGAGCAGCCAGGTCCTCAACGGGTTTGCGTTCGGTCTTGTCCTTCACCATCCGACTGGGGTAATCGAGCAGCACCTGGGCAGCGTACTCACCCAGCATGGCAGCTTTGCGCTGCTCCTTGAAGCGGACCCGGCGCATTTCCTCATCGGTGTATCGGGCATACAAGCCGCTGCGCGGGGAGCCTCGCCCGTCGGTCAGGACGACCCCGGTGAACCACATGTCCGGCTGCTGATAGCACTCCAGGATCGGTCCCACCGCCATGATCTCGATATCATCCTGATGGGCGGCGACCGCCAGATGGGTCGTACGGGACAGGGCCTCCGTCTCGGCCACTCCGTCAGGTACAAAGACTTCGGCAGACTCAAGATGGAACTTCATAAAAGTCCTCCTTGGTTTTTTGGGGGGATGACCGGCAGGCTGGCTGCCGCGATCGACTGCCCGACCCGTCGGCTCTTTTCGTCGGGCAGCTGGAGGTGGAGGCGGGCGGCCAGATCAGGAAACTCGGCACGCAAGACCTTTTGCGCGCCTTCCAGGATGAGCGTGCCTCCCTGCCCGGAGGTGCAGCGCCCCAGGATCAGGACATGCTTCATATCGTAGAATTCCGCATAATGGGCCAGCCCGTAACCCAGATAAATTCCCATGCTTTGAAAGATCGCCCGTGCTCCTGGGTGGCCGGCTTCCAGCTTGTCCTGGACAAATTTCAACTTCTCCGCGTCGCCCAGGCCCGCCGGGATCTGGATCCCCGCCTTCGACGCCAGGCGGAAGACGCACTGCTGGGAATAGTACTGCGATCCACCCCCGATGTCACCCGACCACTCATCCGCTGGTGCCGTTGGGCTGTAATCCACAGGCGCAAAGGCCAGCTCGCTCAACCAGCCCATGAGGTGCCCGTTCTGGTTCACATAGCCGGCTGCCTGGCTGGAGCCCAGTGCAATCCCCAGAACGCCGTTATCCTGCAAGGACATCGAACCGGCCAGGGCGGTCACGTCGCCATCGTTGATCACCTCCAGAGGGACGTCGAACTCGGCACGTATGCGCAGGAAAAGGTCCCGGATCTCCTGAAAGCGCTCGGCGGGGATGCCGCGGAAGAGCGAGGCCACCCTGGGGCAGTTATCGATATAGATGCCCGCCGAGCTGCCTCCGATGGCGTCTACGCGCGGCATCCTGGAGGCGGCCGTTCTTAGAGCGGTCATGATCTCGCGGTAATGATAGCCGGGGTCCGATTGCTTGCGCGGTTCCCAGATGACTTCTTCCGAGAAGACCGCCTGGCCATCGATGACGGCGCTCACCTTGCGATCCGAAGCGCCCAAGTCGAAACCGATCCGGCAGCCATCCAGGTGGCGTCCGAGCGGCTTGCCGCTCTCACGGGCCGCGGGCACTTCCTGCCCTTCGCACGGGATCACGGTAAAGGGCTGCTCATACACCTGCTCCCCCATGAAACGCTCATCGAACTCGCGCGCTCCCCCTGGGCAATAACATGAGCGGATGTATTCTCCGATGCGGCGCGGACCCCCAATATAAAGCCGGTACCCACCGCGCTGCCAGAGCAGGAACTTGACCAGGCGTTCCACATATGGCAGGTCCGCCCCCTCATGTGGGTGTCCATCGGGATGCACCCGGGTTTCAAAACGGGTCAGGGTTTCATTTTCCCGGAGCAGGCCAATCACGAGCGGTACACCCTGCTCTCTAACCTCCTCTTGAAAGGCACGGTTGGCGAGGATGGCCGGGCGAAACGCCTTATCCAGCGGTGGAACCAGTTTGGGTTTGATCAGGCGCAGGGTTTCCAAAATTCACTCCTGGAATACAGCTTTCGATATACCCTAGAATGGGGACCGCAGGCTACCCGTTCAATAACGGACCTGGTGGCCTGCCGCTTATTTTATCCTATGCGGCGTGGGGGGATAAGAGTATTCCCGGGGTCATCCTTCTGTCCTTTGACCCTATCCGCTCCAGAAGAAGAGCGGAGGAAATACACAACGAATCATGAATCGGGCAGGAGGTTATTCTCCTGCCCGATTGACATCCGTCCATGCACTCATTCGTCGGAATTTAGGGCCAGATCCTCTTGATCCCGGGCAGGTGCTTCAGCACTCACTGTAGCCGCAGGTGTAACACTTCCTGCAGCCTTCTTCGTTGACCATGGTGGCTTCACCGCACTCCGGGCACAAATCGCCCATCTTGAGGGCCGTCTGGCGAGGCGAATCCAAGCTCTGCTCATCTCCTCGGTGACCATCCCCTGAAGCTTCTGCCTCAGCACTCACCTCCGAGCGGGTCTTCCCCTGCAGGTACTCATCCAGCACCTGGCCAACCCCATCCGGCAGTGAACGCACCCGGTTCGGGCCAAAGCCCAACGAGCGTCCACCCCCGATGCCAGAAAGCTGCTGAACCACCTCAGCCAGGCGGTCGCGCGGGACGATAGGAGAGGCCAGCCGCAAGATATACGAGATCAGGCGGCCGATGGCCTCCGAGACCGCGGCCGTCTCTGAACCGGCCTTGGCCGTGTTGATGAAGACCTCAAAGGGGTGCCCGCCGCCGTTTTCATTGACCGTGATGAAGGCCTTCCCGAGCGGTGTTTCGACCCGGAACGTGCGGCCCACGAGCGCCCTTGGGCGCGGCTTCTTGGACTCATGCCACGCGGCCAGCTGGGTGGCAATCTCTGCCTTCGAAACATCCTGAGAGGTACCCTCTGCCGGGGGCGTCCAGGACTGCACGATCGGTGCAGCCGGTACCGGTTTCTTCTTCTCGGCAGTCGCCTTGGTCTCAAGGACCACTTTCTCGCGCGAGCCGGTCACATAGACCGTGATCCCCTTGCAATCCAATTCCCAGGCCAATAAATACGCCCGGGCGACATCGTCCGTGATCGCACTTTCCGGAAAGTTGATCGTCTTGGAGAGCGAATTATCCACAAAAGCCTGTAGCGCGGCCTGCATGCGAACATGTTCCTCGGCGGTGATATCGCCGGCAACCACGAACACCTTGCGCACGCTCTCGGGCACTTCCGGAATATCCTGACAGGAGCCGTGTTGCATCACGCGTTCGACGATCTCCTGGCGCGCCTCGCCGGCGATGCCAGCCCTCTCCAGCGCTTCATCGAAGCGAGGGCTGGCGTAGGTCAGCTGCAGATCCTTGCCATTGTCATTCACGTGGCGGATATAGGCCAGCGCGAAGACCGGTTCGCAACCGTAGCCTTCGCAGCCCGCCACCGTGGCGATCGTCCCGGTCGGAGCAACCGTGGTTTGGGCGGCATTACGGATGCCATGCTTGCTTAGGTCTTCCACAATTCCATTCCAATTGAGCGGTGGACGACCCCAATCATGCGTAAACGGCATCAGCGCCTGGGGCGGCGTCCAGCGCAGATTCTCAGCATCGTAGACACTTCCCTTTAGCGCAGGGAACGCGCCGCGCTCCCTAGCGAGCTGGATGCTGGTCGACACCGCGTGGTAGCGAACGAACTCCATGACCTGCGCCCCGAACTCCTGACCTTCCGTCGAGCCATAGCGCACGCCGACATGGTACATCATATCCGCCAGGCCCATGATGCCCAGGCCGATCCGGCGCGCCCGCTGGGCAGCTTCCTTCAGCTGAGGCACGGCCGGGACAAAGGCGTTCACATCCACCACATCATCCAGGAAGCGGGTGGCCAACTCGACGCTGCTGCACAAGGATTCCCAATCCACTTTACCGTCCGGGAGGCAATGCTCGTTCAGGTTGACGGAACCCAGGCAGCACGATTCGTAGCTTCCCAAAAATTGCTCACCACATTGGTGGGCGACCAGTCCATTGGCGATGACGCTGTGAGTCCGAGGTTCTGTCAGGTCATAAACATCCGCGCGGCCAGCATCTTCGATGGAGACGATCTTTGTCCGGAAGGTTTCATGGTTCGATAAACGTTCTTTACCCGAAATGAAATTCTCAACTTTTTCTTGTTTCCGTTTGTCCAAGAAACCAATCTCCGAGGCAAACTTGTCTCGATTCGTTTTGTCGATGATTAATTCATAGTCCGCGTGGGCAAAATAGTCTTTCAGTCCGCCTTTGCCATCCGGAAAGCTTCGGTAACCTTCTTCACGACGGCGGTGAATTCTGCTCACGATCCCGAAGTTTAACAATAGTAGCTGAACTTCTCTCAGCAATTTAGGTGACGAGCTTGCAAGTTGGACACTGCACGACTTTTTATTGACAGTATGATTGACCGTCCCATCTGTTGTGAAAAGGCCCTGCAAAAATCCAATGACGGCCTCACGCGGCGCCTGCCAGATGGAACTTGGGACACACTTCTGGTAAGCAGGAGCTACCACGACCCCCAGGGATTCAAAGAAGGCGAACGGCAATTTCCCATACGTCAATTGCCGGACGGATGTGCGCTCGTGTAAATGGCCCTCCCCGAAATATTCTCGCAATGCATCATGCACAATCTCTAAGAGCTCATCGCTTTCTTTGTTGAACACCATCCCGACCGGAGAATTGCTGGAGGGAGACAGCCATCCATCTCCGACCAGGCAGCCGACGATCACTCCCAGCTCATGTGACCAATCCTGCGGGAGATGAGCATATCGTTCGGAGAAATCGTGCCGGGTGACCAGATGACCATGCACATGATCTCCAGCCAGGGCCATGGTCATCATCTTTTCCTGGATCGCATGAACATTCGGCAGCCGATGATCTCGATTCCAAATCCCCTCGCCGGATTGCAACAACAGTTCGTCTCCGGGTTTCAATTGAGCCAGATCAACATACCCACGATCGGCGGTCAGGATCTTATGGTCCGGAGTGGCCGTGATGGAAAATCCATGCTTTGTAATAAGCCTGATCACGGACACGTTTTCGCGCGTCTTCCAGGCTAGGGTAGAGGGGCGATAGGCGATCCCGCATTTATCTCCAGCCAATCCTTCGCCTGCCTCCGGGGCGCGCTCATCCGTCGCAACCAAAAAGGGCGAGGCAGTTTCTGCAAGATCCTTAATCGGAACAATTCCTTGATCGGTGGCAATCCGTGTGGAACCAATAAAACAGGGGTTGGTCGATTCCAATTGATATAGATGAGGAACCGGGTTGCCGCGGTTGGCAGCATCCAGGAAGAGCATCCCCGGCTCGCCGTTATGATGCGCCTGCTGGACTATTTTTTCGAACAGCTCCCGCGCCCGTACGGTCTTATAGGTTCGTATCGGGATTCCGGCAGCCTCGGCCTGCTCCAGCGTACCGTTGAAACCGCGATACTTTGGCGAGGTGACATCCGGGAAGCGCAGATCCCAGCTGGCATCCTCCCGGACGGCTTTCATGAAGGCATCGGTGACGCCAACCGAAATGTTGAAATTCGTGATCTGGTTTTCGTCCGTCTTGCAGGTGATGAACTCCTCGATATCCGGATGGTCGACCCGCAGGACAGCCATGTTGGCTCCGCGGCGGGTATTGTGGGTGACCAGGCCATTCGCCAGATAGGTGTGGTTGGCCTCCACTTCAAGGTCGAGGGTTAGGGCTTGCCCCTCGGGTTGGACATCCAATACCTGCACAAACCACTTGCCTTCTGGAGAAACTGCATGATCGGCGAACTCAGAAAATGCCAGCCCGAGTTCATCATAGCCGGAGCGGGTCAGGCGGCGCTCGCCGCGCAAATAGCGGAGAAGAGCGCGCCGGAGGCGTGGCTCCTCACTGCGGAAATTAATTCCACGGCCACGACCCCGCTGGTCAACTTGCTCGAGAGTGATCGCCTCTAGAACAGGTTCAAGCCAGTATTGAGGGTTCGGCAGAACATAACTGTGCTCGCGACGGAGGTCACTTTCCCAGGCCATGCAGGCCGCAAAGCGGGAGCGCGGGTCACATCCAACACGATCCCGCCATGCCTGCAGACCTACGCTGCTATTTATGCGTATATTGTAAACAGCGTTCTTCCCATAATGAGACGGCCCTGGCTTGATGGTATTGACTCTCACGGGGGAGCCGAGCCCGATAAGCAGGGTCGAGACCTGCTCCATCAGGTGTATCGACGTTGTGGCGAGGACCGGGTATCCATGCGAAATCCCGCCATCGGCTTCGAACAAACCCCGCAAAAAAGCGCCGACGATGTTCGCTGGGGACTGGCGGATCAACCGGGGCACCCGTGCGGTGAGACTCCGACTTTTAGATAATCCGTTTAATTGCAGGAATTCCTTGATGGCGCGATTGTCCATTATCAGGGTCACGGAACGATCGTCCGTCTTTTGCTGGCGATGGATGGTAACGCCAAAGAGACGCTCCATGAGAACAGGCATGTCTTTCATCAAGTAGGAAGCATGACTCACGCTAACACCCACCCGGTGGTCGTCCTCTCCCGCAGCGACAAATCCATCGCCGATGAGGTAGCCGATAAAAAAGGCCAGTTCTTCATCGAGGATAGGTGGCAGGTGCGGCCAAGTCTGGTTGGGGTGGGAACGAACCGGCTGACGTAACGCTCGTAACTTCCCCCGTTGCTGACCCATCTGTACGAGTAGCCAATCGCCGGGCTGGAGATCGCTGAGTGCGCGCCAGACCGGGCCTTCATCACTCATCACCTTGACTTTATGCTCGCGGGTTCCTGCCAGGCTCAATCCCTGCCGTGTGTGAACGCGCAGGACCGGGGCGATGCCATTATTGAAGGCACGCGGCGAAACACGCCAGCCCTCATCCGTTGCCACCCGTCGGATCTTCTCCTGCCATCCCGGTTTGTCCACGTCAGCCAGCTCATCCAGGCGAAGCAAACCCTCTTCGGTGAATACCAGCGTTTCAGGAAGGAGACAGCCGCCCTGGGCCACCTCCCCAAATGCGTGATCGTAGACACGCAGGAAGCCCACCGGGCCCGTAGCTTGGCCAGCGGAGGATTTCACCAGGGTTCCTTTCGGCCTCAGGCGAGCAAAGGAAAAGCCGTTCCCGCCGCCGGTCTGCTGGATCAAGGCCGCATCCCTCAGAGTCTGGAAGATCCCATCCGAATTGCGCCCCATATCATCCGCGATAGGGAGCACGAAACAAGCCGAGAGCTGGCCCAGCGGGGTCCCGGCACCGGTAAAGGTGGGAGAATTCGGGAAAAATTTCTTGGAGGTCAGGAGCGTATAGAATTCCCGGGCGCGGGATCCGACATCCCCGCCGTAGGCCTGCTCCGCCCTGGCAATAAAATAGGCCACCCGCCAGAACATCTCTTCAACGGATTCGGCCGGCTCGCCCTGATCGCCGCGGCGCACATAGCGCCGGACCAGGACCTGGCGGGCGTTATCGGTCAGGTCCACGCCGGGAAGGTCTCTGGGCATTGGAGGAGTCGTGTACTGAACCTGCTTGGATGCAGCGGTTTTGGTTACCATTATTCTTCTCCTTAATTATTTCTCACCCAGCAAGCGGTCGATCTCCCCCCTCAGGGCGTGTAAATCATCCAGACGCAGATAAACGATGGCATAGCGGATATAGGCAATCTGGTCCATTTCTTTTAAACCACTGATGACCATATCGCCGATGACACGTGAGGATACTTCCGCCTTGCCCATCTTTTGCAGTTCAGCTTCCACCTGCCCGACCAGCCGTTCAATATCCTCGGCTGAAACCGGGCGTTTGGCGCAGGAGATGCGGATCCCGCGCTCAAGCTTCTGGCGGTCGAATTCCTCCCGGGTCCCATCCTGCTTGATGATCAAGGGGGTCGCTAGGATCGGTCGTTCATAGCTACTGAAGCGCTGCCCGCAGTGCAGGCACTCCCGGCGGCGCCGTACCCCACCGTGGCTGTCGTGGGTGGTGTCGATCACTTTGGAATCGTCATGCTGGCAGTAAGGACAGCGCATCCGAATCACTCCGTGAAAACTAGAACAAATGTAGCCGCCATATATGGTGTATTAGACACTATGTCCCCCTATATTTGGGGCGATCGCACAAATATTTTAGCATAATCTCATTTTCAAAGCAAGAGGGTCTGAGCAGAATTTACCTTAAATTTTTCCGAGGGCCAATCGAAAATCATGAGGGAGGATGCCGTATTGGTCTATGTTCTGATAAAATGGATTCAAGAAGCGATCGTCTGCTCCGATTTTCTCAAGACAGAGCCTCGCTTTAAGACGTTGGATTGAATCATGACCCCCACCCCCTTCCAACTCCAGGCTGGTGAAGCCATCCTTTATCAGACCCGACCCCACCGGACCTGGTTCCTGCTGGGGTGGAAGATCCTCAGCAACCTGCTGGGCATGGCTCTGCTGATCGGCCTGCTCTACATCCTCCTGTCCGGCCCGAGTGCTGCGCTTCTCGGGAAAATCCTGCCCGCCGGAACGGCGAACCTGCTCAGCCAGATCCTGTTTTTGGGCATTCTCCCCCTGCTGGGTCTGGCCTGGGTAATTGAAGATACGATCAGCACATTCACCAGCCAATTCGTTCTGACGGACCGGCGCATGTGGGTTAAAGGGTCCCCCTATGCCTGGAGCCAGGGCGAGACACCCCTGGACGATGTCGCTTCCGTCACCTTCCGGCGGGAGGGGATCTTCGTGCACCAGAAATCGACCCGCAAGGTCCAGGTTCACATGTTCCCAGAAGGAAAGCTGATCGTCAAGGCCTACGAAGAGTTCATCGGCAAGGAAAAACCGGGCCCTTAAATCATCAGCGGGAAATTCCTGCAGGGATCATCCGCCCTACCTGAGTTTGGCCTCCTGCCAGTAGGCCTCCATTTCGTCCAGGGTCATCTCGGACACCTTCCTCCCCTGCTCCCTGGCTTTCTGCTCAATATAACCGAAGCGCTGCTTGAAGCGCAGGTTGCACCCGCGCAAGGCGGACTCGGCGTCGACCTTTTTCCAGCGCGCCAGGTTGACCAGCGCAAAGAACAGGTCGCCGAGCTCGGCAGCCAGTTCCTGCTCATCCCGGGCCTCCCGGACCTCCTGGATCTCCTCGGCGATCTTGTCCAGGACCCCGCTGATCTCGGGCCAGTCGAAACCGACCCGCGCGGCGCGGTCCTGGTATTCCTGGGCGAGGATCAGCGCCGGCAGCGCCAGGGGCAGGCTGGCAAGCAGGCTGTTTTGCTCCTCCCCATTGGTCTCGCGCTCTTTGGCCTTAAGCTTTTCCCAGTTCGCCAGGACGCCCTCCACACCGGCGACCTTCGCCTCGCCGAAGACATGCGGGTGGCGGCGGATGATCTTGTCGTAGATCCCCTGGATGACATCCGTCACGCTGAACTCGCCTTCTTCGCTGGCGATCTGCGCATTCAGGACGATCTGCAGCAGAAGGTCGCCGAACTCCTCCGCCATTTTCGCTCCATCCTCCTGGTCCATGGCGCTCAGGACCTCATACGCTTCTTCGATGAGATGCGCCCGCAGCGAGAGATGGGTCTGCTCCCGGTCCCAGGGGCAGCCATCCGGCGCGCGCAAATGGGCGATGATCTCCTGGAAGGATTCAAAGGAAGTCCCTTCCCCGAGCGGTGGGACATACAGGGCGGTCAGCAGGCCGATATGTTCGGATCGATCGATGGCGTGCAGCGGCAAATCCTCGACCAGCTCTTGCCGCGTCCCGGCGGCATGCACCAGCCGGACCGGGTGTTCATCGGGGTAGACAGCGTTCAGGGTGAGCTTTACTTCGGAAGCGACCAGGCGCGAGTAGATCTGGGCGATCAAGGCCGGTCCATCCGGCGGGAAGGGCGGAACATGCGCGTCGCCGAGCAGCAGGGCGTCGATCAGGGTCAGGCGCGGGTAGGGGTCCAGGCCCAGGGCGAAGAAGGTCGGTTCCAGGAAGGAGACCCCATTGACTATGCGCAAGGTGCGGCCCTCCTGCCGCGCCCTGGCCGCGATCGCCGGGCAGGTCGCCTCCGCCATAAAGGGGTCGCCGGGCACGGCATAGACCACCCCCTCGGGACGCTGCCCTAGCTCCAGGACTTTCTCGATGATCTGGGCATAAACCGCCTCGAAGGACTCCCCATCCTCGTACAGCTGGTCAAATGAATGGATCTGGACCGTCTTCGGCAGGCCTGCCACGGTCGGGTGCTGCTTCGTCCGCAGCCAGACTTCATCGGATGAGGTCAGGACTTCCCAGGCCTCGCGGGTCAACTGAGCCGGGTCGCCGGGTCCCAGGCCGAGCAGGGTGATGGTGGACATGTTCGCTCCTTAAAAAATCAACCGCAGAGACGAGCGAGGGCGCAGCAGGAAAGCTCCTCCGCGTTCCCCGCGTCTCCGCGGTGGAAAAGGGTCGGCTATGGGTCTAGCGCTTGGTGTAGGTCGGGGCCTTGCGGGCACGCTTGAGACCGGGCTTCTTGCGTTCCTTCACGCGCGGGTCGCGCGTCAGGAAGCCGCCCTTGCGCATCGGGACCACATTCTCCGGATTCATCTTAACCAGGGCTCGTGCCAGTCCCAGCTGGACGGAGTCGGTCTGACCGTTCACGCCGCCGCCTTTGACCAGGACGGTGATGTCGTAGGATTTGGCGTCCTGACCGGCAGCTGTGAGAGGTGCCAGAATGGCATCCATATCCCCCAAGCGGGTGAAGTAGGCCTGGGCTTCTTTCTCGTTCACTACGAACCGGCCGGTGCCGCTCATCAGGCGGACGCGGGCGATCGACTGCTTGCGGCGTCCGATGCCTTCAAAATATTGAACTGACATAATGACCTTCCTGCTCCTTTAAGCGACCTTCTGGGGGTTCTGAGTCAGGTGCGGATGTTCTGCACCGGGGTAGATCTTGAGACGGGTGAGGATGTGGTGGCCCATCTTGTTGTGAGGCAGCATGCCCCACACCGCGGAGCGGATCACCCGGTCAGGGTGCCGCTGCAGCTGGTCGCGCAGGGTGACCGACTTCAGGCCACCGGGATACCCCGAATGGTGGTGATAGATCTTCTCCGTGAGCTTGCTGTGGGTTTTGGTGCCGGTGACCGTGATCTTCTCGGCATTGATGACCACCACGAAATCACCTCCCGCCACACCGGGGGTAAAGGTCGGTTTGTGCTTGCCGAGCAGGAGCGCGGCGATCTTGGTCGCCAGGCGGCCCAGGTTCTGACCGTCGGCATCCACCAGGAGCCACCTGCTGTTAACCTCAGCAGCCTTGGGATAATAAGATTTGTACACTTTTTCTATCTCCACAATTTCAGACTTGATCACACCTGCGCATCGTAGCAGACTTCTACCAGGGTCAGGCCACTCGGGGGGGCGATCCCCGCCAGGAGCTTCGAAGGGTTCTCGAGCGCACTTCTTAGCGCCTCGGCCGACAGTCGGCCCTGTCCGGCAGCCACCTGGACGAACACCAGCCGGCGCACCATCCGGTACAGGAAGGCATCCGCCCTTATCTCGAAGGTCCACTCGCCGCCTTGCTTGCGCCAATCGGCCGCCTGCACGGAGCGTACGGTGCTGCCGCCCTTGCGGAGGGCACTGCCAAAGGCGGCAAAATCATGCCGTCCCGGCCAGATCTCAGCCAGGCCCGAGAGGTCCCCGACCTCCGGCCAGACCCGCCAGGCGTAGCGTTCCCGCAGGGGGTCCCGCAGCTTCTCACAGAACAACCGATAGCGGTAGACCCGCCCGGTGGCGTCAAAGCGCGGCTGGAAACCCTCCGGGGCTACCCTTGCCTGCCGCACGGCCATATCGCCGGGCAGATGGGCGTTCAGGGCGCTGGTCAGGTCATCCAGGCCGTGACCCCAAGCGAGGTCAAAGGCTGCCACCTGGCCGCTGGCATGCACCCCCGTATCCGTGCGCCCCGCCAGGAGCACCGTACGGCCCTTCCAGCCCAGCTTGCGCAGGGCCTTCTCCAGTTCTCCCTGGATGGTCCGCGAGTCTGCCTGCCGCTGGCTGCCGACAAAGCCGGTGCCGTCATAAGCAAGGATGATCTGGTAACGTACCATCGAACGCCGATCGACGATCTTTCCCGGACTGGGTTTTACTCCTCCACCAGCTCGAGCAGCGCCATCTCCGCCCGGTCCCCATAGCGGGGACCCAGCTTCAAAACCCGCGTATATCCGCCGGGTCGCTCGGCAAAACGCGGGGCGATCTCGTCGAACAGCTTTTTCACGACCTCATTGCTGTTATTGCCTAGTCGCGCCGCAATCAGGCGGCGGGCCGCCACCTTCTCGCTGTCGCTGGCCTCCTTGACGTTGCGGGCGATCGTGATCATTTTTTCCGCTTCGCCGCGGATCGCGGCAGCCTTAGTGACCGTGGTGCGGATGCGCTCCTCGGTGAAGAACTGCTTGATCAGGTTGCGACGCAGGGCGATGCGTGCACCCTTGGTCCGATTTAATTTATAGCCTGCTACTTGGTGTCGCATAACTCTATGACTCCGCTTCTTTCTTGGGTTCGTCCTTCAGGTAGCCCTTGTCGCGCATCTTGGTGCGCAACTCTTCCAGGCTCTTTTCTCCGAAGTTGCGGATCGACATCACCGCCTGATCGCCCTTATCGAGCAGCTCCAGCACGTCGCCGACCGTGGTGATGCCTGTGCGCTTCAGGGAGTTGAAGACCCGCACGGACAGGTCTAACGATTCGACCGGCGTCTCCGCCACTTCACTGGTCAGGCGCGATCCAGCCACTTCCTTTTCCATGGCGATGGTCAGGGTCTCTTCGCTGACGCCGGCAATGTAGCGCAGGTGCTCGATCAGGATCTTGGCCGCGGTCGATAGGCAGCTCTCCGGAGAGATGGTGCCATCCGTCCATATTTCCATGACCAGCTTGTCGAAATTGGTGCTCTGCCCGACACGGGCGGCCTGGACTTCCCAGTTGGCACGCTTGACCGGAGAGAAGATCGCATCCACCGGCAGTTCGCCGATGGGCATGCGCCCGCGCTCATTGGACGGCGAATAGCCGCGTCCGCGTTCGACGTTGAATTCGATGTCCAGGCGGGTCTTGGCACTGTCGGCCGTGAACAGGTACAGGTCCGGGTTGATGATCTTGACCTCCGGCGGGGTGATGATATCCGCCGCCGTCACAACCCCCTCCCCGCGCACTTCCAGGTGCATGCGCGTGGTATCGACCCCTTCCAGCACCAGGCGGAGCTGCTTGATCTGTAGCATGACCTGCAGCACGTCCTCGCGCACGCCCGGGATGTCGCTGAACTCATGCAGGACATCCGCGATGCGGATCGAGGTTACGGCCGCGCCCTCCAGGGATGCGTGCATGGCCCGGCGCAGGGAGTTGCCGAGCGTGACACCATAACCGTGCTCCAACGGGCTGATGATGAACTTGCCATAATTGCGTGCTTCCGCCTCGCGTTCGATCTTGGGCATCACCATGTTCGTAACGGTCACGGTACACCTCTTCCCGGCGTACAAAACGGTACGCCGCGTCTAGGAAAGCCAACTCGCTTTAGCGCGAGTAGTACTCGACGATAAGCTGTTCGTTCAGGTTGCCGTCGATCTCAGCGCGTTCCGGCAGGCGCAGGACGCTGCCCGAGAGACCGTTCAGGTCCCGCCCCAGCCAGGCCGGAGCATTGCGGGTCTCGGCGCGCGGGACCAGGTCCTTGAAATAGGTGGATTCGCGCGAACCGTCCCGCACGGCGATCACATCGCCAACGGCAACCGTCATGGACGGGACGTCCGTACGCCGGCCGTTGACCGTGAAATGCCCATGCGTGACCAGGAGCCGTGCCTGGGCGCGGCTTGTGGCATAGCCCAGCCGGAAGACCACATTATCCAGGCGGCTCTCCAGGATCTGCAGCAGCATCAGGCCGGTGATCCCGCGCGCTTTCAAAGCCTTGCCGTAATAGCGGCGGAACTGGCGCTCATAGACACCGTAAATGCGGCGCGCCTTCTGTTTGGCGCGCAGCTGCTTGGCATAGTCCGACTCGCGCCCGGTGCCACCGCGGCGACTGCCGCGGCTGCCGGTCGGACCGTGCTGACCGGGCACAAAGCTGCGGCGCTCAAACGCGCACTTCGGGGTGAAGCAGCGCTCACCCTTCAGGAACAACTTCTCACCTTCTCGCCGGCAGAGTTTGCAAACCGGCCCTAATTCTTTCGCCATACGCTCTTCCTTCTCTCAGCCAAAACTAGACGCGGCGCTTCTTGGGAGGCCGGCAGCCGTTGTGCGGGATGGGGGTCTGATCCGAGATGGATTTGACCTTGAGCCCCATGGACTGGACGGCGCGGATCGCCGATTCACGACCTGGCCCCGGGCCCTTGACAAAGAGCTGCACTTCCTGGATGCCGATCGCCTGGGCAGCCTTGATGGCCTGCTCGGCCGCGAGCCTGGCCGCGAAGGGCGTGCTCTTGCGGGATCCCTTGAAGCCGGCCGACCCGGCGCTGCCCCAGCACAGGGTGTTACCGTCCGTGTCGGTCACCGTGACGATCGTATTATTGAATGAAGCAAATACATGCACCTGCCCGGAGGACAGGGCCCGCTTGCCTTTCTTGGCGCCGCCGGCGCGGCGCGCACTACGCACAGTTTGAGCCATACTCTCTCACTCGCTCCTCATGACTTACTTCTTCCCGCCGCGGCGGCGTCCGCGCCCGGCAACGGTCTTCTTCGGACCCTTGCGGGTTCGGGCGTTGGTGCGGGTGCGCTGCCCGTGGACCGGCAGGTTGCGGCGGTGGCGCAGGCCGCGATAACAGCCGATCTCGACCAGGCGCTTGATGTTCATCTGTTCTTCACGGCGCAGATCGCCTTCGACCTTCCAGTTCTTGGCGATGTAGTCCCGGATGGCCGAGACCTCCCCTTCGGTCAGGTCCTTGACGCGCGTATCTGGGTTGATCTTGGTCGCAGCCAGGATCTGGCGCGAGCGCGCCGGGCCGATGCCGAACAGATAGTTCAGGCCAACTTCCACGCGTTTATTACGCGGTAGGTCAACACCTTCAATTCTGGCCATGGTCTGCTATCCTTGTCGCTGTTTGTGCTTCGGATTCTCGCAGATGATATACAATCTGCCCTTGCGCTTGACAACCTTGCACTTCGCGCAGCGCTTGCGAATGGAGGGTGATACTTTCATGATCGCAATACTCCTTACTCTTCTCTTCCAGTAGTCCAGCCAAAGATTTGATTATACATGCTCTAACCACTTCCGTCCAGTTTCGTCCGGCCCCCGGGCGGGTCAGGGAAGCGTCAGGATCAGAGGGGCGCCTTCGGTGACGGCCACCGAGTGTTCGAAGTGGGCCGTCAACGACCCGTCCGCGGAGACCACGGTCCACTGGTTCGCCAGCACGCGGGTCTTATACGTGCCGACCAGCACCATCGGCTCGAGGGCGATCGTCAGCCCTGGCCGCAACGGGACCCCCGTACCCGGCGTGCCGTAGTTGGGGACCTGCGGCCCTTCGTGCATTTTCCGGCCAACACCGTGTCCGGTGTATTCCCGGACGACATACAGGCCCTGGCTCTCCACGTACTGCTGGATCGCCGCCGAAATGTCGCCGGTCTTGTTCCCGGGGCGCATCATGGCGATCGCCACCGAGAGCGCCTGTTCGGTCACCGCCATCAGGTTGCGGGCGGTGTCAGAAACCTCCCCGACCCCGACCGTAAAGGCTGCGTCGCCGACAAACCCCTCGACGACCGCCCCGCAATCCACAGAGATGATGTCGCCTTCCTTCAATTTCCGCTTCCCCGGGATGCCGTGCACCAGTTCTTC
The DNA here is from genome assembly GCA_050013095.1 of Anaerolineales bacterium. Lineage (GTDB taxonomy): Bacteria > Chloroflexota > Anaerolineae > Anaerolineales > Villigracilaceae > UBA877. The sequence goes on along the minus strand of JBEKFY010000009.1, from coordinate 11,744 downwards.
GTTGACGCTGGTGCAGATCGAGGCCGGATATGGCGGTTGGCCGTAGTTCTTGAAAGGCGAGTAGGCGTTGTGCTTCCGCAGCAGTTCCTCAGCAGCCGCGTTGAGGTCTGCGGTCGTCACGCCGGGCCGGATGATCTCCCGCACGGCCGCGAGCGCCAGGGCATTGACTCTTCCCGCCTCGCGCATCAAGACTATTTCGGCAGGGTTCTTGATATGAATGTCCCGGTCCCAAGCCATGTTATTTTTCCAAGACCGTCATCAGGTCGGCAGTGACCTTTTCGATCGGTTGCGCGCCGTTGACCTCTGCCAGCAGGCCGCGTTCCCGGTAATAGGCGATCAAGGGCGCGGTCTGCTGGAAATAGACCTGGATCCGCCTCTTGACGGTCTCCGCCCGGTCGTCCTCACGCTGGCGCAGTTCTGAACCATCGATGTCGCACACCCCGGCCTTCTTGGGCGGGTTGTACTTCTCGTGAAAGACGTGCCCCTGGGCCTGACAGATCCAGCGCCCGCTCAGGCGCTCGACCAGGGTCGCTTCGGAGGCGGTGATGTACGGGACGAAGTTCACCCGTCCGGAAAATTCGGCCAGCAGCTTCGCCAGGGCCTCCGCCTGAACGGTCGTGCGTGGGAAACCATCCAGGAGCGCCCCGTCCCGGCAGTCCGGACGGGAGAGGCGGTCACGGATCATGGCGATCGTCACATCATCCGGGACCAGCTCGCCCTTATTAATGTAGGATTCGGCCTGTTTTCCAAGCTGGCTTCCGTTTTTAATGTTCTCCCGGAACAGGTCCCCAGAGGAGATGTGGGGCAACCGGGCATGCTCGGCGATTCTCTTCGCCTGGGTACCTTTGCCGACCCCGGGAGGTCCGAGCAGGACGATATACTTGGGCATGCGTTTCTACCGGACGAGCAGCGAATCCTCGTAGCCGTGCAACTTCAGCTCGGCCTCGATGTTCTGGAACGTATCCCGCACGACGCCTACCACGATCAGCAAGCCGGCGGAGGTGACCAGGAAGAGGGTCGAGTTCGAGGCCGTGGAGCCGATCTTGGCCGCCTGCAGGATCAGGTTGATGAAGAAGGGCAGGATTGCCACCATGCCCAGGAAGACCGCTCCCGGTAAGGTGATGCGGCGCTGGACCTTCGTCAGGTACTTCTGGGTCGGCGTGCCCCGGTTGACACCCGGGATCTGGGCGCCCACCCGCTTCAAGTTCTCACCGTAGTTCTGCTGGGTGAACAACACATCGGTATAGAAGAAGGTGAAGAGCACCACCATCAGGAAATACAACAACCAGTACACCCAGGCGTTGGAACCGGTGCTGTTAAACGTGGTGTAGACGCCGTTGGCGAAGGCCTTGATCGAGGCATTCTTCGAGCTGAGGAAGTAGCTGCTGATGATGGCCGGGAACTGCAGCAGTGCGCTGCCGAAGATCAGCGGGATCATGCCTGCCAGGTTGACCATGAGCGGCAGCGAGCCTTTGACCGGCATGGACATGCGGTTTCCGACCCGGCGTCCCGGATACATCACCGGCACATTGCGGCGGCCCGCCTGGACGACGACGATCGCAAAGACCACCGCGATGATGACCACGAGCGCCGAGATGACCAGGATCACCCCGTGCTGCTTATCGGCCAGGAGCGCGCCCAGGTTGCTCGGAATTTTCGCCACGATCCCGGCGAAGATGATCAGGGACAGGCCCTGGCCGCGGATGCCGTATTCGGAGATCAGCTCACCCAGCCAGATGGCAAACATCGTCCCTCCGAGCATGCTGAACAGCACCGCCAGGGAGGGCAGCAGTTGAGTGCCGCTCAGGCTGAAAGGAACGATCTGGCCCAGGTTGGCCTGCGCGGCGTAGGCATTGAAAATGTTGATCTGCCCGATGGCGGAGAGCACCGCCATGGGAATGGCTATGTAGTAGGTCCACTTCTCCATCCACTTGCGGCCCTCGCGCGGGTCCTCCTCCATCCGCCGCTGCAGGGCGGGGATGATGGGCACGAGCAGCTGCAGGATGATCTGGGCTGTGATGTAAGGGTAGACACCCATCGCCAGCAGCGAGAAGCGGCTGATGGTACCCCCGGACAGCATGTCGAGGAAGTTGAAGAAGGAACCGGAACTGGTCAGGCTCGACATCAGCTGTTTCAGGGCCGTGCCGTTGATCCCCGGCACAGGGACATAGGATGCCAGGTTATAGATCACGAGGAGGAGCAGGGTGATCAGCAGTTTGCGGCGGATGTCCGCAGACTTCCACAGATAACGCCAACCCGAGAACGCCGTTTTCATATCAGAAGCCTCCTCGCCGGGAATTACCCGGTGAGCTCCACCGTCCCGCCGGCGGCCTCGATCTTTGCTCGCGCTCCGGCGCTGACGCGCTGAACGCGCACCTTAAGGGCCGATTTCAGCTCACCCCGGCCGAGAATGACCACCGGGTTGCGCGGATCGCGCAGCAGGCCCGCTTCCGCCAGGCTCTCCGGCGTGATCTTGGCATCGGCCTTGAAGCGCTCGAGCTGGTCCAGGTTGACTTCATTGAACTCGACTTCGGTCGGCGGGGTAAAGCCCTTGCCGCGGATGAACGGCAGCCGGCGAAAGAACGGCAGGTTCCCGCCCTGTCGGTACAGGTGGCCGCCTTCCCCGGTGCGCGCCCCCTGGCCCTTGGTGCCGCGGCCGGCGGTCTTGCCCTGGCCGGCGGAGATGCCGTGACCCTTGCGCTTGCGGTGTTTCTTGGCGAGATTGGGTTTGAGATCGTTCAGCTTCATCTTCTTGCCTACTCTTCGATACGGATCAGATGGATCACCTTGGCAAGCATCCCGCGCAGGGCGGGCGTGTCCTGGTGTTCAACGACCTGGTGCATGTGGCGCAGGCCCAGGGCGCGCACGGTCGCTTTCTGCGGCTGGGGATATCCAATCGGGCTGCGCACCAGGGTGACCTTCAGGGTCTTGCCTTCCGAGGTCTTCTTAGCCATGCTTCTTTCTCCTCTCCCAGAAGGGCAGCAGCTCTTCGACCGGTTTGCCGCGCCGGGCGGCCTCTTCCTGGGGCGACTTGAGGCTCCCCAGGGCCAGGAAGGTCGCCTGGACGATGTTGAGCACGTTCGAGGACCCGAGCGACTTGGTCAGGATGTCATGGATGCCGGAGGCCTCCAGCACGGCCCGCACGCCGCCGCCGGCGATGACGCCCGTCCCGGGTGAGGCCGGTTTGAGCAGGATGATGGCACCGCCGACCTTGCCGGTCACCTCGTGCGGGATGGTCGTCCCGGAAAGGAAGATCTTGTGCATGTTCTTATGGGCGCGCTCGGTCGCCTTGCGCATGCCATCCGGGACGGCATTGGCCTTGCCGATGCCCATGCCGACCTTGCCGCGGTTGTCACCCACGACCACCGTGACCCGGAACTGGAAGCGCCGGCCGCCCTTTACCACCTTCGCCACGCGGGCGATTTCGATCACGCGCTCATCGAGTTGTTCAGCTTGTTCGAGTGCACTTGCCTGGTATTCAACCATGGTTCTCCAATCCGGCCTTTAGAAATCCAGTCCGCCTTCGCGGGCACCGTCCGCCAGCGACTTGACCCGGCCGGTGTACTTGAATCCGCCGCGGTCAAAGACCACCGTTTTGATGCCTTTTCCTTTGGCGCGCTCCGCGACCGCCTGGCCGACCAGTTTCGCCTGCTCGATCTTCTTCAAGCCCTTGATCCGGGCCCGCAGGTCCGGGTCGATCGAGGAGGCGGAAACGAGGGTGTGGCCAGCCTGGTCGTCGATGACCTGCGCGTAGATCTCCGACAGGCTGCGGAAGACCGCGAGGCGCGGCCTCTGGGGTGTGCCTGCAATCCCGAGGCGCACGCGGGCATGCCGCCGGTCGCGTGCCACCGCACGAGTTTTCTGAGCCATCGCTTACACCGCTGCCTTTCCGGCCTTGCCAGCCTTGCGACGAATGTGTTCACCCAGGTAGTGAAGGCCTTTGCCATGATAGGGTTCCGGCGGGCGGACATTGCGGACATCGGCTGCCGTCTGCCCGACCTGTTCCTTGTCATAGCCGCGCACCATGATCTGGCGCGTCTTGGCATCCACATCAAAGGAGATTCCCGCCGGGGGGACCATCTCGACCGGGTGGGAATAACCCATGTACAATACCAGGTTCTTGCCATTCAGCTCGGCCCGGTAACCGACCCCCTCGATCTCCAGGACGCGTTCGAAACCGGCGCTGACGCCCTGGATCATATTCGCGAGGACCGCGCGGGTTGTCCCATGCAAGGCCCGTTCCGCAGGCAGGTCCGAATTGCGGGAGACCACGAGCTGGCCCTTTTCCATCACGATGCCCATCGACGGGGCAAAAGCGCGCTGAAGCTCGCCCTTCGGGCCCTTCACCCGCACGCTCGACCCCTTGACCTCCACCTGCACGCCCGCCGGGATGACCACCGGTAATCTGCCAACACGAGACACGAGACTTCCTCCTCTCTTACCAGATCTTACACAGGATCTCACCGCCGACGCCCAGCTGGCGGGCGCGCGCTCCGGTCATGATCCCCTTGGGGGTCGAAAGGATGGCCACCCCGAGCCCGGAGAGCACCCAGGGGATATCCTGCTTCTTGGTGTAGATGCGCCTGCCCGGACGGCTGATCCGCTCGAGCCCAGTGATCACCGGATGCCGCTCCCGGCGCTCCCCGAGGTACTTAATGCGCAGGCGCAGAACCTTCTGGCTCGGCCGTTCGCCGTCGGCGACCTCATAGGTCTCCAGGTAGCCCTCTTCCTTCAGGATCTTGGCAATTTCCACCTTGACCTTCGAACAAGGCATGGCGGTCATCGGCTGGCCGCTCAGCACCGCGTTGCGCACGCGGGTCAACATATCGGCAATAGGATCGGACATGCTCATATGCGTATCTCCATCCGGCTACCAGGATGCTTTGATGACGCCGGGGATCTTCCCCTCCAGCGCCAGCTCGCGGAAGCAGATCCGGCACAACCCGAACCGGCGAATGTACCCGCGCGGCCGGCCGCAGCGGCTGCAGCGATTGCGTACTTGGGTGGGATACTTCCGCCGCTGTTCACGGTATTTCATGCAGACGCTCGCCATAGTTACACTTCTTTCTTGAACGGCATGCCCAGGATCTGAAGCAGCAGCCGTGCATGATCGTCAGATTTCGCCGAGGTCACGATGGTGATCTCCATGCCTCGGATTTTATCGATCTTATCGTACTCGATCTCCGGGAAGATCAGCTGTTCGCGCAACCCGAGGGTGTAGTTGCCGCGCCCGTCAAAGGCCTCCGGAGAGACGCCGCGGAAGTCCCGCACGCGCGGCAGGGCGGTATTGACCAGGCGGTCGAGAAAAGCCCACATCTTATCGCCGCGCAGGGTGACCTTCGTGCCAATGATGCGGCCCTCACGCAATTTGAAATTGGCAATGCTTCTGCGGGCCTTGGTCATCACCGGTTTCTGCCCAGTGATGGTGGCCACGTCGTTCATGGCCGCCTCGAGCGCCTTGGGGTTGTCCATGGCTTCGCCCAGGCCGATGTTCATCACGATCTTTTCGATGCGCGGCACCTGCATGATGTTCTTGAACTGGAACGCCTTGCTCAAGGCCGGGACCGCTTCCTTCTGGTACTTTTCCTGCATTCTGTTCATGACTCACTATTCTCCGGGAGGCTAATCGATCAACGCCTGGCAGTGCTTGCAGACCCGATGCGAGCCGCTCTCGTCGCGCTGGACAGCGACCCGGGTCGGTTCGCTGCACTTCGGGCAAACCAGCATGACGTTCGAAATATGGATGGGCGCCTCGAATTTAATGCGGCCGGGGTTGATCGTGCGTCCCTGCGTCTGGACCTGGCGCTGATGCTTGGTGCGGACATTCACGCCCTGCACCACCACCCGCGCCACGTCCGGCAGGACCTTGATGACCTCGCCGCGCTTGCCGTGGTCTTCGAGCTTCCCGCTGATAATTTCGACCGTATCGCCTTTTCGAATCTTGACTTTCATCCTTCGCTCCTCAAGCAGCCTAGAGCACTTCCGGGGCCAGGCTGACGATCTTCATGAAGCCCTTCTCGCGCAGCTCGCGGGCCACCGGGCCAAAGATGCGGCTGCCCTTCGGGTTCTGGCCGTCGGTGTCCAGGATGACCGCGGCGTTGTCATCGAAGCGGATGTAGGAACCGTCCTCCCGGCGCCATTCCTTGGAACAGCGCACGATCACGGCCTTGACGATATCTGACTTCTTGACGGTGCCCTGCGGCGCGGCTGACTTGACTGTGCCCACCACGATATCGCCGACCGCCCCGTAGCGACGGCGCGACCCTCCCATGACGTGGATCACCAGGATCTCGCGGGCGCCGGTGTTGTCCGCCACCTTGACTTTTGTTTCCTGCTGGATCATGGTTGCGTCTCCACGCCCGTTTCCAATTCGGGCTCGGCGATGCGCGCCTCGTGCTTGAGGATCGTCTCGACCACCCAGCGCTTTTCCTTCGAGAGCGGCCGGCTCTCCACGATCTGGACCTGGTCGCCGATCTGGCACCCCAGCTCATCGTGGGCCTTGACCCGCCGGCTCGAATGCACGACCTTGCGGTAAAGCGGATGACGGAAAGTCCGGCTGATCTCGACCACCACGGTCTTGGTCATTTTATTGCTGGTGACGACGCCGGTTATGCGACGACGCTCGTTCATGCTTCACCTTCCTGGACGGGGGTCTGGGCACGTTCCTTCAAAATGGTCTGCAGGCGCGCAATATCGTGGCGCAGCTGGCCCAGGCGGTTGGTATCGGTCAACTGGCCGGTCACCTGCTGGAAACGCATTTTCATCAGCTCCTCGCGGGTGTCCGACAGTTTGGCCTCCATCTCTTCCACCGTCAACTTGCGGATCTCTGCGGCTTTCATGCCTGCTCTCCTGCGGCCAGGTCGTGGCGGGCGATGACCTTGGTCTTGATGGCGAACTTGCGCTTGGCGAGCCTCAAAGCCTCACGGGCGGTGGCCTCATCCAGGCCGCCGACCTCGAACATCACCCGGCCGGGTCTGACCACCGAGACCCAGTACTCCACATTGCCCTTGCCCTTGCCCATGCGGGTTTCCGGGGGCTTGCGGGTGTAGGGTTTATCGGGGAAGATGCGGATCCAGACTTTGCCACGCCGCTTCATGGCGTGCACTAGGGTCCGCCGGGCAGCCTCGATCTGACGGGCGGTGACCCAGCCCGGCTCAAGCGCCTGCAGGCCGTAATCCCCGAAGGAGATCTCTACGCCGCGCGATTCCTTGCCCTTCATCCGTCCGCGCATCTGTTTGCGGTATTTCACGCGTTTTGGCATCAACATGACACATTCCTCATTTCACCCAGGGCCCGTCTACTCACTGACGTAGACGCCCTCGGTCGTCTCGACCTTCTCTTCGCCTTCGGGCTTCATATCGCCCTTGTAGATCCACACCTTCACGCCGATGCGGCCGTAGGTGGTTGAAGCATCTGCGCGGGCAAAATCGATGTCCGCCCGCAGGGTCTGCAACGGTACGCGGCCATCGCGCAGCCAGGCGTTGCGGGCCATCTCGGCTCCGCCCAACCGGCCGCCGACCTCGATCTTGATGCCCTGGGCGCCCTGGCGCATGGCCTGCTGGATGGCGCGCTTCATGGCGCGCCGGTAGCTGATGCGGCGCTCGAGCTGGTCGGCGATGTTGTGGGCCACCAGGTAGGCGTCGCAGTCGGGGGCCTTGATCTCCTTGATGTCCAGGTCGACCTTCTTGCCGGTAAGCCCTTCCATGCTGACGCGGATCTTTTTGATGCCCTCGCCTTTGCGGCCGATCAAAATGCCAGGCTTCGCCGTGAAGACCGCCACCTTGAGCTTTCCGGGGTAGCGCTCGACATCGATGCGCGAAACCCCCGCCCGGCCCGCTTCCCCGCGAATCAGGTCACGAATGGCGAAATCCTGATTGAGCTGCTCACGGTACTGGGCGCCTTCGGCAAACCACTTGCCGCGCCAGTCCTGAGTGACAGCCAGACGATAGCCGATCGGATGAACTTTGCGACCCATAATTTCTCCTTCGAGTCCCGAGCGGGCCGCCTAGGCGGCCTCCCGCTCATGCAGGACGACAGTCACATGCGAGGAACGGCGCAGGAGCGGCTTGAAGCGGCCGCGCGCCCCGAAGCGGCGCCACTTGCGCGTGGGGGCTTCATCCGCGTAGATCTTGGCGACGTACAGGTTGTCCCGGCTGACCCCGAAATTCTCCTCGGCGTTCGCCACGGCGGAGGCCAGGAGCTTCGCCACCGGCTGGGCGGCTGTCTGGGGCATGAAGCGCAGGATCTCCATGGCCTGGACGGCATCCTTGCCGCGCACCGTATCGACGACCAGGCGGACCTTCTGGGCTGAGATGGAGAGATAACGCAACTGTGCACGAATATCGTGAGGCATCGTCTGACTCCTAGGCTGCCGGTGCAGCCGGAGGTACAACCTTGGCGACCTTTTCGGCGGTCACATGGCCGCGGAACAGGCGCGTCGGAGCGAACTCACCCAGGCGGTGACCGACCATGTTCTCGGTGATGTAGATCGGCACATGGCGGCGGCCGTCGTGGACCGCGATGGTGTGGCCCACCATCTGCGGAAAGATCACGCTGGCGCGGCTCCAGGTGCGGATGACCTTTTTCTCACCTTTCTGGTTCATCGCTTCGATCTTCTTGAGCAGTTTCGGGGCGACGTAGGGCCCCTTCTTTAATGAACGCGACATATCAGTTCACCTCGTAAGCTCTCTCCACCTCAGCGGTTCGACTTGCTGCGGTGGCGCACGATGTATTGGTTCGTCCGCTTGTTGCGGCGGGTCTTGTAGCCGCGGGCCGGCTTGCCCCACGGGGTTTTCGGACCCGGCATGCCGGTTGGCTGGCGGCCTTCCCCACCCCCGTGCGGGTGGTCGCGCGGGGACATGGCATAGCCGCGCACCGTCGGGCGTATGCCCAGGTGGCGTTTGCGGCCGGCCTTGCCCAGCTTGATGTTGGAGTGGTCGAGGTTGCCGACCTGCCCGATCGTAGCGTAGCAGACCTGCAGGACCAGGCGCACCTCGCCCGAAGGCAGGCGGATCTGGGCGTACTCGCCTTCCTTGGCCAGGAGCTGTGCCGCCCCACCGGCCGAACGGACCATCTGCCCGCCCTTGCCCTTCTGCAGTTCGATATTGTGGACCATCGTGCCGACCGGGATATTGGAGAGCGGCAGGCTGTTGCCAGGCCGGATCTCCGCCTGCGCGCCGGATACGACTGTATCCCCGACCTTCAGGCCGAGGGGGGCGACGATGTAGCGCTTCTCGCCATCGGCATAGAAGAGCAGCGCCAGGCGTGCCGTGCGGTTCGGATCGTATTCGATCGCCGCCACTTTGGCCGGGATGTCGTGCTTATCGCGCTTGAAGTCCACGAGGCGGATGGCACGCCGGTGGCCGCCGCCGCGATGGCGGACGGTGATTTTGCCGTAGGAATTGCGCCCGCCGTGGCCGCGCCGTTCGATGATCAGGCTGCGCTCGGGGGTGCTCTTGGTGATCTCCTCGAACGTGTATCCGGTCATGCCGCGCTGGCCGGGGGTGGTGGGTTTGTATTTCTTGACAGCCATTACTTCACCCCTTCAAAGATCTCGAGGGTCGAACCCTCGGCCAGGGTCACGACGGCTTTTTTGAAGCCGGTGGTGCGCGCCAGCAGCCGGCGGCTCTTGGCCCGGCGGCTGCGTTTCCCCGGGGTGTTCATGATGTTCACCTTGAGCACCGTGACCGAGAACATCGTTTCCACGGCATCCTTGACCAGGCTGCGCGTGGCATCGGAGGTCACTTCGAAGGCATACTGGTGCAGCTTTCTGGACTGGTAATTCGACTTTTCCGTGACCAGCGGGCGGCGGAGCACGTCATAGATCGTCGTCATGCTGCCTCCTGTATTAGAACGTTCTTCAACACGTCGAGCGCCGCCAGCGGCATGACGAGTTTTTCATAGCCCAGGAGATCCCGGATGTTCAGGTAGCTCGCCTGCAGCAGCTTGGCATCCGGGAGGTTATTGGTCGAGCGGGAGACCGCCTCGTAATGGTCATCCTTCTCGGGGAAGAGGATGAGCACGGTGGCGTCGCCGACCAGCAGGTTCAGCGCCTGCGCCATCAGGCGGGTCTTCGCCTCGGGCAGGGAAAGCTCGTCCAGGAGGACCACGCCGGACTCGGCCGCCTTGGCCGAGAGCGCCGAGCGCAGGGCTGCCCGCCGCATCTGGCGGGGCATGTGCTGGGTGTACTTGTGCGGGTGGGGGGTATGGATCTTGCCGCCACCGACCCACTGCGGGGCGCGCGTGGACCCTTGGCGGGCACGGCCGGTGCCCTTCTGCTTCCAGGGCTTTTTGCCGCCGCCCGATACTTCACTGCGGGTCTTGGTCTTGTGGGTCCCCAGGCGCGCGTTGGCGATCTGCTGGACATAGGCCTGATGCATCAGGTCCACATTGACCGGAGCTTCAAAGATCGCGGCGGGCAGTTCGGCCGTCTTGACCTTCTCGCCTTTCAGGTTAAAAACATCCACTTTCATAACTTCAGCTCCCATCCGCCGCGCCTAAGCTTTGCGCGCATCCTTGATCATGAGCAGCGCGCCCTTCGGTCCCGGGACGGCTCCCCTCACCCCGAGCAGGTTGCGCTCGGCGTCCACCAGGACGACCTTCAAGCTCTGGGCGGTCACGCGTTCACGTCCCATGTGTCCAGGCCGCCGCGAGCCCCGGTAGACACGGCCCGGGGTGGTGGTGGAGGAGGACGAACCGGGGGCGCGCAGCCGGTCAGACGCACCGTGCGTCTTCGGACCGCCGGCAAAATGGTAGCGTTTAACCACCCCGGCAAAGCCCTTGCCCTTGCTGGTGCCGACCACATCGACGCGCTCCCCCACCTTGAAGATCTCCACGGTCACCTTGTCACCGGCCTTGTGGGCGGGATCCTTGATGCGGAACTCGCGCAAAAAACGCAGCGGGGGCAGCTCGTTCTTCTTGAGGTGACCCAGTTCCCCGCCCGTCAGGCGCTTGGGTTTGGCCTCGGAAAAGCCGAGTTGGACCGCTGCGTAGCCTTCCTTTTCCGGAAGGCGTACCTGCGTTACATAGCAAGGCCCAGCTTCGATCAGAGTGACCGGGACAGCCGCACCGGCCTCATCGAAGATCTGGGTCATGCCGATCTTCTTGCCAATCAGCCCTTTCAACATGCTCGGTTTTCTCCTTCCAATCATCGGCGAGACTGTCAGCCTGGGCTTGGCTGCATCATCTCCGCTACAGCACAGTCAGCCGGCCTGCCGCGGCACATGGAGGTTTGGGGGCCCACGGGCAGCACCGCTCTTGCGCTGTCGTCAGCGCCGGGCCCGAGGGCCCCAGCGCATACTGAGGTTTAGATCTTGATCTCGATATCCACACCCGCCGGCAGATTTAAGCGCATCAGCATGTCGATCGTCTTGGAGTCAGGATCCAGGACATCGATCATGCGGTTGTGCGTACGGATCTCAAAGTGCTCGTGCGAGTCCTTGTCGATGAATGTCGAGCGTCGTATTGTAAACCGTTCTATCTTGGTTGGCAAGGGTACCGGGCCGACGACATGGGCGCCGGAACGCTCGGCGGTTTCGACAATCCGCTTGGCAGACTGGTCGAGGACGCGGTGGTCATACGCTTTCAGGCGGATGCGGATCTTTTGTTTGGCCATAACTTTCCTTATTCGACGATCTTGGTGATGACGCCCGCGCCGACGGTCAGGCCGCCTTCGCGGATGGCGAATTTGGAGCCCTGCTCGAGGGCGACCGGGACGATCAGCTGGACGGTCAGGTTGACGTCGT